>CANEGO010000027.1 GCA_947427095.1 uncultured Clostridium sp. | reverse complement strand
ATGAACTTAGATAAAAAACACCTTAAAGAAATAAATACTTTAAAAAACGTAAAACAAGTAACATATAAAGATGGCAACTTAACCATAACTTATGATAAAGGTAAAAATAACATAGTGGATTTAATGAGTTATTTTAAAAAAGAAGAAATCACATATAACAACATATTTGTTATGAGACCAAACCTTAACGACGTATTTTTAGAGTTAACCGGAAAGGAACTTAGGGACTAATGTTTATTCATAATTTTAAGTATGCTTTTAAAACGTTATTTTCTAATAAAATGTTAATATTTTGGACCTTTGCCTTTCCAATTATATTAGGAACGTTTTTTAGCATGGCTTTTAGTAACATAGAAAATAGCGAGAAAATGAAGCCTGTTGATATAGTGATCGTTAATAATCATGACTTTAAGTTTAGTCTATATAAAGAACCTTTTAAGGTTTTAGGTGATAAAAATAGCGATGAAAAAATATTTAACATTAAATACGTAGATAATGAAGCGAAGGCTAAAAAGCTTTTAGAAAAAAATGATGTTAGCGGGTATCTTTTGCTAAAGGATAACACCCCTAAAGTAGTGGTGAATAAAAACGGATTTGATGAAACTATTTTTAAGTACGCAGTAGAAGAAATAGGTAGTTACATTAAAATGACTAAAACAATCGGTGATAAAAAAATAAGTGAACGTCTTAATGAAACAGGACGAGTAAACACCATTTATCAGTACGTATATCTCGGCGTAACAAAACGAATAGCTGATTATAAAGCTAACATAAAAGACGTATCAAGAAGTAATCTAAGTTATACAATGATAGAATTTTACACCCTAATTGCCATGGCATGTTTATATGGTGGAATACTTGGTATGGTATCAATTAATAACGTTTTACCAAATATGAGTAGTAACGGTAAAAGAGTATCGGTAAGTCCAACTTCTAAACTTAAGCTTATATTAAGTAGCACTTTTGCAAGTTATGCGGTGCAGCTAATTGGTCTATTGCTTTTATTTTTATACACCATCTTTGTTCTTAAGGTGGACTACGGAAATAACTTGCCACTTATAATTTTACTTTCACTAGCAGGCTCACTTGCAGGTCTATCACTTGGCGTTTTCGTATCATGTGTGTTTAAAACAAGTGAAAATACCAAAACAGGATTTATCATAGCTTTCACCATGCTAGGTTGCTTTTTATCAGGAATGATGGGAATAACCATGAAGTACATAATCGATAAAAACGTGCCGATAATAAACAAAATTAATCCCGTAAGCATGATAACAGACGGCTTTTACTCGTTATATTACTATGATACTACGGATAGGTTCTTCTTTAACTTGGTAAGTTTACTTATCTTTTCTGGTTTATTAATAGGTATATCAATCATTAGCTTAAGGAGGCAAAAGTATGACAGTATTTAAAACGTTTTTAAAAGTATTAAACAAATGCAAAATACCAATCATTATTTATACCGTTATGCTTGTTTTCTTTAGTGCGTTTAACATGCAAACTTCTGAAAAAAACATAAGTTTTGCGGATAGTAAGCCAAACATTCTTATCGTAAATAAAGAAGCGAATAAAGATAAAATAACCAAAAACTTTATTAATTATTTAAGTAAAAATAGTAATGAAGTAAATGTAAGCATGAATGAAGAAAAAATAGATGATGCCTTGTTTTATAGGGACGTAAGCTACGTAATATACGTTCCAAAAAATTTTGGTAAAGATGTTTTACATGGTAAAAATCCCGAGATAAAAATTAAAAGTACAAAAGATTATGGTGCTAGCCTAGCTAACATGATGGTAGAAAGATATCTTAAGGTTGCAAACGTTTATAGTGATGTTACAGATAATGAAGATGAGTTAGTAACGTTAATAGATGACACTTTATCAAAAAAGGTAAAGGTTAATTTAACAACTAAGTTAGATACTAAGCTAATAGAAAAAGCAGCCTTTTACCATAACTTTTTAAACTACTGTATTTTAGCAGGCACGATATACGTTATATGTTTAGTTTTATCTAGTTTTAAAGAAGAAAACATCAAAAAAAGAACCATTGTAAGTAGTATGAGCCATAAAAATTACAACAGAATACTTCTTTTATCAAATGCCTTATTTGCGTTTATCCTGTGGATTTTTTACTGTATACTAGCATTCATCTTAATGGATAAGATAATGTTTGGCACGCATGGACTTATTTTTATAATAAACTCATTTATCTTTACTATTTGTGCTTTAACACTTGCTTTTTTAATCGCTAACTTGGTAAGTAATAAAAACGCAGTAAACGGTATCGTAAACGTAGTTGCTCTTGGGTCAAGCTTTTTATGCGGAGCGTTTGTACCTACAAGTATGTTACCAGACTTCGTTTTAAAAATAGCACATATCTTGCCATCTTACTGGTTCATTAAAACAAATGAGATGTTAAAAGAAATGGAAGTATTTACCTTTGATACCTTAAAACCAATTTTAACAAACATGTTTATCGTAATTTGTTTTTCAATTATTTTTATAATAATTACTAACGTCTTTTCTAGCAAGAAAAGACATAATAAATAGAAAAAAGTAGTAATAAATGATTTAATTAAAATAAATAATACGATCTTGCTAAATAATAAATTCTACTATTATATAAAAAGGAGAAGCTTATGAAAAAAGAAAATATTTATAAAATTTTATATATGGTTTGTATATTTTTAATTATTGT
>CANEGO010000026.1 GCA_947427095.1 uncultured Clostridium sp. | reverse complement strand
CCTGTTCATAATAACATATACCCCCCCCCCGTCAAGATTTTAAAATAACTGTGTAAAATAAAAAAGACTTATATTTAAGCCTTTTCTACATCTAATTTAACATTTAATCCATTAAGATCAAATTCTTCGGTTAAATTATCTTTCTTTATAAGTTCTATACTTAAAGTTTCTTTCTTTATCATTTCACCAAAATCTTTAACGACAACATCAAACTTATCATCTGATTCATAATATAATTTAATTCTATCTGCTACGTCAAAGTCTTTTTGTTTTCTTAAGTTTTGAACCTTAGAAATTAACTCTCTTGCAATACCTTCATTAATTAATTCATCCGTTAAGTTAGTATTTAGAATAATGAAGTTATTTCCTTCTTTAGCAACGTCATATCCTTCTTTAGCTGATACTCTTATATCAACCATTTCAGCAGTTACGTCAAATAACTCACCATCAACTGTTATAGTTACTGGTTCTCCATTTTGTATAAAACTAATATCTTCACTAGAAAGTTTAGTAAGTTCTTCTTGATATAACTTAATCTTTGGTCCAAATATCTTACCTACTATTTTAAAGTTTGGTTTAACTTCAAAGTTCATGTACTTAGATAGATCATTTATGTAAGTTACAACTTTAACATTTAACTCTTCTTTTATTAGTTCATCTAATTCTCCAATTAAGTCTTTATTCTTACCATCTAATAATACTTCACTAATTGGTTGTCTAACCTTTATTTTAACTTCCTCACGGGCATTTCTACCAAGTGAGATTAAATCTCTTACTAAATCCATCTTGTTTTCTATTCTATCGTTAACAAGTGATAAATCAGCTTTAGGGAAATCTGCTAAGTGGACTGATTCCTTACCAGTTAAAGCAGTATATACTTCTTCTGAAACAAATGATGCGATTGGTGCGATAATTTCACATAATCCTACTAATACTTCGTAAGTAGTCTTATAAACAGCTTTTTTGCTATTATCTAAATCATGTGCCCAGAACCTTCTTCTGTTTCTTCTTATGTACCAGTTAGATAAATCTTCTGAAACAAAGTTTGTTACGCTTCTAACTACCTTTGTTAAATCGTATTCATCATAAGCTTTTGTTACATAATCAAGTAATTTATTATATTTAGAAATTAACCATTTATCGATTTCTTCTCTATTTTCATACGGAACATCAAATTCTCTTGGATCTACGTTATCAGTGTTTGCGTATAAAGCAAAGAACGAATAAGTATTTTTAAAAGTACTAAAGAATTTAGAATATACTTCCTTTAATCCTTCTTCATCAAATTTAATTGGTGTCCATACTGGAGATACATAAGGTAAGTACCAACGGATTGTATCTGCCCCATTTTTTTCCATTAAGCTAAATGGTTCAATTGCATTACCTCTTGATTTATGCATCTTTTGACCATTTTTATCAAGTAATAAATCGTTTACTAATACGTTTTTATATGGGCTTTTTCCTGTTACAAACGTAGATATAACAAGTAGTGAGTAAAACCATCCTCTTGTTTGATCTATACCTTCTGCAATAAAGTCCGCTGGAAATTGTTCTTCCCAAGTTTCCTTATTTTCAAATGGATAATGATATTGTGCAAATGGCATAGATCCCGAATCAAACCAACAATCGATAACGTCTGTGGTTCTAGTCATTGCTTTACCACAATCTGGACATTTAATGTGTACATCGTCAACGTATGGTCTGTGCAAATCGATAGACTCATCAATTTCTTCTACCGCTTTTTCTACTAATTCTTTTCTAGAACCTATCATTTCCATATGGCCACATTCACATGTCCAAAGTGGTAGTGGTGTTCCCCAATATCTTTGACGAGATATAGCCCAGTCTTTTAATTCTTCAAGCCAGTTTCCAAAACGTTTTTCACCAACGTACTCTGGATACCAGTTAACTTTGTTATTTTCTTCTATTATCTTATCTTTAAACTTAGTTACTTCTAAGTAGTAAGATGGTTTTGAGTAATATAGAAGTGGTGATTTACATCTCCAGCAGTGTGGATAGTTATGAACCATCTTTTGTTTTTTAAATAACTTGTCATTAGCTTTTAACCATTTGATAACTTCTAAGTCTGCATCAAATACTCTCATGCCTTTCCATGGGCCTTCAGTATAACATCCATCTTCACCTACTGGATTTAAGTATGGTAAGTTATATTTTTTACCAACAGCAGCATCATCTTCACCGAACGCTGGTGCGATGTGTACGATACCTGTTCCATCTTCCATGGTAACATACGTATCACAAGTTACAAAAAACGCTTTTTTATTAACGCTTAAGAATGGTAATAATTGTTCATATTCTTGATACTCTAAATCAGAACCTTTATATTCTTCAAGTACTTTTATATCATCACCTAATACTTTATTCATTAAGGCTTTTGCTAAGATAAATTTATATCCCATTGATTCAACTTTAACATATGTTTCGTTTGGATTAACACATAATGCCACGTTTGATAAAAGGGTCCATGGTGTTGTTGTCCAAACTAAGAAGTATGCATCTTCATCCTTTTTCTTCATTGGTACGATAACGGTATCAACACTAACCTCTTTATACCCTTGGGCTACTTCGTGTGATGCTAAGGAAGTACCACATCTTGGACAGTATGGTGTTATTTTAACTCCTTCATAAAATAACCCTTCATCAAAGAATTTCTTTAAGATCCACCACTCTGTTTCAATGTAGTCATTATCATAAGTGATATATCTATTTTTAGTATCAATGAATTGACCCATTTCGTTAGTTAATCTAGTAAATGCTTCTTCATTTTTCCAAACCGCTTCACGACACTTCTTATTAAATGGTTCAATACCATATTTTTCGATATCCTTTTTCCCTTCGAAACCAAGTTCTTTTTCTACTTGTACTTCAACAGGAAGACCATGAGTATCCCATCCTATTTTTCTAAGTACTCTTTTACCTT
>CANEGO010000025.1 GCA_947427095.1 uncultured Clostridium sp. | reverse complement strand
GCATTCATAATATGTTTAATCGGTAACCTACTTCCATTACCTTTTATACTTTGGTTTATAACACCAATATTTAACAAGTTAAAAAAGACAAAACATTTTAGTAAGTTTGTAACAAAGTTAGAAAACAAAGCGCTTGCTAAAAAAGATAAAATAGAAAAAGCCGAGTTTTGGGGACTTTTATTCTTCGTTGGAATACCACTTCCTGGAACTGGTGGATGGACTGGATGCTTAATTGCATCATTAATTAACATGGATAAGAAAAAAGCGATGACGGCAGCAACATGCGGTGTTTTACTTGCGGGCTTAATTGTTGGTTCTGTATCGTTTGGGCTTTTAAAAGGAATTACAGGATAAGGAAGTGTTTTAGATGAATAATAAACAAGTAAAAGAAATAACATCAAGAGATGTAGATTTTGCGCAGTGGTACACTGACGTAGTTAAAAAAGCAGATTTAGTAGATTACTCCTCTGTCAAAGGAAGTATGATTATAAGACCATATGGATATGCAATATGGGAAAACATGCAAAAAGTGTTAGATAAAAAGTTTAAGGAAACGGGTCATGAAAATTTACAGATGCCAATGTTCATACCAGAAAGTTTACTACAAGTAGAAAAAGATCACGTTAATGGATTTGCACCAGAAGTTGCTTGGGTCACTCATGGTGGTGAAAACAAGCTTGAAGAAAGAATGTGTGTTAGACCTACTTCTGAAACTTTATTTTGCGAACATTTTAAAAAGATAATAAACTCATATAGGGACTTACCTCTTTTATATAATCAGTGGTGTACGATCGTTAGATGGGAAAAAACAACAAGGCCATTTTTAAGAAGCCGTGAAATTTTGTGGCAAGAAGGTCATACGATGCACGCTACTAAAGAAGAAGCATTAGATGAAACTCTTAGAATGTTAAAAGTTTATGAAGACTTTCAGAAAAACGTTTTAGCAATTCCAGTATTTACTGGTAAGAAAACTGATAAAGAAAAGTTTGCGGGAGCTGATTCTACTTACGCAATTGAAGCGATGATGTATGATGGAGTTGCCCTTCAAAACGCAACCTCCCACTACTTCGGTCAAGGATTTGCTAAAGCATTTGATATTAAGTTTTTAAATAAAGAAAACAAATTAGAAAATCCATACCAAACATCATGGGGATGCACAACAAGAATGATTGGCGCACTTGTTATGGTTCATGGTGATGATAGAGGTTTAGTACTTCCACCTAGAATCGCACCTGTTAAAGCTATTGTTATTCCAATTGGAAATGGTGAAAAGGTAGATAACGCTTTAAAAGAAATTACCGAGGATTTAAAGGATTCACTAATAACTTACAAAGTAGATAATTCTAATAAAACTCCAGGATTTAAATTTGCTGAAGCAGAAGTTAAAGGATACCCTGTTAGAATCGAAGTTGGCAAACGTGATTTAGAATCAGGCGTTGTTACAATCGTTAGACGTGACACCTTAGAAAAGGTGCAGGTACCAGTTAATGAGGCTGTTATGAAAGTAAATGAATTATTAATAAACATTCAAAATAATATGTATAATAAAGCACTTGAAAGACGAAATAGTATGGTATATAATGCTGATACTTATGAGGAAATGAGTGACATTGCAAAAAATAAATCTGGCTTCATATACACTAACTGGTGTGGTGATGTTCTTTGCGAAAACAAAATAAAAGATGATTTAGGATTAAAATCAAGATGTATTCCATTTGTTGGTGCAGAACCTACGGGGAATAAAAAATGTGTATGTTGCGGTAAAGAAGCCACTACCAAAATATACTGGGCTAAACAATATTAAACTTATGAATTATTCATAAGTTTTTTTATTTTGAGTATCATAATAATGGTGATAAGTATGATGACAGCAGAATACGAACAAGCTTACATAAGTAATTTTACTAAGGTGTTTACGGTACTTAACGAAGAATACGAGGTGCACGTAGAGCAAGGACAAGAAGAAAATTATGAGCTAAATATTACAAAGATTAATGGTGAAGAAATAAATGGTTATTTAAGTGTATGCTTTCAAAAACAAAATGGCGCTTTAACCGTTATTGCAGATAAAAAAATAGATGAAGAAATAATTAAAAAATTGGTTAAAGATGTAGCACTTGCTTTAAATATAGATCCAATGGCTAGCTATAACTTTAAAGACTTAAAAGAGTTTATAATATATCATTTTGAGTACGTTAAAGAAAACAAAATAATAGATAATAAAAAAATATTAGAGGATTTTAAAGCGTTAGGTCAAATAGAAAACTTAGATTATAATATTATAGTTAATCCACCTATCTACTAAACTAAGGTATTATAATTTAAATTTAATAATTATTTGCAATTTTCATAATATTCGTTTAACCCTAAAAATTTATTATTCCATGGCTTTGTATAATTAGTTTTCTTTAAATTATATGTATAAATAATCGTATTATATTTCTTAGTTTCTGTATCTTCTACAGTATATTCTTCTTTTAAATCCATTATAATATCATATAAGTTAATAGCGGGTCTTCCCTTCCAAAAGGTTGTATCTAACCTTAAATAATTATAATTATTTAAATTGGTACAATAATTTATTGTATCTTCCAAAATATCTTTACCAAAACCTTTTCCTCTGTATTTTTTTAGTACTCCATACCAATCTAACCATATAGTTTCATCATCTATACTTTCAACATAAGTACTAGTTATTCCAATAGGAATATTATCATAAAAAACTATAAAAGAGGATTCCTCTTGTTTGTTCAAATTAATCTTTCTTAGAAAATTTTCATAATCTGGAGATGAAGGCCAAATTTCCTTTTGTATATTAAATGCAATATCAATGTTATTTTTATCAACTTTAACATATTTTAAATTAGGGTTTTTAGATTTCATATAATCACCAAAAATATTGTAACATAAAAATTAAAAACTTACGAAAAATAAATCGTAAGTTTTTAATTACTTATTATAATAATATTTAGCTTTATATTCATCAGCTAATTCTTTAAAACGATTATAGTGAACTATTTCCCTTTGTCTAAGCCATAATAAAGGCCCTGTAATAGCTG
>CANEGO010000024.1 GCA_947427095.1 uncultured Clostridium sp. | reverse complement strand
TTGAGGAGGCAGCGTTATGACCGTATTTAAAGCATTTTTAAAAGTATTAAACAAGTGTAAAATACCAATTATAATTTATACCGTTATCCTTGTTTTCTTTAGTGCGTTTAATATGCAAACCAGCGAGAAAAACGTGAGTTTTACCGCTAGCAAACCAAACATACTAATAGTAAACAAAGAAAAAGAAGAAGGTATCACCAAGAGTTTTATTAGTTATTTAAATAAAAATAGTAACGTAATAAATATAGTAGGTAGCGAAGAAAAAATAGATGATGCTTTATTTTACCGTGACGTAAGCTACGTGATTTATGTTCCCGAGGATTTTAGTGAAGAAATTATCGCTGGTAAAAGTCCGGAAATAAAAGTTAAAACAGTAGGGGATTATGGAGCTAGTTTAGCTAACATGATGGTGGAAAGATACCTTAAGATAGCAAACGTTTATAGTGACGTAGCAGGAAGCGAAGAAGAATTAGTAAGTTTAATAGATGATACTTTAGCTACCAAAGTAGACGTAAAAATAACTTCAAAGTTAGATAGTAATTCTATAGAAAAAGCGGCGTTTTACCATAACTTTTTAAACTACTGTATTTTAGCAGGCACGATATACGTTATATGTTTAATCTTATCTAGTTTTAAAGAAGAAAACATAAAGAAAAGAACCATGGTAAGTAGTATGAGTAATAAAGAATATAACACGACACTTCTTTTATCAAATGGTTTATTCGCCTTTGCTTTATGGATTTTCTATGTTGTTTTGTCATTTATCCTTTTGGGTAAAATAATGAATACGATGCATGGTTTATTTTTCATAATAAACTCATTTATATTTACGTTTTGTGCTTTAACAATCGCGTTTTTAATCGCTAACTTAGTAAGTAATAAAAACGCGGTAAATGGTATTGTAAACGTTATTGCACTTGGGTCAAGTTTCTTGTGCGGCTCTTTTGTACCTGCTAGTATGTTACCTAATTTCGTACTTAAAATAGCACACGCACTTCCATCTTACTGGTACATAAAAACAAATGATTTGCTAAAGAACGTAGAAGTATTTAACATGGATAGCATAAAACCTATTTTAACTAACATGTTTATCATAATTTGTTTTTCAATTGTTTTTATAATTATTACCACCGTAGTTTCTAGTAAGAAAAGAAAATAAATAAAAAAATAGTGGAGAATTGTATGAAAAAAACAATATTTATATTAAGCATTATTGCATTAATAACAACTTTTATATTCGCAGAAACATTTAGTATATACCATTTTGGTACGCCACTCACGGTGTTAACAACATTATATTTAATATCTTTATTTGCTATACTTTTATACCTTTTATTCTTTATAGTTTATATTATTAGAAAATCAGTGAAAAAAGAAAAAATAGAAATAAAAAAAATTATAAGTTTAGTATTACTATTTGTATCGTTATTATTGATTCTATCATTTATAATTACCATTAATGTTGATCATCTTCATTGGTATTTTAATTCAAGTCCGTTTTACGTAAACGTAATCGTCAGAAGTATTGAGTTTTTATTACCATCGATAATATTTATAATAATTAGTATGTTATTAAAAAACAATAAAAGAACAAAAAAATAATGAGTTTAAAATGAAGGATACTCTTGTTTAACTTTCGTTTTTGGGCCGCTTTAATTAAGTTATTTTGTATTGATTATAAAGATAGTCGGTAAATTACGAGGGGATGAGGTTATGAAAAAAATATATGCTAAAATGAAAATAAGCGTTAAGCTAAAGTAATTTATGGAGGTGGGAAAATGATTAATTTAATTAAATAAGTTAGGCATAAACTTTGATTATGCCAAGTAAAAGGAGGCATAGCATGTTTGAAGCTAAAAACGTAGATATAATGGTATCTACTAGATATTTAATTAAGGGATTATCATTTATCCTAAATAAAAATGATAAACTAGCGATAATAGGTGAGGAAGGAAACGGTAAATCTACCTTACTTAGGTCATTATTAGGAATATGTGAGTATTCTTCGGTTTCAGGAACAATTAACTATAAGGGTAACAGACCGGGTTATTTAGAGCAATTTTTAAGTGACGAAGACTTAAATAAAATGGTGTTTGATTATTTATTTGTAGATGAAAATGATTATTATGATAAGATTAATATTTTTTATAGAAGTTTGGAAGAATTAATGTTAGATGATTATATTTTAAAACAAAAAATGAGTACGTTATCTGGTGGTGAAAAAGTAAAAGTAGGAATACTAAGGCTTTTAATTAACGACTATGATATTTTATTTTTAGATGTGCCAACCAATGATTTAGACATAGAAACGTTAAAATGGTTAGAAGATTTTATAAACAAGACAAGTAAACCAATTGTGTATGTTTCCCATGATGAAACGCTTTTATCTAATACTGCTAATAAAATCTTACATATAGAGCAGATAAAGAAGAAGACTGATTGCAGGCATACTTTATTAAAAACGGATTATGATACTTACGTAAAAGAAAGAATTTTAAAACTAGAAAAGCAAAGTGAAATATCAAAGTATGAAAAAAGGAAGTTTAATAAAGAACAAGAAAAGTTAAGAAGGGTAATGGACAAGGTTGAGTATAAGCAAAATACTATTTCTAGAAAGGATCCACATGGTGCTAAGGTATTAAAAAAGAAGATGCACCAGTTAAAATCACAGGAAAAAAGGTTGGATAACACTATTATAACCGAGGCCCCAGACGTGGAAGAAAGCATTAATTTTAGCTTTGAAAACGTTTATATACCAAGAAATAAGGTCATTATAAAACTTGATATACCAGAGCTTATAGTGGATGGTAAGGTGCTTTCCAAAAATATAAAGTTAGATGTAATCGGAAATAAGCATTTGTGTATAATAGGAAAAAACGGGGTAGGTAAAACTACTTTGATAAGGAAAATATATGATGAATTAAAAACCAGAAATGATATTAAGGTGGGATACATGCCGCAAGTTTATGAAGATATATTAAGTGGTTATGATAGTGTTTTGGATTTTTTAACCGATGGAAGTAAGGATAACGTTACTAAGGCAAGGATGTATTTAGGTAATTTAAATTTTACTAAGGATGAAATGGTTAGTAATCCTAATGATTTAAGTAATGGTACTAAAGCAAAGCTGATTTTAATTAAGTTAGTTTTAGATAAATGTGATTGTTTAATTTTGGATGAACCAACTAGAAACGTAAGCCCGTTATCAAACCCGGTTATAAGGAAGGTTTTAAAAAACTTTACGCGCGTGATAATTAGTGTGTCTCATGACCGTAAGTATATTAGT
>CANEGO010000023.1 GCA_947427095.1 uncultured Clostridium sp. | reverse complement strand
CACCATTTGTAAATAAACCGAGCCTAAAAGCTCGGTTTTAAATTACATAAGAGGTATAGTTATGAACATATATGAAAACTTGTTAAATAATGAAAACTATTTGACCATTGTTAAAAAAATAGAAAATATAAAATTTATTACTGACGGCAAATGGGATTGGGAGCACGGATTAGGCCATTATAAAAGGGTTGCTAATTATGTACAAATTATTTTATCACAACTTGGTGTTGATAAAAGAACGATTGAGCTTGGAATGGTAGCAGCTTTACTTCATGACATAGGATTATATAAAGGAAATAAAGTAGATCATGCCTTAGAAAGTAGCAGGATTTTTAAAAAGTACCTTAATCCGGCTGATTTTAAAAAAGATGAATTAATTATATTAGAGCAAGCAATTAAGGATCATTCTAATGGTGATAACATACAAACACTAATAGGTTTATCATTAGTACTTGCGGATAAATTAGACGTAACATTTCATAGAACAAAAGATTCTAGTATTCAGGATAAAATGAACAAGGAAATTCAAAAAATTAAAAGGGTAGATATTAAAATAAATAATAATTATTTGATTGTAAATTATTTAACCAATGAAGATTTTGATAAACACATTCTTAAAAATTGGAATAAAGCCGTGTTAATTCCAAAGAAAGCAGCCCAATATTTAAATAGAGAATATGTGTTTATGATAAATGGTAAAGTTACTAATTATAACGAGTTTATTATTTAATAAAAAGTGGCAACATGATTATTTTGTTGTCACTTTTCCTTTTTCACATCTATTACCCCAAGAATCTAACTTTTTTCCATCTTTTTTAACGACAATTATCTCACAATGATTAGGACAACCATTACATTCTATTCCTTTTGTTTCAAAATTACTATTGGAAACTTCAAAATTAAATGGTTTTTCAAGTTTTTTATTCATAGATAAAATGGCACTTCCAAATGCTCCCATAAGGTGACCGTTTTCGTCAGTTATTATTTGTGATTTGAGTATTTTTTCAAAAGCTTTTTTAACTCCTACATTTTTACTTACGCCACCTTGAAAAATGATTGGTTCTTTTATTTTTTTACCCTTAGCAACATTATTTAGATAATTTGATGCAACACTATTACATAGCCCTGCTATAATATCCTCCCTTTGATAACCCATTTGTATTTTATGAACCAAGTCGCTTTCGGCAAATACGGTACACCTTGCTGCTATATTGGTGGGATTTTTGCTTAATAAAGCAATCTCTCCAAAGTCTTCAACAGCCACGCCTAATCTTTTTGACTGACTTGTAAGAAAACTACCCGTTCCGGCGGCACAAAGGGTATTCATGGCATAATCAACTACCACCTGGTCTTCAACTAAGATTATTTTTGAATCTTGACCACCAATTTCAATTATTGTTTTAATCTCTGGATAAAGTGATAAAGTTCCAATCGCATGCGCTGTTATCTCATTTTTTATGCTAGAAGCCCCAAGCATGGTTCCTATTAATTTTCTTGCTGATCCAGTAGTACCAACACCCATTATATTTATATTTTTATGCTTGATTTGACTTCTTAAATCAGCTAAAACTCTTTTTACAGCTTTAACTGGATTTCCCTCTGTCCAGAGGTATGTGCTTGCGATGATGTTTTTATTCTCATCGATTATAACTCCTTTAGTGGATATAGAGCCAATATCCACACCTAGATATCCATTCATTTTTTTCTTTCCTTTCTGTTTTTCAAAAGATCATAAAACGCTTCAATTCTAGTTTTTAATCCCTCGTTACTGGTTTGTTCATCAAATGATAGGAAGATAATTGGTATTTTATTATCTTTAGCAGCATTCATTATAATTGGCATTGCTCCTATTTCTGGTGTACAACCGGTCGGTTTAGTATGTATTATCCCGTCGTATTTATGCTTTTTAAGCCATAAGGTTCTATACACGTTATCAAGACCATCCGCACCAAGTGTATATTTGCAGTATTTTCTGCTTTTCCACTTGATGTATGGTAATTTAAGTTTCTTCTTCCATAGCAAGTATGTAAGGTTGGTAAACCTCTTAATTTCTATATTATATTTAGCTAGCATTTGTTCAAGTTCATATGTTGAAAATGGCTCCATCGCGGTGTATAATTCTCCGATAATACCAACTTTTATTATATTTTTAGATTTTTTAATTTTATTTTTTTTAACCCTATGTTTGAATTTAATATATATCATGGTTAATTTGATAATACTGTTTGTTTTATCCGATTCCTTAAGAAATTCTTGTTTTAGTCTAAAAAAAGAGCCTGTTTCCTTTTCAAATCCAACTCTATGTCTTATTAATTCATCGATTTTATCTAAGTATTCCAAATATAAAAAGGTCATTAATAATTCATGAATAAAGCGCTTTTTGGATAGACAGGGGTTTAGTTTCTTGAATATTGAAAACAGTTCTTTAAATTTTAGGTGATCTTTTCCTATTATTTGAATAAATTCAAATTCATATCCCAAGTCTTTTAAAATTGTTTCTTGTACCTCAGCATAATATCTGTACCTACAACCACCGCTTGCTTGCAATAAAATATTAGCCCCTTTTTCTAGCACTTCAATGTAGTTTCCTAAGTTATATTTAAATGGAACGCAAACTGAATCAGGGCTGTGTTTGCTTCCTAGAGCAATGGTCTTTTTTGTAATTGGTGGGGCCTCTAAAACATCGAGATTAGTTATTCTTCTGATTAATTTGCCGATGGGATGAGAATAGTCCCCTAAGTGCGGGAAACTTATTACTTTTTTCATAAATAAACACTTCCTTTTATCATGTCAAGAAAACTTTCTAATCTAGTTATAACCGCAACGTCACTTGAAAGCTCCTCGAAGGTAAGAAGCAAAACTCTGCTTTTTCCTTTTTTTCGCAAAATCATTTCGTTAGTAAGTGAATCAGGGCCGCAGGGGAAGGCGTTTAATACTATTATTCCGTCTACACTTTCTTTATAAAACATAAAAGCTGCAAGTAGTTCCTTATTCATTGTCCAATGAACTTTTGGAGATATTTTTTTATAATACTCATTTATGTATTTTTCAGGCAGTTCATAACTAAAAATGACTTCGACGTTATTTTTAACTAAATAATTACTAACGGGTTTACCAATTAAACTATCATTTAGATTATATGGGTGGCCTAATAACAAAATCTTCTTTTTGTTTTGAGATAACTTCCTTTTTAAGTTATCTTCTAATTTTATTTGATTATTTCTTTCTTTTTCTTTAGCCTTTAAGTATGCTTTTAACGAATCTTTTTTCTTGAACCCTAGTTGTTTTCCTAAACTTAAAAAAGCTTTTTTTTCGGATGCTTTATGTTTAACGTCCACGTTGTAATTAATAATTTTTAATTCGGGATATAAGTTTCGAATCAAGTCATATAAACAATTAAAATTAGTGCAAACTTGTTCTGTTTTTTCTAAAGAGTATATTCTCGGAATAAACAATAAATCACACTTACCCTTTAATGATGCAACATGACCAATAAATAATTTAAGTGAAAGACATGCTTCATCAACGGATTTGTTTTTTCCATCTTTTAAAATGCTAAAATTACTTTCACTACTAACAATATACTTTACGTTTAAATTGTCAAAGAATTCTTTCCACAAGATTTCATATCTATAATATAAAAGACCTCTTGGTATACCAACAGTAAGCATCATATCCGTCCTTTCTTTAAAGTGTATGATACTTTTTATTAGTAATTTAATAAGTAATTACGACATATTTTTGATTTTAGTTGTATTAAAATTAAAAAAAATTAAAAAATATATTGCATTTTTAATTTTTATATAGTAGAATTAAATAGTCAGTTTTACCAGTGTTATGAAATGGGCTTGTAGCTCAGCTGGTTAGAGCGCACGCCTGATAAGCGTGAGGTCGATGGTTCAAGTCCATTCAGGCCCACCATTT
>CANEGO010000022.1 GCA_947427095.1 uncultured Clostridium sp. | reverse complement strand
ACTCCTTTACTACTTTTTATTATTACCTGTTCATAATAACATATACCCCCCCCCCCGTCAAGATTTTAAAATAACTGTGTAAAGAAAAAAACATTATCTTTAGATAATGTTTTATTTATAAATGGCGTCCTGCAAAGGATTCGAACCTTTGACCCACGGCTTAGAAGGCCGTTGCTCTATCCAGCTGAGCTAGCAGGACTTAAGAAATGTTCATAAAGAACAAATCAATTATAACAAAAAACAAATTATTATTCAATATTTTTTATAACACTTTTTGTAATTTCTTTACCGTCAACGTTAAATATCACCTCTTTAACATTGTAATTATCTCTAACTGATAAAGAAATAGAATATATAACCTCTTCTAAAATACTTTTTGCATTTTCATCATCAAACAAGAAGTTATTAAAGTTAAGAGTTAGAACTTCATCAGATATATCATAACTCAAAAGTTTAGCATTATAATTAAGAAAGCTCATTAAATTTGTTTCATATATATGTGACGATGTTAATTCATCAATTATAATTTTTATTTTGTCTCTGTTATCATTAGTCACTTTTGTTACAGGCACATAATAATAATCATTATTTCCCTTACTTAAATAATATACTGTAACATTATTTACGTTCTTATAATTAATAACATCATAAATCTTATTGACTCCCTTTTCTTTTGTAAATGGTTGAATAACGTTTCTTCCAGATATAGAAAATGTCTTAAGGGGACTACCATCAACGTTTATGTATAAATTTGAAATACCTTCTATTGATGTTAAATTAAACGTTAACGCTTCAATTGCTAGCTCATCATCTTCTTTTCCTAAATCATAAATTTCGTTTGAAACATCAATCGTTATATCATCATCATTTATGCTAACACTATTTATTTTAAGATCCGCAGGTAATATGGCTCTAAACCCATTAGGTATCTTTTCTTCATACTTACCACCAATAATTAATAATTCTATTAGTTTGGTAGCGTACTTCTCATCGTTTTCTGCGTTAATATCTACATTACATCTTGCTACGTACCCATTCTTATCAATTAAAAAAACTTCGTTTTTTTGAGTACTAGAACTAGTTTTTATAACCCTATCATCTTCTAAACTATATTCTTTAGAAGCTGGAAACAAAAGTAATAAAAGTAAAAGTAAAAGCATCCCGGTTGTTCTAAAAATTTTATTATAAGCAAATTTTCTTAGCATGGTTACCTCCTTTACATTATATGAAAAAATCGCATTTAATATGCGATTTTATAAAGTAATCTCATTTAATTTTATAAGTTCAATTACCGCGCAAGCTCTTCCTTTAACACCAAGTTTTTGCATTACGTTAGATATATGATTTCTAACTGTTTTTTCACTTATTCCAAGTTTTTCTGCTATTTCCTTAGTTGTTTTATTCGTTATTAAATAATCAAAGATTTCTTTTTCCCTTTTAGTTAGTATTGCCTTTCCCATGATTTCCCCACTTTCTTATAATAAGAGGTATTTTAATATTTTTTCTATATTATTTTATGAGTAAAGGCGTAAAAAGGTACTTAATTTTGAAACTTTACAGAAACGTACATCTTATTTTGATACTCTTCTTGAATAAGTCTCATGACATTGTTAGCAAGAGAATAATCATGATCTTTTTTCTTTATCGTTACACTTACATTATTTGAATCAATTTTAATAAACGAATCAAGCTTTAACTGTTTTTTTAATTTTTTTTCCAATTCTTCTTCCTTCGCTTTTATTTCATCTATTTCTTTAAGGCCATCATAAGCATTATTTTTCTCCTCGGTTGAAGCATCCTTATTAGTTAATATTTCATTATATTCTGCCGCAAGAGCTGCTCTTTCTTCATCAGCCTCAACTTGAAGCGCTGTTAAAACATCAGTCTCCGTTACACTTACGTTAGTACTTTTTTCTTCTTTATTGGTATTATTTTTTGTAGTAGTTAATAATTCGCTAGGCATAGTAATATAATACACACTTAAAACAAGTATCAAGCTAAATAAAGTTAAAAACCACAATTTTTGTTTATTAATCATATTATCCTCCAAATCTTTCTAATTAACTATATGTACACTTTTAAAAAAAATACCAAGAAAAAAGAAGCTTGATTAAGCTTCCCTTTCTGATTTCATTATTGCATCGGCAAAAGGTAAAACATCATTAATTTTCTTATCTAAATCCCTTTGCTTTTCTTCTATTTCTTTCTCTTTATTATTTAATTCCTCTTCAAATTTATCTAACTCTTCTTTTTTAGCATTAGAACTACTAATCAAATCATTTACAAAGTTTTCATCGTCCTCTAATTTACGTTTTTCTTCATTATACTTTTCTTGTCTTTCGTTTATACTAGCTAAACGTTTTGTCAACCTAGCAATCATTTCTTCAACGATTTCTTTTTCATCAAATTCAGAATCAAACGTATCACTTTCCTCCATTGAAACGATTGGTGATACAGATAAATACTCATTTTTCTTTTCTGGAACCGGCATGGTTACAACTGGAGATTTAGCAATTTTAAGAATTTCCTCAACGTCATATGGTTTCTTTATATCATCCACATTCTTTTCTTCTACTATTTCTATCGGAGCAATAGGAGGAATATCCATTAAAGTAGCCTCGCTTTCTTCTGGCTCAGGAACATTTGGAACCGGTGGAATAACGTTTTGGGTTTCCTCATCAAGTTCAGTCATGATTGTTGGTACCTCTGGAACTTCTAGTTCGGTTATTACTGGAATTTCTGGAACTGGTGGTATTTCTGTTTCTAAAACAGGATTAATATCAGGTATATAAGGCCTAAATGAGTCATCTTTTGAATAAGCCTTATCCTCAGTTGCATTAACATCTAAACTTACGTTTAAACTACTCGTAATTTCACTAACAAAATTATCTAAATATAATTTACTAATTTCATTTAAAGTTATTGATATAATATCATACAAGCTATTTTTGTACGCTACCATTAAATCTTCTAACCTTTGATCATCAAAACTTGCAAAAGACTTTAAATACGAAACAAAATCATTAATAGCGGATTCAACATCATCATTTACACCATCATTTAAAAAGTCAACTCGTTTTATTTGCACTATTTCTAAATATTTATCATTTAATAATAAATTTAAATTTTGAATGAAATTATCTTTTTCTTCAGAAGAATTTATACTAGCCCCATCGATTTTATCATTTATTTTATCAATAAATTGTTCATTTACTGTTTCGACACTTCTTAAATCCCTAATAACATAAGATTCTATTATTCTAGAGATTGGATTTACCAACTTATCCTTTGCGTTTGTCACCGCGTTTGAAAAATCAACCGTATAATTAGAAAGGGTAACAACATCCCCAACTAATGATGTCGTTTTTTCGTCGATGGCTCTATTTAAATCCCTAAGTTTCATACGATAGGCATTGTTATCTTCACTAACCTTATCTAAAACACTACTTAATAACTTACTCACCATCATTACCACCTTTCTCATCAGAAACTTTAATCTTGTTTAATCCCTTAATAAGCGGTTTCATATTAAGAAAAATCACTTCAGCTTCAGATAATTTAGAGTTTAGTTCAACTTCTTTTGAATTCAATTCTAACCTTCTTTGAGATAATTTATTTTCCCTTTCAATGTTAGCTTCAATATTTTTATTAGTAGCACTTAAGCGTTCATCAACTTCCGTCTTTCTTTTTTCAAGCCCACTTTCCTTTCTAGATAGCCTCTCTTCCTTTGTGTTAAGACTTAAAATCATTTTATTAAATAAAGTCATATCATCATATTTATCGAACTTGTTTATGTTATTGGTGTTCTCATTCATGACATCCATAACGTTTTCTTTTTCTATCATGTTTTCTTCCCCTTCTTCCATCTCTATGTTTTCTTCTTTAGAATTTTCCATTAATTCATTAACCAAAATATCTAAATACTTTAAATCAGTAGTATTAATCATCTGTTCTAAACTTTGCTCTATTTCATTTTTAGTTTTGTCAATTAATGAATTAATCGCGTTTACCAAAAATACGTTTTCCCTTACGCTATTGGTAATTAATTCATCTACGTACAAACGAAGTTTTTCTATTATCTTATTAATGTTAAGATCCTCGGTCATATTAAGTTGATTAGAACTTTTGTTAACGTTAAGTTCCTTAATATACGAAGATTTTAAATCATTTAAATTAATCTCTTTATTAAAGTAATCTTCAACGTACGAATCATTTGTTATTTGAAGCGCAAGCGAATCAATAAATAGTTTTCTTTTTATTTTTTTTACAATTGGAACTTTAATAATATCACTAGTTTTACTACGTAACTCGTCTTCTGATAAATTAAAATTCATATCACTTATTAGACTCATTAAGTCCTCGGCAAAATGATAAACGCCCTCATCTATAACATTAATTAGAGTTTTAGAAATAACATCCTCATTTAAAGTACTACACTTTAAAAGCACGCTATTCTTGACTCTTTCAATTACGCCAATCATAACTAGCCTCCTTACAATTTGTCCTACCCCTTTTAAATATGCTTAGAATAAACCACACATATTATAACTATAACCATTCTATCACAAAAAAAGATAAATTTAAACAATAAATTCATCTTTTTAGCTTTTTTTAAATTTCAACTTGTTTTCAAACATAAAATACAAAAACAGTAGAATAAAAGAAACACCAGATATTATAAGGCCTTCTTTTAATTTCTCAGGATAAAAACAAAGCTTAATTTCATGAGTACCTAAAGGCACATCAAAACCTAAATATGCATCTTGAAGCATATAAGTATCAACTTTCTTTCCATCTATGAAAACACTCCATCCTTTATCATAGGCAATAGTAGTAAACGCACACCCACCATTATGACTAGTTATTGTCCCATAAATTAAAGAATCACTATATTTTTCTACCTTCATAAAGCCAACCTTAATATCATTATAAAATTTATTAAAGACCTCATCATTAATAGTATAAGCGTAGAATTTTAAAGTTCCATTTAAGTTATCGTCAAAGTTAATTGTTACGTTTACCAAATCACTTTCCTTATTATGAGTATTAACCACGTAATATTCGTCAGATGTTATACTATAATAGCTACCATTCACATCAAAGCCATTAACTTTCGCACCACCGATATAAACATATATATCATCATGATTTGAATTATCTAGAACCATTGTAATACTATCTTTCCCAGGCTCTAACTCATAGTTAAACTCACCATTAGAATTACTTTTAAACTCTGGTTCAAGTATTTTTCCATTCTCTACCTTTGATACCTTAACCGGAGTAAAGATATCGTCATTACCCGTTGATAACAAAACAAAATTACGCTGGTTTAAAAAAGGTTCATATGGTATTAACTTCCAATTTTTAATATCTTCATTTACTACGTAAACAGCTGATGAAGGATAATTATACTCGCTTAAATAATACCCATCTTTTTCATCTATAGTATTATAATAATCATCATCTATATAATTTCCTAATAAGTATCTTATGTTAAACATAGTATTATAAACAGGAGTTTGCAAATACTTATAATAATAACTATTAATACCATTACCAGCCATACCAATCATTCTTTGAAATTTGGAAACATTTTCATAAGCCATTGAAGAAAAAGTTGATATTCCTTTATAATCATACCACGCACCATCATTAAGGGTTAAATAGTCCGTTTTCTCCATTCGATAAAAATCATTATCCAACTTTATTCCGGTATCAATTAAATATTTATAAGCAGTCTTATCACTCATAAACGTCTTTATATCATGATCTATTCTCCAATTCGTACTTATTCCCCACACACATTCGCATGTAACAACTAATATCATAAGCATACTAATTAATTTTTTAGGAATCTTTTTTACGAAAGATAAAAGGTATATTAAGTAATAACATAAAATTATTATTAGACACGATATAACCCTTCCGTCACTTAGATTTTCAAAAGATAATTTTGATGCTAGCATAACAAATATAAAAGTTATCATAAAACATATACTCACCTTAAGCTTACTTAAAGCGTTTATGTTTATAAATGAATAGTAACTAATCGTTATTAAACCAAATACATATATAAAAGAATATCTCCATGGTAAATCATTCGGAACGTGAAAAGCATGCCAAATAAAATCTATTACGTTAATGTTAAATGAAAGATAAAATAATAAAAGAAACGAAATAGCAAGTACCCTTATTTTTTTATTTGCCTTTTTATTTATCAATAAAAGCATTATTAAGCAAATCGTAAGAAGTCCTGAATACACATTAGGTAGTGGTAATATATCACTTACAAAAACAGTTCTGTTACTACCAGTAATATGATTAAACAAATAATCAAGAAGCCCAAAGTTAGTACCAATATCAGGAAAACTTCCCTTTGTTGCAGATATACTTCCTAATGAATAAAAAAGTGGTAATAATGCAAAGGAAACTAATCCCGCCGCTAAAATAGAAAATAAACCAAACATAAAAAATGTTTTTATTATGTTTTTTAATTTAAAATTACCACGGTACCAAAAATATCCTAAAAAATAAAATACGGAAAATATACATATCATGTATCCAATGAAATAGTTTGAAAATAGCATAAGAGCTAGAAAAATCGTATAAAATAAAGGCTTTTTTTCATCTATAATTTTATTTATGCCAAGCATAATAAGAGGTAAAAACACCATTCCATCAAGCCACATAATATTCCAATAATATGCGCAAAAATAACCTGAAAAGGCATATAAAATACCAAAAATACATATCATAAATCCATCTTTTTTAAAAGTTTTTTTTAAATAATATGCCATTGTAGTGGAAGCAAAAACTGCTTTTAGTCCTATTATTATCGAAAATGCCATAACAATGTTTTCCTTTTTAAACAAAAACATTATTATGTTAAACGGGCTTGATAAATAATTTAAAAAATTACGATAAAAGGGAATGCCACCACCCGTATTAAAAGAGTATAAAAGATTTTCTCCTTGCTTTACCCGATCATAAAGTTCATTTAATAAAGGACCATACTGATGATAGAAATCAACATCCAACATGGAGTTGTTACCAAATGGCGCAATATGTTTTAAAGTATAAATAATAGATATAACTAAACTTGAAACAAAAAACGTAATCATAAGCCATTTATTTTCTTTATAGAATTTAATAAGTTTATTTTTCAAGTATCATCACCATAAAAATAATATCATAAAAAAATAAAAGGAACAACAAATTCCTCTTATTCTTTTTATAAAACCTTAGAATTATTTTTTTTATAACTTATTTCGTCAGCATCTACATATCTATATTTTTGTAATATTTCCTTTTTTGTTAATCCGTATTTTTGTTTCATATTTTTATTAGTCATTAGCATTATAGAATGTAACTTTATCTTTCCATTTTTTCTTTCTATTGCTATTGGCTCATTAATACTATCTAAAAAATTAAATTTAGATTGAACCTCACAGCTTGATAAAAAAAGATGGGAACTTGTTATATAATCTTCTAATTTATAAAGACAATATAAAAAATAAGTGTCTTCTATTTCTGGGGCTGTTTTTCTAAAAGCGATTGGAGTTAGTAACTCTGGGTGGTCTTCAAATACCTTTAAGGTAACTATTTCTTCTATTTCTGAAGCTGTTTTAAAAAACACGCTTGGAGTTAGTAACTCTGGATGGTCTTCAAATACCTTTAAGGTAACTATTTCTTCTATTTCTGGGGCTGTTTTTTTAAAAGCGCTTGGGGTTAGTAACTCTGGGTGGTCTTCAAATACCTTTAAGGTAACTATTTCTTCTATTT
>CANEGO010000021.1 GCA_947427095.1 uncultured Clostridium sp. | reverse complement strand
AAAATCCAAATAAGTATAAAACAATTGGTGATAAAGAAAACGTATCTAAAATAACTAAAGAAGATTTATATAGATGTTATAATACATTTTATCATCCATCAAACATGATTCTTGTTATATATGGTGATGTTGATGTTAAAAATACATTTAATTTAGTAAGAAGAAATCAAGCTTCTAAAAAATTTGAAAAAAAGGAAGCGATAGAAATTAAAGAATTTACCGAAGATGAAAAGGTATGTATTAATTATTTGGAAGAAAAAAGAAACGTAAGTGTGCCAAGAATAAGTATATGTTATAAATTTAAGGAAAAGAAAAGAACCGGTGAAGATAGATTTAAAAGAAATTTATTCTATAACATTTTATTAGATATGAAATTCGGGGGGACCTCTTCATTTGAAAAAGACCTAATAAAGAAGAAAATTATAAAGACAGAGTTATCTTGGACATATTCATATTTTGATGATGTTATGTTAGTTATGTTTGAATCAGATGTTTTAGATAAGGATAAACTAATTAATTTAATTGATGAAAAGTTTAAAGAAGATAACTTTAACGAGGAGATTTTTGAATTAGATAGAAAAGCTCTTTTAACATCCATGGTAAAGTGTTTTGAAAATCCTGGAGCTTTTGCAAATGTAATACTAAATAGTGTGACAAGAAATGGGAAGTTAATAAATAACGCTTATGATATATATGAAGAATATAATTTTAAGGAGTTTAAAGAAGGCTTTAAAAACTTAAACTTTGATAATAAATCTGTATTATACGTTATAAGTAAGGAGGAGTAAGATGTTAAAGATAGAAAATGTAACTAAGTATTATGGTGATTTTAAAGCGGTTGATAATTTATCATTTACCGTGGATAAAGGGGAAATATTTGGCCTTTTGGGAGTAAATGGAGCGGGTAAAACAACTACTTTTAGAATGATAATGAACTTAATTAGCCCAAGTGATGGGTTAATTACTTTCAATGGTAAAAAAATAGATTATGATGTAACTGATAAGATAGGTTTTTTAACTGAAGAAAGAAGCCTTCTTACCAAACTTACGGTTAAACAGCAAATGCTTTTTTATGGTAAGTTAAAATCACTTGACGAAAGAACTATTCTAACAAGACTGGACAAGCTATTAGAAAGATTTAAAATAAGTGAGTATAAAGATAGGAAAATAAATACGCTATCAAAAGGTAACCAACAAAAAGTTCAATTTATATCTGCTATTATAAATGAACCTAGTTTACTTATTTTGGATGAACCATTTTCTGGACTTGACCCAATAAACATAGAATTATTTAAAAGTGTTATATTAGAATTGAAAGAAAAAGGTACCTCTATTATATTTTCATCTCATAGAATGGATCACGTTGAACTATTTTGTGAGAAATTAGTAATATTAGTTAAGGGAAAATCTGTTTTAGATGGATACTTAAAAGATATAAAAAAAGATTATAAAATAAAGAAAATAAAAATAGAAGGTGACGTTAAGGTATCCGATTTAAAGAAAATAGATGGTGTTATAAATGTTACAAAAACAGCTTCAGCATATGATGTTAACATAAAAGATGAATCATATTCTAAAAACGTATTTGAATATTTAAAAACAAGAAATAATGTAACTAAATTTGTTTTGGAAGAACCTTCTTTAGAAGAAATATTTGTAGCGAAAGTAGGTGAGGCATATGGAGAATAAATTTAAGTTTTTAACGAAACATAGTCTTTCTAAAAAGTTAAAAAACAAATGGTTTTTAATTGCAAACATAATTGTTGCAGTAATAGTAATAGGACTAGTAAACATTGACTCGGTAGTTAAATTTTTTGGTGGAGATTTTAACAACGATGTAAAAATTAACGTGGTAGATAATACTAATTATTATGATGAAATAAAAAATAATTTAGAAAACGTAAGTAAATATACATCAGACTCTAAAGTGGTTATAAAAAAAGTAGAAGATGAGAAAAAGGCAAAGCAAAAGCTAAAGGATACCGACGATATACTACTGATAATAAACACTGATGAACAAAACGTTTTTAAAGTTCAGTTTATAACTGATTCATACGTTGATACCATAAAATATCAAGCTATTGTCTCTTGTTTAAATAATGCAAAAAGTAATATTGCACTTGCAAACTCAAACATAGATCCAAACGAACTTGCAAAAATATCTAAAGAGGTAGATGTAACAAGGAGTTTTGTTAGTAGCGATAAAAGTAAGGATGAAGAAAGTTCAAGGTCGATACTATCTGTTCTATCATTAATAATAGTTTTACCTTGCTTTATGTTAATAGTATTTTTAGTACAAATGATAGGTGCTGAAATAAACGAAGAAAAATCTACTCGTGGTATGGAAATAATAATCGGTAATGTTTCTCCTAAAACGCACTTCTTTTCAAAGATTTTAGCTAGTAATATATTTGTCTTATTACAAGGCGGTTTATTACTTTTATATGCTGGAATAGGGCTTTTAGTAAGAAAATTAATTACGCCTACAAGTACATCAATTGTTAAAGATATGGCATCACAATTTGATATATCCGAAATTTTTGATGTGTTAACGAATAGTGGTGTAATAAATAAATTAGGATACATAATTCCACTTATAATAATTTTAATGGTACTTAGCTTCTTGGCATATTCGCTTTTAGCAGGAGTCCTTGCTTCCATGACAACTAACATGGAAAATTATCAACAATTACAGACGCCTTTAATGGTGATAAGTGTTATAGGTTATTATCTAATAATTCTATCAGCTGCTTTTCCAGGCTCTTTATTTATAAAGGTAATAGCATGCATTCCGCTTATGTCTATTTCGCTTGCTCCAAGCTTACTTTTATCCGGAGAAATAGGCGTTAGTGTAATAATAATTGGAATTGTACTATTAGCGGTATTAGATTATTTATTAATTAAGTATGGATTAAAAGTATATAAAGTAGGTATACTTAATTACTCTGAATCAGATTTATGGAAAAAGATGTTTAAGGCAGTTAAAGAAAAGTGATAATTTAATCACTTTTTTTCATACTTTTAGGGGGATTTAAAAGGTTATGGATAATAAATAAAGTAGGAAGTAGAAAAAAACTAGCTTTGTTTTCCGTTTGACTAGAATGGGAAGGCGGGTGATAATTATGAAGATAAAATTTGAAATAAAATTTCCTTCGAAGTTGATTATCATATTATTACTTATAATAGCCTTAGTGTTAATTATTAGTATATAAGAAAAACAAGGTTAGTTTAGGCTAGCCTTGTTTTTCGTTTTCAACAAAATTGGAAAACAACTAGTTAAAGCTGCTTCCTATGATTTTATTATACAATAGCAACTATATTTATTCAATAAATTATTGAAATAAAAGTTAAAATGAATTAAAATATTACTTAAGGGAGGTTTGCTATTATGAAAGAGATTAATATTTTGCCAGCGGACACTTTTATAGTGGCTAACCGTACACTTTTAAATGAGCATGATAGAAAAATAATTAGTATGTTATATCAACCGATAATTGGAAGTATAGCAACTAGTTTGTATTATACTCTTTGGGCGGATTTGGATAAGACGGAATTATTAAGTAATGAATACACACATCATCATTTAATGACTAGTTTAAGGGTTAAGTTAGATGCAATAATAACCGCAAGAAAAAAGCTGGAAGCTATAGGACTTTTAAAAACCTTTGTTAAAACGGGTAGTTCTAATTCATATGTTTATGAAATATTTTCTCCTATATCAGCTTATGAATTTTTTAATCATCCTATCTTAAACATAGTTCTGTATAATAATATCGGTAAAAAGGAATATGAAAATATATTAAAATACTTTAGAGTTCCTAAACTTAATTTGTCTTCATATGAAGAAATAACAAGCAGATTTGATGACGTATTCGAAAGTGTTCCGGGAACTTTGTATGATAATTTGAATGAAGATTTAAGAATCAATAAAACGGGACAAATAAAAATTGATAATTGTTTTGACTTTGACTTATTAATATCTTCTGTTCCAGGTGGCATATTAACTAGTAAAACATTTAGTAAGGAAGTTAAAGAACTTATAAATAACTTATCTTACGTTTATAATTTAGATGCTTTAGAAATGAAATCTCCAATTTTAAATTCAATTAAGGAAAACGGTCTTATTGACAAAAACTTACTTAGAAAAAACGTAAGGAATTACTATAGATATGAAAATGAAAATAAGCTGCCTTCATTAATTTATAGAAGTCAACCAGAGTATTTAAAAAATCCGGTAGGTTCGTCAGACAAAAGGGCAAAAATGGTTTATGTATTTGAAAATACTAGTCCTTATAATTTCCTTAAAGGGGCTAATAAAGGCGTAAAACCAACAGCGAGAGATCTTGGAATATTAGAGTCTTTGCTTAGTGATTTTAAGCTTAATCCAGGAGTTGTTAATGTTTTAATAGATTATGTTCTTAAAATTAATAATAAAAAATTGACTAGAAGCTATTTGGAAACCATTGCATCGCAGTGGAAAAGACTTAATGTTGAAACGGTAGAAGAAGCAATGAAAGCTGCTGAAAAAGAATATAAAAGAGAAAATAAAGTTACTCAAAATAAACCGTTATCTAAAGTTATAAAGGAAGAAAAATTACCAGATTGGTTTAATCAAAACATAAAAAAAGAAAAAATAAGTGAGGAAGAAGAAAAATCTCTTAAAGATATGTTAAAGGAATTTTCATAATGGTGGTTATATGGGAGTGTTTAATGTTATTGATTTAAACGGCTATACTAAAATAGGTAATTTAACAACTGAAAATCATAGTAATGTTAAGAGTACTAAGTATTTTCCTATATATGAAATTAATGGTAAAAAAATGATTTATAAACCATTATCTAAAATCAAACCTTTTACAACGCCTTTTTTTAGTTATAGTGAGGTTTATTGGTCTTATATAATTAATAAGTATTTTGATAGTAATGCACCAAGATATTATTTGGCGAAAAATGGTGATGTGGAAGATAAGTATTATGATAAGGGTGTGCTTGTAGAAGATATTAATAAAGACGGATTTAAATTAATAAACTTATATGATTATTTTATTAAATATCCAGATGAAAAGGTTAATATAAAAGATTATATTAACTATTGTATGAAGACGTATGATTATACAAAGATTCTTAGCAGTAGTTTGGTTGCTAAAAATGAATTGATTGGTAAGGAAATTGCATATCAAATCTTATTATCAATTCTTAGATTGGATCAAAATTATCATTATGAAAACATAAACTTTCATGAAAATAATAGTAAGTTATTAGTGGCACAACCAATTGATTTTGAGTTTTCTACATTTTTTCTTTATCCAGATGACATTAATAGGTATCAAAGATATAAAATTACTATATCAAACGCTTTAAAGGTTAAATATGGTGATGATTTTCAAATGGCTTTTCAAAAGCTCTTTATGGAAAATGATTTTGATTTGGTTGAAACTATGACTAAAAATATTTGCATAATCATTAAAATGTATCCCGATGTGGTTAAAGAGTTTTTGAATAGATTAGATAAATATATTGATGAATTTGACTTTAAAGTATTTGAGGATCCTGATATGTATATTGGAAAGTTAAATTCTAATTCATGGGAAATAGGACATGCTTTTTTTAAAGATAAGGATATGAATAAATATGAAGTTTTAAGACAAGAAATAAAGGAAGTAGAAATTGATAAGAAAAAGGTGTTTGATAGGATATCAAATGATATATTAGAACATGCAAAAAAACTTAGCTTGTTATTAAAGATATATATACAAGCAAGAAGTGTTGGAATTGAAGACTTAGAACATTTAACCATTAAAAATTTGCTAGAGGTAAATAAAATATATGGTGATTGTGATATCATTGATATAGATTTAGGAACTAATAGTATAAAGACCATAAAAAGAAATGCTAGTAATAGGTAAGGAGTTTGTTATGGAAAATATTAATAAGACGATAAAAAATAATAAGGATTTGAGTTATAAGTTAAAAATATCTTATGAAGAGGCTAAAAAAGATAACAAGTTTAAAGAATTAGTATCAAAAATAAATTTATCTGATGATGAACTTATGAAATATACCTCTAGTATAGAAGATTCTGCAAAAGAATATGAAAATTGTAAAACTTGTAAAGGTCTTTTAGCGTGTAAAAATAACATGCATGGTTATTGTTATTTACCAGTTTTAAAAGATGGCAAATTAAGTTTTTCTTATGTTGCATGCCGTTATAAAAATAAGGTTTTACAAGATAATAAGTATCAAAAAAACGTAATTAGTTTTGATGTTCCTAAAGAAATTAAAGAGGCTAAAATAAAAGATATATATACTGATGATAAAAATAGACAGTCGGTTATAAAATGGATATTAAATTATATTAAGGAATACAAGAAAGGTAATTATGGGAAGGGTTTATATCTTCATGGTAACTTTGGATGTGGTAAGACTTATTTAATAGCGGCTATGATAAATGAACTTGCTAAAAATGGTGTTAAAAGCGTTATTGTTTATTGGCCTGAGTATTTAAGGACTTTAAAAGATAGCTTTCAATCTAGCGCAAATGATGAATTTAAAAATAAATTTAACGAGGTTAAATATTCTAAATTACTTTTAATTGATGATTTAGGAGCAGAAGGAGTAACTTCTTGGAGTAGGGATGAAGTTCTTGGAACTATCTTGCAATATAGAATGCAGGAAGGTTTACCAACTTTTATAACCTCTAATTTAAATATTAAAGAATTAGAGGATCATTTAAGCATTACTACTAATAATAAGTCTGAAAAAGTTAAAGCGGGAAGAATAATTGAAAGAATAAAACAATTAACCATAGATACTGAAATGATTGGAGAAAATAATAGAAAGTAGTTTGACTTATATGCTAATTTGTAGTATTATTTTGATATAAATGCGATTGATGAAGACATGATTGTATAATAATGTTTAAAAGAGAGCCTATGATGGTGGAAATTAGGCAAACTAGTTATATGATTACTACTTCTTTAGCAGGGCTCGAAAGAGAATCCCGTGTTTTAATAAACACGTTATCAAATCAAGTTAAAGGTAAGGATGGTACCGTGCAAAAAGCACTCCTTTGGTATCATCTTTTTTATTTGAAAGAAGGTGATTTATTTGGTAGAAAAATGGAAAATTGCTTTAAAAGAATTTTTAAGTAAATATGAAGATGATGACGACGTTGTTGGTGCTATTTTATGTGGTAGTTACGCAACCGGTAATCAAAATGAGTATTCAGATATAGATGTACAACTTGTTTTAAAAGATACCTGTGATTATTCAGTTCACGGAGTTACAGAGTCAAACAGTTATTTAATAGAGTTTTTTATAAACCCAGCGTATAAAATAAAAGAATATATGGAATTAAATTATAAGAAAAATAGGCAAATGACTCAAAATATGTTTGCATATGGGAAAATAATATATGACTTAGATGGGAGTGTAAAACAATTACAGGATTTAGCTTTAGAATATATTGATAGACCATTTGAAGTTATAAGAGGCAAAAAAATGGATATGAATAATTATCATGTATGGGATTATTTAGACGAATTAAAAGTGAGTTTAAAAGAAAGTAGTCCTAGTTTCAATTTGATATATTATAAATTATTGGATGGTTTATATGAAAGCTATTGTGAATTACAGGGAATACCAAAATTACCAATTAGTAGGATATATAAAATACTAACTGATGAAGACTTTAGAAAAAAATATCATATATTTAAAATACCAGAAAAAGAATTTATTAAATTATACGTAAAATGTTTTGAAATAGATAAACCTGATAAAATGTATAAGAATATTGAAGAATTAATAGATTATTACTATAAGAGGCAAGGCGGTTTTAACATTAGACAGTTTAAACTAAGAACAGAGTTAAAGGAGGAAGAGTTATGATAAACATAAAAGAAAATGAAAAATTAAATATTTTAAATCATTCTTGTGCACATTTACTTGCACAAGCGGTAAAGCATTTATTTCCAAATGCTAAGTTTTGGGTAGGACCAGTAATAGAAGAAGGATTCTATTATGATATAGACTTAGGAGATAAAACATTAACAGAAGAAGATTTATTAAAAATAGAAAAAGAAATGAAAAAATGCGCTAAGTCTGATAAGAGAATTTATAGAGAAGAAATCTCTAAGGAAGAAGCTCTTGAAAGATTTAAGGATGATCCTTATAAGATTGATTTGATTAGTAGAATGGATGAGGCTGATACTGTTATTTCTTGCTATACACAAGGAGATTTTACTGACCTTTGTAGAGGACCTCACGTAGAGACTACTAAGATGATGAAATACTTTAAGCTTCTTAAGTTTTCTGGCGCATATTGGAAAGGTGATTCTAAAAACAAAATGCTTCAAAGAATATATGGAGTATGCTTTGAAAATGAAGAAGACCTAAATAACTATTTAGCAGAACTTGAAGACCGAAAGGCAAGAGATCATAGAAAAATAGGTAAAGAACAAGAACTATTCATGAGCCATGAATTAGTTGGTGCTGGTATGCCTATATGGCTTCCAAATGGAGCGGTAATACGTAAACAATTGGAAAATTACATATATGAAAAAGAAAGAAACTTGGGTTATGAACATGTTTATTCACCATGTGTTGGAACAGTTGATTTATATAAAACCTCAGGTCACTGGGATCATTATAAAGAAAATATGTTTCCATCAATGAAAGTTGATGAAGAGGAGTTCGTTTTAAGACCTATGAATTGTCCACATCATATGTTAGTATTTAAAAACAAACTACATTCATATAGAGACCTGCCAATTAGAATAGGTGAGTTTGCAACTGACTTTAGATATGAAGCATCAGGCGCTGTTAAAGGTTTAGAACGTGTTAGATGTATGTGTCAAAATGATGCTCACCTTTTTGTAACTCCAGAGCAAATTGGTGATGAATTTAAAAAAGTTGTAAGCCTAATTCTTGATGTTTATAAAGATTTTGGCATTAAAGAATACAAGTTTAGATTATCACTTAGAGATCCAGAAGACAAAGAAAAATACTTTGATGATGATAAGATGTGGAATGAAGCAGAAAGCAAGTTAAGAGAGGTTTTAAATGACCTTGGTGTAGATTATTTTGAAGCTATTGGTGAAGCAGCATTTTATGGCCCTAAGTTAGACGTTGAAGTAAAACCAGCAGTAGGTCCGGAGGTTACTTTATCAACTTGTCAATTAGATTTCTTGCTTCCAAGAAGATTTGATTTATCATACATTGATAACAAGGGAGAAAAGAGAGTTCCAGTAGTACTTCATAGAGCAATATTTGGAACGTTTGATAGATTCACCGCGTTCTTAATAGAAGAAACTAAAGGAGCTTTTCCAACTTGGCTTGCACCAGTTCAAGTAAATGTAATACCAGTTAATAATAATTATCACTTAGAGTATGCTAGTGAAGTATATAGCTTGTTAAAAGAAAATGGTATTAGAGCTGAACTAGATGATAGAGAAGAAAAACTTGGATATAAGATGAGAGA
>CANEGO010000020.1 GCA_947427095.1 uncultured Clostridium sp. | reverse complement strand
GTATTAGAGCTGAACTAGATGATAGAGAAGAAAAACTTGGATATAAGATGAGAGAGGCTGTAGTCAAGAAAATTCCTATAACTTTAGTATTAGGAGATAAAGAAAAAGATGGAAACCTAGTAAGTTATAGAAGACATGGGTCAGATAAAACTTATTCAGTAGAAAAAAATATGTTTATCGAATTATTACTTAATGAGATTAAAGATAAAAGAAGTAAAAATGACTAATAAAAAATAAGTAAGTAAAGTTTACTTATTTTTTATTTTATGCTAATATAAACGCCAAGAAAAGGGGGGATTTTGCATGACGTTAAGAGAAAAGTTAAAGGAACTTGGATTTAATGAAAAACAAATTATTATTTTGCAAAAAAAGATAAGTTATTATAAAATTAATGAGAAAAGATTTTGCGCTAATTATCCTTTGTTTGAAAAGAAAGTATTAAGCTACGGATATGATGAACAAGACGTTAGGAATATGGTTATTAAAAAACCTAGAATTTGCAACTATGAAGATAGGTTTGATTCTAGGTATAAAAACTTTAAGAAAGTATTATCTGGAACAAAAAATGATACAGTAATCATTGCTATTTTATTAATATTAACTGAGGATAAATTTAATAAAAAAATGGAATTTTTAAAATCTCTTGGTTTTCAATTAAAGGATATAAAAACAATGCTTTTAAAGGATTTTTCTTTTTTCACTAGATCTAGTAAAAAAATAGAGAGTAATTTTAATTTTTATCGTTCATTAGGACTGGATGATAAAAGTATTGTAAAAATTTTCACTTTGAAAGTTAAGGATATCTTTGTCAAAGAAAAAGAAATAAAAGACAATGTTGATAAAATAATTGAAATGGGTTTCAGCAGAAATGAATGCGGCACGTTAATAAAAAATATTTTTGATATTACGACGGATAAATATGATGATTTTCAAAAATCTTATAGTTTGTTTAAATCTTATGGTTTAAAGGATGTAGAGATAAGAAGAGATTTTGTAAGGTATACAAAGATATCATTGTCTAATGAGGAAGTTTATAATGATATAGTAAATTTCTTGTTACTACATGGTTTTAATGATGATGATATAAAGAAGGTTACTATCAAGGCTAAAGAAATAGTTTGCCGTAGTAATAATAACTTAGATGAAATATATAAAGAATTTTATAAGTTTTATTTTAATGACGACGATATAAAGCAAATAATATTAAATTTACCTAAAATTTTATATCATAATTCAGAAAAAATTAAAAATATATTAAATAAACTACAAGAATATCATTTTAATAATAGTGAAATAAAATATATAACAATTAATTATTCTGGAGTTTTTGAATCCGGTATTGATTCTTTAGAGCAAAGATTAAAGCTAATAGGAGAATTTGATTTGACAGAGCAAATATTGGATAATCCTAAAAATTTAATTCAAGGCCCGGAAAGAACGTTTCTAAGATATATGTATGTAATAAATTGTATAGACCATGAATTTGATATGATGAAAATATTTGAATCAAGGCCTAAAGGAATACCTGATGTGGAAGAGTTAAAAGAAATTTATTCTTATAGGTCTTATAAGGATAATAATCTTTTCGAAAGATTAAAATACGCTGATGAACATGGCATTAAGGTAAAATGTTTACATTAATTTAAATATTTGAAAAATCACCTATAAAGTAAGGTGATTTTTCTGTCTTTCGTTTCAATAAACCCTTCTTCTTTTAAATTTTTTAATTCTCTTGACATGGCGCTTCTATCAACTGCTAAATAATCGGATAAATCGGTAAAGCTAAATGGTAAGTATATAATTTTTGAACCATGTTTTTTTGAATAAATATTAAAATATTCAAGTAATTTATCCCTTATTGATTTTTTTGTTAATATTTCTATTCTATCATTTTTCTCTTCTATTATTTCGGTTGTAATATTAAGTAAGTTTTTTATAAATTGATTATAATAAGCATAATTTGTATTTTCTTTTTTAATAATTAAATCATAATCTATTATTAAAACCTTAGTATTTTCTTTGGTTATTATCTCACATTCATCACTCGATAGGGAGGATATTGTTGTTCCAAAAACAGACTCTTCTTCTAATTCCTCAATAATTGTTCTATTACCATTATAATCAGTTCTTATTATTTGGGCTTTTCCCTCTAACACTACACCAATAACATTATCGTTTGAAACTGATAATATAGCGGTGTTTTTTGGATAACTTAGAATACTTGTTTCAAGGAGTTTTAATAATCTTTTTTGTTCCTTTACACTTATTTTGTTGAATAATTTATGCATTTTACACCTCTTACTTAAAATAATAGCACTTTTTAAATATTGTTGCAATTGCAACAATATTTAAAACTATAATTGTGATATATTTGTTTTGTAAGATAAAAATTCAAAAGGAGTATAAATATGAAAATAATTAAAAGAGATGGACATGTAGTAGATTATTGTCCAGAAAAAATTGAAATTGCAATTAAAAAAGCTAATAATGAGGTTCAAGAAGAAGATAGAGTATCTGATATACAAATAAAAAACATTATTAAATACATAGAGGGTTTAAAGAAAAAAAGAATGCTTGTTGAAGATATCCAGGATATTATTGAAATGAGACTTATGGCACTTGATAAATATGCTCTTGCTAAAGCATATATAACTTATAGATACACAAGGGAATTAGTTAGAAAAAGTAATACAACAGACCGTTCTATTAAAGAGTTAATAGATGGAGAAAGTGAATATTGGAACACTGAGAACTCTAATAAGAATGCAAGGGTTGTCACTACTCAAAGGGATTATTTGGCAGGTATTACATCAACTGATATAACAAGAAGGTTTATGCTTCCTGAAGACATTGTAAAAGCTCATGATGATGGAATTATTCACTTTCATGACATGGATTATTTCGCTCAAAATGCACTTCATAATTGTGATCTTATAAACCTTGATGATATGCTTCAAAATGGAACTAATATAAATGGGGTTATGATTGAAAAGCCTCATAGATTCTTAACTGCTATGACGATTGCAACACAACTTATTACCGCGGTGAATTCAAGTCAATATGGCGGAGCAACAATAACGCTTACTCATTTAGCACCATTTGTTAGGGAAAGTTATAATCGTTTCTTAGATAAATACAAGAAACGAAAATTTACTAAAGAGAAATGTGAAAAATACGCTAAAGAGGACTTGAAAAAGGAAATAACCGATGGTGTTCAAACATTTCAATACCAAATTAATTCGATGACAACTACTAACGGTCAAGCTCCTTTCTTATCAGTATGCATGTATTTAGGTGAAACAGAAGAATACAAAGAAGAACTTGCTATGATAATAGAAGAGGTTTTAAAACAACGTACTAAGGGTATGAAAAACGAAAAAGGTGTTTACATTACACCTGCGTTTCCTAAACTTTTATATGTTCTTGAAGAAGATAACATTCATGAAAATAGTAAGTATTATTATTTGACAAAGTTAGCTGCAGAATGTACTGCAAAACGTATGGTTCCGGATTATATTTCTGAAAAAATAATGCTAGAATTAAAGAAAAATGAACTAGGTGATGGAGAATGTTATCCTTGTATGGGATGTAGATCGTTTCTTACTCCGGATAGAACAATTAGCTTGGGCAATATTGCAAAGGCTAAAAACTATGTTCCTGGAAAGGGAAAATACTATGGAAGATTTAATCAAGGAGTAGTTACTATTAACTTAGTTGATGTTGCTTTGTCAGCTGATAAAGACATGGATTTATTCTGGAATTTAATGGAAGAAAGATTAGAACTATGCCATAGAGCACTTCAAATTAGACATAAAAGATTATCTAAGGCAGTTAGTGATGTTGCACCAATTTTGTGGCAGCATGGAGCACTTGCGAGACTTGAAAAGGGAGAAAGTATTCATGAATTATTACATCACGGATATTCTACAATTTCCCTTGGATATGCCGGTTTATATGAATGCGTTAAATTTATGACTGGACACTCTCACACTGATAACGGTAAGGGAAAAGAATTCGGCCTTGAAGTTATGCAGAAATTAAATGATAAGTGCCGTGAATGGAAAGAAAAAGAAGATATTGATTATAGTGTTTATGGTACTCCAATTGAATCTACTACTTATAAATTTGCAAAATGTTTAAGGGATCGCTTTGGTAAAATTAAGGGGATTACTGATAGAGATTATATTACTAATTCATATCATGTCCCAGTATTCGAAGAGATAGATGCGTTTACTAAGTTAAAATTAGAAAGTGAATTTCAAAAACTTTCTCCAGGTGGAGCGATAAGCTATATAGAAACACCTAACTTGACTAATAATTTAGATGCTGTTATGGAGGTTATTAAGTTTATTTACGATAACATTATGTATGCAGAACTAAATACTAAATCAGATTATTGCCAGGCTTGTGGTTATGAAGGTGAAATAATGCTTGACGATAATTTAGAGTGGTATTGTCCAGAATGCGGAAATAGAGATCATGATAAGTTAAACGTTGCAAGACGCACGTGTGGTTATATAGGAACTAACTTTTGGAATAAGGGTAGAACTCAGGAAATAAAAGAAAGGGTAATTCACATCGATAATAAGGATGCGGATCTTTAATCATGAGATATAATAAAATAAGAAAAATGGACATATCTAACGGTCCTGGTGTTAGGGTGTCAGTATTTATGCAAGGCTGCACCTTTAACTGCAAGAATTGTTTTAACCCAGAAACACATGATTTTAATGACGGAAAAGAGTTTACTGATGAAACAATTGATAAAGTGTTAGAATTATGTAGTAAAGATTATATTGTTGGATTATCAATTTTAGGAGGAGAGCCTATGCATCCCAAAAATATAGAGGGAACTACCCTTCTTGCTAAAGCTTTTAAAGAAAAATATCCAAATAAAACAATTTGGAGTTGGACTGGTTTCTTGCTTGATAGAGATTTAAAGAATAAAGAAGTGTTAAATTATATTGATGTATTAGTAGATGGACAGTATCAGGATGAACTTCATGATTTTAGATTAAAGTGGAGGGGTTCATCAAATCAAAGGGTAATAGATGTGCAAAAATCTTTAAAAGAAGATAAAGTAGTGTTATTCGAAGAAAGTGAATTAGTAGGAGCGTAATTATGAAAACAAGAGGATTTGAAATAGCTAAAGGTTGGGAAGATAAAGGTATAAATCTTCCTAAAAGAAGTACCAAGCATGCTGCTGGTTATGATATTGAAGCTGCAGAAGATGTTTTAATACCAGCTTACAAACCAGGAATTAAACCAACATTAATTCCTACAGGACTAAAGGCTTACTGTGCCGAAGATGAATGGTTTATGTTATGTAACAGAAGTTCTGGACCAAAGAAAGGATTTATTATGGCTAATAGTATTGGTATAATAGATTCGGATTATTATGAAAATGAAAGCAATGATGGACACTTTTATTTTCAATACTTTAACTTTAAAGAAGAGGATTTACAAGTTAAAAAAGGCGATGTAATTGGCCAAGTTATTTTCATGAAATATTTAGTTACTGATAATGATAATGCTGATGGTGTTCGTACTGGTGGATTTGGTTCTACTGATAAAAAGTAAAAGAAACGTAAAAAAGTTTCTTTTTTAATTATTATAAAATTGACTAAAAATTATGCTAATGTTAATATTATAATAGGTGATAATGATGAAAAATAAAAAAGGTTTTACTTTAATTGAACTTTTAGCAGTAATCGTTGTTCTTGCAATAATTCTTACTATTGCAACGACATCTGTAATTAAGAACATTAATGACTCTAAAGAAAAAGCTAAATACATAGCGGCTAAAGAGATAACGTCGATTGCTGAGGTTTATTTATCAGCAAATAATGCAGATAATTGTGTTAGTGTTAATAAACTGATTGAAGAAGGCTATTTAGAAGAAGATACAACAAACCCAAGAACTGGGGATAATGGTGGCTTTAAAGCTGGCGATCAAATATGTAAAAGTAGCGTTGCAGCACAAAGTGGATATAAAAGTGAAGGCAATAAGTATACTTTTGAAGGATATGAATATCGTTTGGCGTCTGATGGAGAAACTGATTTAGTTATTGGTGATGTAAATCAAGATGGTAAATTAACACAAGAAGATGCAGAGTTAATCCTTAGGTTTGCATCAGGAACAGTAACACCAACAGAGACACAAAAAGAGTTAGCAGACATGAATGGTGATGGAAAAATAACTGCGGTAGATGCCAGAAAAGTACTTCAGGAGATTGATGCCGATGGTGACGAAATTAAAGGCGATGTAAACCAAGACGGTAAATTAACACAAGAAGATGCAGAGTTAATTCTTAAGTTTGCGTCAGGAACAGTAACACCAACAGAGACACAAAAAGAGTTAGCAGACATGAACGGTGATGGAAAAATAACTGCGGTAGATGCCAGAAAAGTACTTCAGGAGATTGACGCCGATGGAGACAAAATTAAAGGCGATGTAAACCAAGACGGTAAATTAACACAAGAAGATGCAGAGTTAATTCTTAAGTTTGCGTCAGGAACAGTAACACCAACAGAGACACAAAAAGAGTTAGCAGACATGAACAAGGATGGAAAAATAACCGCGGTAGATGCTCGAATTGTATTAAAACAATTATAAATAAAAAATACTTCAATTTTTTACTTGAAGTATTTTTATTATTCAGCATTATTTTTTCTAAACTTTTTAGCTTCCTTAGCACTCATTACTACGGTTACACCATTTAAAGTAACTTTTTGCATGTTAACTTTTTGTCTCATCTTAGTAGTATTTAAAGCATGAGATCTCTTGTTTCCGAATAATGGTTTTTTATTAGATACTTTCTTAGCCATATTTAATTCCTCCTTAAATACGTGTTTGCTTAATAACTTTACCATATAATGGGTAAATAGTCAAATTAAAATATGAAAAAAATGTTATTTGTAGTAAAATATTATTAGAAAGGAAAGTGATATTTATGAATTATGCACCACTTTGGGTAAAATCCGATTATTCTATTCTTACTAGTTTAATAAAAATAGATGATCTAATAAATACGCTTTCTTTAAATAATGTAGGTGTAGCAGCTATATGCGATGATAATTTATTTGGTTGCATGGAGTTTTACAATAAGTGTAAGAAGCATGGTATAAAGCCTATAATAGGGTTAGAAGTACATTTAGAATATACAATTTTATTATATGCAAAAAATTATAAAGGATATCAAAATTTATGTAATATAAATACACTTATTAGTGATAAAAAACTGAATTTTGATAGTCTAAAAAAATACTTGTCTGATTTAGTTGTAGTAGTTCCATTTAAGTATATGGATAAAATAGATGAATTAAAATTATTAGCAGAAGATATTTTTATTGGTTATAGCTCTTTAGAAGAAAAAGATAAAATTACTGGTAATAAGGTATTTATAAATAAAACGCTTTGCCTAAGAAAAGAGGATGAAAAGTACTTAAAGTATTTATATAAAATAAGAGAAGAGGATTTTAAAACTGAGGAAAATGTTAGTCTTAATTTTGATGTATCCGTGGAAGATAAAAAAACAACGATGTATTTAAGTTCTTTGTGTGATTTAGAAATTCCTAAGCAAGATGATTTGCTTCCTATATATAGTAATGAACCAAGCTTTGATGAAAAAAAATATTTAACAGACTTATGTATTGTTGGACTTAAGAAAAGATTAAATGGTAACGTAACAAATAAATACGTAGACCGTTTAAAATACGAACTGAACATCATTATAAAAATGGGATTTTGCAACTATTTTTTAGTGGTTTGGGATTATGTTAAATATGCTAAAAAAAATAACATAATGGTTGGCCCAGGAAGGGGTTCTGCTGCATCAAGCCTTGTTTCATACTCACTTGGAATAACTGATGTAGACCCAATAAAATATAATTTGTTATTTGAAAGATTTTTAAATCCTGCAAGGGTTACCATGCCTGATATTGACGTTGATTTTGATGCTGAAAAAAGAGATGAAGTAATTAAATATGTTATAAAAAGGTATGGAAAAGAAAAGGTATCAGGGATAATTACTTTTTCTAATTTGCTTGCAAAACAAGTAATAAGGGATGTAGCTAGAATATTTGATGTTAGTAACTATAAAATAGATAATTTACTTAAAAATTTTGATGATAAAAAAGATTTGAAATACCAACTTGATAACATAAGCGTTAAAAGAATATTAAATGATGATGAAGATTTACGTAAAATTTATGATATTGCAATTCATTTGGAAGGACTTAAAAGACATACTTCGGTTCATGCAGCGGGTATAATTATATCTAATAAAAACTTAAGTGATTACGTTCCTTTGGCTACTAACTCAGATGGTACTTATCTTTGTGGATATACAATGAATTATATAGAAGAGCTTGGTCTTTTAAAAATGGACTTTTTAGGTCTTAAAAATTTAAGTGTAATTGATAAGATAATATCTAAAGCTGGTAGCATCAGGTTTAATGAAATACCGCTTGATGATAAAGAAACTTTTGATTTATTTTCAAGAGCAGACGTAGACGGTATATTTCAATTTGAATCTGCTGGAATGAGAAAGTTTGTAAGCGAGTTAAAACCTACATCAATCGATGATTTAATCGCAGCAATAGCATTATATAGACCGGGACCTATGGAAAATATTCCATTATATGTTGCAAGACGTCATAAAAAAGAAAGGGTAACATATATCAACGAAGATTTAAAAGATATATTAGAGCCTACCTATGGAATAATTGTATACCAAGAACAAATAATGCAGATAGCAAGCCTTATGGCTGGGTTTTCGTATTCAGAAGCTGATGAGTTAAGGCGTGCCATGAGTAAGAAAAAAGAGGATGTACTTTTATCATATAAAAAACAATTTATAAATGGGAGTATAAATAAAGGATATACTAAAGAAACCGCAGAAGAAGTATATAACCTTATTTTAAAGTTTGCAAATTATGGATTTAATAAGGCACATTCCGTTTCTTATGCTATAGTAGGGTATAAAATAGCATATTTAAAAGTACATTTTCCAATTTATTTTGAAAGTGAAATATTAAATAATTGCATAGGATCAGTTAATAAAACTAAAACTTCAATAAATGAATGCAAAAGATTAGGCGTTGAAATAATAAATCCTAAAATAAATATATCAACGGATAAATATGAAATAATGGAAGATAAGCTTATTTATCCACTTTCTTTGGTAAAGGGAATAGGTACTTTAACTGCAAGAGGAATAATAAAAGAAAGAGAAGATAATGGTAACTTTTCTTCGTATTTGGACTTTGTCAAGAGAACTTATAAGTTCGGAAAAGACGTTTTAAGAAACTTAATACTAGCAGGTGCGGTAGATGGTTTTGGAAAGAATAAAAGAACATTAATAGAAAATTTAGATGATGCGATTAACTATGCTGAATTGTGTGATGATTTAGATGAAAGTTTAGTTCTTAAACCAGAAATAAAAGATTATGAGGAGTATTCTAAAGAAGAACTTACAAAGTATGAAATAGATTTATTTGGTTTTTATATAAGTAATCATCCTACAAGTAAGTATATAACTGATAATAGTATAACTACTAAAAATATAGAAAAGTATTTTGATAGTAACGTGGTAATGATACTTTATATCGAAAGAAAAAAAGAAATAGATACTAAAGCTAAAGAAAAGATGATGTTTTTAAACGCTAGTGATTCTTTTGGCGCTATAGAACTAGTAATGTTCCCTAAGACATATAATAAGTTCTTTAACATCCCGCTACCAGGCGTTTATAAAATAAAGGGTAAGGTAGAAAAAAGATTTTCTAAGTTACAAGTTGTATTGTATGATGTTGAAAAGGTGTGATATGTATGAAATTAACGAGTAAAAAAGCACTGGAAATGTTAGAATCATCTAGAGGAAAAACTCCTCATGATGGTTGGATTGATCATTCGATATGTGTTGGATATGCAGCAGGAGTAATTGCGAATGCTTTAAACTTAAATGAAGAAAAAGCTAAAACTTTAGGTTATATACATGACATTGGGAAATTAATAAGGTTTGAAGGACACGTTATGGAAGGTTATAATTATTTAAAAGAATTAGGTTATGATGATGAATATTGTAATGTATGTTTAACTCATTCATACTTAAATAACGACGTTAATTGTACGCAGGGTAACCCTTCTAGCATTCCTTTTAGAACAGAGTTTATTAAAAATCATGAGTATACTATTTATGAAAAGATAATTAACCTATGTGATTTAATGTGTATGAAAAATGTGGTTACAATGGAAAAAAGACTAATAGATGTAATATCAAGAAAGCCTAATGATAATATTTGTTATCACGTAAATGAAGCGTTAAAGCTAAAGAAATATTTTGATGATTTATTAGGTTATAACTTGTATGATTTATTTCCAGAAATAAAAGAAAATTTATAATATTATATAAATGCTAGAAAAAGAATTCATTATTTCAAGTGTTTTGCAAAAATATGGATAATAATTAAAATGAAAGCAACTAATATTTTTGTTCTTGGGTTAGAATATGTTTTCCATTTTTTATAGGAATAAGAAATGGGGTGATGTCTATGAGAAAAGAAAATAAATTTCTTAAAGTCATAGTTATCCTTTTAATTTTATTAATAGGCTTCCTAATATATAAAATATAAAAGAAAAACATGCTATCCCAGGGGGTGTAGCATGCTTTTCCAATAGCTGATATTGGAAAACATCTAATCCTTTGAAGATTTAGTTGTTTTCACTATTTATATTATATAATAACAATAACTAATTATTCAATAGAAAATGAGCTTAATATAGATTAAATCTAGTTTTTTTGTTATAATCTTTATTAGGTGATAGATATGAAGTT
>CANEGO010000019.1 GCA_947427095.1 uncultured Clostridium sp. | reverse complement strand
TAGATTAAATCTAGTTTTTTTGTTATAATCTTTATTAGGTGATAGATATGAAGTTACTCGATAAATTTAATATTAAAACTAGTAATATGCACATTTATGATACAGCCTTTTCACATTCATCATATTGTAATGAACATAATTTAACAGAAGATTATCAAAGATTAGAGTTTTTAGGTGATAAAGTATTAGATTTAATTATGAGTGATTATCTTTATAACGAAACTAGTTATGAGGAAGGTAAAATGACTAAGATTAGATCAATGTATGTATGTGAAAACGCTTTATATGAATATGCTTTACTTTTGGATTTTCCATCGTATGTTAAAGTTGGAAAGGGTGAAGAAGCATCCGGCGGTAAGTATCGTAAAGCAACGCTTGCTGACATGTTTGAATCTTTTTTGGGCGCGGTATATCAAGATCAAGGATATAAAAAAGCAAGAGAAATTGTTTATGATGTAGTAATACCTTTTATAAAAGAAAAACCGGAAACGTTTTTTATGGATTATAAATCCGAGTTACAAGAAATGGTTCAAACAACTAAAAGGTCAGTTAATTATGAGGTTATAAAGGAAGAAGGACCATCTCATAACAGAACTTTTACGGTAAATGTTATTGTAGATGGCATAGTACTTGCAACGGGCATGGCAAAATCAAAGAAAGAAGCCGAACAAGAAGCTGCGAAACATGCGCTTAACAAACAAGCAAAAATTAGTTAGGAAGTGAATTTATGTATTTAAAAGAGATTAGAGCTGTTGGTTTTAAGTCTTTTGCGGAAAAAACAACGCTTGATTTAACAGATGGAATATCAGGTGTAGTGGGTCCTAACGGTAGTGGTAAAAGTAACATTGTCGATGCTGTTCGTTGGGTTTTAGGAGAACAGTCCGTTAAACAACTACGTGGTGAAGGGGCCATGAGCGATGTAATATTTTCTGGAAGTAAATCAAGGAGACCGGCTTCAAGTGCTAGTGTTACTCTTATTTTTGATAATGTCGATAAATACTTGCCAATTCCTTATACTGAAGTAAGCGTAAAAAGAAGTATCTATAAAACTGGTGAAAACGAGTACTATTTGAATAATGAAAAGGTAAGACTTAAGGACATACAAGATTTATTTGTTGATACTGGAGTTTCAAAAGAATCATTTAACATTATTTCACAAGGAGATATTTCATCTATTTTGTCTAATAAGCCCGAAGAAAGAAGAATAATATTTGAAGCTGCAGCGGGCACTTTAAAGTATAAAAAAAGAAAAGATGAAGCCATTAGAAAATTGGATCGAACACACGATAACATGAATCGTGTGAATGATGTAATTTTAGAGTTAGAAACTAATCTTGAACCTTTAAAAAAGCAAAGCGAGGATGCTAAAAAATATTTAGAAAACAAGAAAAAATTAGATGAAATAGAGGTTTCTTTAATTGTTAATGAAGTAGATAATATAAATGCTGATTATCAAAGTAATAAACATTTAATTATAGAATTAAGTAATGAGATAATGAAACTTGAAAAAGATAGTAACGTAGATTCTTCAAAAATAGAAGAGCTTAAATTAAAAAGCACAAAAAAAGAAGAGGAATTATATGAGCTGCAAAATAAACTAACAAAAGTAACGGAAGAATCTCAAGGCCTTTTAGGAAAAAAGGATTTGATTGTTGAAAGACAAAAATATAATGCGAATGATACTAAGATACATGATAATATGATTAATATAAAAGAGGGTATTTTGAAAAAAGAAAATGAGATTTTTGGTATTAAAAACACCCTTGATATATTAAATAAGAAAATAAATGCTTGCACCTTAAAATTGAATGCTAAAGAAGAGGAATTTTTAGAGGCAAGAAAAAAACACGATGATAATGAACGAAGGTTAACTGACCAAAATAGGTTAGAAAATGAAACTAAATATAAAATAGAGATGTTAAGAAATGCACTTGAAAATAATGCTGGTCTTCCGTATGCGGTTAAGTGTGTTTTAGAAAATCCTAAGCTTGCGGGCGTTTGTGGGGTAATAGGGAATTTAATTGAAGTAGAAAAGGAATATTCAGTTGCGATATCAACATCTTTAGCGGGAGCTTCTAATTACGTTGTAACTGAGGATGAGTTCACCGCAAAAGAGGCAATTAGATATTTAAAAACTAATAAGTTTGGAAGAGCTACTTTTTTCCCACTTAATATTATTAAAGCAAGGGAAATTGATGATGCAACTTATAGGTTATTAAGACGTGAAGAAGACTTTGTTGGTGTTGCCTCGGATTTGGTTAGATACGAAAGTTTATATAATAATATAATAAAAAATCAATTAGGTACAACGGTAATTGTAACTAATATAGATGCTGCTTTAGATATTGCTAGGAAAATAAATTATAAATATAAAGTAGTTACGTTAAATGGAGAGTTAATACACGTTGGAGGTTCTTTAACTGGTGGAGTTATAAAAAATCAATCTAGTTTAATAACTCAAAGGCATGAATTAGAAGATAACGTTAAATTACTTAAGGTTATAGAAGATAAAAGGGCTTCTTTAGAAGAAGAAATAAATGCTAGCGATAATAAATATAAAATATTATTAGAAGAAAAAGAAAAGTTTATAATGGAGAGGACAAATCTTGAAATTTCATTAAGATATGAAAAAGAAAGACATGATTTGTATGAAGAGGAATTAATAAAATTAAAAGAAGAAGCTGGTAATATAAATGGTCTAATTAATGGTACGTTAAGCAAGGAAGAAGAAAAAATAGTAGAAGAGTATTACGAAAAAGAAAAAGTTAAAAAGAATATTTTGACAAAAATAGAAGAAGTGAAAAATGAAATAAATGACTACAAAGAAACAATTTATAATTTAGAGAAAGAAACTAAGATTAACAATCAAGAATTTTATAGAAAACAGCAAGAATTAAAAGATTTAGAAATAAAAGTTAATCGTGCGGACGTAAAATTAGATAATCTGCTTAACACTTTAACAGAAGATTACTCAATGACTTTTGATAAGGCTAAGGCTAATTATTTTCTTGAAATAGATGCAGAAGAGGCAAGAAAAACAGTTGATAAGTGTAAGTTAGAAATTAAAAAATTAGGTGATGTAAATATAGGGGCTATCGAGGAATATGATAGGGTTTGCCAAAGGTACGAATTTTTGACCAGTCAAAAGGAAGATTTGGTTAAAGCTGAAGATACGATACTAGAAATAATAAAAGAGTTAGATGACATAATGAAAGAAAGATTTTTAGAATCGTTTGAACAGATAAGAGAAAAGTTTAAATCTGTGTTTAAAAAATTATTTTCTGGAGGGGATGCTGAGCTTAAACTTACTGATCCTTCTAATGTTTTATCCACAGGAATTGATATAAAGGCATTACCACCTGGAAAAACTTTGCAACATATATCGTTATTATCTGGTGGTGAAAAAACCTTAACAGCAATATCGCTTTTGTTTGCAATTCTTGAGACAAGACCAGTGCCATTTTGTATTTTAGATGAGGTAGAAGCGGCACTTGATGAGGCTAACGTTGATAACTTTGGAAAATTTTTAGGAGAGTTTAGAGGAAAAACTCAATTTATTGTAATCACGCATAAAAAGAAAACCATGGAATACGCGGACGTTTTATATGGTGTTACCATGCAGGAATCCGGAGTTTCAAAATTGGTTAGTGTTAAACTTGAGGATATAAAAAAAGAAGTGTAAATTTAAAAAACATACTTTTTTGTTTATTTATGATGTGAAAGAGGGGGAATTGTATGAATTTTTTAGCACGTCAAGAATTATACTCTAACTGTCACGATGAACTAGTTTTAGAAGAATTTTTTGAAGGTAAAACGTTTTTGGAAAGTTTAGGAAATATACCTTATGAAATATTAGAAACTGAACAAAAAAGTAAGGTAGATAAACTACTTAAGGATACAGATTTTAATGTTACCGTAATGCTTTATTTATTAAAAGATGATTATTATCTTAAAAAAAGATTTAAAATTAAAGCTAAAATAATACGTTTAACAAATAAGAATATGGATTATCTAATTCAAAAACACTATGATTTAATTGATAATTATTCTCGTTTATTAAAGGAAATTATATATTTGATAGAAACTAAAAATAAAAGAACAATGAATGACGTTGCCATGGCTTATTGTTTAGGATTTTTAACTTTTGTGGTAATGTTAAATGATTTAGGAAAAGATGATTTTTATATGTTAAACAAGGGTAAATATACCGATTCTGATTTAAAATCATTTAAGCAACTAAAAAATAGTGTTAGAGCATATGAACTTTCTTTGATTCAAAAAAACAGAGTTTATAAAAGTAGAAATTCTAATGCTAAAGAAACTTAAAAAAGAAACCTTTTTAAGTTTCTTTTTTATATTGATCTATATTTTTCGGCATCCTTAAAAGGATTTTTTTTATCTATTCTATCAATGAATAAAATTCCTTGTAAGTGATCCATTTCATGCTGAACACATATTGCTAAATCTTCTCTTAATCTCATTTCGAATTTATTTCCGTTTATATCACGAGCTTCTATAGTTACTCTGGCATATCTAGGAATTATTCCGATTACCTCTCGGTTGACGCTTAAACATCCTTCACCTTGCTCGACATAAATTTTTTCGGTACTATTACTTATTATTCTTGGGTTTGCAAAGAAGTATTCCTTGAAACTACCATCGTCTTGTTCTTCGACTATGATAAACCATCTTTTAGCTATTCCAATTTGTATTGCGGATAATCCCCATCCGGCTCTTAAATCATATTTTTTTGCGTACTTATCTATTTGACTATATCTTAAATTTTCCATTGCGTTTTTTATTATGTCTTTTTCTTCTTCTTGCAATGGAAAAATAACATCCTTACTAATTGTTCTTAATCTTTTATCCTTTTCATCTAATATCTTAAGCTTTTTAAACATAATTCCACCTCTAAACAAAAGTATTCTATCATAAAAAAAAAGGAAAGTAAAACTTTCCTAATTATTATTACCAAACCATCTTGCCCCGATAACTATAACTAATAAGATGAATAGAACTAAGATAATAGCTGCTCCATAGCCTGTGCCACCTTGATTCCCGTATCCATAAGATGGATATGCGTAAGCTCCACCGCAGCATGGAGAGTTATATCCGTAGCCACCTTGGTAACCATAGTAATACATATTAATATCCCTCCTCCCACATTATCTATTATAGTTTACTCAAAATGTAAATAAAGTGTTATACCAAATACCTATATATAAAAAAAAATAAAAAATGTGATATTATATTTATGATAGGTGATAACATGAGGAAAGTGTTTAATAAAATAGATAAACCATTATTTGTCTTAACTATTATATGTTTAATATTTGGTGTTATGATGGTAGGCAGTGCGTCATCTTTAAAAGCTTATATGTCCAAGGGTGATAGTTATTTTTATTTTAAAAGGCAATTGTTTTTTATACTAGCAGGTTTATTTGCGTTTTTTATCGTTTTAAAAACTCCGATAAAAAAGTGGAAAAATTTAATTTATATTGCCGTAATTGGCGTAATGGGTGCTTTGGTTTACGTACTTTTAAAAGGTGAGGTAAGTAATGGTGTAACCGGCTGGCTTTTTATTAAAGGATTTGGTATTCAGCCTTCAGAATTTGCTAAAACGGTTACCATATTATTTTTGGCATTAACATTCGAACGATTAATGAAGGTTCGTAATTTAAGCAACGTAATGAAAGTATTACCATTTATTGTTCCTTTAATATTTGTGTTTTTAGTTTTTGAACAACCTGATTTTGGTACAATGATGATTTTAGTAGGAATTACTGCTGTTATATTTTTTATGGTACCTTATGATAAAAAAACTAAGTTTATCATGATGACATTTACCATAATATCAGTACTTTTATTATCACTCGTTATGGTAGTAACTGGTAAAGGATTAAGTGAAAGTCAAAAAGCTAGATTTAATTTTAAAGATCCATGTACTAGGTATAGAGAAGTAACTGGATACCAAGTTTGCAATGGATATATCGCAATAAATGGTGGAGGTTTAATTGGAAATGGATATGGTAATAGTAAGCAAAAGTATTTATATTTACCAGAAGCCCACACCGATTTCATTTTTGCAATAATAATAGAAGAAATGGGACTTATTGTTGGCATTATAATCATTTTGGTATACTTTGTAATAATATGGAGAATTTTAATGATAGGTAAGAAGTCATATAATTTACAAGGGTCTATAATTTGTTATGGGGTAGCAACTTATATAGCTCTTCACGTCATGATTAACTTAGGTGGGGTTTTAGGTGTAATTCCTTTAACTGGTGTTCCACTTCCTTTTTATTCGTATGGTGGTTCATTCATGATTAATTTACTTATATGTTTGGGGTTAGTTCAAAGGGTATCAGTTGAAAATAAAATTTTCGAGCAAAAACACTTGGTTAGATAGAATTTTAAAAAGACCATTAGAGTCTTTTTCTTTACGTAAATTTACATAAAAGTTCGCATTTTACACAAACAATCTAAAAACTTGACGGGGGGGGGTAGTATGTTATTATAAACATGTAAAATAAAGAAAATAAAGGAGAAGTAAAAGATATGAACAAGCAAAAAAAAGTAATAATAGCAGTATTAACACTTGTGGTAACAATGATGGTAGGTTATGCATTATTTTCAGAGGCATTAACAATAAATGGTACTGCGACTGCTAAGGGTGATTTTAGTATAACTGCAACTTGTACGCCTGGGTTTTCATCCGAAATAGGTGTTTCAAAAGAAGAATATATATCTGATGCAAACTTATTTTTTGAAAAATTTAGTGAAATGGTCCCTGAGGCACAATTTGTTTTTATAAATTCTGAGAATGAGTCTGGTTATAAAAATGATACATGCACGGTAAATGGTAATAATGTATCAATCCATGTTGACTTAAGTTATCCTGGTGCCTATAGATTATTTGTTGTTAAGTTTACTAATAATGGTACTATACCAGCAAAAATTGATCCTAGTAGTCTTTTTGGTGAATCAGGAATACGTGGAGATACTAGTGGAGGATTTAATAGCACTAGTGGACTTGATGTATATTATCAAGATGGTTTTAATTTATTTTCATTTGAAAATCTTAATTTTGAGTCTGCGACTGAAGCCGCTATTCTAAAAACAAACCCAGTTTTAGAACCAGGAAAAAGCTCATATGCTGTTATTAGAGTAGCATGGGATAGTAATGATACTGGTAATAAACGAGATATTAGTATCGAGTTTGATCATGAATTTTTATTTACTCAAGTAACTGTAGATTAAAAGGTATTTATTTTAAGAATAGACTTTCTGGTCTATTCTTTTTACTTGCTTTGGTATAATAAGCGTATACATATTTATGATAAAAACCTAAAATCTGTTGAGTTTAAATTGATTTTTTTTAGTTTTTTACGAGTGTTTTTATGTTTTATGTTTAATAATTAAAGTGAAAGGAGGAAAAAATGATTAGTTTTATAAGAAGATATTGGAAGTATTTAACTTGTGCTTTAATTGTATTAGTTACTTTAGTTTTAGGTATTTTTTATTATCAATATAATAATAGTGTGTCAACCCCACCGGTAAAGAAACTTTCTTTAACCAAGGAAAAAGAGGAAGTAAATACGGTTTTTGTGGATGTAAAAGGCGCGGTTAATGCACCAGGGGTTTATGAGTTGGATGATGGCAAAAGGGTGATTGATGTTATTAATTTAGCAGGTGGATTAAGGGAAGATGCTGATACTATTAATCTTAATTTGAGCAAAAAATTAGCTGATGAGGCTTATATCGTGATTTATACTAAGGAGGAAATATATAATTACAAAAAGAATAACCAGAGTAATTCAAAAATAGAATGTGCATCATTTGAATGTGTATGTCCTGATAAAAATAATGACGCATGCATTGTTAACGATGATAAAAAAACAAGTAATGCTAAAAAAGAAGAATCAGTTACGGTAGAAAATAAAAGTATTTCGATAAATAATGCTACCAAAGAAGAACTTATGAATCTTCCTGGAATAGGGGAATCAAAGGCTGATGCAATAATTAAATACAGGCAAGAAAATGGGAATTTTAAAACGTTAGAAGAGATAAAAAACGTATCTGGAATAGGCGATGCTCTTTATGAAAAAATAAAAGATAATGTTGTTTTATAATGCGTAAGAAAATATTTTTTCTAATATTTGTTGTAGCTATAATTAGGCTTTGTGGTGTTTTAATAAGCGATAATAATTATGAAGAAAAATCGATAAATAAAAATTATACAGGTATTATAACTAATTTAGTTATTAACGATACCAAAACAGTCGTTGATATAGATAGAAAGTATAAAATAACTTTGTATAAGAAAGTTAATTATAACTTAGGAGATCTAGTTAATGTTAAAGGAGTTTTTAAAACACCTAGTAATAATACGGTTCCTAATTTATTTAATTACAGAAAGTATTTATTATCAAAGAAAATAAAAATGATAAGCAATGATGTTAATATTAAACTAATTAAGAAAAACACTAATATTTTTTATAAAGTAAAAAATACCTTTATAAAAAGAATATTGCATTGTAAATCAAATCAGTATTTAAATGCTTTTATTTTAGGCGATACATCATACATAGATGAAAGTGTTAAGCAAGGTTATAGTAGCATGGGAATAAGTCATCTTTTTGCTATTTCTGGTATGCACGTTAGTGTTTTTCTTTTTGCTCTAAACGTTATTTTTAACAAGTTTAAGCATAAAAACATCGTAATCTTTTTATTTCTTATGTTTTTTCTTTTTTTAACTAATTTCTCTGAATCACTTTTAAGGTGTGTTTTGTTTCTTTTTTTGTCTAAAATCAATAAGAAATTTAATTTAAAAATAAAAAATGAACTGTTAATAGTATTTGAGTTTTTACTTTTAATTTTAATTAATCCATATTTAATATATAACGTTGGTTTTATATTTTCCGTAGTAATTACTTTTTTCATAGTGTTATCTAGTGAATTGTTAAAGTTAAAAAAATATATTTTAAAAACTATAACGCTATCTATAATTTGTTTTTTTTCATCTATCCCTATTTTAGCTTTTTCATTTTTTAAAATAAATTTACTATCTATTATATATAATGTTATATTTATTCCTTTGATTTCTTTTTTTTATTTTCCTTTTGCTTTAATTACTTTTATTTTTCCATTGTTTGATAGTTTTTATTATCAGGTTATAAAGATTTTAGAATGGATTATATTAAATCTTTCTAGTATAAAATTATTAACGTTTACCATTTCTAAACCTAATATAATTGTTGTTATCATGTATTATGCGTTTCTCTTTTTAACACTTAAAATTAATAGAAAATATATTGCATTTTTTATTCTTATTTTAATCATTAATATTAATTCAAGTCTTTTTATAAAAGATACCGAAATTACGTTTTTAGATGTAGGCCAAGGAGATAGCAGTATTGTTATTTTGCCCTTAGGTAAAGCCTTATTAATTGATACTGGTGGTGTTTATAAGAATAATGGAGCAATAGCAAAAAATAAAATTATACCATACCTAAACTCTATGGGTATAAATAGATTAGATACTCTAATTATTACCCATGGAGATTATGATCACATGGGAGAAGCAATCAATTTAGTAGAGAATTTGCAAGTAGAAAAAGTGATATTCAACCGTGGAGTATTTAATGAACTTGAACAAGATCTCATTAAAGTTTTGGATAAAAAGAAAATACCTTATTATTCATGTATTAAAGAATTAAATATAGATAATAGCAAACTGCAATTTTTAAATACTAAAGAATACGATAATGAAAATGATAATTCAAATGTTATCTATGCAAAATTTTATAACTATAAATTCCTGTTTATGGGTGATGCCTCCAACATTACAGAAAGAGAAATATTAGATAAATATAATTTGCCTAATGTAGATGTATTTAAAGTTGGTCATCATGGTTCCAAAACAAGTAGCAGCAAAGAATTGATAAATACAATTAATCCAAAATATTCGATTATTTCAGTTGGTAAGAATAATCGTTATGGGCATCCAAATAAAGAAATATTAGAAAGCTTAAATGAATCAAAAATTTATAGAACTGATATAGATGGAAGTATTATGTTTAAAATTAAAAATAATAAATTAAAAATAGAAACCTGCACACCATAGGAAGGAGAAATTAATGGAAGATAAATATTATATTGAGTTAAAAGAGAAAGCATTAAAAGTAGAAATATATGATAAAGCCAAAGATTATGCAAAGGATAAAAATAAAGTTAATGCATATTTTGAAATGGGAGAATTATTAAGCAAAGCAGGAAGAGAATATGGCAAAAACATAATTAATAATTATTCCGAAAAACTTATGATTGAAGTTGGGAAAAAATATAATTATAGAACACTCTATAGAATGAGAAAATTTTATGAGTTATTCAGTAGTGGAAAATTGACCACAATGTGGTCAAAATTAAGTTGGAGTCATTATCGAGAGATTTTATCTCTTAAAGATGTGGATGAAATAAAATATTATCTAGATGAATGTGAAAGTAAAAATTTAACTCAAAGACAATTACACGAATTAATAAAACAAAAAACTTATAATAGATTAAGTATAGCGGCAAAGAATAAATTAATTAATAGAGAATGTTTAAAAGTTAATGATTTAATTCCTAATCCTATAATTATAAAAACAAATTCACTCAAGGAAGAATTAACGGAGTATACATTAAAACAATTAATATTGGATAATTTGGATGCCTTTTTAAATCAATTGGGCATTGGATTTACCTATGTTGGTAATGAGTACAAGATTAAATTAGGAGATAAGTATAATTACATAGATTTACTTTTATATAATATTAAATTTAAATGTTATGTTGTAATTGAATTAAAAATAACAGAACTAAGTTCTAATCATACTGGTCAAATTCAAAAATACATGAACTATATTGATAAGAATGTAAAAAACTTAGATGATAATAAAACGGTAGGTATTATTTGTAAGAGGAATAATCAATATGTTATAGATTATTGTAGTGATAATAGAGTAATAGCTAGAGAATATGAATTAGTATAATTAAACATTTTTGTGGTATAATACAAATCAATTAAATTGCTAGAGGTGTTTATGAAATTAGAAAAAAATTATTTTCATAGTGTACATTCATATAAATATAATATGTTTGATAAACGAGATAGAATTATAGAGTTGGAAGATATATTAAAAAAATATGAACTTATTTTTAAATCGGGATATATTTTACCATATAGTAAGATTAATAAGTTATATGGTAATGAAGTAAATAGAAATAATGGGTTGTTATTAAATGGAAATAATATGGTTTCTATTTCGTTACATAAAAATAATCCTGAACAAAAAGATATTGATATGTATAAAGAATATAGTGGAAATATTGAAAATTCATTTCAAAGTTTTATTTTGCAAGAACCATCTATTGTCCTAAATGAAAGGATAAAAGAAGAATTAAAGTTTTATAAATATCCTGGAATCTATCTAGAACGTTTGGTAGAAGAACCGATATCACTAAAGTATATGGAAGCGCTTTCTATTTTTGCCCCAGGTTATTTAGAACCGTTTTTTTACGAGAATAGTTTGCTTGACTATGAAAAAAATGCTCAGCAAAATGATTCGCATATTTGGTATATACAATATGTTGATAGATTATTGGATTTGTTAAATAAATATGATTATCAAGTGTCATTAGTTGATATAGTAACAGGCAATGAATTTAAAGATAATGGAGAGTATAGAAAAGTTTTATCAAAGATTAAAAATTATTCATGTATAAAAAACTAAAGTAAATAGTATAAATTATTAAAAATGTGCATATTAAAAATAAGACGTCATGGTCATGATAGCAAAAAAATATATGGTTAACAAATTTGATTATTAACCATATATTATTATAGAACGCTGATGCATGATAAGGCGTTTTTATATAGATGGAGAAACTAAAAAGAGAAATTTTAGTTTCTCTTTTTTTTAAAATTTTCTATATAATCCAATAGCTTTACCTAAAATAGTACAATTAGGAAGTATTATTGGTTTCATTGTATCGTTTTCAGGTTGTAATCTAATATGATTAGTTTCTTTATAAAACGTTTTTAATGTAACTTCGTTTTCCATGGTCATAGCAACTACAATATCACCATTTCTGGCAATGCTTTGCCTTTGAACAATTACGATATCACCATCAAAGATACCGGCGTTAATCATGCTTTCACCACTTACTTTTAAAGTAAAGACTTCTTCTTTGTTTGGAATCAAATAAGCTGGTAGACTAAAAAATTCATCCGGAGTTTCAATTGCTTCAATTGGGGATCCAGCGGTGATTTTTCCTAATAGTGGCACTTCTACGACGTCTTCATTTAAGTATTCGTTATTTCCAACTATTTCAAGAGAACGATACTTGGAATTTGTTTTTTTTATATATCCCTTGTTTTCTAATGCAGTTATATGTGATTGTATCGTTGCTGGTGAGTTAAGCCCTAAAGCACTACCAATTTCTCTTACAGCAGGTGGGTAACCATGATTGGCAACGTAACTTTTTATATAATCTAATACGTCTTTTTGACGGTTTGTTAACTTATCCATAAAGCCTCCTTTTTATTACACTTTTATGATATCATAATTACTTTACATTGTCAAACAAATGTTCTATTTAACTATTGACACATACAATTGTTCGTAGTAAAATTTAGACATATAAAGGTGAAACAAAGGAGTGATTATGATGAAAATACTAAAAGACTATAAAGGTGTTGCTTTAATTTATGTTGTTTTAACTTTGGTAAATGTTATATGGGTCATAGGTTATGATAAAGAAGAACCGATTAAACAGGTATCAAACGAAAGAAACGTTGTTATAAACGTATAATATTTTATTGATAAATATCTCTTTTTGTCCTATAATTACTTTAGAAAGATAGGAAGGGTTTTTATGAACGATGAAAAAAATATAAGTGCGTTAAGAGCACTTTCCATAGCACAGATTTCTAAAGCTAAAAGTGGGCATTCGGGTATAGCCCTTGGAGCAGCCCCAATACTTTATACGTTATATTCAAAACATATGAACATTGATTTTATGGATGATAAATGGATAAATAGGGATAGATTTATAATGTCTGCGGGTCATGGGTCAGCACTTTTATATGCGGTTCTTTATATGTCTGGATTTGATATTAATATAAAAGATCTTAAGGAATTTAGACAAATTGATTCAAAAACTCCAGGGCATCCAGAAGTTTTTGTAACCCCTGGTGTTGATGCATCAACTGGACCTTTAGGACAAGGCATAGCAACTGCGGTTGGAATGTCTGCCTCCCAAAAATATTTATCAGATAAGTTTGCGGGGTTGATTAATTATAATGTATATGTTTTATGTGGCGAAGGAGATTTAATGGAAGGAATCTCATATGAAGCATGTTCGCTAGCTGGTAATTTGAAATTAGGAAATTTAATAGTTTTATATGATTCTAATAAAATAACACTAGATGGTGATGCTAAAAAAAGCTTTGATGAAGATATCTTAAAAAGATTTGATGCTATGGGGTGGCATACGGACGTTGTTTTAGATGGTGAGAACCATTTATTAATAGATATGGCGATTAGTAAAGCTAAAAGGATAGTAGATAAGCCATCGTTTATAGAGATTAAAACTACGATTGGGAAAGGTTCTGTTTTGGAAGGAACAAACAAAGTACATGGTGCGGTTTTGACCAAGGAAGACATAAGACAACTTAAAAATAGGCTTAAGATTGACGATGATTTGTTTAAAAACATAACTTCTCTTAGAAGGGAAATGACTAATTTTATTAAGGTTAGGGTTAATCATGATAAGAAAAAATGGGAAACAAAGTATAATGCATACGTTAATTCTTGCGATGCTGAAACTAAGAGATTCTTGCTTTCTTTAAGAGAAGATAAGCGATATGACATTACGAGATTATTTAAGGATTTAATTTTTGATAGTGAGGAGTTAAGAATAATTAATGGCAAAGTAATGAATATAATTGCTGATAATTATCCTTCGTTTTTGGGAGGATCCGCAGACGTTTCTTCATCAACAAAGACTTATCTAAATAATTTCGGGGATTTTAGTGCTCAAAATTACGGAGCTAAAAATATCTGGTTTGGTGTAAGAGAACATGCGATGGGAGCTTTCATTAACGGAATGGCCTTATCAGGATTAAGACCTTTTTGTTCAACCTTTTTAGCATTTTCTGACTATTTAAAACCTTCTATTAGAATGGCAAGTTTAATGAACTTGCCTAGCACCTTCGTTTTTACTCATGATTCCGTTATGATAGGTGAAGATGGACCAACACATGAGCCAGTTGAGCAACTTGCAATGTTAAGGAGCATACCTAACCATTATGTTTATAGACCATGCGATGCTAACGAAATAATCGGTTCATGGCAAACAATATTAAATAATGATAAACCATCTTCTATAATTCTTTCTAGGAGTAAATGTAAAAACTTAGATGTAACTGATCCTTTGAGTGTAAAAAAAGGGGCTTATATTATTAGAAAGGAAAAGAAAAAGCTATTTGGAATAATAATTGCGACTGGTAGTGAAGTATCATTAGCTATCGATATAGCGGAAAAGTTGTCTTTAAAAGGTATGGAAATAAGAGTGGTTTCAATGCCATGTATGGAATTATTTGAAGAGCAATCCAAAACTTATAAAGAAGAAGTGCTCCCAATAGGTTATAAAACGTTTGTAATAGAAAGAGCTTCTAAGTTTGGATGGCATAAATATGTTTATAATGATAAATACATTATGGGATTAGATGAATTTGGATA
>CANEGO010000018.1 GCA_947427095.1 uncultured Clostridium sp. | reverse complement strand
TGGAAGCATAGTGATATGTTGAGCTGACTAGTACTAATAGATCGAGAGTTTAACCCTATTAATTTGTTGACCATATTATCATGTTTTCAGAGAATTATTTCTCTATATTTAATTGGTAACAATAGCAAAGTGGATACACCTGTTCCCATCTCGAACACAGCAGTTAAGCACTTTAACGCCGACGATAGTGTAAGCGAAAATAGGAAGTTGCCAATTTTTTTATGCATTAAAAAGGACCAATCTTATTGGTCCTTTTACTATACAACTCGAAAAATAATAAAAAAGTATTTATTTTATCATCTAATATTTAAAAACAGTGTTTATTTTTTTTCTAAACACTGCTCAATCATAGAAATTATTACGTTATTAAATGATGTATTATTTTCTTTTGCTATTTTTTCAATTTCCTTAATTAATTTTTCTTTTATGTATAGTGACTTATAGCCAGCTGGCTCCTTCTCTTTTGTTCTTTTGGGAACAAACGCCATAATATCACCCCTCATATAAATTGTAATATATTAATCTGATGTATGATATATCAGAAATTTCTGGTATTATTTTTATTTCTTTAATATTCTATAATTTTTTTGGTAGGTGTTGGTATGAGATTTTGTGCTAGTCGTATGTATTGTAAATATGTAATAAATATTCTTAATAATGCTATATCAAAAATTCGCTCCGTAAAATTAGAGGATGAACTATTGGAGGATGAATTGTTTGAATCTTATATAAAGCTTGAAAAGCTTTTGAAACAGGAAATTTCTTAAGCTTGTTTATATTATATTTGAAGAATTTTACATATTTTGTTACATTTTGTAAAAAAGACGTTTTATATTGTAACAAACGTTTTTTTTTTGCTATAATAATTATGGTGATTAACATGGAATATAAAGTTACAACTAATTCAGAAGAAGATACTATAGTCTTAGCCCAAAATTTTGAGTCTGAAAAATTTAATAATATGGTTATATGCTTAATTGGTGAACTTGGAAGTGGAAAAACAGTTTTTACGAAGGGTTTTGCAGGTGCACTTGGAATAGATGAAAACATTACTTCTCCTACCTTTAATATAATTAAGGAATACACCTCAGGAGAAACTAATTTATATCACATGGATGTTTATAGACTTGAAGGAGATACAACTGATTTAGGTCTTGAAGAATATCTAAAAAAAGATGGCGTTATTATAATAGAATGGGCTGATATGATAAAGTCTGAACTTCCGGAGGAAAGACTTGAAATTAGATTTAAAATAACTGGGGAAGAAAAAAGATCACTTACTATAACTCCATATGGAAGCAAGTATGAAGATTTATGCGAGGATGTACTTTGAAAACTTTATTTATAGACTCATCTAGAAAAAGCTTATCGGTTGCACTTGCTAAGGAGGATAAGCTTCTTTTTGTATCGAACGTAGAATCATATAGTAAGCATTCGAACTTCTTAATGAATGAAATAAAAAGTATTTTAAGTAAATCTAATTTAACAATTTACGATATAGATAATATCGTTGTATTAAATGGACCAGGTAGTTTTACTGGGATAAGAGTAGGAGTTACTATTGCTAAAACTATTTGTTGGACTTTATCTAAAAAACTTTATCAGTTAAATAATTTACAGGCTCTTAAAGTTGGTATAGATAATGATATAGTTATTTCCGTTATACCTGATAAATCTACTAATTCATATGTAGGTATATATAGTTCGGATTATTTAGTAGAAGATTATTTACAGATAAATAGTGATTTATTTAATATAGAAAATAAAAACATTACGATAGTAAGTATGGAAGAAAATGATTTTGTAAATAGTTTAGGCGAAAAATTATCAATTAATAATAATGTTAATATAAATATTATTAAGGATTATGATTATTTAAAAGTTATTAACTATGCACTTTTAAAGGGAAATATAAATCCCCATTTATCAGAACCAATATATTTAAAAAAAATAGATGCAGAGAAAAAGAAAAATGTTAATTAGAAATATAAAAAAAGATGATTATTTGAAGATTAATAAATTGGGTAATTTATTACATGATAATTTTAAATATAATCCAGACGCGTTCACGTCATGTTTAGTATTTGAAGAAAATAATAACATAATAGGATTTGTAATATATATGAAAATTTATGAGCGTGCAGAAATAATAGATATAATTATTGATCCATTGTTCAGAAAAAAAGGTTATGGATATGAATTATTAAAAAGTGCTATTAATGATATAGGCTCAAGTAATTGTGATAACATAACGTTAGAAGTAAATTGTAATAATAAGGCTGCAATTACTTTATATAAAAAAATAGGTTTTGAAATAGTAGCGGTAAGAAAAAAATATTATGGTAACGAAGATGGATACTTAATGAAAAAAGATTTGAGGTGATAAAATGAAAGATACTTATATATTTGCAATAGAAACAAGTTGTGATGAAACAAGTGCAAGTATAATTAAAAATGGATGTGAAGAAATAGCAACAGTAATTTTATCTCAAATTGATATTCATAAAAATTTTGGTGGTGTTGTTCCGGAGATTGCAAGTCGTAATCACACGCAGGCAATAACCATTGTTTTTGAAGAATGTCTAAAAAAAGCTAATATGACAATGAATGATATAGATGCTATTGCGGTAACCTATGGCCCTGGACTTAATGGGGCATTATTAATTGGTATAGAAGCCGCTAAAGCACTAGCTTTTGCTACTAATAAGCCTCTTATTCCAGTAAATCATATGGCCGGTCATATTTATGCTAATAAGTTTGTTGGTGAGTTTAAATTTCCTCTTTTAGCACTTGTGGTATCTGGTGGACATACCGAAATAATTTATATGGATAAAGAGTTTTCCTTTAAAAAGATTGGCGGTACCTTAGATGATTCAATAGGTGAGGCATATGATAAGGTTGCAAGGGTTGTTGGAATTCCATATCCAGGGGGACCTTTAATGGATAAGATGGCTCATATGGGTAAGCATTCATATGATCTGCCAGTACCAAAAGATGATAATTCATACGACTTTAGTTTTAGTGGTATAAAAAGTGCCGTTATAAACTTAGTACATAATGAAAAACAAAGAGGAAACGAGATTAATAAAGAAGATTTAGCAACATCATTTCAGGAAACCGTTGTTGGTATATTATTAAAAAAAACTACTCGTGCTATTAAGGAATATGGTGTTAAACAGTTATTGGTAGCGGGTGGAGTATCTGCTAATAGTGGGTTAAGGGAGGCTTTAGATAAAACTTGTAAGAAGCTTAATGTAGAGCTTTTAAAACCCGAAATAAAGTATTGCACAGATAATGCTGCTATGATTGGAGCAGCTGCCTATTATGCCTATGAAAGAGGCGATAGAGCAGGCTTTGATCTTAATCCTGAGCCGGGATTAGACTTAGATAAGGAGAGTTGTAATAATGGATAAAAAGGGTTTTACTTTAGTTGAATTACTAGCTATAGTTGTTGTTTTAGCAATAATTATGGTTGTTGCGGCCCCAAGCATGACTAAACAAGTAAAGAAAAGTGAAGAAGAAACACAAAATATTTTAAATCAAAAAATAGAAAATGCATCAAAACTATATGCCGCTAAGTATTTTGCAAGTGATCTAGTAAATGGAAAAGAAATTACTTTTACATTAAATGACTTACAACAAGATGGGTTAATAAATTTAAAAGATAAATGTATGGATGAATTACTAAAAAAAATTATAGTATCAAATGGAATCTATGATTATAAGAATATTAAGAGTAATAATAATTGTTATAAATAATTAAAAAAAGAATGAATTACCATTCTTTTTTTAGTTTGTTTTCTATAAATAATATTAGGAAGTAAAGAATGCTTGTTAGTATTCCAAGTAGTATAACACCCGTTATAACTAAGTTAGTATTAAAGACTTGTGATCCATAATTAATTAGGTAACCTAGTCCCTCTTTTGATACTAGAAGTTCACCCATAATTACACCTACAAAGGTCATGGATAGGTTTATTTTAAGTGAGCTAATTATCGTATTTATGTTTGATGGTAATACCACTTTAGTAAAGATTTGAAACTTATTAGCTTTAAAACTCTTAAGTAATCTTATACTATTTTTATTAGTATGACTAAATCCTACGTAAACACTTATTATTGTGGATATAACGGATATTAAAAGTGCCATTAATATTATTGAGTTTTGATTAGCACCAGCCCATATAATTATTATTGGCCCAAGGGACACTTTAGGTAGACTATTTAGTATCGTAAGATAAGGATCAAGTACTCTTGATGCAAACGGGCTCCACCATAGGAATGCCGCAAACAAAATACCTATTATCGTTCCTATACCAAAACTTAATAATATTTCTTTTAAAGTTACCCACACGTGTATTAGTAGATCATTAGATTTCCATAGGTTAATCGTTGTTTTTAATACATTTTTAGGACTAGAGCATAAAAATGAGTTTATTATTTTATGATCAGATAAAAACTGCCATATAGTTATAAACAGGATAAGTATTAATATTTGAAAAAATATAACTTTTATCGTATTTAATTTTAATTTTCTTAAATATTTTTTATGTTCTTCGCTAGCTTTCATAGTGGTCCAAGTCCTTCCATATTAAATTATAATAATAACCAAATTTGGGGTTCTTTCTATTTTCACTAGGTAAGTTAGTACCATCCATATTAATTTCATATATGTTTTTCACCACCGAAGGTCTATTACTAAGTACGATTATCCTGCTAGCTAAAGCAATCGCTTCTGAAATATCATGAGTTACCATCAAAGCTGTTTTTTGCTCTTCTTTTATTATTTTAAACACGTCATCAGACACGGTTATTCTAGTTTGGTAATCAAGTGCTGAAAAAGGCTCATCTAAAAGTAATATATCGGGTTTTAAGGCTAGTGTTCTAATAAGAGCGACTCTTTGCCTCATCCCACCAGATAATTCCTTAGGATAGCTCTTTTCAAAGGATTCTAAACCATATTTTTTTAGTAATGATTTAACGTACTTTTTATTTTCATCAGTTACTTTATTTTGTATTTTTAATCCAAGCATACAATTATCTAATACTGTAAGCCATGGAAACAATGCGTCTTCTTGAAACATATACCCTATCTTAATATCTTTTTTATTATACTTTATTTCTCCGCCACTTTTATTTTCTAGTTCACCTATGATTGAGAGAATAGTTGATTTGCCACATCCAGAAGGGCCAACTAGTACTATGAATTCATTTTCGTTTATGTCAAAGTTTATATTATCAAGCGCACATATAACTTTTTTCTTGGTTAAATAGTTTTTTGATAACTCTTTTAATTCTAAGAGTTTCATTAATTATTTACCTTGATATATTAACTTGTTATATGGTGCTTTTTTATCTAGTTCACCGCTTGCTTGCATTATTTCTTGAAGATGGTTAAAATCATCTTTGGTAATTTCTGGTGAATCAGCCCATGCGTCATTAGTTTTATATCTTTCAATGATTGCGGTTAAATCATTTAATGATAATTCTGGGAAGAATTCATATATATCTTTAGCAACTACGCTAGAATCAGTATTTTTAACGTATTCTAATCCCTTATTGATAGCTTTAGTAAAACCTTCTATTACTTCGGGATTGTTTTTTATGTAACTTTTTCTTGCGTTATAGGCGGTGTAAGGAACTTCCCCTCCCCACGATCCAACATACCCTACAACATATCCTAAACCTTGTTTTTCAACGCTTAATGCGTTAGGTTCAAATAAAGTTACAAAGTCAGCATTGCCACCTATGAATGCTCCTTCCATAGCTGGGAAAGCAACACTTGTATCAATGGTTAAGTCTTTTTTTGGATCTATACCATTTTGTCTTAAGCCCCATTCGAAGGTCATTTCAGGCATTCCGCCAGCTCTTCCACCAATTACGGTTTTACCCTTTAAATCTTCTAATTTAAAGTTATCATATTTCTTTCTTGATACTAAGAATGCTCCGTCTCTTTTGGTTAATCTTGCAAAGTTTACTAAATAGTCTTCTTCACCACTATTATAAACGTATATAGTAGCTTCACTTCCGCAGAATCCAACGTCTACGTCACCAGATAATACGGCAGCGGATACTTTGTCAGCGCCAGCGGCTAAGGTTAAGTCGATTTTGATACCTTCATCTTCAAAATATCCTTTACTTATCGCGGCATAAGCTGGTGCATAAAATATGGTATGCGCAACTTCCGCTACTTTAACTTCTTTTAGTTTACTTGCCTCTTCGTTCTTGCTAGTTTTACTTATAACAAAGAATAAAACGCCTGCTAAAACTATAAGTAAGCAAACTAAGATAATAATCTTTTTTTTCATAACTCCTCCTTATTACAATAGTAGTATATTCATTTGGTTATTTTGGGTAACAATATCTTGGTTTTATTTAGTATTAAAAAAATGAATCTATTCAAAATAATTAACATCTAGAAGATGGTTAAAAAGAATTTTGAGAGCTTAAGAAGATTTACAAAATTTAATGATCTGATGATGCGTTACTTAAAAATTATTATGAAAAGTGTATGAAAAAAGAATTATTTTTTATCGATAATAGAATCTATATTTTGTGTGTGCAATGGCAGCTATCACCTTTAAATTTTAAGTGGCTAAAGATAATTCATAATTTGCGAAATAAAATAAGAAAAATTATTAAAAGTATATTAAAATATTAATTATGTTACTTATAAGGTTCATGTATTTACAATTGATAAATTTTAATTTATAATTTTGTTATAAATAAAGTAGGGGCTAGTGTATGAAAAAAGAGAACATTGACATTAACTTATTAGATAATACTCAAAAAGTAAATTATGTTAAGAATTTACTTTTTAATAGTGAAATAAATGATGCTTTAGATACACTTTTAAAAAATGAGAAAAAAGATTTAGCTATTATCAAGATTATCAGTGATGTCTTAAATGATGATTTAATAATAAATAGGATAAAACAGCAGTGTAATTTAGTTGATATGGTAAGCGCTAAATCATTTGTGTATTCAAGGATAATAGCAACTTTAGCTTTTTATAATAAGACGGTAATTTTAAATAGTTTTTTTAAATTTCTAAGTGAAGATGAAAGAAAAAAGGTTGCTTTTTATGAATATCAGAATAAAACAAACGTATCATTTAATAATAGAATATTTAATAAGTATTGTTCTAAATATAAGGAGGATGCTTTGAAAGTATTAAAACTTGATGATACTGAAGTACTTCTTTTAGATGAAGAAAAAGAAAGATATAACGCATTATCAAGTAAAAAGATTAAGAAACAAAGAAAAATTATTCCTATATTAATAATTTCTGTTGTAGTTATTATTTTAGGGATTTTAGGATATAAACTTAATTATTATAATAAGATTATAAGTAAGTATAATGGCCTTTTTTATCCAGGTATATATTTAAATGATATAGATTTAACCGGAATAAAAGTAAGTGATTTAAAAAGCATCATAGATGAAGAGAAGAACCGCATTCAAAATGGTACTATTATAGTTAATAACGTAAATGGGGATTATAGGTTTACTTATAAAGAAGTAGGTATTTTAGTAGAAGATAATAACATAGAAGAGGATTTAATTAATTATAATAATAATTTATCATTTATTAAAAAGGTTTCTATGATAAAGAACGATAAGAAGAATAAAACTTTTTATATGAAAGCTACTTATGATAAAGAAACAGTAAATAACCTAATGAAAACATTAGAAGAAAAGTTAAATACATCTGCAAGAAATGATGGAATAGTAGTAGATGAAGCACACAACGTTTACTACGATAAGGGTACTAATGGTTTTACTTTAGATGTTTCTAAGACAAAAGTAAAAATAGAAAAAGCTTTAGATAATTTAACAGAAGAGATTAAAGTTGAAGCATCTGGTCATGTTATTAAAAACGAAATTAAATACGAGTCTTTAGCAAGTATTAATAAAAAGGTATCAAGTTATACAACTTATTTTGCTAATGCAGGAAATAGAGGGCATAATATAAATCTAGCTTCATCTAGGCTTAATAACACGATTTTAATGCCAGGTGAGACTTTCTCATATCTTAAAGTAGTTGGTCCTTATGGAGCTTCTAATGGTTATTTACCAGCGCCTATTTACTTAAATGGGGATACGGCAACTGCTAATGGTGGAGGAGTTTGTCAGTTAGCATCAACGCTATATAATGCACAATTAAGAGCAGGGTTGCAAACTGTATCAAGAAGGGGACATACTTTTGCACCTAATTACGTTCCTAAGGGTCTTGATGCAACGGTTTATTCAACCACTACTGATTTTAAGTTTAAGAATAATTATGAATATCCTTTTTATATAGTATCTTATGTAAAAGGAAATTACTTAACGGTTGATATATGGACTAATGAAAACGCTTTAGGTGGAAAAACTTATGAACCATATTCAATACCTTCTAATGGTGGATGGTTAGCTTATCTTAAAACCATAGAAAATGGTAAGGTGATAGAAACTAAATACTTAGATAGAAGTGTTTATAAAACGCATTAAAAGACTTGAGTTGGGTATAACATAATTGATTTGAAAGTGGTTAAAAATGAATGATATAAAATACATAGATATGTTAAATGAAAAAATAAAAAATATATGTAAATTTTAGTTTTGCATATATTTTTTCTTTATCTTCTATGTTAAAATAGAAAAGTATGGAAGAGGTAAATTATGAATTTAGATTATTTAAATGATAGACAAAAAGAGGCTGTTTTAGCTAGTGATGGGCCACTTTTAATACTTGCAGGCGCAGGAAGTGGCAAAACAAGCGTATTAACTACTAAAGTGGCGTATTTAATAGAAGAAAAAGGCGTTGATCCAAGAAACATAGTTGCAATAACGTTTACTAATAAAGCTGCTAAAGAAATGAAAGAGCGTATTATAAAGTTAGTAGGACCTAAAGGATATGACATTCAAATATCAACGTTTCATTCCTTTGGTCTTAGAATAATAAGAGAAAATTATTTAAAGTTAGGATATGGTAGCAATTTTACCATAATAGATAGTGATGATTCAGTAACGGTTATAAAAAAGATTTTAAAAGATATGAATATTGATACTACAAGGTATAACCCTAAGTTTATTAAAAACCAAATAAGTTCTGCTAAAAATGAGATGGTTTCACCTGAAAAATATAAAGCTTTAGTAAACGATGAAATAAGTGATATAACTTATAAAGCATATAAAAAGTATCAGGAAACGCTTTTAAGAAACAATTCGCTAGACTTTGATGATTTACTTATTAAACCCATTGAATTATTTGGTAAACACCCGGATGTGTGCGAACAGTATCAAGAACTATTTAAATACATATTTATAGACGAGTATCAAGATACTAACGAAGCTCAATACTTATTATCTAAAATGATAAGTGCTAAATATAAGAATATTTGTGTTGTAGGAGATGACTCGCAATCAATCTATTCATGGAGAGGCGCAAATTTTAGAAATATTCTTAATTTTGAAAAAGACTATAAAGATGCAAAAGTAATTTTACTTGAACAAAATTATCGGTCTACAAAAACTATTTTAAATGCTGCTAATAGTGTTATTAAAAACAACGTTCAAAAAAAAGATAAGAACTTGTGGACAGAAAATGAAACTGGTGAAAAAATAAAATACGTAAGGGCGATAGATGAAAAGGATGAAGCATCATTCGTTACCAGAGAAATTAAAAACTTAAAAGAACAAGGTGTTTCTTTAGATGACATGGCCGTTCTTTATAGAACTAACGCTCAGTCAAGGACGATAGAAGAAGGATTTTTAAATAGTAATATTCCTTATAGGATAGTTGGAGCGTTTGCTTTCTATTCAAGAAAGGAAATAAAGGATTTACTTGCTTATTTAAAACTTATTTATAATACTAAAGATGATGTATCACTTATGCGTATTATTAACTATCCAAAGAGAAAAATAGGTGCTAAAACAATTGATAACTTAAGTATGGATGCAGTACTTAATAATTCGTCTATGTTTGAATCAATAGAAAAAGGAAAAGAGCTTGAGTTTAAAAAACTGATTTTAGAAATGAAAGAAAAAAGTGAATCACTTAGTTTAACCGAAATAATTGATATGGTTTTAGAAAAATCGGGAATAAAAGAAGAACTGGAAAATGAACATACTTTAGAAGCCGATATAAGGTTGGAAAATCTTGAAGAGTTTAAATCTATTACTAAGACGTTCGAAGAAGAAAGCGGCATAGCATCCCTTGAAGATTTTCTAAATGAAGTAAGTTTGGTAAGCGATGTAAATGATCAGAAAAATGATAACTCTCCTAAAGTAACTTTAATGACCACTCATGCGGTTAAAGGACTTGAATTTAAATACGTATTTGTAATAGGAATGGAAGAAAATATATTTCCACATGTTAATTGTATAGAAGAACAAGGTGGATTAGAAGAAGAACGCAGGCTATGCTATGTTGCAATAACAAGGGCAAAAAAGAAACTTTATTTATTAAATACTTTAAAAAGAACTTTATTTGGTAAAACAAGTGTTAATATGCCAAGTAGATTTATTTCTGAAATAGATAAGGATTTAATTGATATGCCTGAAAAGAAAACTATTTCTATTAATCAAAGAATAGATAAGTCCAAGATGTTTAATGATGGTAATGACCTAAAGACAGGAGATAACGTTATTCATGACTCCTACGGACCAGGAGTTGTTGTTAATGTTGATAAATCTATTGCAACGATTGCGTTTAAGGGTGTTGGAATTAAAAAGCTGATGAAAAATCATAAAAGTATAAAGAAGGTGTCATAATGGAAAGGTTACAAAAAATAATTGCATCATCGGGATATTGTTCTAGGAGAAAAGCAGAAGATCTTATTAAACAGGGAAAGGTTCTGGTAAATGGGAAAAAAGTAGCTGAACTTGGGACTAAGGCATCTTTTGGAGATGAGATATTAATAGATGGTAAGTTATTAGAATACGAAGAAAAAGAATATTACTTGTTTTATAAGCCTAGGGGTGTAGTTTGTACCACAAAGGATGATAAGGGTAGGAAAACCGTATTAGATTATTTTGATGACGTTGGAAAAAGAATTTATCCGGTTGGTAGACTTGATTATGATACAACTGGGTTACTTCTTTTAACCAATGATGGGGATTTTGCGAATTTTATGATGCATCCTAAAAATAAGATTGATAAGTTTTATGTTGCTAAGGTTGAAGGCGTTGTAACAGGAGATGAAATAAGGCGATTAAAACAAGGAGTAAGACTTGATAATAAAAAAATAATTCCAAGCAGGGTTAAGTTAAAAAAAATTGATAAAAAAAGTATGACTTCGATTGTTGAAATAGCCATCCATGATGGTATTAATCATGAAGTTAAGAGGATCATGGAAGAAGTTGGGCACCACGTAATTAAATTAAAAAGAGAAGCTGTTGGTTTTTTAAATTTAAGTGGGTTAAAAAGTGGTGAAAAAAGAAGGTTATCATCAAAGGAAGTAAGACAACTTTATAACTTGGTGGTAAATAAATAATATGTTAAGCGAAAAATATAATTAATAAGAAAATTGATAAAGTAAAAATGATGGCTATATATTAGCTATCATTTTTTACACTATAATATCATTAGATTATCAAAAAAGAGACTGATATAATCAATCTCTAATATCTTTATTACCATGGTTAGGTAACTTTACACAAAGCTTTTTACACTCTTTTGGTTCAAGTATAATAATTCATTATGAATTATTTTTCATCCTTTTTTTCCTTTTCTTCATGAATTGCATCAGTTGGGCAGCCCTCCATTGCACTTACAGCTTTCTCTTTTACTTCTTCATCAGTTATTTTTTCATCCTTAGCAACTGCAAAACCATCATCTGATATTTCAAATACTTCATTACATATTGCCTCACATGCTCCACAGCCAATACATGTGTTTTCATCAACTTTAAATTTCATAAAAACCTCCTAAAGGTAATTATAGTTACAAACCTAAAAAAAAGCAATAAGACTTTAAAAAAAATGTAAAATATGTTATTATTAGCTATATAAAGTACGGAGGTGTTTTTATGCAATCAAGAATGGATAAATACCAAACCAAAGAAAATAAAAAATACGAAAGAACAAGAAAAAATACTAAATTATACGAAGATGTATATGATGATATATATAGGGACACAACGTACAGAAACATGCAGGTTATTGATTCTGCTAAGGAAATTAATATTAACAAATTAAAAGATATGTTAGACGATAAGTATGACACCAGACAGTACCGAACTTTTAAAAATTATAATATTGAAGATGTTGATTCATTTCAGAATTCAGTTGTAAGTAGGAAGGAAAGAAAAAGCTACGATATTAATGAAATAATAAATGAGGCGAAAAACAAAAGAGCATTTATTGAAGAAGCAAGGGAAAAGCAAAAATACATTGATTTTAGTAAGCGTAGAAATTCTAGGTACGATGATAAGTATGATGATATAAAAAAAGAGGAAAAAGAACTAGAAGAATTAATAAATACAATGGCCGTGCCAAAACAAGATTCCTCTGATGATACTAATGATGCGCTGAATATATTATCTGATTTAAAGGGTGAAGAAAATACGATTGTTACTAACCCAATAGAAGCTTCATTTGAATTAGAAGATACGCTTAAGACAACTAATGATATAGAAAAAACTCTTGTTAGGGCAGATAAAACGTTCTACACTGGGTCAAATATGTTTACTAAAAATGACTTTGAGGATTTTAGTACTTTAACTAAAGAATTATCTAGGTCAAATACTAATAAACGAATATTGATAATTGTTTTAATTATTATTATGCTTTTAATATGTGCATATTTAATAATAACTAAATTTATAATAAAATAAAGAAGATAATATTGATAAGTTCAATATTATCTTCTTTATTTCATATATTATTATGTGATATTATGGGTAAAATAAAAATGTTATTAAAAAATGTTTATGCATTAGTATTTATTTTTTTAATTGTTTTTTGTATTATTTTTTTAGTGGCTTTAAACAAAAAAGCTATGCCAGCGATAATGAGTTACGCGAACGTTCAGACAAAAAGAATGGGTATTGAAGTCCTAAGAAGTGTAGGAATAAGGGACGTTAATAAACTTTTGAAGGATAAGGAATTATTTATTATTACTAAAAATAATAATGGTGAAATAGAAAGTATAGATTTTAATACAAGTATTATAAACGAAGCTTTAGTAGTGATTGCAAAAAATGTAAGAAAAAGATTAAAAGAAGTTGAAAAGGGGGAAAATTTACCCGAAGAAATGTATTCTGATATGTTAGATAAAGATTTAAAAAAAGGAATAATATATGAGGTTCCATCGGGAATAGTTTTTGGAAATTCTTTCTTATCTAATGTAGGACCAAAAATTCCGGTTAAAATAAAGTATTCTGGTAACGTTGGTTTGGATGTAAAAACAAAGGTGAAAGAGTATGGGTTAAATAGCGCGTTAATTGAAATATATATATATGTAGAAGTTACCCAAAGAACAATTTTGCCGTTTCAATCAGAAGATATTAAATTAACTTCTGAAATCCCGGTAATAATGAAGGTTGTAAAGGGTGGTGTGCCAAACTATGCTTTAAACCTTAAAGAATCATATAGTTTGCCACTAGAATAGGTGTTATGATATAATACCCATATAATGCGAGGTATAAAATGGAAAAAATAGTATTAGATAATATAGAGTATGAAATAATTAAAAATTATAAAAACGGGTATAATAAGGAAGAATTTATAAAGCGTTATACGGATTACTTTTATGATTTTGATTACGTAGTTGGAGATTGGGCTTATGGCAAGCTTAGGCTTAAGGGCTTTTATAATTCCAAAAATAAAAAATGTAAGGAACTTAATAATTTTGATAATTTAGATGATTATATAAAAAATAATTGTGCTTTTGATTGCTCATATTTTGTTGCAAAAAGAAAATAAGTGTGTTAAAATAAGGTATATAAGAATAAAAGAGGTGTATATATGGTAACGGCTAGTAACATAGGAAGCGGTAAAAAAGTTAATGTAGGTCAGAGTTTTGCAAGTGGTATGTCTGCGCTACAAACTACGCAAAAAGAAAAATTTGTTATTGTTGATGAAAGTGGCACCAAAAAGGATGCGGAGCGTTTGTCTTTATTTAAATTAAAAGATAATGATAAAACCTACATAGTATACACATTTAATGAAGTAGATGAAAATGATATGATTAAACTTTATGTTGCCATATTAAATGACAAGGATGGAGTGTATTCTTTAGAAAATATTACTGACAATGATGAGTGGACAAAAGTTAAAGATGCAATGAGAAAGATTGCTAAAGATGGGCAACAAGTTTTAAACGGAAAAGAAGATTAGTAGGTAGGAGGATTTTGCGATGAGTAAGAAAGAAATGATAACAAACGGCGAAGACGTTTCTTTGAATGAGGGTGAAATAATTGTTTTAAATGGTGTTTCTGTCGCTGAAAAGAATGAATTAGAAAAAAAAGAACCTAAAGCAGAACAACCAGTTGAAACTGAGCAGGCTACATTAGAACCAGAAAAAAAAGAAGAGGAACCTATTCCAACTGAGGTTAGTTCAGAGCCCGCCGAAGAAGTTGCTCCATGGGAAACTCCTGCACAAATTCCAATTTCAGTTCCAGAAGAAACTCCAGAGATACCAACTACGCCTATTGACTTAACTGGAATAATTACTCCTGAAAGTGGTCATGCGGAAGAAGATTCTACTATATATCCAACGATTTCTCCTGATTTGACTAGTGCTTCTTCATCTATGTTTAACGGAATATCTGATCAAAATCCATTTAATGGTGGGGATGGTCAATCTTATACAACGGATGTTGTTAATCAAGATTACAGTGTTGTTGGAACACATGATACCAGTAGCCTTTTTAACTCATCACAATATAATAATTCGTTTGATGAGATAGCAAACGGTGTAAATTTAGAAAAAGTTAAATCTACAATAGTTAATAAAGAGGATTTGGAAAAATTAAAACAAGCTACTAAAGAGGGTCAAAATGAAATTATAGATCAAGCATTTGACACTTTAAGGGAATCAATAGAATTAAATCAAAAAGCAGATGAATTATTTAAATTAGTATATGATGGAAATCAGTCCGGTGCTTTATATACCGAAATAATGAAATGGCGAGCTTCTTATAGAGGTTTACAACAATCAGAAGATCAAAATGATTTTTCTAAATCATCATATAAAGATCAATCTGTAACTCAATTTAATGGTTTTTCGAATAATTTTGGTGATGACCAAATGAATAATGGTGGAATGGGAATGGTCGCTTAATAATCAAAGTTAATTTGCATATAATAAAGGTATATGATGAATATATCTTTTTTTATTTTTTAATTTTAAAATTAACAAAAATTACCATGAAAAAAATTGTATGAAATGACAAAATTTTCACATTCTATTAGTGTACAGGAGGTGAAAACACATGAAATCAAGTAACAGTAAATTAGTTGCTCCACAAGCTAAACAAGCTATAGAACAAATGAAGTACGAAATCGCTAACGAATTTGGTGTTAATTTAGGTGCTGATGCTACTGCAAGAGCTAATGGTTCAGTTGGTGGTGAAATCACAAAACGTTTAGT
>CANEGO010000017.1 GCA_947427095.1 uncultured Clostridium sp. | reverse complement strand
AAGAACCTTCTAAGGGAGTTAACCCAGACGAAGTTGTTGCAATGGGTGCAGCAATACAAGGTGGAGTATTAACTGGTGATGTTAATGATATCGTATTACTTGATGTTACACCACTTTCACTTGGTATTGAAACAATGGGTAACGTTATGACCACTTTAATTGAAAGAAACACAACAATCCCAACTTCAAAATCACAAGTGTTCTCGACTGCTGCAGATAACCAACCAGCCGTTGATATCCACGTACTTCAAGGTGAAAGACCAATGGCAAGTGATAATAAAACACTTGGAAGATTCCAATTAACTAACATTCCACCAGCACCAAGAGGAATTCCTCAAATCGAAGTTACGTTTGATATCGATGCAAATGGTATCGTAAACGTTAAAGCAAAAGATTTAGGAACTGGTAAAGAACAAGCAATTACAATTACTGCATCAACTAATTTAAGTGATGAAGAAATCGATAAGATGATGAAAGAAGCAGAAGCTAATAAAGAAGCAGATGAAAAGAAAAAAGCTTTAGCAGACGCTAAAAACGAAGCAGAACAAATGGTATTTGCAACTGAAAAAGCTATTAAAGAACTTGGTGACAAGGTAGATAAGAAAGAAAAAGAAGAAGCAGAAAAATTAGTTGCAGACCTTAAGAAAGAATTAGAAGGCGACGATGCCGAGAAAATTAAAGCAGCAACTGAAAAATTAAACGAAAAAGCTATGGCTTTAGGAGCTAAAGTATATGAAGAAGCTAATAAAGCATCTCAAGCTAAAGCTGAGGAAGAATCTAAAAAAGATAAGAAAAATAAGAAAGATGGCCCAGAAGTAGTAGACGCAGAATTTGAAGAAAAAAAATAAAAGGAATAGGTAAGTAGTAAAGTTCTAGGTAATCTAGAACTTTATGCTTAATTAAGGAGATATATGGCTAAAGAAGAAAAGTTGCGTAGTGAAATAGATGATAAGTATAAATGGGATTTAACAAAGATGTACAAGGATGGCCAGGCGTTTGAAAAAGATTTTACTAAACTTGAAACGTTAATCGATCAAATAAATAATTACAAAGGAATCTTAACAAGTGATTCAAAAACGCTTTATAATTACATGAAATTAGAAGATGAAATAGATGTCATCTTTACAAATTTATATGTTTACGCAAATTGCAAAAACGATGAAGATGTTACTAACAAAGAATCTCAAAAAACGTATAATAAGGTTTTAGGATTGTTATCCAAATATAATGAGGTAGCTAGTTTTACAGGACCAGAATTATTAAAAACTGATTATGATGTTATAAAAAAATATATAAAAGAAAATCATGATTTAAAGGAATATGCTTTTGATTTAGAACAAATATATAGATATCAACCATACGTCTTAGGTGAAAAAGAAGAAAAGTTACTTTCTAATATTTCAGAGTTATCAATGAAATTTAAAAATAATTTTAATATTATTAATAACTCAATAATTGATTTCGGATACATAAAAGATGCTTTTGGTAACGATGTAAAATTAACTAATGGTAATTATTCTAAATATATCAGATCAGAAAAAAGAAGTGTACGAAAAGATGCTTATTTAAAAAGGTCACTAGCTACTAAAAAGTTTGCTAATTTAATCTCAACTGATTATGAAGCTTATGTTAAATCTTGTTCTATGATAGCTAAAGCAAAGGGTTATCCATCAAATTTATATATGTATTTATTTGATGATGGCGTAAGTGAGGAAGTGTATGATAATTTGCTTAAGGTAGCTAATGATAATCTGGGCGTTTTACATAAATACTATAAGTTAAGGAAAGATATTTTAAAATTGGATATATTAGAACCTTATGATTTATCAGCACCATTAGTAAAAGAATCAAATAAGAAATATACTCCAGATGATGCCATAGAATTAATATGCAAAGCAATGCATGTTTATGGAGATGAATATGTTAATCAAATAAGGAAATTGTATAAAGATAGATGTATAGATTTTTATCCTAATAAAGGAAAGAAATCAGGCTATTATCAAAATGACTCTTATAAGGGAATTGTTGTCTTAGGTAATTATAATGATAATTATGCATCTGTTTCTTCTATTGCACATGAATTAGGTCATGCAATGCATTCATATTATAGTAAGAAAGGTAATAAAGAACATTTATCGGAATATGCTATTTTAGTTGCAGAAATAGCATCACTTACAAATGAAATGTTATTATCTAACTACGTAATTAATAATACTGGTGATAAGAATTTGAAACTGCAAGCCATTAATAATATCCTTGAAGTATTTTCCGATAATTTTTTTGGAACGCTTGCTCATGGATCTGTATTTGAAAAAATAGTACATGAAAAAATATATAATGGAGAAAGTTTGACGGAAGAGGATTTTAATAATATTTTTGATAAAATAATTAAAAGACATAATGGCTCTTTGGTTAACACATCAGAATACTCAAAATATAATTGGTCTAGAGTGCCGCATTTTTATACTCCATTTTATTATTATAAATATTCTATAGGTGCTTGTGGAGCTTGTTATGTTGCAAAGAAAATATTATCTGGAGATAAAGAGTTTTTAAGTAAATATTTAAATTTCTTAAAACTAGGTGGTTCTATGATGCCACTTGACGAGTTAAAAACAATTGGTTTAGATTTAACTAATACTAAAGTTATAGAAGAAGGAATAAATTATTTTAGTGAACTTATTGATGAGTTTATGGTAATATATAATAGTTAGGAGGTAAAGCATTATGAAGAAAGACTATTATGAGGTGCTTGGTGTTTCTAAAAATGCTACGGATGCCGAAATAAAAAGTGCATTTAGAAAATTAGCTAAAAAATATCACCCGGATGTTTCTAAAGAAGAAAATGCTGCTGAAAAATTTAAAGAAGCGCAAGAAGCTTATGCGGTATTATCAGATAAAGATAAAAGAAGTAAATATGATCAATTTGGTCATGCTGCGTTTGACGGGAATGGTGGATTCGGAGGAGGTTTCTCTGGCTTCGAAGACTTTGATGCATCAGATATTTTAAGGGATATTTTTGGCTCTGGATTTGGTTTTGGTGGATCCTCATCATTCTTTGGTGGTGATAACAGAAGAACTAATGTCAAAACGAAAGGGCCAGACATAAGTGTTATTTTTGAAATGGATTTTGAAGAAGCTGCTTTTGGGACGGAAACGACGGTGTCATTAAACATTGATGATACGTGTCCTGATTGTGATGGACATGGGGGAACTGGCGCTGAAACTTGCTTAGAATGTGGTGGGTCTGGTTATGTAAGAAGACAGCAAAGAAGTATACTAGGAGCTTTTGTTACCCAAAGTCCGTGTACAAAATGTGGCGGTACAGGTGAAACATATAAAACAAAATGCGCTACGTGTCGTGGAACTGGTAAGAAAAAGGTAAAAAAAGATATAATTGTTAAAGTTCCAGCAGGAGTAGATACTGGAGATCACTTACGGGTATCAGGTAAAGGTCCAGCTGGTGAAAATGGTGGACCAAATGGAGATGTTTATATCGAAATAAAAGTAAAAGATCATCAATTATTTGAAAGAAATGCTGAGGATTTATACATAACTTTACCTCTTACAATTGCAGAAGCAGCGCTTGGCTGTAAAAAAGAAGTGCCAACGCTTGAAGGAAACGTAATTTTAAGTATTCCAGCAGGTAGCCAGTCTGGAGAAAAACACAGAATTAAAGGTAAGGGACTAAAAAGTCCTTCAAAACGTGGAATAGGTGATTTATACGTAGTATTAAAAGTTATAACGCCTGTAAAAATTGATAGAAAGCAAAAAAAATTACTAGAAGATTTAAATAAAACGAATTTGAAAAATGCTGAATTTGATATGTATGATAAATACGTAAAGAAAAATGATTAAAAAGAGATGTTTATCTCTTTTTTTCGTCAACTATTTTTGAATATTGACTGGGGGGGGGGTATATGATATTATAAACATATATATTTTGGGGGATTATTATGAGTATTGATATTAAGGATAGAGAAGATGATGATTATTTAATATATATAAATGAGTATGTTAATTCATTAAAAACTCAAAACAAATATAAATTCATATATTCTCTTAGCGAGTTTATAGACACTTTTAATTTTAAAGATACGTTACCTATTATAAAACAAATACTTGATAATGACAAACTAAATGATGTTTTAACTAGTGTTGTAAAAGAAAATAAAATAGACATAGTTAAAGTAAACGAGGAATATAAAACCAATACTTTTATGTCCATTATAAATGTTTATAGTGATTTTAATGATATAGAATTAATTACTGATAATTATGATGTTGACGAATCCTTTTCTAATAAGTACATTGATGATAATACAAAACTTTACTTAAAAGAGATTAATAAATATCCTCTTCTTACACCTGAAAAAGAAAAAGAATTATTTTTAGGGTTTAAAAGTGGTGATGAAACTGCAAAATCAAAAATAATTAACTCAAATTTAAAACTCGTTGTATCGATTGCAAAAAAATACGTTAATAGAGGATTACCTTTTTTAGATCTTATTCAAGAAGGTAACTTAGGATTAATTAAAGCGGTAGATAAGTTTGATGTGTCAATGGGTTATAAGTTTTCTACTTATGCTTCTTGGTGGATTAGGCAAGCGATAACAAGAGCAATACATGATTATGGTAATTCGATTAGAGTTGCGGTTAATATGCAAGAGAAAATAAGTAAATTAAATAAGGTTAAAGCTATGTTATATGAACAACTAGGTAGAGAACCCAACATTTATGAACTCGCTTTACAGCTTAAAATTTCACCGGATGCAGTAAAGGATATTTTAGATGCCAAGAATAAAATTAATCCTGTAAGCATTAATAAGCAAGTAGGTGATGATACAGATACAGAACTTATTGATTTTATTTCTGATGATGAAGATAATTTAGAAGAAAGCGTGCTGAAGGGCTTATCAAAGGAAGAATTTATTTCCCTGACCGATAAAATAGGTTTAAAAGAAAAAGAAAAAGATATATTATTTTTAAGATTTGGATTATATGATAATGATATTTCTCATACTTTAGAGCAGATTGGAGAAAAGTATGGTGTAACTAGAGAGAGGATAAGACAGATAGAAAAAAAATCGTTAAGAAGGTTAAAATTTGGAATGGAAAAATATGGATATATTGATGTGATAAATGATACGCAAAAAGATGAAATTAATATTCAAGAGGTAAGGTTATTTGAAACGTGTCAAGATTTTAATAAATTTGATCCTAGTAAAATGAACCCTAAGTTTCCTAACAACGAGAAAATGGGCATTTGGTTTGATAAAAATAGGGTAAAGCTTTTAGATAAGAAAAATAAAAATTATAAATTAATTCAGAATCAATATGAAGAATATAAAAAGAAACAAGAATCAGAAAAAAAAGAAAAAAGAAAAAATGAAAGAGAAAGATTTCTTTCTGGCCCAAATGAATTTGGGATTGGAAAGAGAATATCTGTTTTACCAAGTTTTATTAAGGAGAATGAAAAAATGGAAAGTGTTAAAAATGAATTTTATTCTATGTTTGATGGAACTATAGAAGATGTAAATTATATTTTATATAACAAAATAAGTGAAAATCAAAGAAACATGATACTTAAAAAATGGGGAGGCGACTTAAATCATCCGGTTAAAAAAAGAGGTGGTTTTACTCATAAAGAAAATAACTTGTATTTTGTTGGTGTTAGTAGAATTAAAGAATTACTAAAGATAAAAAAAGAACCGAAAAATAATGAACTAAATAAACCTGTTACTGAAAAATACACAAAAAAATTAAAAACAATATATGAGTATTTTGATAATTATTCAAAAGAAGAAATTAATAATATGATTAGTATGCTAAGTAAAGAAGAAAAGGAATTGTTAGAGTTAAGATATGGCTCTGATTTAGAACATCCTGTAACTAGCGAAGATTTTGACAAGAAAAAAACAACTAAGTTTTATAGTTCTTTAGTACCTAAAATGAGAAGACTTTTATTAAATAGTAAAAAAGAAGAAACGGTAAAAAAAGAAGTTATAAAAGAAGCTATAGAGGATAAAGAAAGCGATATTTCAAATTTGAAGCAAACGTCTGAGCAACCAATCAAAAAGGAAAATTATGATGACAACGAAACCTATTTGAAGTTATATGAATTATTTAACATGCCATACTTTATGCATGCTTTATCAAGAATCTATCCTAAAGATTATTTGGTTATATTTTTAAAATTAAGTTATCCAAATAAAAGTTTAGATGAGATTTCGGTTTTTGCGGGTGTTGATAAAGAACAGTTAAAAGAAATTTATTCTAGAGGAATAAATGAATTAAAGATTGCTATTGATAGGTTAATTGACGAGGCTTTTGGAATTGCTTGTGAAGATAAAGAAAAACAATATTCAAAAAGATAATATGTAAAAACTTATTATCTTTTTATTATTATTTTTAAACTTGGTAAAAAATGGTATAATAAAAATATATGTTAGAAAAGTAGGTGTGAATGATGCAACAAATTACTGGTTTAACTAATGAAGAGGTAAAACAAAGAATAGAAAAAGGACTTATTAACTGTGATACAACAACACCTAGTAAGAGTATTAAACAAATACTAGTTGAAAATACATGTACCTTGTTTAATTTCATTAACATAGTTTTAGCGGTTGCGATTATTATTGTAGGATCATACAAGAATCTTTTGTTTTTGGGAGTTGTTATATGTAATACGTTAATAAGCACAATTCAGGAAATAAGGGCAAAAAAAACCGTTGATAAACTATCTGTTATATCATCTTCAAAAGCTAAGGTAATAAGAGAAGGGAAAAATAAAGACATACATATAAACGAGGTTGTTTTAGATGATGTTATAGTGTATGAATTGGGTGATCAGATAATTGCGGATTCTAAGATTTTAGATGGTACTTGCGAAGTTAATGAATCATTTATTACTGGGGAAGCTAAAACGATATTAAAAAAAGATGGTGACACACTTTTATCTGGGAGTTTTATAGTAAGCGGAAATGTTATATCAAAAGTTATTCATGTCGGAATAGATAATTATACCGCGGTAATATCACATGATGCTAAGATGATGAATAAAGAAATAAATTCACAGATAATGAAATCATTAAATAAGATTGTAAAATATGTATCGATTACACTTATACCAATAGGAATATTGCTTTTATTAAATCAGTTTGGACTTGATGATAACACAACGCAAAACGCGGTGGTATCGGTTGTTGCAGCATTAATTGGAATGATTCCAGAAGGACTTATTTTACTTGTTTCAACGGTGCTTGCTATAAGTGTACTTCGTTTATCTCGTGATAATGTGTTAGTGCAAGATTTATATTCTTTAGAAACACTTGCAAGGGTTGATACTTTATGTTTAGATAAAACTGGAACCATAACCGAAGGTAAAATGGAAGTTTATGATGTCATGCCACTTAATGATTATAAAATAAATGACGTTGATTTAGTGATGGAAGCTTTATCAACCAATTTAAATGATAAAAACCCAACTTTTAAAGCAATAAATGAAAAGTACGGTGATACATCAAACAAAAAAGCAAAAGAAGTCATTTCTTTTTCTTCAGAAAGAAAGTATTCTGGAATAAAATTTAATGATTATGCTTATATTATGGGAGCACCGGAATTTATTTTGGGTTATGAACTAAATGATTATCAAAAACAAATTGATAAATTATCAAGTGAGAATAGACTCTTGGTCTTAGTTAAAACATCTAGTAATTTTAAAGATATATTAAAAACCAAGAAAGATGTTATGGCTTTTATTTTAGTTCGTGATAAAATAAGAAAAGATGCTTTTTCAACGATTGAGTTTTTCAAAAATAATAACGTTGAGCTTAAGGTTATTTCGGGTGATAATCCTAAAACAGCCGAAATGGTAGCAAAAGCAGCAGGAATAGATATTAAAGGTGTTTTTGATGCTAGGTTAATAGATGGTGAAACGGACATAAATAACGTAGTTGAGGAAAATAATATTTTTGGAAGGGTTAAACCAGATCAAAAAAGATTATTAATAAGAGCACTTAAAAATAATGGGCACGTTGTTGCAATGACTGGTGATGGAGTAAATGATGTATTAGCGCTTAAAGAGTCAGATTGTGGTATTGCGATGAATGATGGTGCTGATGCAGCAAGAAATGTTTCGGAATTAGTACTTTTAGATTCTAATTTTGATGCAATGCCTAAGGTTGTAAAAGAAGGAAGAAGGACGATTAATAACGTTGAAAGGTCCGCAACGCTTTTTCTATCAAAGACGATGTACGCTTCGTTATTAGCGGTTTTATTTATATTTATTAATTATTCTTATCCATTTCAACCAATTCAAATGACTCTTATTAATAGTTTAACAATTGGATTTCCAGCATTTATTTTGGCACTTGAACCAAATCATGATTTAGTAAAAGGAAAGTTTTTTATAAACGTTATTAGTAAGGCTATTCCAAGTGGTATCACGACCGTGGTTAACATAATACTTTTGGTTTTTATGGCTAATTTAATTGGAATTACAAGCAATCAAACGTCTACCATTGCTGTTATTATAACTGGTTATACTGCTCTTCTTTTAATCTACCGAATAAGTAAACCACTTAATTTATTACGCAAGAGCTTACTTGTTTTATTATCGATAATATTTGTTATAGCACTTTTAACACCAATTGGAAGAAATGTTTTTTCACTTCAATTGTTAACTCCAAATTCACTTTTAATACTTTTACCTTTAATGTATGTATCAACTAGATTGTTTGTGTTTTTAAGTAGGCTATTAAACGTTATTATTAAAAAGAAAAACAAATGGTTTATATAAAATCAATAAAATATAAATAAAATTTTAATGTTTGTAATATAGTAATAAATATGATATAATTTATTTGTTTTAAAGGCCTTGATGAAAAAGAGTGTAAGGTGAAACTATTAAAAGAGAGTATGATAAGGTGAAAGCATACATAGGCAAACTTACATAAATGGTTTTCGGAAGCTGTTTAATCGAATAATTAGATTAAAACGTTAACTTGCGTTAAAAGTTTAAGTGCTAGATTTATAGTCTAGAACAAAGGTGGTACCGTGGGCATATTTGTTCATCCTTTATTTAGGATGGACTTTTTTATTGGAAGGAGTGATGTTTTTTGTCTAGCAAAATGCCAGGGGGTTGGATTAGGTGTAATTATTTTAGATAATGATGGCAAAATTCTTTTAATATTAAGAAATAGTGATAGAAAAAAGGCGGATAGTGATATGCATCTAGAAGGAACATGGACACTTCCAGCTGGTAAGGTTAAATATGGTGAAACAATTTATGAAGCTGGAGTAAGAAAGGTAAAAGAAGAAGTTAACATTGACATAAAAAATCCTAAGATAGTATCTATTTCGGATGACATAAATGAGTTCGCTCATTTTGTTACCATTGGCCTTGTCGTAAAAGGATATAAAGGAAATATATCACTTGGAGATACAGAAGAGCATGTGGATTATAATTTTTTTGATATAAATGATTTACCAGAAAACTTATGTATGCCATCAAGAAACATAGTTAATAATTATAAAAATAACATTATATATAAAGGAGCTGATTTAAATGAATAATAAAAAATATTATATTACAACAGCGATTGCTTATACCTCAGGTAAGCCGCATATAGGAAATACTTATGAAATAGTACTTGCAGATGCAATTGCAAGGTATAAAAGACAAAAAGGATATGACGTATACTTTCAAACAGGTACTGATGAGCATGGAGAAAAAATTGAGTTAAAAGCAAAAGATAAAGGTGTTACACCAAAAGAGTTTGTTGACGAAGTAGCTGGCGAAATAAAAAGAATTTGGGACATTATGAATACGTCTTATGATAAATTCGTTAGAACAACCGATCCTAAGCATGAGAAGGTAGTCCAAAAGATATTTAATAAGATGTATGACAAAGGCGATATTTATAAAGGTGAATACTCAGGTCTTTATTGTACCCCTTGTGAATCTTTTTGGACTGAGTCACAACTTGTAGATGGTAAATGTCCAGATTGTGGAAGAGATGTTGAAGAAAAAAAAGAAGAAGCTTACTTTTTTAAATTATCTAAGTATCAAGATAGATTAGTAGAGTATATTGAATCTCATCCAGAATTTATACAGCCAGAATCAAGAAAAAACGAAATGTTAAATAACTTTATTAAACCTGGATTGCAAGATTTATGTGTATCTAGAACCTCATTTGATTGGGGAATTCCAGTTGATATTGATCCAAAACATGTTGTATACGTATGGCTTGATGCATTAACCAATTATATAACAAACATTGGTTATGATCCTGATGGCTCATCAGATGAATTTAATAAATGGTGGCCAGCTGACCTTCATTTAATCGGTAAAGATATTATTAGATTCCATACTATATACTGGCCATGTTTCTTATGGAGCTTAGATTTAGAACTTCCAAAACAAGTATTTGGTCATCCATGGCTTTTAACTAATTCTGATAAAATGAGCAAGAGTCGTGGTAATACTATATACGCAGATGACTTAGTAGATTTATTTGGATTAGACGCAGTAAGGTATTATGTTTTGCATGAAATACCTTTTGCAAATGATGGTAATTTAACTTATGAATTATTAATTGAAAGAACAAACACTGATTTAGCTAACACTTTAGGTAATTTGGTTAATAGAACAATTTCCATGGCTAATAAATACTTTGATGGTGTTGTTACTAATAAAAAGGTTAAAGAAGAAATAGATAATGAACTTGTTTCTATGATTAATAACTTAGATTCAAAAGTAGAAAAAAGAATGGATAGATTAGAAATTGGCTTTGCGCTTGATGAAATATTTGACTTATTAAGACGTAGTAATAAATATATAGATGAGACTATGCCTTGGAGCTTAGCTAAAGAAGAAAATAAACAAGATAGATTAGAAACAGTTTTATATAACTTATTAGAATCTATTAGAGTGTGTGCATATTTCTTAAGACCATTCTTAACTAAGACTTCTGATGAAATATTTAAACAATTAAATAGTAAAGATGAAACTGACCATTTTAATGAAGATAATATTTATCAAGATATGAAGCCAGAGGTATTATTTGCAAGAATAGATAAAGAAAAGAAATTAAAAGAGATAGAAGGAAATTAGTGCTTTTAACTATTTTCCTTTTATATTAGAAATTTTTTCTTATTAAAAAAATATTTCATTTTAAATGAAATTTATGTATAATATATTTAATAAGTAAGTAGCGAATTTGATAATTTTTTTAAATGTCAATTTAGCGAGTCGCTAAAAAAAGAAACTTTAAATGAAATATATAAACTTATAACGCTCAATGTACTTTATTACGCTACACGTAATTGATAACGTACATTTCGCTAGTTAAAGTATATTATAGTACTTGCTTATTTAAAGGAGATGGTAATATGTGGTTATATTTAACGGATGATAAATATAATGATTTGTTGCTGTCTTTTAATTTGGTTAATACAAACAATATAAAAACGACTAATAGGATTTTATACGGTATTGTAAATAATATAGATACAAATTATGAAGAAATAATAATTCATAAGAAAAATAACAAGCTAAGATTTTTATATACCCCAAGTAAAACATTAAAAGATGTACAAAGAAAAATACTTAAAAATATTTTAGAAGAAAGAGTGCTTTCCCCTAGTAGCTATGCTTATAAAAAAAATTGTAGTGTAGTAGATGCTGCTAAAGCTCACGTGGATAAAAAGGTAATCGTAAAATTAGATATAAAGGATTTTTTTAACAACATAACTTTTAATAAGGTTTATGAAAGCTGTTTTAATGAGGATTTATTTCCAAGAAAAATGGGCCTTTTGTTAACTAATTTGTGTGTTTATAATAATATGCTTCCGCAAGGAGCACCGACAAGCGGTTATATATCGAACATTATTTTAAGAAAATTTGATTATATGGTAGCAAAGTATTGTGCTGACAAAAATATATCTTATACCAGATACTCGGATGATATGACGTTTTCTGGCGATTTTAACGTAAGTGAATTAATTAAAAAGGTTAATAAGTTGTTATATGATAACGGTTTTATATTAAATAAAGAAAAGATAAAGGTAGTCAATAGAAGAACTAGACAACAAGTGTTAGGAGTTGTCGTTAATGAAAAACTTAGTATTAGAAAGAATTATAAAAGAAAAATAAGACAGGAGATTTATTATATTAATAAATTTGGTTTAGAAGAACACTTAAAAAAGATTAATGTTATAACATCTGAATCATACGTAATAAAACTTATGGGGAAAATTAATTATGTTTTGCAAGTAGAAAAGAATAATAAAGAGTTCATTTTCTATAAGACTTTACTTGAAAAACTATTTAAGTAAATCATATGAGAGTAAACAAGAGTTTATTCTTTTTTTGTTCCACTTTTAGTATTTTTGCATAAAAAAATATAGAAGGTGATTATTATGCGAATGCATATGAATTCTAAATATGTAAAAAAAGGAGATTATTTTTTAGTTAATAGTGAAAATGATGAATATGTAAAGGACGCAATAAAAAAGGGAGCTACTAAGATAGTAACTGAATTAGATACAATTTATGACATAGAAACAATAAAGGTAGAAAACGTGAAAGAGTATTTGTACAAAGCCTATTTTGATAAAATAGGAAAAATGACGTTTGTTGGCGTAACTGGTACTAATGGAAAAACAACCACGTGCTATTTAATGCATCAAATGGCTAAACTTTTAAAAATAAAAAGTGCTTATATAGGTACGATTGGGTTTTATTTGGAAGATGATATAATTTCTTTGGATAATACAACTCCTAGTATGGATGTTTTGTATAATATGCTTTTAGATTCATACGAAAAAGGGGTTAAAATTATTTTCATGGAAGTATCATCTCACGCATTAAAGCAGGAAAGAACATATGGGCTTTTGTTTGATGCTATCGGAATTACTAACGTTACAAGAGATCATTTAGATTATCATAAAAGTATGAAAGACTACATAGATAGTAAAAAGAAATTAGTCGGTATGACTAGGGGTAAAAAAATTTGTGTATTAAATGGTAATGATAAACACTATAAAAAGTTTTTAAGTAAGGAAAATAAAAATATAATTATTGGAAAAAAGGTAAAAATAAAAAAGATGGTTATGTTAACTAATGGTACTAAGATCATTGCAAAGGAAAAGAATAAATTTTCTTTTGATCTTGATTTAGTTGGATTGTTCAATATTTATAATTTTTTGATGGCATACGAAATCATGAAAAACTTAGGGTACGATGGAGATTTGATTTTGAAAAAATCAAATACACTTGTTGAACCTCTTGGCAGAATGCAAAAAATACTTTATAAAAAAAACGTAATATTTATAGATTATGCTCATACTCCTGATGCAGTAGAAAATGTTTTAAAAACGATTAGGAAAATACAAAATAAGGGTATAATTACAATTATAGGGTGTGGAGGAGATAGAGATAAAGCAAAAAGGCCAATTATGGCTAATATTGCTTGCAAAAACTCTGATAAAGTAATTTTTACTAATGATAATCCTAGGTGTGAGGATGAAAGGAAAATAATGAAAGATATATTAATGGGTGCGGTAAAAAGTTATGAAGTTATATATGACAGATTTGATGCGATTAAACGTGGCATGGAGCAACTAGATGATGAAATGATTTTAATGATTTTAGGAAAAGGACACGAAAATTATCAAATTATTGGTAACGTTAAACACTATTTTTCCGACTTGGAAACGGTGGAATGCATTAAAAAAGATCTTTTGTAAAAGATCTTTTTTAATAATCATTTAAATCAACGTTTTCTTTTTCCAGAAAGTCTTTAAACTCCATTTTGAAGTTTTCAGATTCTTTTTTTACAACATCAGAGTATACACTCTGACAGTTCATTATGGCTTTATATATATGTTTAAAAGTAACGAACCCGCTATTATCAAATTTTGCATAACTAAATGCTTTAGATAAAAGGGCAAGTGCGTTATCTGGATACCTCGAACCTAATTCATAAACTCTTTTATACTCACTTGTCATATTAACGATGAATTTCATTATGTTTTCTATTACGAAATTAGAGTATGCAAGTTTAACACCCGTTTTCTTTTCTATTCTTGGATATGATCCCATAAGAATCTTAACGGTTGTTTCTTGATCTGGTTCTTCAACATCAATCTTTTCGAAACGTCTTAAAAAGGCTTTATCTCTAATTAAATACTGATTATATTCATCTAATGTTGTTGCACCAATTACTTTTATATCTCCACGTGATAAGGCGGGTTTCATAGCGTTAAGAAAATCAATTCCACTATTTCTAGATTCAATTACAAGCGTATGTATTTCATCAATGAATAAAATCGTGTTAGTAGCATTTTCTACTTCTTTTAATAAAACGTTAATTCTAAGTTCTTCTAGTCCATCATCCGTTATGTATTTTCCAAGTAATTGGGATGTATTAACCTTTATTATGTCATAACCCTTAATTGCGTTTGGTACGGTTCCATTTTGGATTTTATAGGCAATTCCCTCAACGATTGCGGTTTTACCGATACCTGCTTTACCAACTAGTATAGCCGATTTATCTGGTGTTAAAATAGTAAGGATTGTTTTTTCAATTTCACTATCTCTTGCAATGGCGGGATTAGTTATGTACTTTTTATTACTCAAATTTTCGCCATAAGATTCTAATACGCTTTTTTTCTTCGGTTGAGCATCAATTGGTTTTTCATCTACATTGTTATTTTTATCGTCATCAAAAGAAAGCGTTTCATCTTCTATAATGTCAAACATTTCATCCATCTTAATACCTTCTTTCATATTCTTTAAATATTATATATCAAAAATATATTTTGCACAAGTTTTTAAAAACTTGACGGGGGGGGGGTATATGTTATTATGAACATGAAAAAATAGGAAAAGAGGAGTAAAGGTATGAACAAGAAAAAAGGAATAGTAATAGGGGTATTAAGCCTTATGGTAACAATGATGGTAGGATATGCTATATTTAGTGAGGCTATTACAATTAATGGTACTGCGACTGCTAAGGGTGATTTTGATATCACGTATACTTGTGAACTTCTAACAAGTGATAATGCAACACAGGGAGAAAAAAATACATTTGTTTTAACAACGGAAGGTGCCTCTGGAACTTGCACTGTAGAAGGACAAACAATTACAACTACAAGCAATTTAAATAAACCAACTGATGTTGTTGCATATAGGGTTAAGTTGACAAACAGTGGAAGTATTCCAGCAGTATTAAAAACGGTTGATTCTGATAATAATAAAACATCTTCAGGAACTGGGCCAGGGGATGTGTTTTATCTTAATGAAACTTATTATTTGGCTGCACAATATCTTATGGCTAAGTTAGATGCTGATGGTAACATAATTGGTGATGTAGGAACTTATTGTGAGTCAGATAGTGATTGTATTACAAAAGCATTAACCTTAGAACCTGGTGAATCTATGAATGCATACATAGCATATGGGTGGCTCGATAGCGATAGTTCCATCCAACCAAAGTTACCAGAAGAAGGTGTTAACATGACGTATAATGTTACTTTAGGTTTTGAACAAATACAAGCACAATAAGAACCGATAATGGTTCTTTTTTGGATATTTTATTTACTAATTTATTTCTTTTTGTTATATTAAATTATATAATAAAAAAAGAGGTATATTATGCAACAATATTTTGCTAAGAATAAAGATTTAGAACTAGAAGATAGTGATTACCATCACATTAAAAACGTAATGAGAATGAAAGCTGGTGACGTTATTAAAGTTGTGTATGATAGCACAGTATACGAATGCAAGATTACTTTGGTTTCGGATAAGTCTTCTTTTGAAATATTATCTAAAAAACAAATAGAAAATCATGATATTAAAATAGATGTTGCCTTTTCTTTAATAAAAGAGCAAAAACTTGACTTTTTACTACAAAAAGCAACAGAAATAGGCGTAAATGATTTTTTTGCACTTAATACAAAACGAAGTGTAGTTAAAATAGATTCTAAAAAAGAAACTTTAAAAATAGAAAGATGGAATCGTATTTGTAAAGAAGCGGCAGAGCAATCATTTAGAAGTTTTGTACCAACTATTAAGGGCATTTTAAACTTAGATGAGTTAATAAAACAAGACTATGATTTGAAATTATTTTGCTCACTAAACAAAAATACAAAAAATATTAAAAAAGTACTTCAAAAAAACAATAAGTGTGTTAAAATATTACTAGTCGTTGGTCCTGAAGGTGGATTTGATCCTATCGAGGAAGAATATTTATTAAATAATAGCTTTATAAGTGTTTCTTTAGGGAAAAATGTTTTAAGATCAGAAACAGCCCCAGTTGTAGCATTATCGATGATTAATTATGAATTCATGAGGTGAGTAGTATGAAAAATTTATTTGCGGCAGCGTCTTATTCTTTTAATAA
>CANEGO010000016.1 GCA_947427095.1 uncultured Clostridium sp. | reverse complement strand
ATTTTTACCACAGGTAAAAATAACTTATATAAGTTATTAAATGAAGATCATTCTTTAATTAGAAATGGAAAATTTTTTGATGAAGAAAACAAGGCTGTTTTAGAATAGATATTTATGAAAAAGAAACGTTAATTTTGGCGTTTCTTTTTCTTTTTGTAAGCTTATGTCGAATCTCTTTTTTTTATTAATTAATAGTGATTAAATAATATTACTAGGAGGAATTAAGTTGCTTAAAGTATTAATGGAATTTCGTAAGGGAATACTCTTTGTTAGACTATATGGAAAACTTGATAAAACTACTTTAGATACGTTTGATACCGAAGTTAAGGAGGTGATTATAAAGTCGGGGATAAGATACGTTGTTTTAAATACTTACAATTTAGAGAGTGTATCTTATGAAGGAGTTAAGGAGATAAAACGCTTAAGACGAATACTTAAAAAGTCAGACGGTGAATTTTTCTTGTTTGGTGGTGAAATGAAAGAGCTTAAATCACTCGTTAATCTAGAAAATGAACTAAAGGTATTTGAAAGGGTTGTGATATAGTGATAGAACAAGCTTACGAAAGAGACGAAGTAATTAATCAAAACAGTAAATTAGTATATGGCATTTGCTCCAAGTATGGTAATTATATAGATAAGGAAGATTTGCATCAAGTAGGAATGATGGGTCTTATTAAAGCTTATGATAATTACGATAATACTAAGGAAACCAAGTTTTCAACGTATGCTTTTCCGTATGTTGTAGGCGAAGTCAGTAAGTACGTAAGAGAAAACAAGGCAATTAAAGTAAGTAAGGATTTAATTAGGCTTGGAAGAAAAATAAATGAATACATTGATAAACACCTTGAGGTAAGAGGCTATAAGCCATCAATAAGTGATATTGCTTTAATGTTAGAGGTTAAAGAAGAAAAGGTAATCAGTGCACTTGATGCTTATGGTATGGTTACTAAAAGTTTGGATGAGGAAGTAAATGACGATGGTAAAGCACTTACTCTTTTGGATTTAACTCCTACTAAACAAAGGGTGAGTAATGAGCAAATGATAGATTTAAAAGAGGCCTTCGAGTGTTTAAGTCAGCAAGAAAAAGAATTATTAATAAATAGATATTTTAAAGATTTAACTCAAAGCGAAGTAGCAAAATTATTTGGGGTTAATCAAGTATATGTTTCAAGACTAGAAAAAAAAGCGTTAGGAAAATTAAAAGATATGATGAAAGTATGATAGAAAATTGGAAATGTTTCCAGTTTTTTTCTTTTTATATACAAGGAAAATATATTTAAAAAGTAGAAAAAGTAAACAAAAAAAGAGTAGTAGTGGCAATTAAAACTTAAGCTTATGAAGAACAAAGACTATTTTATCAACGAATCGTGAATACTAGTCTTGTTAAAGGTTTTTTATTATGGTAAAATAAGCGGGCATAAGGTGAGTATATATGGAAAAAAGTTTAGAATTTGAAAACAGAATCACAAATTATTTTGCAAATGGTTTGCGTTTGATGCCCAAAACTTTATATGATGATATTTTATCCGATATGATTTCGGACGAAATTATAGCTTTATTTTATCGTGCTGAAAGTTATAATACATTATATTCTGATATTAAAGAAATTGGAGCAAATAAACTTCTTCATGGAATGACGAAAATTGATGAAGAAATTATAATTAAAAAAAGCTTAGAAACTAAAGATATTAAACTTATAAATGCTCTTTTGCTGTGGGCTCCACAATATCAATCTAAAGTGTTTGAATTTTTAAAAAATTGTAATGACGATAGATTTACGTATGATTTTATTTATGGTGTAAGATTTGATTGGAATCCGCATTTTGAATTTTTGAAAAACTTTAAACACTTGGATGCACGTATTTTATGGAATAAGGTTGTAAAAGAAAATGAACTAGATGCTAAGAACATGCTTACGTTATTAGATGGAGAAAAATGGCATGTGTTAAAAATAATGTATTTTATGAATAATATAGAAAAAATTAAAAATTTACCAAGAAATATCGTAAGCTATTATTTTATGTTAAATAGTGAAAAAATCAAGGAAATTGATTTGGATTTTTATAATAAAATAGTTGAGTATTGGATAACAAATTACGAATATCTTATTAACAATGTTATAAAACTTTATAGAAATAGTATTAAAGGTGATGATATACAATTAAGTTTTTATAATTTAAATATAGATGATTTAGCAGTCGATAGTACTATTAGAAATCAAGTTTCTTTAGTAGAAAATCAAAGATATCAAATATCAAGTATACTTAGTCTTATAAATAGTAAAAAAGGATTAAGTAATTTTTTAAAGCCATTAGTAAATACTTATTTATTGATTAAAAAAGAGGAAATTAAAAAAATTGACATAGGCTTTTATGAAACAAGAATAAAGCCATTAATTACAATAAATACTGCAAAACTAATAGATATTATAGTAAAAGACTACATAGACCTTACCTTAAATGATGGCATTTTAGATGAAACCGTACAAATAAGTTTTGATGATTACTTAAATGATAAAGAAACTTCAGTTTTTTGTAAAAAATAAATTTTCGAAAAAAAGTTTGGTATAAATTACCGAGCTTTTTTTCATATTAATACTGGTGATTAAAATGAATAAAGAAAGGTATAAACAAATAACTGATAAAATTGTTCCCAAAGAAGATAAGTTAAAAAATGGAATAACCGCGTTTTTAGTGGGTGGATTTATGGGATTACTTGGACAAATAATAGTATTCGTACTTGAGAATGAATTTAACGTTCCAAATAAAGATGCTACCTCAATAATGATAGTGATTCTTATTTTTATTGCATCACTATGTACTGCACTTGGCTTTTTTGACAATTTAGTTAGCAAAGCAAAAGCTGGTCTTATTGTTCCAATAACTGGTTTTGCCCATGCAATGACTTCCAGTATGATAGATTATAAAAAGGAAGGTTTAGTAACTGGTATTGGGGCCAATGCTTTTAAACTAACTGGTAGTGTAATTTTATATGGAGTAGTATCTGCTTATGTTTTTGGAACGATAAGATACTTATTTTTTGGAGGGTAAAATATGACGATTAAATTTGATAACGTGTATTTAAAGGCCTCATCAACGGTGGCTTGCCGTGATGAAAAAGAGGGAAACTTTGGTAAATTATATGATAAAACGTATGATGATTATTACATAGGTTGTAATACTTTTGAACAAGCTGAAATGAAAATGATAGATGATTCTGTTAAGATGGTGCTAGATAAGGCTAAGTCTGATCTTGATTTTATTGATGTTATAATTGGATCTGATTTATCTAACCAGGTAACGGCTAACGCATATTCTTCGGTTAATTTTAATAGACCTTACATAGGACTTTATAATGCTTGTGCTTCACTTTGTGAAGAGTTTATTGTTGGTGGGAGTTTACTTCAAAATAAGGGGATCAAGAATGTGTTATTAAACGTGTCTTCTCATAACATGACCGCGGAAAGACAGTTTAGAAACCCAGTAGAATATGGGTGTCCAAAACCAAAGAGATCTACTTTTACAGTAACAGGTTCAGCATCATCTATTATAACAAGTGAAAAAACCGATATAAAAATATCATCAGTATCAATCGGGACAACGACTGATTTAGGAGTTACTGACGTTTATGATATGGGATCGGTTATGGCACCATCTGCCGCTAGAACAATATATGAGCATTTTGTTGATACAAACACATCTGTAGACGATTATGATCTTATATTAACTGGTGATTTAGGAGTGTATGGTAAAGAAATACTAAGGGAATATATGCTAGAAACTTATGATGTTGATTTAAAAAATAAACATGAAGATTCTGCTTGTATTATATATGATAGAAAAAATCAAGAGCATGTAAAAGCTGGAGGTAGTGGGCCAGCATGTTTAGCACTTGTTACATATACTGATATTTTAAATAAAATGAAAGCAGGAGAATTAAAAAAAGTGCTTTTAGTTGCTACTGGCGCTCTTATGAGCCCTACCATGAATAATCAAAAGTTATCTATTCCATCCATTTCTCATGCAGTTTCATTGGAGGTGGCAAAATGATATTTTTATATTCGTTTATTTTTTGTGGATTAGTATGTTTAATAGGCCAAATAATTTTAGATAATACTAATTTGACACCAGGACATGTAACAAGCATGTTCGTTGTTGCCGGGGCCTTTTTAGACTCATTTGGATTATATGATAAGTTTATAAAATGGTTTGGCGCAGGAGCGTGCGTACCAATAACTAGTTTTGGACATTCACTTATTCATGGTGCTTTAGCTGCCGCTGATGACAAGGGCCTTTTAGGAATACTTGGCGGAATGTTTAGCTTAACTTCAGTTGGAATAGTTGCAGCGGTTGTATTTGGATTTATTTTAACCATGATTTTTAAAGCAAAGGATTAATCTTTTGCTTTTTTATCTTTCTTGTGATATTATTTAGTAAAAAGAAGGAAATGACGTATGAATAACTTGAATTATGATTTAAAAGTTCCAGTTTTTGATAGTAAGATAAAATTTTATTTTTCTCTTTTATTTATTACCGTTCATGATTTTAAGCTTTTAACCGATAATTTTGGCGATGATATAGATATTTTTAATAAGCAAACCATTTTTGATTTAAAATGTATTTTTAAACTAAATAAATTATTCGAAGAAATAAATGATACATATAACATGATAAATTTATCCGATAAAACGCTTTTAAAGCTATTTGATAAGCATGAGGTAGAAAATTATTATAATTCGTATAGTACTAAAAACGTTAATTTCGATACCTATGATGCTAATGATCTAAACGATTTTTACATATACATGTTTTTGGAAAAAGTAAAAGAAAAAAAAGAAATAGAGTTTGGAACGATATATGATTTATTTGATTCATTTTCAGATGAAGAAATAATAAATGCTGTCGCCAATTTGGATTATGAAGATAAAAAGAAGTTTATTTATCTGTTTGGTATTAAAGGTGATATAACATTTGAATTAAATACTAGCGATTCTTTAAAAAAAGATATATTAATAAAATTATACAGTTATATGTTAGAAAAAAGGGATGATTGTAACATTCCTAAAATTATAAGTAACATAATTGAAAAGGAAGCTTACCAACATAATTTTTTTGATTACATAAGAGGCTTGTGTAAAGATAATAGTTTAAGTAATGAATTTATTGTTAAAATGTTATCAAAAATGGATCATAATTCGATTAGAGTCATAAAAGAGGTTTTTGGTGATGATTTAAAAAAGAAAGCAAGACCTTTAAAAGATAAAACTTTTAAAACTGCTATAAATAATTTAACTATTATTATTAAAGTAAATAAAACCTATGAAAAAGAAAAAAATAAAAAGGATAGTTTTAAAGAAAAGAAAAAAGCTGGCTTTGAAGAAAAAAAGAATGTAGAAAAAAAAGAAACTGATAAAAAAATTAAAGAAGAATTTGTAAAGGGAAATAAGACAAAGGAAGACATAAAACAAGAAGAAGTAAATGAACAAAATAAAGTTAACGATATAGAAAAACAAAAAGATAAAAAAACTAAAGAGGAAAATAAATCATTAAAAGAAGAAGATAAAAACTTAAGACTTAAACTATTTTTAGAAAAGAATAGTTTAAATAAAAACGACTTTTATAAGGCTTTTAAACTCTTAGAACCGTTAAGTAAAAGCGCCATAGCCCTTTATTATGGCATTGATAAAAAGCCATTAGAATTAGAGAAAATAAAAGAAGAACTTGAAAAGGATTTGGATGATGTTTTATTTATTTTAGAAGATGCTGAGGACAAAATTATTGACCTCATTAAAAGTGGTAAAATTAATTTAAAAGAAAATAATAAGAAAGAAATTCTAAATGATAAAACAAAGGAAAATAAAAAAGAAGAACATAGACAAAGGGATAATAGATTATTATATTTTATAAACGAAAATGAAATAAGTTCTGACGTTTTAATTAAGGTGGTTCCTTTGTTAGCACCAATTGAAATGGTTGTGGTGGACTCACTTTTAAACGAGCATGATAAAAAAGATATAGCAACTACTTTAGGAATTGAAGAGCAAAGGGCAGATGAGTTAATAAATGAGTGTACTGATAAAATGATTGATATTATATCACCACTGAAAAAATCGGTAGAGCCTAAAGAAACTTCAAATGAAAAAGAAACAAAAAAAACTGAAAAAGAAAATGAGAGTATTTTAAATGATTTTTTATTTAAAAATAAACTTAGTAAAAAAGAATTTTACGAAAGGTTTAAAACCCTTGATTCCTTTAGTAAAATCGTTTTAGCAAGTTACCTTGGGTTTCAAACTACTGCATTATTAGTAAGTGATATAGCTATTAAATATGGTAAAAGTATTACTCAAATAGAAAAAATAATAGAAGAAGCTAAAGATAAGATAGTTAAAAAACCAGTAAAAATAGATAAGCTAAATCTTAATATGTTACTTTCTAAATATAAAATTACGAAAGATGACTTTAATAAGGCGGTTGATAACTTAGATTTTTATACTAAAAGTTTAGTAAAATCATATTTTGGAATCGGTATGTTTTCTAAAAGTTTAGAAGAGTTATCATCAAAATATGGTAAAACTCCAAATGAAATTAATCAAATGATAACTGGTATAGTAAGTAAAATAAGGCCTACTACTAAAGCAAAAGAAAATAAACAAAAGGAAAAATTAAGTGCTTTAGATAAGTTCTTAACCCTAAATAATTTAACTAATTTGGAACTTTTGACGATTTTAAACTTGTTATCTCCTGATGAAAGAAGCTTAGTAGCCATGCACTTAGGCCTTAATGGAAAAGAACTTGATATAGACCAAATGGCCTTACTAACTCAAATGCCACCATTACTTGTTAAGTATAATTTGGAAAACGCCTTAAGCAAAGTAATGTATTTATCAAGGATAAATAAACCTTTAAATAAAAATAATCAGGAAAACATGAACTTTTATACTTATTATAAAAACTTACTTAACGATGTAAACTTTATTACTTTGGCTGGTAAAACAAACCCTTTAATGACTAATATTTTGCTTAAGATGAGGGAAAATGGTTTTAATGTTAATAAAACATCTAAATCCATGAATCTTTCTAGTGATGAAATTATGAGAAGTCTAATGGATGCGTCTATTCTAGGAAATAGTTATTTGGAAGATACTAAAAATCCTGTTAACAGTGTCTTTAATGATAGAGAAAAAAGTAAAAAAACCGGAAGAAGATATTAAAATTAATTAGAGAAAAGTAGGTTTTAAAACCTACTTTTTTGTTATATATAAATAATAAAGAGTTTTTGAATTATGATATTTTATTTTTTTAAACTAGATCTAAATTCATTTTTAATATCATAGTTTGTTAATAAAGAATATACAGCGCTTGCCTTAATATCCATTTTAAATAAGTGATTATATTCTTTTTTATATTTAGTTATTATTGGCACTTTTATATCGTTTTTTATTTCTTTTAAGATTTTTTTCCCGTTAAGAGAAAATCCTAAAACCCTTATGTATTTTATATTTAAGTCATTATCTTGTTTTTTAACTTTACAAACAATATGAAGAAGCATTCTTTGTATTTTGTTATAAGAATATCTTTTGGATTTTACTTTTAATATTAAATCGTTTAAATCTTTAGCTCCGTTTATTACTTTTTTTAGTTTATTTTCAATCCCCTCGTCAACGTCAAGGTAATCCATTAGATTATTGCTACTTATAATTTGATATTTTATTAAATTAAAGTATTTATTATAATCAATTTCGGTTATATGCTTAATAACATTATTAGGCATTACTTTATTTAATAATTTTATATTATTTATATTTTTTCTAATTGATGTTGCAGAAGTTATATTTTTATTTATTTCTTCTTCATGGTAATCGTTTGTTCTTTTAATACTAATTGGTTTTATATTGCTATTAGTATTAATTATACTTCTTACGTATTCTAAGGCTAAAACATCATTTGGTTTATCAATTGTTATTTCAGATATATCTTTAAGTGCTAAAGAACAAGATTTGGGATAATTATATCCTTGATCTAAGTATTTTTTTATCTTAGCTTGATACTCTTTATTATCATTTGTTATATTAACCAGTTTTTTAAATAAATCTACGTTGTTTGTTTCACTTCCGAATACTAAGTAATCACACTTTAACTCATTTAATATATCAATTGCACCCCGTGCATAATAATTGGCGGAAGATGTAGTTATGTTAAACGGAAGTTCAACTATAAGATCAAATCCGTACTCTAAAGCAATGGATGTTTTATCCCACTTATTTATTATGGATATTTCTCCTCTTTGGGTAAAGTTCCCAATTAAAATAAGGATTAAACTAGCTTTAGGAAACATTTCTTTTACTTTGTTTAAGTGGTAGATATGTCCGTTATGAAATGGATTATATTCTGCTATTACACCAACTTTATTCATAGATATTCCTTCTTTCTTACTTTATATAATAACACATAAAAATTGTATTTAAATAAGAAAACTAATTAAAATAATTTATATATTAATTTTATTATTAATTAGTTATTTAACCATTATACGTGTTATTTATCTTAATTTGCCAATGCACTTTTGCACAAGTTTTTAAAAACTTGACGGGGGGGGGGGTATATGCTATTATAAACATGAAAAAATAGGAAAAGAGGAGTAAAGGTATGAACAAGAAAAAAGGAATAGTAATAGGGGTATTAGCCCTTATGGTAACAATGATGGTAGGATATGCTATATTCTCAGAAACCATAACCATAAATGGAACTGCCACTGCTAAAGGTGATTTTAATTACGAGATAACTACCTCAAAAGGTATTATGGAAGAAATAAATACTGATGATATAACAACGATAAATACTATGAGAAGATTAAAAAATACTCAATCTGGTACTTCTAAATACCCATTGTATTATGATGAGAACGGATTAAAGAATAGTTCAATAACAAACACATCTAACACAATTACTTATGGAGCAGAACTTGAATATCCGGGAGCAATAGGTTATTTTACTGCAAAGATTACTAATACTGGTAGTATTCCTATTACTTTTGACTTTTGGGATGAGGTAGAAAAAGAAACGACTATAACTGGTGATTTATTAATGAATGATAAGAGCAGAGTAAATATAGATGATATAATGAAATTTGTAAGTGGTGAAATACCAGAAAATCCTTATGGCCTAGATGGTACAGATAATTCGAATATTGATTTTATAAAAGCTAACTTCGTTAAATTAGAAAGTGCATTTATTCCTAAATCTAGTCATGATGTTTTTGTTAATGAACTTACAACTAATAAGTCTGCGTTTCCTAAAATAGAAACAGGAGAATCAATATATTTAGTATTTAAAGTATCATGGGAAGATATTGATTTAAAAGAATCAATAATAGGTCTTGATATAAATGGTACAAGTAAAATAATTTTACCTGTAAAACAATATATTAATTAAATGGATGTTTTAAAAGTATTTTTATATTAAATTATATAGAATTCAAACTAAAATAAAGGATAAAACTTTATTCTGTTTGAATTTTTATTAAGCTTTTTTTTCTTTTACACAAGTTTTTAAAATATTGACGGGGGGGGGTATATGTTATTATGAACATGATAAAAATAGGAAAAGAAGAGTAAAAGTATGAATAAACAAAAAGGAATAATAATAGGAGTGTTAGCCCTTATGGTAACCATGATGGTAGGTTATGCAATATTTAGTGAGACTATTACAATTAATGGTACTGCAACTGCTAAGGGAAACTTTGGTTTAAATTCTGTATGTGAATTAGTTACAGAAGACATTGACCTAGGTGATGGAAGTTTAATGAGTGCTTCTACTGGAACAGGAATATGTAAAGTAGAAGGAAATAAGATAACTACAACGAGTGCGTTATCGAAACCGACTGATCTAGTAAGTTATAGGATTACAATAACTAATAATGGGAGCATTCCAGCGGTTTTAAAAACGATTGATTCATCTAATAATGTCGGAGCAGATTTGCAAACAACAGGTGATATATATTACTTTGATAGGGAAACTCTATTAATGGGAATGTATAATATAATAATGGATGGACAATTACAAGATTTCTATGGAGATAATGCGATTGAAGAAGCTAAAATTGTTTTACAACCGAACGAAACAATTGAGTTGCTTATTAGTCACGGATGGATGGATAATGACAATATAGGGGGTTACCAGAGTCAGCCAGTATTACCTAAAGAAGGTGTTACTATGAATTATAATATAGTATTAGGATTTGAACAAATAACTAATTAAGATTTCATTTAAAAATAAAAAGAGATTGTTTCCTTTAAAATAGGTTACAATCTTTTTTATTATTTTATTTTATCTTTAAACTCGTTAAATAATTTTAAGCCATTATTATAAGTGTCATTAGATAATTTTCCTTTTAAAGTTCCTATAGCTTTCATGGCATCGCCTTTATATACTTCTTTCCAGTTATTCATAATAAAATCATATAAAATTTTATCTTCTCCTGGTTTTAAAGGAGAACCGTTTTTTACCGCGAAATCACTTATATCTTTTAGTGATAACCTTTTTAGGTACTCTTTTATTAACACCTCGTACATATAAAATCAACTCCTACTTATTATATGCATTAAATAGTGTTTTTATTAGCATAATAATCATGAGGTGATTTCTTTTATGGAAAATAAAAATCCTGAGGTTATTACTAAAAATAGACTTATATTTTTGTTTTTGTTTATTTTAGTTTGTTTTGTAATAATAGTTATAAGAATAGGTTATTTACAACTTTTTAACGTTAAAGCATCTTTGTCGGAACTCAACAAATTATCAACTAAAAGAGTATCTGGTTCATCTATGCCAAGAGGAAGAATATATGATTGTAATTATAATGTAATAGTAGATAACGAGGGAATTAATTTAATAAGTTATAAAAAAGAGTCTGGTATGAAAACTAAGGATGAAATAGAACTAGCGTATCAATTAGCAGAAAAATTAGAAATTGATTATGGAGGTTTAACTGATCAAAACTTAAGAAAATTTTGGGTTGTTAATAACGAAAAAAAAGCGGAGGAAAAAATAAGCTCTGAGGAAAGAGAATTATATGAAAGAAGAAAATTAAAGGCATCAGAAATAGAAAACCTAAAGATAAGCAGAATAACTGATGAGGAGCTTAGCGCCTATTCTGAATTAGATAAAGAAGCAGCGTACATTTATTATTTGATGGGAAATGGTTATTACTATGATGAGAAAATTATAAAGGAAGATGCTACCGATGAAGAGTATGCGTATGTTGCTCAAAATATAAGTGAACTAAAGGGTGTTTCTATATCTACATCATGGAGAAGAACATACCCATATGGTGATACTCTAAGGCAAATATTAGGTAATGTATCAACAAGTAAAACTGGAATTCCAGAAGAGTATAAGGCAGAATATTTAAATAAAGGCTATTCGTTAAATGATCGGGTAGGATTAAGTTACTTAGAGTATGAGTACGAAGATGAATTAAAGGGAACAAAAGATTTATATGAGGTTAAAAACGGAAAAAAAACACTTATAAAAAAAGGTAGTAGGGGTAATGATATTGTTTTATCAATTGATATTAATCTTCAGATTGCATTAGAAAAGATAATAGAAGAAGAATTAATAAACGCAAAAAAAGAGGCGAATACAAGATATTATGATCATACGTCTGTTATTATTACCAATCCAAAAACGGGTGAGATTTTAGCAATGGCATCAAAGCAGATAACAACTACTAGTGATGGTTATAAGATAAATGATTATACTACAAATTTACTTACTGGAAGTGATACTCCGGGATCAATCGTTAAAGGAGCATCAATGTTGGTTGGCTATAAAACGGGTAATTTAAAAATAGGTGACGTATTTTATGATAAGTGTATAAAGTTTAAAAATACTCCTCAAAAGTGCTCTTGGAGTACATCACTTGGGTCTTTAAATGACATTACAGCACTTAAGTATTCATCAAATTCATATCAGTTTCAATTAGCCTTAAAAGTGGCTGGAGTAAATTATTATTACAACATGCCAATAAAAATAGATAGTAGTGCTCTTGATGTTTATAGAACTATTTTTAAAGAACTTGGTCTTGGTGTTAAATCTGGAATAGATCTTCCTTTTGAAACTGAAGGGTATAAAGGCAAACAATCAAATGCGGGACTTCTTTTAAATTATTCAATTGGGCAGTATGATACTTATTCGGTGCTTCAATTTGCAAGTTATGTTAACACGTTAGCGAGTGGTGGTGAAAGGTTAAAACTAAATTTGGTAAATGAGGTTAGAAACGCAACCGAAACTGATGAGTTGGGGGATGTAAAGAGTAAATATGAAAAAGCGGTTTTAAATAATGTATCGATTGATAAGGCTTACTTTGAGAGGGTAAAAGAAGGCTTTAGAAGTGTAATGGAAGGTTACTTAGGTCGTGGTTACATGGGAAATAGTCCAAATCCCGCGGGAAAAACTGGTACGTCAGAAAGTTTTTATGATGCTGATGGTGATGGAAAAGTTGATACGGAAACCTATAGTAAGTCGTTTATTGGATATGCTCCGGCAGATGATCCAATAATGAGTATCGTGGCAATATCACCACATGTTAGTCATAAAAATGGTTCTTCGTCATACACTTCTAACGTAAATAAACGAATTGTATCAAGAATTTGTAATATTTTCTTTGAAAATTATAAATAATTTGATATAATACCCATAGTTATCTTCGAAAAGGAGGGGAATATTATGGCAAAGAAAAATGAAAATCGAGCTGATGTGACTTTAAAATGCCCTAAGTGTGGTGAGCTAAATTATCGTACACCAAAGAACAAACATAATGATCCTGAACGTATGGAAATTAGTAAATTCTGCCCAAGATGCAGATGTCACACTGATCACAAAGAAACTAAAAACTAATAAGCTTAATGCTTATTTTTTATCATGGTAAGAAAGGAGTGGAAAAAATGGTTAACGTAAATGATATTAAAAATGGAATGACCGTTGAAGATGAAGGTAATATTTATCAAGTACTTGAATTTTCTCATGTAAAACCTGGTAAAGGAGCAGCCTTTGTTAAAGCTAAACTTAAAAATTTAAGAACTGGCGCTATCGTTGAAAAAACTTATAACAGTAGCATTAAACTAGGCAAGGCAAACGTTCAAAGAAAACCTATGCAATATCTATATCAAGCTGGTGATGCCTATAGTTTTATGGATATGAACACGTATGAACAAGTAGAGTTATCTAAAGATCAAATAGGTGATGATTTAAAATATCTAAAGGAAAACCTAGAGGTTAGTTTAGTGTATTTTGGTGAGGAGTTAATTGGACTTAATTTGCCAGAAAAAATAGATTACGTAGTAACTGATACTGAACAAGCAGTAAAGGGAAATACTTCTAGTGGAGCACAAAAAGACGCTTTATTAGAAAACGGAATGACTATTAAAGTACCATTATTTATTAATACTGGAGAATCAGTTATTGTATCTACCGATGATGGTAAGTACGTATCAAGAAGCAAGTAGGCTTCTTTTTTTATGCCCATTGTTTGACTTTTTTTTAATTCAATGTATAATAAACGAGACAAAAAGGGGAGTTTTGATATGAAACTAAGTGATAAAATATATTTAAAGAAATTGCAATTTCTTGTTAATGAAGCTATTTTAAACGGTGATGCTATGCCGATTGAAGATGAAGTATATAAAAAATTAAGGGATGTATATCATGGTTCAACTCCTGCTAATATTTATATAAAGTTTATGGTACCAACAAAAGGAAGCGTTGGTTACTGTTATGAAAGAAGCTTAGTTATTTCTTCTATTTTTGATGATGCAAAACTTGTTCGTGGCAACAGAAAAGATTATGAAATAAACTATGGGCCAAAATCATATCATTGGTGGGTAGAACATGATGGCTGGTGTTATGACCCTGCCACTTTGTATAAAATAAAAAAGGAAACTTATTATAAGTTATTTAAACCTAAAAACTTGATAGAATTGTCAAAAGAAAAAATTGTTAAAGAGTGGTATTATAAGGAAATGGTAAGACGCGCTCCACTTGAAGTATTTTTTATTTCAAATTTGATGTTATTAGAAGACTTAGTTTGTGTTATGGATGATGAAGAGCTTAATCATGAATTTGATCTATTTAGAAAAAAGATAAACTATATAGATTCATGGGATGAAGAAAAAATTTTAGAAGCTGTAAAAAAAATGAATAATAATTAGGAGGTAACATTTATGATAAAAAATGTTGAAGAAATGAATGCGGAAGAACTATCTTATGTTAAAGATGCAATAAGTAAATATTTAAATGGATATGAAAAAGAAGATTATGAAGCGATGTTACATAAGTGGATTAAAAAAACAAATAATCAAATAAAAATTAACAAAAAGGATATTAGAAAAATACAAAGGAAAATAGCTTATTTAAACGTAAGCGAAAGCAATTATTTTTTAACTGCTTTAGGTGCGCTTTTATCTGCTTGTATATCAGGTTGGCTTTTGACTATTGACGCTATTGATCCTATCGAAATGATTAGTATTATCGCAGGCGGATCGGGAGCTTCGTTTGCTTTAAATTTCGGATTAAATAAAAAAAGAGAAAAAGACGAGGAAAACGTTTATCAAGACTTAGATTTAATATTAGAAGACAATGATATTTTAAATCGTAGAAAAGAAGAGCTTTTAGAGTGTGAATCATATCATAAAGCACTAAAAAAGTTTATAAATAATTAGTATAAAAGTTTCTTGATTTTGTAAATAATTTATGTTATATTACTTTGGCATGAAAGGAAGATATTATGTTAAAGCTACAAGGTGACATGAACGAAGAGGAACTTAAGTATGTTAAGAACTGTTTGAAGAACTTTTTTTTGAGCGAGGAAGAAATACTTAATAAGTACTGTGAATATATATTAAATGAAATAAATGTTAGTAAAAGTAATATATCACAGTATGAAAGTGATATAGAAAGTATAGAAGAAGAATATGATCAGTGTGGAGAACTAATTGTTGGTGGAATTCTTTTTGGTGTAATTGTGTATGTGATTTCCAGATTAAATGGTCAGGCGCAAATTGGTAGTGTTTTAGCAAGCTTAGGCATAGGTGGAATTTCATTTATTTATGGAGGTCACTTATATCGTAGGAGTGAAAGAAAGCAAGAGACTATTTATTCTGATTTGGATAAAGAAAAAGGAAAATTATTAGTCTTGACTAATAAACAAGAAAAAGTTTTAAATTATCAAAAATATAGGGAAGAAATGAAAAAATTTATTGGTAGTAATTAAAAAAGAAAAATTGAAAAAATTTTTCTTTTTTTAATAAAATATATAATATTACGTGATATACTATTAATATACAAGATGAAAGAAAATGGTTTAAAGGATGGTGTTTTAAATGAAAAGTTTAAGTAGAGTTTTATGGGGGATTGTTTTGATAGTTTTAGGTGTTATATTAGCGCTAAACGCTCTAAATATAACAGATGTTAGTATATTTTTTGATGGGTGGTGGACTTTGTTTATTATAGTTCCTTGTTTTATTGGCTTATTTGATAATGAAGGAGGAAAAACAGGAAATATAATTGGACTTATTATAGGCGCATTGCTTTTATTATCATGCCAAAGCATCATAGATTTTGATGTTGTTTGGAAATTATTATTACCTATTGTTTTAGTAATTATAGGCTTATCGTTTATTTTCAAAAATGCTATTAGTAGTAGTATAAGTAATAAAATAAAAGAAATTAATAGCAAGAATAAAATTTCTAAAAATAAAGAGTATGTTTCTACGTTTTCAAGTCAAAAACTTGATTTCTCAAAAGAGGAATTTACGGGATGTTATACATCAGCAGTATTTGGTGGAATTGATATAGATTTAACAAATGCTATTATTAAAGAAGATGTAGTAATTAATGCAAGTGCTATCTTTGGTGGTATTGATATTCGGGTAGGAAACGAAGTTAATATCAAGGTGAACTCAACTTCTATTTTTGGAGGTGTGGATAATAAAATTAAGAACAACGATAAAAATAAAGTAACGATTTATGTGAACGCTACTTGTTTATTTGGAGGCGTTGATATAAAATGAGTTCTGCCCAAAAAGTAATTAAATATTTTGCTATCTTTTTCGCGATCAGTTTAATTGTTTGTATTTTCTTTGGAATTTACCAAGCTGTCGGCGATGTACTAACTAATAATGTAAGTAGCAAGGGTTTGAATATTAAACACTACCCTAATTCTTCGAACATTTTAAGCGTTGATATTACATATTCAAAACTAAAAATAGTTGAAGGAGACAACTTTAAAATTGAATCTGATAGTAAATATATTATATCTAAGCAAGATCATAATAAATTATCTATAAAGGAAAAAAGCAAAGGTCTTTTTGAAACGAGAAGAAATAAGATAGTGACAATATATATACCAAAAGATATGATATTTGATAAAGTTTATATATCAAATGGTGCTGGGATAATTGATATAGAAAATATAACAACCAAGGAATTAAAGCTAGATATTGGTGTAGGTAAAGTACAAATAGATGAAATTACATCGCTAAATAATACGAATGTTGAAAGTGGAGCGGGTGAGGTTACCATTAAGAGAGCGAAGCTAAATAATTTAAATCTAGATGCTGGAGTTGGAAAGTTTACCATTAATGGTGAGTTAACCGGAAAATCAGAAATTGACGCTGGAGTTGGAGATTTAAATATTAATCTTTTAGGAGATAAAGATTGTTATGGTATTTATGCTGAAACCGGAATTGGGAACATTAGCATAGATGGTAAAAAGATAAAAGATAGCACTACTTATGGTATTGGAAATAACAAAGTTGATATTGACGGTGGTGTAGGTAATATAAACATTAGATTTTTAGGAGTTAGATAATAAGAAATTTTTCTTTTTTTGTTATTGCTATTTAATTTTTATTTAATTTATGTTAGAATATTTTTATAGATAGTATATTGCACTTATATGGAGGGATAAAATGGCTTTGAATTTAAAGAAATTGTTTGGTAGTAGTGATATTTCTAGTGAAGATGAATATTATACTTTAAGTGTTGAAGAAGCAACTAGGGAGGAAACTGGGGAAGGTAGTAAGATGATTCTTCTAGAGCCAAGAGCTTACTCTGAATCCCAACAAATTGCAGATTACCTAAAAAAAAGAAACACTGTTGTTGTTAATTTAAAAAGGGTAACTCCGGATCAAGGAAAGAGAATTATTGATTTCGTAAGTGGATGTTTATATGCAATTGGTGGTTCTATGCAAAAGTTGGGTGATGGTATATTTTTATGTGCTCCAAAAAACATTAATGTACAAGGTAAAATGACCGATGAAGAAGAGCCTAAAAGAAATAGAACAAAAAATATATCCGAGGATTTTTAGTACTTGATTATTTTTCTAGATATGATAAAATATACGTTAATAAAACAAATGACGAAGACGTTATAATGTGAAATTATAAGAGATTCTACTAATTGGTGAGATGTAGATTAAG
>CANEGO010000015.1 GCA_947427095.1 uncultured Clostridium sp. | reverse complement strand
ACCAAAGTATAAAAGGTAATGGAAGTAGGTTACCGATTAAACATATTATGAATGCGGGGACTACGTCAAGACCAAGTAAGGCAGCGGCAATTAAACCACCTCTAAGTTCTAATATTGGCATTAACGAAATAATAAAAACTATTAATTCCTTACCAAATGGAATACTATTTAATCCCTCAAATAATCCTAAGAAAGTATGTACTAAACTTTCAGCCATCAAAATCACCTCATATGCATAATATTATATCATATTTCCTTAAATATTATGATATTTAGTATATATTGTTTACATAAATAGAATAATGTAAATTAATGACAAATCCTAATAAAAGACAAGATTTATATATTTTTATATGATAAAATACAATTAAGAGGTAATTATATGACAAAGAGTTTTACTGATAAAGATACTTATGATTTTATTTTAGATACATTAAAGCAAAACGGTATAAGTAAAGAAATAATTGATTTAGCAAACCGTATGGATATTAATTTACCGCGCATGTTTTATGAGAAAATATTATGTGTTACTGAAACTAAAGAATTGTCTAATAACACAGATGTAATTGTTAAAACGTTACTTGGTGTATATGGTAATTATATCACTGCTTGTTATTATAAAAGCTTGGGTTATGATGTTAAAAATGAGTATAGAGTGTATGATAATGGAGATTTAATAACAAGGGCAGATGTAGCATTTAATACTTCTGATGGTAAACTTAACTTAATTGAAGTTAAGACCACGCCTCAAATAATTGATAATATAAGAAATTATAATTCTAATAATGAAGATAAATATAATGGTAAGTATTATTATGATAAGGATAATGATATTATAAAGTATAAGGAAATAGGAAATAAATTGATAAAACAGGCATCTAAACTTTTAAAAACAAAAGCGAATGTAACGGTGGTTATTTTTGATGGATGTTTTATGGACGATATAATAAGAGATAAGATATTAAAAAAAGGTGTAAGTATATTTAAATTAGGTGTTAATATAAATGATTTAGAAGAGCAAATTTATGATATGGTTTATGAAATAATAGATGTTTTAATGTCTAAAAAAGTGAGTGAAAATGTAATAAGTGATAAGTAATTTATCACTTATTTTTTTTACTATCATAGTTTAAAATAGGTGATGTAAATGATAACCGTGCGTGACTTAATAAAACATTGTAATTGTAAATTACTAATTGGAAACGAAGATGAAGTAATTAAAGAATGTTTTATAGATAGCAGAATAAAAACAAATGAAGGCACTTTTTTTGGTATAAAAGGAGAAAAACAAGATGGTTCCTTATTTTATAAAGATGCATTTTTAAATGGTGCCAAAATATGTGTTATATCAAAGATTTTTAATTTAGATTTAAATGGGTTTGAGGATAAAACGGTTTTAATTTCTTTAGATGTAAAAAAATCGTTACAAGCTTTAGCAGCTTATAAAAGAAGTTTATTTAAAGGTACTGTAATTGGAATAACTGGAAGTGTAGGTAAAACTAGTACTAAGGAAATGTTAGTAAATATATTAAAACAAAATTATAAGGTTTTAAGTACGAAAGGTAATGAAAATAGTCAAATAGGTCTTCCCCTTAATATTTTAAGATTAACAGATGAAGATGTCATGGTTTTAGAAATGGGAATGAGTAATACTTGTGAAATGCATAATTTGTCTTTGATTGCAAAACCTAATATTGCCCTTATTACTAACGTATTTGATTCTCATATAGGTAATTTAGGTACTAGGGAAAATATTTTGAAGGCTAAACTCGAAATAATAGATGGTATGGATGGTGGAACTCTTATTGTTAATAATGATAATGATATGCTTATGAACGTAAAAGAAGATATCAAACCTGGAATTAAGCTCATGACTTTCGGTATGGAAAATAAGAGTAACGTAATGGCTAATAATATTAAAGAGGGAGTAATTACAAGTTTTGATATTGACGATATGAAAGATTTAAGCATAAAAGGAAATCATACTTTAATTTATAATGCCTTAGCATCATACCTGGCAAGTAAATTACTTGGAGTATCAAGAAGTATGATAAAAAAAGGTATAAATGGTTATAGCAATGAAAAGCATAGGTTAGAAGTTATTAATTTAGGTAATAATATAACCTTAATAGATGATTCTTATAATGCTAGCTATGCTTCTGTTAAATTAGCACTAGAGTATATGAAAAACTTTAGTGTAAGAAAGATAGTAGTTTTAGGTGATATTTTAGAACTTGGTAAAGAATCTAAAAAGGTGCATAAAAAAATAGGAAGATTGGTTGATGGTAAAAGGATAGATGAATTAATTACAATTGGTAAGTACTCAAAATACATTGGTAGGGAAGCTAAAAAAAATGGTCTTAAAAGAAAGCATATAAAACATTTTAAGACTGAAGATAAATCAAGAAATTACATTAAAGAATTATTAGATAAAGATAAAGTGATACTTATAAAGGGATCTAATGGAATGAATTTGATTGAAATAGTTAATTATATTAAAGAGATTGTCTATTAATTTGCTATATTCAGTTTTTTATTATCTTGACTTTTCTTTTTTTATAAATATAATATTGCGGTAAGGAAGTTAATATTATGTCAAAAATATATGTAAATGAAAATAAAATTTTATTAGATGAAATGATTAAAATATATAAACCAGAGGATATGGATTGGATGAGTTATTTAGTTACAGTAAAAAATGGATTAACTTTTCACCATATAGTAGAGCAGAAAAATGGTGGTATGACTACCATTGAAAATGGTGCGTTATTAACGAAAAAAGCTCATAGGGCTTTAAATATGTTATTAACAAGAGATAGTATTTTATATAATGATTGGAATGGTTTTTTTGTTGATTTAAATAGAACAAAGTCTCCAATGGATGATTATGAGAAAGGTTATAGTAAGTTATTAAAAAAGGCAACTTTAAAAGTGTTGTATGAAAAGAAGGATTAGTTTTTTAATCCTTCTTTTAACATTTCTTCTAATTTTTTGCAAGTATTTTTATCCATATCAGTAACGCCTTTTAATGAATAATTTAACCCTAAATCTTCGTATTTATGGACACCTAATGTATGATACGGTAATAATTCTATTTTTTCTATATTTTTAAGTGGTTTAACAAAGCTTATAAGCTCGTTTATGTATTCTTTAGTATCATTTATACCAGGAACAATAACTGCTCTTATCCATAGTTTTTTGTTCATTTCCTCACATAGTTTTAAAAACTCTAATGAGGTATCTATATTGGCACCTGTCATATCTTTATAATTATCTTTGTTTGTTCCTTTTATGTCAAACATTACTAAATCTGTATATTTAAGTATTTCCTTACAATCAGGAATCGTGCCTGCGGTATCTATACAGGTATGAATGTTTTCTTTTTTACATAGTTTTAAACACTCAAGTAAAAATTCTTTTTGCATTAAAGGTTCTCCGCCAGAGAATGTGACACCACCATTATGCTTAAAATATGGCTTATAATTTAATATTTTTTTTATGAGTTCTTCTGGTGTATAGCTATCTGATTTACCATTTACATTCCATGTTTCAGGATTATGACAAAATCGGCATCTTAATGGACATCCTTGCATAAATACAACGAATCGAACTCCTGGTCCATCAACTAATCCCATTGTTTCTATACTGTTTATTTTTCCAATCATTATTATCACCATGTTAATTATATATTAAATAACTTCATAATCCAACAATATTTTAAAAAATACCAAATATAATAAATGGCCAAAAAGGAGAAAATAAGAATTATTATAATGAAATAAAAGATGAACTGATAAATGATGAAAAACCTAAGGTGCAAGATTTAATGCTAGAAGATACGCTTTTTTGAAGAACTTGGTAGTGAATTCTGCTTTATAAAAAAATAAGTATCCAAAAATGGGTAATCGTTATAATTGCATGGATTTACTCTTTTATAATATTAATTGTTGAACCTAAGGTAACCAAATTAAAAAAGGACATAGAAATGAGAATCTATGTCCTTTTACTTTAACAACCTAGTTTTTCGTGGAAAGTTCTATCTATTACTTCTTGTTGATGAGCCTTAGATAGCTTATCAAATAGTACTGCATAACCAGATACCCTAATAGTTAAAGTAGGATATTTACCAGGATTATTCATTGCATCAATTAACATTTCACGATTAAGTACGTTAACGTTTAAGTGATGAGCCCCTTTTTCAAAGTATCCATCAAGTACGTTTACTAAGTTTTCTACTTGTTCTTCTTTAGAATGACCTAATGCACTAGGTACGATAGAAAAAGTATTTGAAATACCATCTTCACAGCAAGAGGTATATGGCATTTTTGCTACTGAGTTAAGAGAGGCAAGGGCACCAGAAGAGTCTCTACCATGCATTGGGTTAGCTCCAGGGGCAAATGCAACACCTGCTTTTCTTCCGTCCGGAGTAGAACCGGTTTTCTTACCATACATTACGTTTGAGGTAATGGTTAGAACTGACAAGGTATGTTTAGCTCCTCTATATAACTTATTTTCACATAAATCAGAATAAAATTCTTCAAGCAATTCTTTACCAATTAAATCAACCCTATCATCGTCATTACCATATTTAGGAAATTCTCCGGTAACTTCAAAATCAATTGCTATATCGTTTTCGTCTCTTATCGGTTTTACTTTAGCATACTTAATTGCGGATAGTGAGTCAACTGCAACCGAAAAGCCGGCAACACCGAACGCCATAAGCCTTTCGACCTCACTATCATGAAGGGCCATTTGTCCTTTTTCATAAGCGTATTTATCATGCATGTAGTGAATAATATTCATTGCGTCAACGTAAGTTTTAGCTATTTTTTTCATGGCTATTGAATAGTTTTTTCTAACCTTATCATAGTCCAAATATTCGTCTCTAATTCTATTGATTCCAGATACGACAAGTTCTTTTTTTATTTCATCATACCCACCATTTATCGCATAAAGTAGGGTTTTTGCTAAGTTGCATCTAGCTCCGAAAAATTGCATTTGTTTTCCAACTGTCATAGCAGATACACAGCATGCAATGGCATAATCACATCCGTGAATTGGTCTCATTAGTTCGTCTGATTCATACTGAATAGCATCGGTATCAATCGATACTTTAGCACAATATTTTTTAAAGTTTTCTGGCAATCTATCACTCCATAAAACCGTTAGGTTAGGCTCAGGAGATGACCCTAAATTATATAAAGTGTGCAAGTATCTATAAGAGTTTTTAGTAACTAGGGATTTACCATCTTCGGTCATACCACCAATTGACTCAGTTACCCAAGTTGGATCTCCTGCAAATAATTCGTTGTATTCAGGAGTTCTTAAATGTCTTGCCATTCTAAGCTTCATGATAAATTGGTCAATAATTTCTTGTGCTTCACTTTCTGTTAAAACTCCGTTTTTTAGATCTCTTTCAAAATATATATCTAAAAATGTAGAAGTTCTTCCTAAACTCATGGCGGCACCATTATTTTCTTTTATTGCAGCTAAATACCCAAAATATAACCATTGGGTAGCTTCACGAGCATTTGTAGCTGGTTTTGATATATCAAAACCATAAGATTTGGCCATTGATTTGATTTCCTCTAATGCTTTAATCTGTTCGGATACGTCTTCTCTTAGACGAATCATTTCCTCATTAAGATACTTATCTTCTAATTTAAGCAAGTCTTTTTTCTTTTCTTCTGTTAATTTATCAATACCATAAAGTGCAATTCTTCTATAGTCTCCGATTATTCTTCCACGACCGTATGCATCAGGTAATCCGGTTAAAAGCCCAGCATGTCTTGCTTTTCTAATGTCTGTTGTGTATGCGGAAAATACGCCATCATTATGTGTTTTTCGATATTTAAAGTCTTCTAAGACTTTATCATCCAATTTGTAACCATAAGCTTCTAAAGCACTTTGAACCATCCTCATTCCACCAAATGGATTAACGATTCTTTTAAGTGGCTCATCAGTTTGAAAACCAACTATTACTTCGTCTTCTTTAATTAAGTAGCCAGGTTTATAAGCATCTATTCCTGAGACTGTTTTAGTATCTACATCGTATATGCCTTTTTCTATTTCTACTTTAGACATTTCAAAGTATTTATCATTTAATCTTTTAGTTTTATCTGTTGGTCCAACAAGAAATTTATCATCACCAGTGTATTCAGTGTAGTTATCTAAAATAAACTGTTTTACGTTTATTTTTTCCTTCCATATATATCCTTTAAAATCTTTCCATTCATTCATTTTTTTTACCTCCTTATTATAAAAACCTATATCATTATACATTAAACACAAAAAATATCAATGTTGCAATTGCAACATTGATATTTACTATTTAAATTTTTACGTTTATTTACACATTATTTTATGTCTTCATTTTTAATAAATTTCAAATGGACAAAAATAGTAGTAGTAAGTTGTGCTAAAAAGACCATAGGTAAGAACTTCAAGAGACTTATTAAGTTTATTTTGTTACCAAACATAAATGATGCAATATCTATATTTTTAACTATGTAAAACATAATTAAATTTACAAGTATTATTCCTAATAAACTTCCAATAATTGTTATTATTAAGTTTTCCTTATAACCGAAACTAATTATTTCTTCATCATATAGTCCCATATTTCTCAAGAATTTTAATTTGTTTTTATTTTTAACTAAGTTAAACTTTGATATTTCATACAAAACTATAAAGACTAAAACAAATGTTAGTACTATTAATAAATTAGCATATGAAACCTCTATCTTAAGTTTATCTTGTTTATCTTTTTTTAACTGATCTTTGGTTTTAACTGATGTTATATTATTAATTTCCAATAGCTCTGATGAAGATATTTTTTCTTTTTTAATATCCTTAAGCTTTATTAAAATAAAGTTAAAATAAGGCTCTTCGTTATTGTTTGTTTTTTTGTACAAACTATTTGACATATAAACATAATTATCGGTGTAATTTGAAGTTATACCTATTATTTTTATTTTCTTTTTCAAGCCATTAGAAAAAGTTATTTCTAAGGTTTCATTTTTTTTCTTATTTAATGTTTTAGCAAGTTTTTCAGATATTATTATACCGTTATCAGTTATTTTTAAATCGTTAATAAACCTATTTAATTTCTCATTTATACTAGGTATCACTAAATAAGTAGGCTCATTTATGCCATTAATTGTTATGCTACTTTGACTTATCATTATAGTTTCTTTTACATTTTTGTTTAATGATAGATCATTTTCTATTTTGTTTAATTCTTCTTTGGTGCTAATATTTAATTCAGCTAAAAGATCATATTTGAAAATCTTATTGTATTGATTTTTAATACCTAAATTTATAGAATCTTTAATTGTAATAGATAATAAAAATAGGGCGGTTACAAAAGCAATTAGACTAGTTTGTAATATTAATTTTGTTTTAGATTTACACATGTTAGTCCAAGCCATCTTAGAAGAAAAATTAAGTTTTTTTCTTATGCATCCGATTTTAAATGCTATTTTCCTCTTTAATATTTTTTCTTTTTTATTATAACATAATAAGTATGACACGCACGTTATAACTGCTGTTAGAGTAGTTATTAAAATACATATTATAATGATGTTTGTTTTAGGTTTTGAATACAAAAACGGAATATCAAAAAACGATTTAAGCCACAAAACGTTTGCCATAAGAATTAATTTGTCAAATATTAGAACTCCCATTATTACTCCTAAAAGGGCTGATAAAAATACGTATAATATGTATTTAAGTGATATTTCTTTGAAGCTAAAACCAATGGCTTTTTTAATTTCTATTTCTTTTTTTTCTTCTTTTATGTTATTTGCTATAAAATTAATATATATCAAACATAAAAGAGGTAATAAAATTAACGGAGATAAAATTGTTAACGTTTTTATTTGTTTAGATATAAATTTAACGTCATAAAAATTTTTTGTTTCACTTCTTTTGATTACCATTATCTCTGGACTTTTTAAATTAGATATTTTTATCTTTTCATTTTCTAAATCATTACTGGTTTGTTTTATTAATTCGTTTAATGACTCTTGGGGTAAATCTAACGTGTAATAGCTATTTAATTTATCTTGCAAAGAATTTATCTTATTTTGAGTTATCTCTTTTTTATCATTATACCTTTCACATATTGTGTTAGAAAGTGCTATTTCAACTTCTTTTTCGTATTTTTTTACTAAGTTTTCATATGTTTTAGAATATGTGTTTAAGGCATTTTTTTTATTTATAGTTACATAAATATCGTTATAATTTTCAGTGTTAAAGTTTCTTTCTTCGAGGTATATAAACGATTCATTTTCTTCTGTTTTATTTAACTTAAGGTTCATGGAGTTTGTTTGGTAACCAAAACTTTTAACCGTACCAACTATTTTTATTTTTTTTGCTTTTAATTCATTTTTATTTTCCGGCTTTAGTGTAATTAAATCTCCTAACTTAAGGCCATTTTTATTAAAAAAAGATTCTTCTACTAACCCTTCGTTTATGGTTTTAGGATATTTACCGTTAGTTAGGATAAGTCTGTTTATATAATTGTTATCATTTTTATTCCTGTTATTACTAATACTAATTGCTTTGATATTAAAGTCTTTATCTTTTGAAGTCATTTTAGTATTTAACGTTTTTACCATCATAATGCCATTAGTATTAGGTACGCTTTTAATTAAATCATAGTCATCCTTTGTAAATCCTACTTTAGATGATATCAAAACGTCCATTATGTTGTTTTTATCATAATAAGTATTAGCATTTTTAATTAAGCTTGGGTAAGTTAGATTAAGACCTAGGTAAATGCTGGTTATTAAACCTACTATAACACTTAAAAAAATAAATCTTTTCTTGCTAAAACGTATATGTCTTAAGGCGTCTTTTAATATGCTTTTTTTTACCATTTAAGATCACCTACGTCAAGTGGTGTTTTGTTAACTTTAATACTTTCTAAAAGACCATCTTTTATTTTTATAACCTTGTTTGCAAGAGGTGCTATATCGATGTTATTAGTAATTATTATAATTGTTTTCTTTTCTTTTTTAGCTATTTCTTTTATTAATTTTAATATTTGTTTGCTTTCCTTTAAGCCAAGTAGTTCTACTGGTTCATTACATAAAATAAACTTAGGATTTTTATAAAACGCTCTTGCAATTGCAACTTTTTGCTGATCTTTTCTTGATAATTGTGATGGAAAATTATCCTTTTTGTTGGTGATGTTCATTTTTTTTAATAGCCAATCCAAATCGTTTTCAGAAGGATAAAGACAGATGTTTTCTTCCACTGTTAAATTTTCAAGCAAATTATCTTTTTCAAAAACTAATCCAACACACTCTCTTTTATATTTGGTTAAATTTCTCCCTTTTAGTTCGTTTATTTTAGTGCCATCTATCAAAATTTCACCGCAAGTTGGGCCAGAAGCACCACTTAAAATGCTAAAAATGGCTTTTTTCCCTAAAGTGGAGGGACCTGTTATTATAACTATTTCACCATCTTCTATTTCAAAACTAATTCTTTTTAAGGCTTTTTCTAAAATGTTACCATTTTCATATTCCTTACTTACGTTCTTAAATTTAATATACGCCATAATAAAACCCTCCTTTTCAGTTATTATATTACCCATCTTAAAATTAAATGTCAACGTTACCGAAATAAATATTTCATTTTTCTAAAACAAATGATATAATAAACTTGAAAGTAGACAAAAAGGGGCGAATAAAGTATGGAAAATAATGATTTTGAAAGTTTAGATGAACTAGAAGAAACCGAAGATTTTGGCTTGGATGAAAATCTAGAAGAAAATAATGATGCAGAGCAAACCTCTTTTAATGCACTAGAGGAAAACAATGATAATACTGATATAGAGCAGCCAAGCAAGCAAGAAGAACCCTTGATAACAACCTTACCAAATGAAATCGGTAGGGTTAGGGATGTTTCGGCGGATATTGTAATTGTTACGATAACATCAAACTTAGCTTTTGAAAGCAATTTAATAGATCATCATGTTATCTTTAGGAATAATGAGGGATCAGAAATAGTTGGTACCGTAACCAATTTAAATAGTGAACTTGCTCAAGTAAAGTTAATCGGTGAAATTAAAAACGATCGTTTTGTTCCAGGTGTTCTTACTAAACCAATGATTGGTAACGTGTGCTTTATTGCAACGACCGATGAGATGAAACTTATCGTGGTTGATGATAAAAATAACGTTTTAAAAAAGGTTCTTATTGGTAATATGCCACTTTATAATAATACTCCAGCTTATGTATCTACCAACACTTTTTTTAGTAATCATTTTGCTATCTTTGGTAATACTGGCTCTGGAAAATCATGTGGTGTTGCTAGACTATTTCAAAACGTATTTTTTAATGGGCAGCAGGCCCCACGTAATGCTTGCATATTTATTTTTGATGCATATGGTGAATATGAAAGCGCGCTATCGGTTCCAAACAATCAAATATTTTTTAAGAGATATTCAACTAACGTAAGAACTGGGATGAATAATTTGATTAGGATTCCTTTATGGCTTTTGGATATTGATGATTTTGCACTTTTATTAGATGTAGATGACGCATCACAACTTCCTATAATAGAAAAGGCTTTAAGATTAGTTACCGTTTTTTCAGGAAATGAAGAGGATACAAGGGTTTACAAAAATGATATAATTGCAAAGGCCATTTTAGAGGTTTTATATAGTGGTGGTGCTGCATCACAAATTCATGATCAGATTTTTGCCATCTTAACTTCGTTTAATACTCCGGATTTAAATCTTGAAACACCAATTGTTCAGCCGGGTTATACCAGAAGTTTAAGACAGTGCTTAATAATTGATAAGGAAGGAAAAATAGGGGAGATACAGCTTGTTTCCGAATTTATTAAGAAATTTATAAACGATGATTTAAAATTAGAGTTGCCTGATGGAACTATTCCGTTTACACTTGAAAATTTAAGGGAAGCGTTTGATTTCGCTCTTATTTCTGAAGGAATTTTAAAAAGCGATAAAATATATGATAAAGCAAACGTTCTTAAGGTAAGATTGGATTCTATCATAAAGGGCGAATACGCAGAATATTTTAAAGTCGATAAATACATTGATAAAACAAACTTTATAAAGAGTTTAATAACCGCTGCTAATGGAGCTAGAGCTCAGATAATAAACATTAACATAAGTTATTTAGATGATAGGTTAGCCAAAACAATTTGTAAGATATATTCAAAGTTACTTTTTGATTTTACATCTAAATTACAACAAAGAGGTTCATTTCCGGTTCATTTGATTCTAGAAGAAGCTCATCGTTATGTTCAAGAAGATCAAGATATAAAAATATTAGGTTATAACATATTTGATAGAATTGCAAAAGAAGGAAGAAAATATGGCGTTATTTTAGGACTTATCTCACAAAGACCATCAGAGTTATCCGAGACGGCACTATCACAATGTTCAAACTTTCTAATCTTTAAAATGCAGCATCCTCATGACGTATCATTTATAAGACAAATGGTGCCTAATATCACGGATGAAATAGTTGAGAAGATGAAAGGGTTGCAACCTGGAACATGTGTTGCTTTTGGTTCTGCATTTAAACTTCCTACGATAGTTAAAATGGAAATGCCATACCCACAACCTTTATCGGCAAACGTAGACGTATCAAGATTATGGTATTAAAGAAATCTAAATGATTTCTTTTTTCTATATAAGTTCATACTCTCTATCAAAAATATTTTCATTAGTAACATATTCCATAACAAACTTATTATCCTTTTTACAAATAATAATACCGATAGTTGAATTTTGGTTAATATCTTTTATATTTTTATCAACGTAATTCATATAAATTTGCACTTGGCCAATATGTTCCTTTTTTAATTCGGTAATTTTAAGTTCACAAACTACGTAGCAATTAAAATTAATATTATAAAGAAGTAAATCTATATAGTTATAACGATTACCTATTTTTATTTGATGCTCATTTTTTATAAAACAAAAACCATTACCAAGTTCTTTTAAAAATGATGGAATATCTTCTAATATTAAGTCTTGAAGCATTTTTTCAGATATGTCTTCTTTATTATATTTATTTTTTATAAGTATTGGATTTTTAATAAAATCTTGTACTTTAGTTTTTTCATTATTAATAAGTTTAAGCTTTGTTTTATCATCTAATCTTTCATATTCATTATTTTTAATTTTATTAATTAGTTGTCTATACGAAAGATTTTGTTTTTCTGCTACATTAATATAATATTTTATTTTATCCATATCTTTAAGCTTTATTAATTCTCTATAATGAGTCCAACTCAATTGTGAACGCAGTGCGTTCATTTTTTCATCTTTAAATATAATATAAAATTTTTTCATATTAAAAAGATTTCTATAATTATATTTTTTGCCAAGGTCCTTAGTCAATTTTTCTGAATATCTTTTTATTATCCCTTCTCCATAATGTTTACCTGCTTCACTAAGTAATTTGCCAACTTTATAATACGTTTTTAAATCACTTCTATTTTTTGAGTAATCCTTTACTTTTTTATACGTTTCATTATTTATTAGCTCGGTTTTTATTTCATTATAATAATTCATATTGATTTATTCCTTTCTTTAAGTTTGTTATTATATAAATTATTTTTGTGAATTATGTAGAAAAAAGAAGTTTTTGAAATTGACAAGTGGGTGTTTTCAAAGTATACTTGTAACTAGAATAGAAAGTATAAAGGATAAAGGGAAGTTGGTGAATTGTTTTGAGATTATATATAGCAGATGGTGTTAAACTTAATAAGTATGATTTGCCAGAAGAGATTCAAGAATCTTTTTTGATATCATATAAGCCAACTAATTCTAAAAAAGAATATACGATAAACATAGAAGCGAATGAAGGAAAATGGTTTTTAAAAAGCAACGGTCTTGTTAACATAATTCAAAATGAAATTACTATTTTAGACGCTGAATTAATTAATTATTCTGTTTATCAATTAGAAATCACTAGCGATAGGTCACAAAAATATTTATATTGCTTACCAGGCTATGATGAAAAATTTAATGATGTTGGTATTTTTAATGTTCAAAAACTAATTATTGGAAGTGACATAAATTGTAATGTATGTTATCAAAGCCAAAATATAATTAATCAGCATATTTTAATACAGAACATAAATAATAAGCACTTATTAACTGCTAATAGCAGTGGGGTTTATGTTAATGGAACAAGTGTCAGGCAAGTTTATTTAAAAACAGGGGATATTATCTTTTTAAATGGATTAATTATTATATACATGAACAATTTTTTAAGGCTTAACAATCCGAATAATGCTTTAATTATAAATGGGTTACAATCTTATAATGATTTAGCTCAAACTGATTATACAAATTATGAAAAGGTTAATACTAGTGAAGTTTCATATGAATTATATGATAATGCACAATATTTTTATCATATTCCAAGAATTATAAATGGTTATGAAGAAAAAGAAGTTGTAATAGATTCACCACCAGAAGAGGAAAAAGAACAACATACACCATTTATTTTATCTTTAGGTTCGAGTTTAACCATGGCGGCATCATCTTTTATGATGGGATTTTCGGTTGTAACCGGGCTTTCTTCTGGAACTAGAAAATTTATTGATGTATTACCTCAAATGGTTATGTGCGTTGCAATGATATTTGGTAGCATGATAATGCCTAAGGTAACTACCGCCTATACAAATAAATTAAGAAGAAAAAAAGAAAAACTTAGACAAGAAAAATATTCTAAATATTTAAGTGATAAGGAAAAAGAAATAAAAGACATATTAGATAATCAAATAAATGTTTTAAAATTAAATTATCCTTCTCAAAAAGATTGTGTAAATTTAATTTTAAATAAAGATAAAAGATTATGGGAAAGACAGATTAATGATAAAGACTTTTTATCGTTAAGTGTTGGTATTGGAAATAAAGAGGCTAGTATAAAGATTACTGCACCAGAAAAAAAGTTTTCTTTAGAAGAAGATGGCCTTCAAGAAAAAGTATTTGATTTAGTAAATAAATCAAAGGATTTAAATGATGTTCCAATTAGTTATTCCCTTTTAGAAAGAAGATTTTCTGCCATTATTTGTAATTCAAAATTAAAAAGAGTTTATATTAATAATTTAATCTTACAACTTATTACAATGCATAGCGCTACTGATTTAAAGTTGGTATTTTTAGTAAGTGATCAATCTCAATTTGATTATGCAAGATATTTACCACATACGTGGAGTGAAGATAAAAAAAATAGATTTTTTGCAAGTGATATTTCTGATATTAAGCAAGTTAGTGAACTATTATTAAAGGAAATAAAAGAGAGGGAAAAAACTTTAGATCCGACAGGAAAGAAAAATACGTCTATTGATAATGAAACATATAAAAAGTTTTCTACGTATTATCTTATAATTACAGATTCTTATAAAAAAATTAAAGATGTTCCTATTATTAGTAATGTATTATCTAGCGATGGAAACATTGGATTTTCAATGCTATTTTTAGAGGACACCATTGTTGATTTGCCCCCACAATGTAAAACCTTTTCATATGTTTTAGATAATGGTAGTTACATAATTGAACCAGGAGAAGAATATAGTTTTACTCAAAAATTTAATATCCCGGAATTGGTAAACGTGGATATGAATTTAATTTCATCTAAATTGTTAAACATACCAATACCTACAAAAGCTGGAGCAGCCATTCTTCCAAAGAGTCTTACTTTTTTGGAAATGTATAATGTATCTAAAATTGAACAATTAAATATTTTAAGTAGATGGAAAACAAACAATCCAGTTACAAATTTAAATACTCCTATTGGTGTTCATGCAGATAGGGAATTATTTATGCTGGATTTACATGAAAAAGCTCATGGACCACACGGTCTTATAGCGGGTTCAACTGGTTCTGGTAAGTCTGAATTTATAATAACTTTTGTTCTTTCTATGGCAATTAATTTTCACCCTAATGAAGTTCAATTCGTGCTTATTGACTATAAAGGAGGAGGCCTTGCTGGAGCTTTTGAAAACAGAGAAAAGGGTATAAGTTTGCCACATTTAGCTGGTACAATAACTAACCTTGATACTGCTGAAATGAATAGAACTTTAGTTTCTATTAATTCCGAACTAAAAAGAAGACAAGCTAAATTTAATGCTGAAAGAGATAGACTAGGAGAAGGAACCATAGATATATATAAGTATCAAAGGTTATATCGTGAAGGAAAGATTGAAGAGCCTATAGCCCATTTATTTTTAATAGCTGACGAGTTCGCGGAGCTTAAAAGTCAACAACCAGAGTTCATGAGTGAACTTATTTCAACAGCGCGTATAGGTCGTTCTTTAGGTGTACATCTTATTTTAGCGACTCAAAAACCTAGTGGTGTAGTTAATGATCAAATTTGGGCTAATTCGAAATTCAAAATTTGCTTAAAGGTTCAAGATAGAGGAGACTCTATGGAAATGATAAAGAAACCAGATGCAGCAAGTATTAAAGAAACTGGTAGATTTTATTTGCAAGTCGGTTATGATGAATATTTTGATATAGGTCAATCCGGATGGTCTGGTGCGGATTATGTGCCATCTGATAGGGTAATAAAAAAAGTTGACGATTCATTAAGTTATATTAACTCTATTGGACAAATAGTAAAAACAATAAATGAAGATAAAACAAAAGAAAGCGAAAATACTACAGAAAAACTTGGGGACCAGCTAACTAACATAGTAAAATATATTGTTGATATATCAAAGAAACAAAAAATTAAGACTAATAAGTTATGGTTAAGTAGTATTCCTGATGTTATTAGACTTGATGGTATAGTGGAAAAGTATGATTATAAGGAGACTCCTTATATTATTAGACCCGCAATTGGTGAATATGATAATCCAGCTGCGCAAACGCAAGGCCTTCTAACAATTGATTTGACAAATATTGGGCATTTACTAATTTATGGAATGGCTGGATCTGGAAAGGAAAATTTGTTAACCACTCTTATATATTCTACTTGTATAAATCATAGCCCTGAAGAGGTTAACTTCTATATATTTGATTATGGTGCTGAAACACTTAGAATTTTTTCAAAGTATCCACATGTCGGATGTGTTACTACGGCTTATGATAGTGAGCAAATGATGAATACTTTAGTAATGATAGATCAGGAAGCTGATAGGAGAAAAGCATTATTTACTGAATACGGTGGTAATTATAAAAATTATATTAAGGAAAGTAATGAAAAATTACCACTAATAGTAATTATCATAAATTATTATGAGGTGTTTTTGGAGGGTAATAGTAGGCTTGCTGATGCTATTCAGGGTTTAATTCGCGAAGGAACTAAGTATGGTATTATATTTATAGTAACTACATCGGTTAACAATATAATTGGCGTTAGAGTATCACAATTATTCTTAAATAAAATTTCTTTGCAGCAACCTGATGAATCGGCTTATAGAAGCTTACTTAATACCCCTAAGGGATTATATCCTAAAAAGTATTTTGGAAGAGGACTTGCTTTATTTAATGAACATTTTTACGAGTTTCAAACAGCTTATATTTGTGAAAAGGATAACGTTAATAAACAAATTCGCGAAACAGCTATTAAATTACAGGAAAAATATAAAACAAGAGCAAAATCTGCTATTAAATTGCCAGATGTTGTAACACTAAACATGATAATTGAAAAAGTTGGTGGAATTGATAAAGTTCCAATTGGATATTCTAATGAAGATAAAGATGTATATTATTATAATTTTAATACTACATCAACAACACCAATATTATCAAAGAGCATAAATGATAAAAGCTTATTTATTAGCGCACTTGCTAAAGAATTTGTAAAAATAAAAGATACTTTAGTTACAATATTTGATGCAAGCGGTATCATTAATAATGAGTTAGCGAATATTAATGTTATAAAAGATGATTTTAATACAAACTTAATTGAGATGATTAAGGGAGTTAATCAAGAAGCTGATTCTAAAACTAGAGTATATATGATTGTAGGTTTTAATAGGTTTAAAAACGCTATTAATGAGAAATATATTAGCTATTTTAATTCACTTATGTCAAGCATACCAAGATTTAAGAAGTCAAAATTATTATTATTTGATAATTATGACGAATTTAAAAATCTAGAAATAGAAAATTGGTTTGAAGATACAATAAATAAAGATTCTTCTATATGGCTAGGAGATGGAATTGAGGACCAAATACTATTAAATTATGATGACTTAAAACCAGATGATGTTAAAGAAAACTTTGAGTATTTAGGTTTTGCTAGCCAAAAGGGAATTTCAAGTGTTATTAAATATGTTGTTGATAAGGAAGAGGGATCATAATGGAAAATAAGGTGCTTATAATATTAAATGTTCCAGAATTAGATGAAACTTATGATATGATGATACCTATAAGTAGAAAAATTGGAAATTTAATAGAATTGATTTCTAAATTTTTAATAGAGATGACAAACGGTAAGTATAAAATAGATATTCATAAAAATCTTTACAATAAAGAAACGGGCCAAAGGTATAATAATAACTCTTTAGTAATTGACACTGATATAAGAAATGGTACTAGAGTTATATTAATATAAGGGAAAGCTAGAGTTTTTCCTTATTTTTATAATGTAAAAATGATGTAAATAAGTATTGCAAAGTGACTTTATGTTTGCTATACTGAAATTAAGATAAGTAGCCGTCATTGCTATATTAAGTATTTTGGGAGGAAAGTATGGAAAAACAGCAAAACGTAGCTATCAGTGAAAGTGAGATTAATAAGCTCATGCTAGAAATAATTGATTGCAGTAATAACGTTAAAGTTATTTTTAACAAAATAACTGATTTAGTTTC
>CANEGO010000014.1 GCA_947427095.1 uncultured Clostridium sp. | reverse complement strand
ATGAGGTGAGTAGTATGAAAAATTTATTTGCGGCAGCGTCTTATTCTTTTAATAATTTCTATAATAATTTAAATACGCAGGGGCAAATGATTTTTTCAGGTATAATGTTTTTAATTGGGATTTTATGTGTTTTGCTTTTAATAACTTATATTATTCAGGGGATTCAAGTTAAAGAAAGAATAAAGAAACTAAAAATAACCACCACTAATGATTTTAAGGATAATAAAACGGATGAAATTCAAAATAAAGAACCACTTTATAATAATGAAAAAACTGAAATAGAAGATATTGCAAGTGCTATTTCAGATGCACTAAAAGAAGAAACGCCAATTTCTCTTACTAACTTTGAGGAAGATCAAGAAAGAACCGCAATAATATCAATTGATGAATTGATGCAAAAAGCTAAGGAATTGGAATTATTTGACGATGAAGAAAATACAGGAGTTAATTATTTAGAAAAATACAATCTTGAACCAGCTGAGGTAGAAAATATGCTACCTAAGAACGATAATAAAGAAACTAAGAAAGAAGTAAAAGCTTTTAGGGTATCGCAGGTAATTTCACCAATATATGGTGTTAAAAAGGAAGTAATTGACGGAGATAATAAATAGGCTTAAATACTTAAGTCTTTTATTTTGGAGGCTAAAATGAAAGTTGCAGTTTATACGTTGGGTTGTAAGGTTAATACTTACGAAAGTGAATACGCAATAAATGAATTTATTAAAAGAGGATATGGAATAACTGATTTTTCGGATGAAACCGCTGATGTTTATTTGATAAATACTTGTACGGTTACTAATACTAGTGATCAAAAATCAAGAAAGATGATAAGACAAGCTAAAAAGAAAAATCCAAACGCCTTAGTTGCAGCAATGGGGTGTTTTACTCAAATAAGAGATAATGATGATAAGATAATGGATTATGTTGATGTGGTAATAGGAAATACACAAAAAAGTAAAATAGTTGATCTAATAGAAGAATTTATAAGAACAAAAAAGAAAATATTAAATATAAATGATGTTATGAATAGCTCTTTTGATGATATGGAAATTAGTAGTTTTAATACCAGAACAAGAGCATTAGTTAAAATAGAAGATGGATGTTGTAATTATTGCTCTTACTGTATTATTCCTTACGTAAGGGGAAAAGTAAGAAGTAAGAGACCTGAAAAGGTAATTGAGGAAGCTAAAAGGTTAGTTAAAAATGGTTATAAAGAAATTGTTTTAACGGGCATTCATACTGGTCATTATGGAGCTGATTTAGATAATTATGATTTTAGTGATTTATTAACTGAATTAGATAAAATAGATGGGCTAGAAAGAATTAGAATATCTTCTATTGAGATAGTGGAGTTAAATGATAAGTTTTTGGATGTTTTAAAAAAATCCAATAAAATAGTAAATCATATTCATATACCTTTGCAAGCCGGAAGTGATCATGTTTTAAAGTTAATGAATAGAAGGTATGACAAAAAATATTATGTAGATAGAATAAATGAAATTAGAAAAGTTAGACCTTATATGGCGGTTACAACTGATGTAATAGTTGGATTTCCGAATGAAACAGAAGAAGATTTTTTAGAAACATTAAACTTTGTTAAAGAAATAGGTTTTGCAGGTGGTCATGTATTTCCTTTTTCTTCTAGAAGTGGGACTCCTGCTGCTAAAATGAAAGGCCAGTTAACAAAAGAAGAAAAGCATAAGCGAAGTAAGACTTTGATAGCAGCTTTTGATGAATTAGAAGAAGCATATTATAAAAGTAGTTTGGGAAGCGTCAAAGAAATTATTGCAGAAACATTTGAAGATGGCAACTTAACTGGTCATACGGATGATTATTTAAAGGTAAAGGTTAAGGGTTGCAAGGAACTGGTTGGAAAAATTATTTCTGTTAAGCTAGAAAGATATGAAAATAAAATGATTATTGGAACGGTTATATAAGTTGTTTTCTTAGAAAAAGCATAATATAATACAGATAAATGGAGGTACTATAAGTGACTAAAAAAATAGCAAATGGAACGTGGGTAAAATATGATCGTGAACCTGGAAATTGGAAAGGAGCGTCTTACCATAAATTACAAGAGGACCTAAAAGGTGCTGACGATTCTTGGCAAGATGTTTCATGGGCTGATCAATTAAGTGGAGAATTTATTCCTCGTGAAGGAACAGAAGCAGGAGATATATACATATATTATGAGATTAAAGATGGGGTTAAATCTCCGATATTTTATCTTTACGTAAAAGAGTTTGAAGATATTCATACAAAAGAAAAGAAAAATTATATAGAATTTAATGGTAGTACTTTAACCTATGACTGGATTGATATTAAATATATTCCTGAATTAATTTTTAAATTACGTGAAATTGATGAAGTTAAAAATAAGCGTTATATAGAAGAATTAGAAGAAGGATACGAAAGATACCAAAAATTATTATCTTTAAAAGATAAAAAAACGTACACCGAAGAGGAATTATTATTTATATACTACATGGCTTATACAAAAGATGAAGAGCTAGCAGTTACGATGCTAATCGGAAGAGACATTCAAAAAGTTTTTGATAATTTAAAAACTGAAAATAAAATAAAATTATTTTTAAGTGTTAAGGATTCAAAAATATCAGATAAAATAACTGTTACATCAAAAGAAATATTATTAGCGATAGCACAAAATGGGTGTTTAAAGCAATTGAATAATGCCCCTGATGAAATAATTAATGATAAGAATTTTATAATTAAGGTACTAGAATGTTTTAATTCGTCTGATAAATATAAAATAAATAGGTATGAATTAAAATACTTACCATCAAGATATCAAACTGACATTGATATTTTAGAACAATGTTTGTATAACTATGCGATTAATGATTCACTGATATCTGATTGGATATGCGAACGTAAAGATTTAGCATCTAATAAAGAATTTGCATATAGGTTAATTAATGCTTATATAAAATCAGTGATTGATGAAGGATATAGTTATAGTGAAACCTTTTTACTTACCGTATTTGAAGATGATGTATTAAATGATATAGAAAACCACGTGTTAATTGGACCAGAAGCTACTTTAAAAAGAGAACAATTAAAAAGGGAAAGTATTGAAAGTTTAAAGCTAAATAAAGAAAAACTATTGAGTTATAGACGTAGTTATAGATGTATTGTTAATTAGAAAAAATTAAAATACTATAATTTGCTAATATTATAGTATTTTTTTACATTTTTTTTAAAAATAGTTTATATAATAAATGACCCGAAAGGAGAAATATATGGACTATTTTGATAAAATAAGAAACATAATAGAAGAAAAAGAAGTAAATGATAGGGTAAGATACTTAGAAAGTAATAAGGAAACAATAAAGACATACTTTGAGATAGGAAAACTTTTAACAGAAGCCCAAGGAGGAGAAAAAAGAGCAAAATATGGAGATAATTTAATTAAGGAATGGTCAGTAAAATTATCTAAGGAATATGGTAAAAATTATTCAAGAAGAAATTTAGAATTAATGAGAAGATTTTATGTCTTGTTTAGAAAAACGAACACAGTGTGTTCGCAATCTAATCTTTCATGGTCGCATTATAGATATTTACTTAAGTTTGACGACGAAAACGAAAGAAATTATTACATAAATAGATGTATAGAAAATAACCTATCGGTAAGAGGGCTTATTAATGAGATTAAAGCGGATTCATTTAATAGATTATCTTATGCAGACAAAAAGAATATAAAATTGATAGGTGAAAGAGAAAATAAAGAATTAAGAATAGAAGATATGTTACATGACCCAATAATTATAAACATAGATGAAGAAGAAAAACTAAGTGAAAAAGTACTTAAAAAATATATATTAAAAGAATTAGAAAAAGTTTTTTTAGAATTAGGTACTGGATTTACTTTTGTAGGAAGTGAATATAAAGTAATGTATAATGATAAGAATTACTTTATAGATTTGTTATTTTTTAATTATAAATTAAATAGGTTTATGGCGTGTGAACTAAAAAAGACGCAAGTAACAGCTAAAGATATAGGTCAAACACTTAATTATATGAAAGTAATAGATAGAACTTTAAAAGAACTACATCATAATAAAACAATGGGGATAATAATATCAAGGAAGAACAATAAGTTAATACTAGAATACGTAAGTGATTTAGATATTTTTCTAACTACTTATAAGTTAAACAAAGTAAAAGAAACGGTTAATGCTGGTTAAAAATTATTATTTATGTTAGAATTATATTGCATAAAAGGAGGATAAGATGGAAAGTTATATTAAGGGTACTTTTAAAAGAAAAATTTTTTCCTCTAATGATGGATATGTTGTAGGTTTAGCTAAAATAAAGGAAACTAACAATGATGATCTTACCTCTTATGTTGGAAAGCAATTTACTTTTACTGGTTTGTTTGCAGAGCTAAACATAGATGAAGATTATACCTTTTATGGTGATGTAATAGACAATCCTAAATATGGATTTCAATTTAAAGTAAATAGATATGAAAAATTAATGCCCGAGGATAAAGATGGACTTATAGTATTTTTATCAAGTGATATATTTCCTGGTGTAGGTGAAAAAACAGCAAAACAAATCGTTGAAGTTTTAGGTGAAGATTGTTTAAATAAAATAAGCGAGGATTATGAGTGCTTACTTTTGGTTCCTAAGATGACTAAAAAAAGGGCACTAGAAATCCATAATAAACTTATTAAATACAATGAAAGTTTTGAAATGGTAGTTTATTTAACGAATCTTGGTTTTAACATGAAAGATGCTCTTAAAATATATAATCATTACTTAGAAGATTCAGTAAGGGTAATAGAAAATAATCCTTATGAATTAATTGATACAATAGATGGTATAACTTTTTCAAAAATAGATGAGTTAAGGAAAAAAATAAATATAGATGAAAATGATGAAAGAAGAATCTTAGCTCTTATTTTATATGTTATGAAAAACTTGTGTTTTCAAACAGGAGATACATATCTTAATTTGGATTTAATATATAGTGCGTTTAAAAGCGTTTATGAGCAAGAAATTTCTAAAGAAAACTTAACATTTTATTTAATACAATTAAATAGCATGGGTAAAATAATAATAGAAGATGATAAGTATAGTTTATTAAATTATTATAAATATGAAAATTATGTTTCTAATGAAGTATATGCTATATCTAACAAGGAAGATGAGAATATAGAAGATATCGATTTAAAATTAGAAAAGTTAGAACTTCATTTTGATATTAGTTATAATGATGAACAAAAAAAAGCAATTAAACAATCTTTAATTAAAAATTTTTCGATTATAACGGGTGGACCTGGTACTGGTAAAACAACGATAATAAAGGGAATTGTAGAGTTATATAAAATAGTTTCTGGATATTCTTATGAAAAGCTAGAAGAAAAGCTTGTCTTATTAGCACCAACTGGTAGGGCTGCTAAAAGAATGAGTGAGGCTTGCCTTTTCCCAGCATCTACCATTCACCGATATTTAAAATGGAATAAGGAAACCGGGGAATTTGGTTATAATGAAAGAAATAAAGCACCTGCGGAATTTATTATTGTTGATGAAACTAGTATGATAGACATTGAGCTTTTATATAATTTTTTTAAAGCTATTACAAGAAACGTTAAACTTGTTTTTATCGGGGACTATAATCAATTAGAAAGTGTGGGCCCTGGTAAAATTTTAAAAGATTTAATTGAATCAGACATGATAAATACCGTCTTTTTAAAAGATATATATAGGCAAGATCAAAACTCCTACATAACTTCACTTGCTTATGAGATTAATAATGGAGAACTTACGGAAGGTTTTTTGGAGAAGAAAGATGATTATAATTTCATAACCTGCAATGATGAGGAAATTTTAAAAACTACTTGCTTATTAGCGAAAAAAGCAATAGATAAAGGCTATGATTTAAAGAATGTACAAGTTTTAGCACCGGTTTACAAGGGTGTAAACGGAATAGATAACTTAAATAAAACTTTGCAAAAGATATTTAATCCTAAAGATGATAATAAAAACGAGGTGTATGATGCTGATGTGACATATCGTGAAGGTGATAAAATTTTGCAACTTGAAAATATGCCAGATGATAATGTGTTTAATGGTGATATTGGTTTTATTGAAAAAATAAATGGTACCGAAATAACCGTTTCATTTGACGGCAATATGGTAAAATACACACATAAAGAATATAAATCCATTAAACACGGATACGCAATTAGCGTTCATAAAGCTCAGGGAAGTGAATTTGAAATTGTTATAATGCCAATTACTAATTCTTATAAAATGATGCTTTATAGGAAAATAATATATACGGCAGTAACTAGAGCTAAAAGATCTCTTATGCTAGTTGGTAATCCAAAAGCATTCTATCATGGTGTTTATAATGATAAAGTAAGACCAAGAAAAACTCTTCTTAAAAGTTTTTTGATGAATAAAGTTTTATAGTATACAAAAATAATATCTTAACATAATAATAATGGCATTAATTTATATGCCATATTCATATTTTGGTAAGAGGTGAAGCAAATGAAAGCACTAAATAACCTTGGATGGATGCTTTTAGGTGTTGCCGCCTGTTCTGGCGCGCTTTATTGCTATAATGAGTGCTCTTGTAACGGTGGAATAAAGCAAACTATAAACAAGGTTAAGAAAAACGCAGAAGAAAAACTAGAAAATATGATGGAAAAATAGCTTCTTAAAAGGAGCTTAAAAAGAAATAGGTTTTTTCCTATTTCTTTTGTTTATTATTTGGTAATTTTGTATTATAATTAAGTTACGGAGGTATATAATGGAGAAGAAAATTAAAAAGATGTCAAATACATCACTTATTATATCAATTATATTTATTATTGTTGGACTTTTTTTATTTATTAAACCAGATACGACGATTTCGATAATATCTTATATAATAGGTGGAACCTTACTTGCTAGCGGTATTTTTTCTGGATATAAGTATTTTACTGCGGAGGGTATTGGAAACGTATTTAATTTTGATTTAGTATACGGTGTTTTACTTATTATAGCGGGAATGTTTTTAATTATAAAACCAAACGCATTAGCTAGTCTTTTTCCGATTATCCTTGGTATTTGGATAATAATAAATAGTGTTACTAAATTTCAGTATGCACTTGTTTTAAAAAAAATAAAAAACGAAGACTGGATTTATACTTCTTTAATATCCGCTTTGACCCTTGCATGGGGGATACTATTATTATATAATCCCTTTGCAAGTGCACTTTTAATTACCCAAACTATTGGTGTGTTCATAATTGTTTATGCAATGTTAGATATAATTGATAATTTTATAATTAGAAAAAATATAAATAGCATAATTGATATTTTTAAATAAACAAGGCTTAGGGTCTTGTTTATTTAAATTGAAATAGCTTTTAATTTGTGATATTATAAGATTAAGATAGGAGTGGTGGTATGAAAAATAAAAAAGGGTTTACCTTAATAGAGCTTATTGTTACTTTTTCACTTATGTTATCAATTTTAGTAATGGCTATAATAAGTTTTATAAGTATAAGTAACAAAAAGAAACAAGAATCTTACGAAAGTATAAAAAAACAAATAATAGTTGCTGCACAAGAGTATTTAGATAATAATTCATATTATAAGGAGAGCCTAACAGACTCTAATTTTATAAAAGTATCATTAGGTACGTTAGCCAATGAAGACTATTTAAACGTGGTTACCAATCCAGTTACTGGAAAAAGACTAGATTATTGCAATTATGTAAGAGTTAATAAAGATAAACGAAAAGGTGAGTTAAATTATGAATTTTTTGATGATGAAAAAGATTGTTCAAACAATTCATACGTTGAAGTTACTGAAACATCTGCACCAACTATCAAGATATCAATCAGTGGAAAGATAGGAAACGATAATTGGTACATTTATAATACGGATAGCACCCCTAATCCAGTCATTACCGTTAAGGCCTATGATAAACGCTTGGGTATATCAGGTGATATACAATTAAAGACAGATAGTGGTTATGCTGCTTTAGAAACTAATATGTCTAGTGATAAAGAAGGCGAAGTTTTCGCGATAGATAAATCCTCTTATTCTAAAACCACAGATTATTCTGGTAAAACAACTTGTTATAAGGCGGTAAATGGCGCTGGTGTATCTACCACTCGTTGCATAAATCTTAGGGTTGACATTGATAAGCCAAATTGTGAAGCTTATGTTATTGGAATTTCAAATGGAATAACAACCGAAGGTGACAAAACGATTTATAATTATAAGCAATTTGGAACAATTGATTTAATTTCGCTTAAGCCAATTGTTAAGTTAAGCTATTCTGATAATGGAAGCGGCGTTAATAATGTTAAAATAAAAGAACCAGGATTGTCATATAAAACTTATAACCTTTTAGGGTATAGTCAGTCTAATACCCAAGGTAAACCTGTTTATTGGTCTGGTAGTTTAAACGATAAGGCGGGTAATACTAATACTTGTGGCAAATACATTTCTGTTAGTGAAGAAAAAACGTTGGTAGAAGAGATAATAGAAAATACAAATATAAAGTATTGTGGTGAAACAAATGGTGAATCTAAAACTTGGACTAATGGCAATAGAACAATAACGCAAGAATTTAAGTCGTTATCAATAAATGGTTTAACTAGTAATGAAAAAAGTGAAACTTATACCAAAACTACTAAAACAGCTACTATAAAAGATGGTAATACTTCTTGCCCAGTTAATGTTTATGTAGATAAAGAAAAACCATATTTTACTGAAATAAAATTTGAAAAGGAAGGGTACGTTTATTTAACGCAATGGGATAGTAAAGGAAACGTTGTGATTAACAATGAAGAGATAAAAATAAAAAAGGATTCAGACGGTAAATATACTGGTCTTGCATGCGTTAAAAACTTAGTTGGCAAGTTTAATATAACTGGTTATAGTGTGTATGCCCGTGATGATCACTCTGGTATAAATAATAATAGTTGGGAAAAACACAGGACTTACTATAGTCTAAATAAAAATACATGGATTGGGGCACAATGTTTAAGAACACAAAAAGATAATCCTTGTATGATGTACGATCATATCTATGTTAGTGATAATGCAGGTAATAGAAGCGATGACATGGGGATGCTTGAAATAAAAGTTGGATATATTGGCGTTGATGTTGGATGTTAAAAAAAGAACTTTAGAAGTGATTTGAAGAAAATCTACACGAAATAAAAAGCGTGTAGATTTTTTATATGATAAAATTTATTTAAGGAGGATGAGAAATGGCAAGAGAATATAGAAATTTTACTAGAGAAGAAAAAATTAAGGCAGTAAAAATGGTTTTAATTGATAAGAAATCTCAAATGGAAGTTGAAAGAACTGTTTTAGGTAAAAAGAAATGTACAGGCACAATTAATAGATGGATTAGAGAGTACATTCAAGAAGGCGAAGAAAATTGTTTTAAGAAGAAAAAAGGATTGAAAAAAATAGAAATAACAGAAAAAAATGTAAGATGTGAAATACTAAAAAAATTCAACGCCTTCCTGGGAAAAGAAATACGTACAAATTCCAATTCATCGAAAAATTCAAAGAACAATATCCAATAAAAATAATGTGTGAAGAATTAGAAATATCCAGAGATGCCTATTATAAATGGTTAAAACGAAAAGATAGTAAAAATAGATATGAGTTAAATCATGAATTATTAAAACCATTAATACAAAAATATTATGATATATCAAATGGAACTGCTGGATATAGACAAATAAGAGATCAATTAAATGAACATGAAGGAATAATAATTTCCTACTATATGGCATTTTTAATCAAGTGTTGTATCATGAAATTACCAGAGATTCGTAAAAAGAAAAATAAAGGTAAATATACAGTTACTACAAAAGATGATGAAAAGAAGTATACTTATCAAAATATAGCTGAAAACATTGATATAGATGATATTTACAAAGTGATTTCTACTGATACAACAGAGATAAAATTAGATGAAGATGGGAAACAAAATGTTTCATTCTTTATAGATGCATATAGTACTGAAATATTAGTATCTTGTATTGGAAAAACATTAGACAATGATTTTATTGAGCATAATTTAGATTTATTAAATAATTGTGATTATAAACTCAATGATATGATCTTACATTCAGATCGTGGTGGAATGTATAAGAGTGGTATATATAATACAAAGACCGCTGAAATGAATCTAATTCCAAGTATGTCTGCACCTTATACTTGCACTCACAATCCTTGGATAGAAACACTCAACGGTCAATTTAAAGATTTCATCAAGAACAATTACCCTAAAAATCTTGATGAACTACAAATTGCATTAAACAAATTTGTATACTATAATAATAACATAAAAATCAAAAATAAACTAAAAACTACACCGATTAATTATCGATGTAGCCATAACTAGAACTTTTTATTCCGTGTATAAATTTCTCAAATCAGTTCTTTTGTTCTTTTTTTATTTGTATTAAAGTATTTGTTGTGATATCATAATAATAGTAGGTGATAAAGTGAAAAATAAAAAAGGATTTACACTAATAGAGTTATTAGTTACGATAGCATTAATGCTATCAATGTTAGGATTAGCAATAGTAAGCTTTATAAATATAAGTAATAGAAAAAAAGAAGAAGCATATAACTTGGTAAAGGATCAAATAATAACAGCAGCGGAACAATACTTTGATTCTAATGAATATTTGTTTGAAGGGTTAAGTGACAATGATAATTCAATTGGGATAATAACGGTTGGTATGTTAGTAGAAGAGGACTATTTAAATGTGGTTACCAATCCAGTAACAGGACAGTTTGTTAATAAATGTAGTCAAGTTCAAGTGACAAAGAAAAATGGAATATATAACTCTGAGTTTAAAGAGTATTCTGATGGTGATAATTGTGAAAGTAACTATAGTGTAACAATTAGTGAACCTGGTGCCCCTTCTATAAAGTATGTTTTTTATAGGCAAGCTGATAAAAAAGAAATAAAAGTTAGTAGTGAAGATGAATGGTTTAATATAAATAAATTAGGAGAAGGTAGAAGCCTTGGTGTAAGGGTTACAAGCAACACAAATAATAATGGAAAAATAGTAGGAATAAGTATGTGTAATAAAAATGGTAAAGGGGAATGTACGAATTTTGGCGATTATATTACAAACACATCATCATATAATGATAATGAAACTTATAAGGAAAATACAAATGGAAAAACAGTTTGTTATAAAGTAACTAATATATCTGGTAAAAGTGCTTTTACGTGTGCATTTGCTAAAGTAGATACAGAAAAACCTAGTTGTGATTTAAGTGTATCTGGAAGTTCAAAAAAAGAAAATAATACTACTAAAATTAACTATACTGGATGGTATACGAGTAATGTTTACGTCTTAATTGATAATATGTCGAATGATGTTAAAAAGTGGTCATGGAAAAGTGATTCATGGAAAAGTGATTCATGGAATAGTGACGAATACGATTATATGGATACAAAACCAAGCGATATAAAGCAAGAATTATATATATCGGACGAAGGTAAAAATAGATATGTGTCTGTTTATATGAAAGATCAAGCAGGGAATGAAAATAATATAATTTATAAAAATATTAATATTGATAAAACGGCACCAAAATGCACTGTAAGTGTGAAAGGTACTAAAGGAAATTCGGTTGATAATGTTAATTGGTATAGAAGTAAAGTTACATTGGAAGGTACATGCGATGATGGCAGCGGATTATCAGGTTGTGTCTCAGAAAATATTACAAGGGCTTATAATGCTGAGGGCAAATATAAAGATGCAACTGCTGGAACAATATTTGATAACGCAGGTAATACAAGTGAATGCAAGTACGGAGCAGAATTAGGTATTGATTGGACGGCGCCGACATTCATAAGCGTTAATAGAAAACGTGGTTCTTCCGCTGCAAACCATACTTCTCACATGGAAATCGATCCGAAAGATAACTTATCTGGTATAGATAAAGTGGAATATAGACATTGTTATGTCGGCAATTCTACGGCATCATGGTATTGTAATGCTAAAGCAATTGATAAAAGAGATTTTGGCAATGCAATAACTATAAAAGAGAATAACAAATATATATTAAATTTAAGAGATACCGTTACTGTAAAATTTGAATTTAAATTATATGACAATGCGGGAAATACACGTAATCATGGCCCGTATGATTATTCTTATTAACATACTTGATTTTTCTCGATATTTGTTGATATAATAAAGTTGCATTTTAAATTCATTGATGGAAAATTAGTAAGTAAACATATTATTTAAGAGAGCTGATGTTTGGTGTGAATCAGTATGATAATTTGCTGAAGCTATTTCCGGAAGACGCAGTTAAAGGCTGCCGGGTTAAAAGCCGTTATACTAAATTAAGAATAAAATAGGATGGTACCACGAGCCCTTCGTTCCTAAAGATGGGTGTGGTGCCTTTTTATATAGGAGGTCTTATGGAAATAAAAAGAAAAGATGTTAAGATTTTTGTTGTTGCGGGGAAAGCTAATTCTGGTAAGGACACAACCTGTGAATTAATTAATAACTACGTAAAGTTGAAGGGCAAAAACGCAGTTAACTTGCAGTTTTCTTCTTATATAAAAATGTATGCCAAAACTATATCAGGTTGGAATGGCGATGAAGAAACTAAACCTAGACACTTACTTCAAGAGTTAGGCACGGAGGTCATTAGAAATAACATAGATAACGAGTTTTTTATAAAAAGAATAATTGGGGATATCAATGTTTATTCTTATTACTCTGATGTTATTACAATAAGTGATGCAAGAATGCCAGAAGAACTTGATAGTATTAAAAATAGTTTTAAGAAGGTATACAAAATAAAGATAGAAAGACCAAACTATGAGAATAACCTAAATCAGGAAGAGAGAAAACATATTACTGAAACGGCGCTTGATAATTATAATGATTACGATTATGTTTTAGTAAATGATGGAACCCTTGAAGATTTAAATAAAAAGGTTATCGATATAATTGATGAGGTGATATAAATGAAACATTTAACTAGTAAAGAGTTAAGAAATGAATGGATAAAGTTTTATGAAGAAAGAGGCCATAAAAATATCGGCGCAGTATCTTTAGTTGGCGATGGTACAACGGGTGTATTATTTAATGTGGCTGGAATGCAACCTTTAATGCCATACTTACTTGGTAAAGCTCATCCTTTTGGCAAAAGATTATGTAATGTTCAAGGTTGTGTAAGAACTAATGACATAGATTCTGTTGGAGATAAATCTCACGCAACATTCTTTGAAATGATGGGTAGCTGGAGTTTGGGAGACTACTTTAAAGAAGAAAGATGTAAATGGAGTTATGAGTTATTTACAAAGGTTTTTGAAATACCAAGAGAAAGACTTGCTACAACTTGTTTTGCGGGAGACGAAAATGCCCCAAGGGATGATGAAGCTGCTATCATTAAGGAAAAAGTTGGATTTAAAAAAGAAAATATTTATTTCTTACCAAAAAGTGATAATTGGTGGGAAATAGAATCTGGTCCATGTGGCCCTGATAGCGAATATTTTTATATAACTGACGTACCTGCATGTTCTGAAAATTGTAATCCTTCTTGTGATTGTGGTCATTTTATTGAAATAGGTAATGATGTATTTATGCAATATGAAAAAATAGATAAAGATAAATATGTTCCTTTGAAAAACAAAAACGTAGATACTGGTTGGGGATTAGAGCGAATACTTGCTTTTTTAAATACTGAAGATGGAGATATTTATAAAACTGATTTATATACTGGTGTTATGGGGATTTTAGAAGAAAAACTTAAAACTCAATATAATACTAACGCTGATATGGATAGATCAATTAGAATTATTCTTGATCATACTAGGACCGCTACCATGCTTTTAGGAGATGAAAAGCGCTTAACTCCTTCTAATGTTGGTGCTGGATATATCTTAAGAAGGCTTATTAGAAGAGCTATAAGGCACACTAAAAAGCTTAATTTAGAGCCAACTATAATTATTAGTATTTCTAAATATTTTATTGAAAATGTTTATGACAAGAGTTATCCTAATTTGTTAGAATCCGAAGATTTTATATTAAATGAAATAGAAAAAGAAACAAATAATTTCTTAAAAACGTTATCAAATGGCTTAAAAGAACTAGAAAAAATGATAGATAAAAATATTAGTGAGGATAATAGAACTTTAGATTCATCTTTATGTTTTAAACTTTATGATACATATGGTTTTCCATTTGAACTAACAAGTGAGATATTAAGCGAAAGAAACATAACTGTTTCAAAAGAGGAATTTGATAGGTATATGGAGTCACAGAAAAATCTGGCTAGACAAAATGTTAAAAAGATGGATGATTTAAAGGTACTTGGAGATGTTGCTGGCTTTAAAGAAGAAAGTATTTTTACTGGTTATGATGAACTTGAAACTAAAGCAAAAGTTATCTTTGTTGGAGACTTAGAAGGTAATTTAAAAGACATATATTCTGAAGGGATTATTATAACTGATAAAACTCCTTTTTATGCTACTATGGGCGGACAGTTAGGAGATACTGGTGTTATATCAAATGATAATTTAAGAGCAGAAGTAATAAAAACTGAAAAAGCTCCAAATGGACAAAATATGCATTTTGTAAGAATAATAGAAGGAGAAGTTAAAACTGGCGATTTAGTTAATCTATCAGTTGATAAAAACAATCGTTTTAATACGTGTCAGAACCATTCAGCTACTCATCTTCTTCAGCGTGCCTTAAAGGAAGTATTAGGTGATGAGGTTAATCAAGCTGGAAGCTTTGTTGATGGAAAGACATTAAGGTTTGACTTTAAGTATACTGGTAAAATAAGCGATTATGATGTAATTAAAGCAGAAGAAATAGTAAATCAAATGATAAGTGCGTGCTATAAAGCCGAAATAAATGAAATGGGTATAGAAGAAGCTAAGAAACTTGGAGCTATGGCTTTATTTAGTGAAAAATATGGTGATGTTGTTAGGGTTGTTAAGTTTGGTCCGTCAATAGAGTTATGTGGTGGCACTCACGTTTCTAATACTGGTAACATTAGAAGTTTTGCAATAAAAAATATAGAATCAAAGGGATTAAATATATATCGTATTGAAGCGGTTTGCGATACAAATTTAGAAATAGAATTATTTGAAGTGATTAAACCATATAATGATGAAATGATACTATTATTAAGAAAAGCTAAAAACATAATAAATAAGGCAAAAGAAGATAGTATTGATTTAAATATAGATATTAATATTTCTAATGAAAGGCCAAATTGTTATAAAGATATATTAGAAAATAAAGAAGAGGTAATTAGATTACGTAAACAAGTTGGGGATCTAGAAAAAACTTACAAAGAAGAGTTAACTAAAAGAGAACTTATGAAAACGGACGAATATGTATCAAAAAAAGTTTCTGGTAAGTTTGGTGACGTTGTAATACTAAGCTTTAAAGACTATGATATGGAAACTATAAAATCACTTGCAAGTATGATTATTACAAAATTACAAAATGGTGTAGTATTTATTTCAAACATAAGAGAAAACTCTATTAATTTTGTTTGTAAAGCAAATGACAATTTAAAAAATGATTTTAATGCTGGATTACTTATTAAGGATGTTTCACACATTGCCGAAGGAAACGGTGGAGGTAGTTTTGTTTTTGCTCAAGGTGGTGGAACAAGAGCTGATAAGATAGAAGTAATAGAAGAATATGTTAGGAATGTTATTATCTAAAATAGAAGGTGGTAGTATGAAAGATAAAACAACTAAAAAATTAAAATTAAAAAAGCCGGTTAAGATAGTGTTTACTTTAATTACGTTAATGATCTTAATGGGAATAATAATTATTATCACTTTTAACTTTTTATTAAGTGCAGTATCTACTAAAAGCGAAATTGTAAATTTTGAAATAGAAGGTGGATCTTCCATTTATAGTGTTGGTAAAAAATTGGAAAAAGAAGGAATAATTAGAAGTTACTTGGCGTATAAAACCTATGTTAAATTAAATAAAGTTTCAAGTTATAAGGCAGGAACTTATAAGATTGATAAGAGTTATTCTACAAAAAAAATAATAAAATTATTAACTGGTGATAACTATTTAAAAAGTGGGATTACAATAACTTTCAAGGAAGGTAAAACAATTCGTGGGGTTGCTCGTGAAATTACCAAAAATACAAATATTAGTGAAAGTGAGTTTTACGCAAAATTAGCAGAGGATGCATACATTGACTCATTGATTGAAAAATATTGGTTTTTAACGGATGAAATAAAAAATAAGGATATATACTACGCTTTAGAGGGCTATTTATTTCCGGATACATACACTTTTAATACCAATGTTACCGTAGAAGAAATAATAGAAACCATGCTTGATCAAACTGATAAAGTTTTTTCTAAATATAAGGAAAAGTTTGATTCAAGTTCATATAGCATGCATGATGTTGCAACGTTATCATCAATAGTTGAATCAGAAGGTATTTATAGCGACGATAGAAAAATGATAGCCGGTGTTTTTTATAATCGTTTAAACGCTGGCATGTCACTTGGTAGTGATGTTACAACTTATTACGCTTTTAAAGTAGATTTGGGAACTCGTGATCTAACTAAGGCTGAAATAAATACGTATAATCCTTATAACACTAGGGGGCCTGAAATGAGTGGTAAATTACCAGTTGGTCCAATTTCTAATTTTGGGGAATCTTCGTTAGAAGCAGTATTAAATCCTAGCTTAAATAGCTATTATTACTTTGTAGCAGATAAATCTGGTAAAACTCATTTTACTAAAACTTACGATGAGCATAACAAGTTAATTAAAGAACTAAAAGAGGCAGGAAACTGGATAGATTGGTAATAAATGAAGAGTAATTTTTATTAATATTAATACATTTAAATATTTGTAAAAAATAATACTTAAAAAAGATAAAACTGTACGTTGTTTTATCTTTTTTAAGTAATAGGATATTCTAAAATATAAATTTACCAATTTGATATTAAAATGCATTGGTGATAATATCTTTTTAGAAAGGAAAATAATATATGAAAACAATTGCACAAAAAATAATTCCAATGACGTATGATAAGATGTTTAAAAGTGTTTTGACAACGAAAGAGGCAAAGGGATATTTAATAAGTTTAATAAGTAATATAACTGGTATAGAAAAAGAAAAGTTGAAAGACAATTTAGTATTTAAAAATAATGAACAGAGATTAAGGGGAATAAGTGAAAAAAGAAAAATAACTGATATGGTAGTAGAAATAAAAGATAACGTGATAAATCTAGAAATGAATAAGGAATATTATGACGGTTTAATCGATAGGAATAATGAGTATTTATCAAAAATAAGAGAAAGCATAATATTAGAAGGGGAAAAGTATAGTAACATTCCAAAAATAATACAAATTAACTTTGATAACTATAATAGGTATAAAACGGATAAAAGAGTTGTAATAAAATTTGAAATGATGGATGAAACAGGACTAAAAGAAGGGGTGAACGTAGAAAGTTATCACGTAATCTTGCCAAATGCAAAAGAAAAGTATTATAATGAAGATAACAAGGAAGAATTAGTAAGAGAGCTGGTGATTATGATGGCGGAGAAAAATGAGGAATTAGAAAAACTAATCGCTGATAACATGGAATTAAGAAAAGTGGGAGAAAAGATAGTAGAGATAAGTCACGATGAAGAATTGCAGGGATGGTATGATGAGGAAGAACATCAAAGGAGAGTAAGAAATTCATTAGTTGAAAGTGCAATAAAAAAAGGTTGGAACGAAGGTAAAGAAGAAGGTAAGTTAGAGGGTAAAAGGGAAGGAATCAAGGAAGGAAAGACAGAAAATACTATAGAAATAGCTACTAAAATGTTAAAAGAAAAAATAGATATAAAAATTATTTCAAAGGTAACAGGGTTAAAGGAATATGAAATAAATAATCTAAAATAATTCTAATTTTATTATTGTTCTATTAACTTTAGGATGAATTGAGTTTTTTAAAAACTTTTTCATTCTTTTATTATTTTGTGTTATAATATCGTGCGAAGAAGGGATGGTATGAGTAGTTCCGATTTGTATAAACTTAATGAAAAACAAACTTTAAAAGACGATCTTAAGAAATTTAAAATACCATATAGAAATACTTTAGGTTTGCCAGATAGTATTACTTTTGGCTGTGAAGTAGAGTTTTCTATGGCAGAATATAATGACGAATATAAAAGTAAACTTTATAAAGAAAAGTATTATAACACTATTTCAGAATATATGATTAGTATTTGTGCACCTAAAGTATGGAAATATAAAGAAGAGCATTCTAATCAAATAGAGATAATAAGTGATGTTTTAAAAGATGAAGAGATTTCATGGAAAAAATTAAAGGATGTTCTTTTGTTTTACATTGATAATGGTGCGTATATAGGTGGGAAAAGTGCTGCACATATTCATATTGGAAAGCAAGTGTTGAAAGGGAATTTGAATTATTGGCTTAATTTTTTTAAATTATTAAGTGTTTTTGAAAAGCAGATAGTAAAATTTTCTAATGGGGAAAGTTATTATGAAAGAGAATCTTTTAATAATTATTCTAAATGGTCTTCAGATATTCTAAAAAAAGTTATTTATAATATAGAACATAGTAATTATGAAGAAAAATTAGGTGCTATAAGCGATAAGAGTAATTCGATTAGAATTCCTGGCCAAAATGGGTTAATTAAGGAATTATTCATGGTTTCTAATAGGACTGACTTTGATACAAATAATACGATTGAAATAAGGTGCCCTAATGGGACGTTAAATAAAGTAATATGGCAAAACAATATAAATTTTTTCTGCAAAATGTTACTTGCTTGTTCATCTGATGATTTTGATATGGAATATTTATCCTATTTATATAAAAATTTAGTATTAAGAAACCATAAAACAAAAATAGATATGGAACTATTGCTTTGTGATATGATTTTTACCGATGATTTCGATAAGAAATGTTTTTTAAGACAGTATTATAAAGATTTCGATGAGAATAAGGATTATTACGGCAAATCTTATTCAAAATCTTTTTGGGAATAGCTGTATTGCTATTTCTTTTAATTAATGTTAGAATATAGTTATCTTATTAAAGATAGGAGTGATATGATGTCATCTACAACTTATTTGTTTAACATTGAAAACATTAATGAAGCTTTAGTAAAAGAAACGATAAAGGAAGTTTGTGAAGCTTTAGAAGAAAGAGGATATAATCCTGTTAACCAATTAGTTGGATACTTAATGAGTGGGGATCCAGGTTATATATCAAACCATAAAGAAGCTAGAAATAAGATACTTAAAATAGATAGAGGTAAAATTCTTGAAATATTAATAAAGGAATATTTAAATTAATGAGATTTATTGGTTTAGATTTAGGAACTAAAACGTTAGGAGTTGCGGTCAGTGATGCAACTGGTACAATTGCTAGCGGTGTTACAACGCTAAGGTTTGAAGAAAATAAACCAGAGAGTATAATAACCGAGCTTAAAAATATAATTAATGAATATAATGTCAAATCTATTGTGATTGGTTTACCAAAGAATATGAATAATACCATGGGACAAGCGGTAGAAAGAACTAGGAATTTCGTAAAAATATTAGATGATGAATTTAATTTGCCAATCTATGAACAAGACGAAAGGCTATCTTCTGTTACGGCTAATAATGTTTTATTAACTGCTGACGTTTCAAGAAAAAAAAGAAAGTCCAAGGTAGATACTATTGCAGCTACAATAATTTTGCAAAATTATTTAGATATAAGAAAGGAACAAGAAAAATGGAAAACAAAGAATTAAAGCAAGATAATACATTTACAATTGTAAATGATAATGGAGAGGAAATAAAATGTGAAATTTTATTTACTTACGAAGATGAAAAAACCAAAAAAAACTACATGGCATATACTGATAACACTTTGGATGAAGAAGGTAATACTAAAGTATACGCTTCAATATTTAATCCTGAAGAAGAAAATCCAGTACTTCTTCCAATTGAAACGGATGAAGAATGGAAACTTATTGAAGGGATTTTATCATCATTATCAAATCCAGAAGATGAGGAAGGAAAGGCAGAATAATCTGTCTTTTTTCTTATAATACGTTGATTTTTAGTTTATTAAAATGATATAATTGTTTAAGAATTTGGGTGGTGTTAAAAATGGATACGGATTATTTGATTAGAAAAATGGAAAAGTACGCTGATGAAAAGGGAATACCTATAATGGAAAAGGATGGCATTAACTTTTTATCTGAGTTTGTTAAACTTAATAAAATAAAAAACATCTTAGAAATAGGTAGTGCTATTGGTTATTCTGCAATTAACATGGCTTTAGCAAGCGATGATGTTATGATAACCACCATTGAAAGAGATAAAGATAGATATATAGAAGCGGTAAAGAATATTAAAAATGCTAAATTGGATAATAGGATAACATTGGTATTAGCAGACGCGTTAGAGTTTAACACCGACGAAAAATTTGATCTTATTTTTATTGATGCTGCTAAAAGTCAGTATTTGAAGTTTTTTAATAAGTTTTCTAAAAATTTGAATAAAAGAGGTTACGTTGTAACTGATAATATAAAGTTTCACGGTCTTGCTTTTTCAGATAAGACAAAATTATCTAGAAATTTAAGACAATTAATTGGTAAGCTAGAAAATTATATAGACTTTTTAAGTAATAATAAAGAATTTAAAACTCGTTTTTTTGATATAGGAGATGGTATTGCCATTTCTAGAAGAAGGTTAAAAAGTAATGAAGAAAATAATATTGAAGATAAATAAAGAAGAAGAACTTTTATACCCATGCGATGGGTATATTTTGGGTGTTACAAATTTTTGCATATGTTTTGGTAAGACTTATTTACCAGTAGATATCAAAGAAATTAAGCAAAATAATCCTGATAAAAAAGTTTTTGCATCCTTAAATAGACCGATTTTTAATAATGAGGTTTTAGAATACAAAAAAACGTTAAAAATACTTGATGAAGTAGGGTTAGATGGTATTATTACTGGTGATGTTGCATCTTTAACATACGCTCTTAAAACCCCGCTTATATTAGATCAACTGCATTTAAATAATAGTTATCATACAATCAATCATTATAAAAATAATGGTGTAAGTGGAATAATGCTTACGAATGATATAACATTGGATGAAACAAATGTAATTTATGATAATACCGATGTTTTGTTATTTAAGCAAGTATTTGGATACCCACATCTTTCCACGTCTAACAGAATGCTTGTTACTAATTATTTAACTCATTTTAATTTAGAAAATAAAAGTAGAAGTTACGAAATAAGTGAACGAAGTAGTGATAGTTATTATAAGATAATAGAAGATGGCTTTGGAACTCATATATTAGGAGATAAACCACTTAACTTACTTAGTATATGTGATAAGTTGAACATAGATTACGCCATTGTTGATGGTTATTTATTAGATGATATAAAAATGGTTTTAGAAGCATTCTTAAATAACGATTTATCAAAAAGTGAGATAATAGAAAAAAAGTATAATACCAATGATGGTTTTATTAATAAAGAAACTATATATAAGGTGAAGAATGATGAAAGATAAAAAGGTAGAATTACTTGCGCCAGCAGGAAGTCTTGAAAAATTAAAATGGGCAATAGATTATGGAGCGGATGCAGTATATTTAGGTGGTGTAAATTATAGCCTGCGTGCGAATGCAAAGAATTTTACGTTAAAAGAAATAGAAGAAGGCGTAAATTATGCTCATGAACACAATGCGAAGGTTTACATAACTGTTAACATAGTTTTTCATAATAATGATGCAAATGATTTATCTAATTATTTAAAAGAATTAGAAAAAATAGGTGTTGATGCCGTAATTTTTAGTGATCCATTAGTAATTGATATAATAAAAAATAATAATTTAAAATTAGAAATGCACCTAAGCACTCAAGCCTCTATTTTAAATAAAGATGCTGCTAAGTATTATATAAAGCAAGGAGTATCAAGAATTGTACTCGCAAGGGAATGTTCTAAAGATGATATAAAAAGCATAATTGATGAAACAGGGGTAGAAGTAGAATGTTTTATTCATGGCGCGATGTGTACTAACATATCGGGTAGGTGTGTTTTATCTAATTACTTTACAAATAGAGACGCAAACAGAGGTGGATGTTGTCAAGTATGTAGATTTAACTTTAATCTTTATGATGATAAAAAAAATAAAATATCAAAAGAAGATAATTTTTCAATAGCACCTAAAGATTTATCATTATTTGACTACGTAAAAGAAATGATGGATATAAAAGTAGCTTCTTTTAAATTAGAAGGAAGAATGCGTTCGGTATATTATATAGCAACTATTGTTTCGGTATATAGAAGTTTAATTGATATGTATAGTGCGGGTTTGTATGATGAGGAATATATTAATAGAGCTAGAAGAATTTTATATAGGTGTGCTAACCGAGATGTAACGCCCCAGTTCTTTGATAAAAAGCCAGGTGAAAAAGAACAATACTACGGAAATAGAAGGGAAGATTCTAACCAGGATTTTCTTGGCATAGTATTAGGTTATGATGAAGATAAAAAAGAAGCGATAATAGAGCAAAGAAACTATTTTAAACCGGGAGATAAAGTAACAATATTTGGCCCTAATAAAAAAGATTATTCTTTTATAATTAAGCAAATAACCGACGAAGAAGGAAATGTTTTAGATGCTGCAAGACATCCTAGAGAAATTATTAAAATTCCTTGTAATATGAAAGTTAATAAAAATGATTTAATGCGCGTCAACTTTTTAGATTGACAAAACAAGAAAAATATAGTAACATGGTAGCCATGTTTAATTAACGAGGTGGACATATGAAAAAAGATAATAAAGAAATATATTTAACAAGTGAAGGCTTCTTAAAGTTAGAAGAAGAATTAAACGAAGCTAAACAAGTTAAAAGACCAGAAATAATTCAAGCTATTAAAGAGGCTAGAG
>CANEGO010000013.1 GCA_947427095.1 uncultured Clostridium sp. | reverse complement strand
GAAGCTAAACAAGTTAAAAGACCAGAAATAATTCAAGCTATTAAAGAGGCTAGAGCTTTAGGAGATTTATCTGAAAACGCAGAGTATTCTTCTGCTAGAGAAAATCAAGCAAAACTTGAAGCTAGAATAAAGGAAATAGAATACACTTTAGAGCATGCTATCATAATTGAAAATAAAGGCGACGGAGTAATTGGTGTTGGTTCTAAAGTTACGATTGCATATGACGAAGATGATACTGAAGAATATACAATCGTTGGAACAAATGAGGCTGATCCATTCTCTAATAAAATATCTAATGAATCGCCAATTGCAAAGGCAGTTATTGGAAAAAAAGAGGGAGATATAGTATCTGTTGAATCTCCTAACGGAAATTTTGACGTAGAAATAGTTAAAGTGGCTTAAGGCTGCTTTTTCTTTTACATAAAATTTAACAAATACTTGTAAAAGAAATTTAAATAAGTTATAATACTAATTGTTTTTAAGGAGGAATATTATGGCTGAAAAGAAAGCTAAAAATATCCACGAGGTAAAAGTTAATATAACTGGTGATGAGTGGAAGAAAATATTAGATAATACATTTAAAAAGGTAATTAAAACTGTTAAAATTGATGGTTTTAGACCTGGTAAAGCACCAAGGGATGTTTTTGAAAAGAAATATGGTAAACAAAGTTTGGTTGTAGAAGCGGTTGATTCTTCTATGCAAGATGCATATAAAAAAGCTTTGGAAGAGTTTAAGGGAGACCCTATAATGCAACCTACTGTTGCAATTGAAAAAGCTGATGAAGAAGGTGTTACTTACGTGTTTACGTTTACTACTAAACCAGATGTTAAAATTAAGAGGTATACTGGTTTAAACGTAAAAAAGAACCAAGTTAAAGTGACCAAAAAAGACGTTGATGCTGAAATAGAAAAGATGAGAAAAGAGTATGCTGATTTGCAATTAAAAGATGGTAAAGCCGAAGAGGGAGATACCGTTATAATTGATTTTGAAGGTTTTGATGGAGATAAAGCATTCGAAGGTGGCAAGGCGGAAAATTATTCATTAGAACTTGGTAGTCACTCATTTATACCTGGTTTCGAAGAGGCTTTAATTGGTGTTAAAGCAGGAGATAAAAAGGACGTTAACGTAACTTTCCCGACCGATTATCATGCTGAAGAACTAAAAGGAAAACCAGTAGTATTTAAAGTTACTGTACACGAAGTAAAAACCAAAGTATATCCAGAACTTAACGAAGAATTTTTCTTGGATTTAGGCTTAAATGATGTTAAGACTAAGGAAGACTTGGAAAAGACTATTAAAGAAACTATGACCGAACAAATGGAGTATCAATCAGAAAATAAGTTTATTGACGATTTATTCGAAGCTTTGTTAAAAGAGACAAGTGTGGATGTTCCTCATGAGTTAGTACATGAGGAATTAGATAGAATGGTTAGGGACTATGAAGAAAGACTAAAAATGCAAGGTATTACTTTAGAACAATTCTATAAATTCACTAACTCATCAGAAGAAAAATTAAAAGAGCAGATGCATGAAGAAGCTGAAAAAAGAATTAAATTAAGGTTTGCAATAGATGAGATAATCGCTCTTGAAAAAATAGATGCAACCGATGAAGAAGCCCTTAAAGATGCTGAGGAAAAAGCTTTGAAACATCAAATGGATAAAGATGAGTACATTAAAGCTTTTGGCGGTCTTGAGATGCTTAAATATGATATAAAAGTACAAAAAGTAATTGATATATTAAAAGCTTAATAATTATTACTTAAAGTATTATTAAGGGAAAGTAACTGATCAAAGCTACTTTCTTTTTTTGGAAATAAATTACCATAACAAATTACGACATTATTCTTGACTTTTAACACTCATGGTTTATAATAAAAAGTAAAATTTATATTTGCAGGAAGGAAGGTTTTAATGAATAAAAATTATTTGCCAGTAATATTACTTAGGGGGATAGTGGTACTTCCTTATGCGGAGTTAAAAATTGATTTAATTGACGAATTGGATACAAAAATAATTAATATTGCAAGTGAGACTCATGATGGCTATGTTCTTTTAGTTTCGCCTGAAAATTATTTAGAAGAAAAAATTGAAATAACTAAGCTACCAAAACTTGGAATTGTAGGTAAAATAATAAAAAAAACAGTCCTTCCAAATGGGTGCGTAAGAGTTACAATAGAAGGTAAGAAAAGGGCCAAAATAAATGCATATATGCCATATGAAGGTGTTAGTGAAGTTTTTAAAGCAGAGGTTTCTAAACCGGTTACGTATGCGATTGATGCATCAGATGAACAAGCTCTTTTAAGAAAGTTAAAAATAGAACTTGAAAGATACATAAACACGGTTTCTTACGCTTCTAATAGTGTTTTGAGTATTATAAATGATACCACAAGCGTTAGTAAACTTGCAGACGTTGTGGCTAATTATATGCCCACTACGTTCGAAAGAAAATATGAATTTTTAACAACCATTAACCCACATACTAGGGTAATGATGAACTTAGAAGACATACAAAGGGAATTGGATGTTTTTGAGATAGAAAAGAAACTTGATAGTAAATTAAAAAAGGAACTTGATAAATCACAGAAAGAGTTCATTTTAAGAGAAAAAATAAGATTAATAAAAGAAGAGCTAGGTGATATATCATCTAAGGATGAAGATGTTAGTGAAATAAGAGAACAATTAAAAAAGTTAAAGGCACCTAAAAACATCCTTAATAAGATAGAACGCGAAATAAAAAAATATGAGATGACTCCGTCCGCTTCACCAGAGGTAGGAATAATAAGAAACTATCTTGACGTTTTAATAAAATTGCCATGGAAGATTTTAACCAAGGATAATACTGATTTAACAAAGGTAAAAGAAGTGCTTGATTCGTCTCATTATGGGCTTTTAGATATTAAGGAAAGAATAATAGAATATTTGGCAGTTAAAACAAGAAGCGTAAGTGGTAAAGCTCCGATAATATGCTTGGTAGGTCCTCCGGGTGTTGGTAAAACTTCACTTGCTAAGTCAATTGCAGAGGCAATGAACCGTAAGTTTGCAAAAATATCAGTTGGTGGTGTTAATGATCCTGCTGAAATAATTGGTCATAGAAGAACTTATATGGGAGCTAACCCGGGAAGAATAATAAATGCTTTAAAAAAGTGTGGTTCATCAAATCCAGTTTTCTTAATTGATGAAGTAGATAAGATGACTAAGGATATAAAGGGTGATCCAGCTAGTAGTTTACTTGAGGTTTTGGACCCTGAACAAAATAGCACGTTCTATGATAATTATGTGGAAGAACCTTATGATTTATCAAAGATTATGTTTATTTTAACAGCTAACTATGTTGATCAGATTCCAGAGGAATTAAAAGACCGTTTGGAAATAGTAAAATTATCTAGTTATACCGAGTACGAAAAACTATTTATTGCTAAAGAGCATCTTATTAAATTGGCACTTTTAGAATATGGGCTTGATTCATCAAGTATTAAATTTAGTGATGATATAATACTTACCATGATTGAGAAATACACTAAGGAATCTGGTGTGCGGGAACTTGAAAGGGTAATAAATAAAGTTGTTAGAAAATATGTTAAAAATATGTTAGAAAATAACAAACAAAACATAAATGTAAAAGTTACTGAAAAAAAACTAGAAGAATATTTAGGTAAACCTAAATATGAAAATAACGAGTTTTTAAGTAATAATACGCCTGGAGTAGTAAATGGGCTTGCATATACTTCTTATGGGGGCGATATCTTACCGTTAGAGGTTGTAACATATGAATCAAAAGATAGTGTAAAACTAACTGGTAATTTAGGTGATGTCATGAAGGAGAGCGTACTTCTTGCGTTAGGGCACATAAAAAGTCATGCTAAATTATATAAAATAGATTTATCAAAGCTTGATAATTTATGTATTCATGTTAATGCGATAGAAGGTGCTGTACCAAAAGATGGGCCTTCTGCTGGTATTGCACTTACAACTGCTATTATTAGTGCTTTAACGGATAAGTCTGTTGATCCATTATACGCAATGACCGGAGAGATAACTTTAACTGGAAAAGTACTTCAAATAGGTGGTTTAAAAGAAAAAATAACAGGTGCTTATTTAGCAGGAGCAAGAAAGTTTATTATACCGATGAAAAATGAACGTGATATAGATGACATACCAAAAGAAGTAATGGATAAAATTGAAATAAACATGGTAAATAACTATGAAGAAGTGTATGAAATATTATTTAATAAAAAAAAGAAAAATTAACATTTTTCTTTTTTTTTAACATATGTTTTATTGAATGGAGATTGATAAACATGAAACAAATAATACCTTTTGTGAAGGACATTAGTTTAGATTCTAAAATTTCTGAAATAACTAGCATTGCTTTAGAACATAATTTAAAAATGGAAAATAGTGATTCTATCGTTGGGGTATTTACTGTTAGTGGTAAATACAAGATGAACGAAATAAGTATTAATGAGGAAGTTTTTGAAAAGAAAATTAATTTTGATATTACCCTTGATGATAAGTATGATGCATCAAAGGTAATGATTGATGTTGATGATTTTTATTATGAGATAATAAATGAAGAATATTTAAGAGTGCATATTGATGTAAAAGTAGATAACCTAGTTTATTTTAAGGAAGAAAGCACACTTCCTATAGAGGAAGAAGAACCTTTGTTAGAAGAAATTAGCCTTGAGCAAGACTATAAAGCAAATGATCAAAGAAAGGAAAGTGAGGAAAGCACCATGGATATAAAAGAGGAGAATCAAGTAATAGAGGAAAGTCGTGACGATAAAATAGACGCACCACAAATAACTAATACCATAACATCAAATTTTTTGGGAACAGAAGAAAAATATAGCACTTATAAGGTACATATAATAAGAGAAGAAGAAAGCATAGAAACAATTATAGAAAAATATAACGTTTCAAAAGAAGAATTAGAAAAATATAATAGTTTAGATAATGTTATTTTAGGTACTAAAATCATTGTGCCTGTAATGAATGAATAATAAAAAAATTAGAAACGTTATAAAAAAACAATGCCCACTTGTTAAAAAGTATGAATTTTGTAAAAACGCAGTTATATATACCGACTTAGATGGAAGAAAATTTGTAGCAAAAGAAAATTCTCAAAATAACATAATAAACACTTATAATTATCTTAATTCTAGGGGATTTGGATACTTGCCAAGACTTATTTATTACGATAATGATGGTTATGTTTATGAATATGTAAATGACTCTTTAACACCAAAAGAACAAAAGGTAAGTGACATTATTAAAATGGATAGTCTTTTACATAATAAAACGGTGTATTATAAGGATATATCATTAGATGAAGTAAAAGAAATATATGAAAACTTAAGCATGAAAATAACTAATGTTTTTGCATATTATGATGATTTAATTACGATGATTGAATCTAAAAATTATGCATCGCCTAGCCAGTATTTACTTTTAAGAAATTGTTCTACCATATTTTCATGTCTTAATTTTTGTAAAAAAGAACTTGATAGATGGTATGAAATAGCAAGTAATAAAAATAAAAAGCGAGAGGTTTTACTACATAATAACCTTGATCCAGATCATTTGGTTAGGGGTAGTGATAATATTTTAATTAGTTGGGATTATGCAACGCGTGATTTACCTATTTATGACTTTGTAAAATTATATAAAAATAATTTTAATAAATATGATTTTAGTGAATTATATAAAGATTATATAAAAGGGTTTCCCTTATTAGAGGAAGAAAAAATACTTATGTTTATAATTTTGTTTATTCCACGTAAAATTAGGTTTAATTCTTCTGAGCTTAAGAATACAATTGAGGTAGGACGGCTGTTTAACTATTTATTTACTACAGATAAATTATTTATGGAAAATGAGGCAAAAAATTCCAAAAAACAGTATCATGATATCAAGGAATAGTAAAAACACATGGAATCTTACACATAATATTAATGCTAGCAAGGCTTGATAAAACGTAATAAAGCAAAATGCTATTACTAAAATTAAATATTTTGTTAAGCCGCCACCGAAAAAGTTATTAGGACGCATGATAATCACCTTTACAGTATTATATGAAAAGTAGGCATTATTGCTAACCATATTTTTATAAAAATATGGTTTTTTTCTTAAAAAAATGTTACTATATACATATACTAGAGGTGATTAAAATGCTTAACAATAAAGGTTTTGCTGTATCCACTGTGCTTTATACGCTATTAATTGCTTTTTTACTTTTTTTAGGTGCGATGTTAGCTTCTTTTTCGTCTTCTAATAGTTTAATGAGTAATATTAATAATGATTTAATAAATGGCACAAAATTTGAAGCTGTGCAGGTTAAAACAAATGATGTATGTAAAAATGGAGTTGCTTGGTATCAATCTAATATTGTTGTTAGAGTTAGGTCAAGATATGGAACGTTTTATTGGCCAAAAGATTTTAATGATTCAAGGATAGATAATGGAATTATTAAGATAAAACCTGATAGCTTTAATGGAAAAATTAAAGTTGAAGAAAAGGTAGGATCTGATAATACATTAATATTTACTGATACTGGTGTTGAACCTAATAATAGTATAGATATAACTATAGGGGATATTTGTCAGTAACTCTTGCCAATTATAAAAAATATTGATATACTACTAATATATTTAAAAGCAAGGAACAAGAGGAGTAAGCTATGTACTTATTAAAGAGAGCAAGTGTATGGTGTAAGCTTGTATAAGGGTTAGCTGAAGGTAGCTTGGGAGCTTAATTATAGAAATAATAGTAAATAATTACGTTACTTCCGCGTTATGGATATTAAGATGCATATCAAAAAGATATGAATTAAGGTGGTACCGTGGGAAATACACTCATCCTTTAGTTAGGATGAGTTTTTTATTTTTTAGAAAGGATTGATAAAAGATGTTAGAAAAAAAATATAATCATAGTAAGGTAGAACAAGGAAAATATGATAAGTGGTTAAAACATAATTACTTTAAAGCAGGGGATTTAACTAAGGAGGCTTTTAGCATCGTTATACCACCACCAAATGTAACGGGTAAATTACATTTAGGTCACGCTTGGGATACGACGCTTCAAGATATAATAATTCGTTATAAGAAAATGGATGGTTATGATGCTTTGTGGCTTCCTGGAATGGATCACGCTGCAATTGCAACTGAAGTAAAAGTTGTAGATAGATTAAAAGCCCAAGGGATTAATAAACGTGATTTAGGTCGTGATGGTTTCTTAGAAAAAGCGTGGGAATGGAAAGAAGAATATGCAAAAACAATAAGAGAACAGTGGGGTAAATTAGGGCTTGCTCTTGATTACTCAAGAGAACGTTTTACCCTTGATGAAGGTTTAAATAAAGCGGTCACCAAAGTATTCGTTGATTTATACAATAAAGGATGGATCTATAGAGGAGAACGTATTATAAACTGGGATCCTGTTCAAAAGACAGCTTTATCGAATGAAGAAGTTATCTATAAAGACGTAAATGGGGCATTCTACCACATTAAATATTTTATAGAAGAAACCAATGATTATTTAGAGGTTGCAACAACAAGGCCAGAAACGTTATTTGGAGATACTGCGGTTGCCGTTAACCCAAAAGATGATAGATATAACAAATTAATTGGAAAGAACGTCGTTTTACCAATAGTTAATAAACTAATTCCAATAATTGGAGATGAACATGCTGATCCAGAGTTTGGTACGGGTGTTGTTAAAATAACTCCGGCGCATGATCCTAACGACTTTGAAGTTGGTAATCGTCATAATTTAAAGAGAATTAACGTAATGAATCCTGATGCTACCATGAATGAAAATGCCGGTAAATACGTAGGTATGGAAAGATTCAAATGTCGTGAAGCGTTACTTAAAGATTTAAAAGAGCAAGACTTACTTATAAAGATTGAGCCTATGACCCATAATGTAGGACACTCTGAAAGAACTGGTGTTATGGTTGAACCATACCTTTCTAAACAATGGTTTGTTAACATGGAAGGTTTATCTAAACACGTTTTAGAAAATCAAAAAGATAAAAATGCTAAAGTTAATTTTGTCCCTGAAAGATTTGAAAAAATACTTACTAACTGGATGAGTGATTGTCATGACTGGTGCATTTCAAGACAATTATGGTGGGGTCATAGAATTCCTGCTTGGTATAAGAATGGTGAAGTATATGTTGGTATGGAAGCGCCTGTTGGTGAGGGCTGGAGGCAAGATGAAGATGTTTTAGATACTTGGTTTTCTTCTGCTTTATGGCCATTTAGTACATTAGGTTGGCCAGAAAAAACTTCTGATTTAGAAAGATATTTTCCAAATAATGTATTAGTAACTGGTTATGATATTATTTTCTTCTGGGTATGTAGAATGGTATTCCAATCACTTGAATTCACTGATAAAAGACCATTTAAAGATTGTTTGATTCATGGACTTATCCGTGATAAAGAAGGAAGAAAGATGTCTAAATCCTTAGGTAACGGAGTAGATCCAATGGACGTTATTGATACTTATGGAGCTGATTCGCTAAGGTATTTCTTAACAACTAATTCGGCACCTGGTCAAGACTTAAGATATGATGAAGATAAGGTTAAAGCCACATGGAACTTTATTAATAAGATATGGAATGCATCTAGATATGTTTTAATGAACACGGAGGATTTGAAAGAAATTAATTTAGATAATTTAACCTCTAGTGATAAGTGGATTCTAACTAAATTAAATAAAATCATTAAAAACGTTAGAACTAACATGGATAAATATGATTTTAACTTAGTTGGTAATGAACTATATAAGTTTATTTGGGAAGATTTTTGTGATACGTACATAGAATATAGTAAGGTATCAATAGATAATGCATCTACTAAATCTTGTTTAATATTAGTTCTAACCGATATTATTAAAATGCTTCATCCGTTTATGCCTTATGTTACTGATGAAATATATGATTCTCTTCCAGTTAAAGAGGCTGAAAACATAATTTTATCTAGTTATCCAGTATATGATAAAAAAGGAATATACGAGCAAGAAGAAAAAGAAATTGATGCTTTAGTAGAAATTATTGCAAGCGTTCGCAATAAAAAGTTAGAAAATGATATTCCTAAAGGATTTGGTCTTATAAATGAGTTTAATTCCGAATACAAACAGATAATTGATAACAATAAGGAAATATTGACAAGATTACTTAAATGTGATATTATAAACTCTTCTTTGGAAGGTCTATCTGATTTAGAATTAGTATTTTCTTACGGAAAATTAATCCTATGCTATGAAGGTAAGAAAGTAAGTGAAGAGGATATGGAAAATCTAAAGAAGGAGAAAGTTACTCTAGAACAAAGTATCGAAAGAAGAAGAAAACTTTTAGCTAATGAAAGATACGTTGCCAACGCTCCTGAAGCTATAGTAAGTTTAGAAAGAGAAAAGCTAAAAGATGAAGAAAATAAATTAAAAATGGTAATAGAAAAATTAAATTAGAAAGATAGGTGGTTTTGGATGTTAGAGTGCATGCAAAGTTTAGAAACAATTTACAAAGATGCAAAATTAGATTATGAGTATGATTTTTATGTTTCGTATTTAGAAAGATTCAAGAATCAAGCAAGTGAAACTGGCTTTATTAAGGTTAGTGATGACTTACAAATTAATTTTATGGCCCTTATGGCAACATATGATATTTCTAAATCCGTACCTGTTTTAGAAAGGTCAGAAGAAGATAAATTAGCGGATAGTTTTGCTTTTTATGTTTCTTTGGGAGTTATCGTTTTATTAGAAGATGGATATTATATTAACACTAAATTATTAGCAGAAAAAACGAAACAATTTGACTCTGTGAATGAAAAGGGTTCATCCTATAAAAAAGGTGGAATTAAGTAACCACCTTTTTTCTTGCTTAAAATATCTTTTTGATATATATTAGAAATAGAGGTGAAAGGTATGAAATTAAAACATAGTTATTTTTATACTTTAAGAGAAGAAGTCAAAAATGAGGAATCTATATCAGGCAACCTGCTTGCTAGAAGCGGAATGATAAAAAAAACTTCAAGTGGCGTTTATATGTATTTACCACTTGGGTATAAGGTAATTAAAAATATTGAAAAAATCATTAGAGAAGAGTTAGAAAACATTGGATCAGGAGAACTTTTAATGCCTGCTTTAATACCAGAAGAAGTATACGTATCATCGGGTAGAAGAAACGCTTTTGGAAGTGATATGTTTTCACTTAAAGACCGATTTAATAAAAATTATTGTCTTGCACCAACTCATGAGGAATTATTTACGATTGCGGCTAGTGCAAAAATAAAATCATATAAGGATTTACCATTTAGCATATATCAAATTCAAGATAAGTTTAGGGATGAAGCTAGAAGTAGGTACGGGTTAATACGCGTACGTGAATTTTTAATGAAAGATGCGTATTCGTTTGATTTAGATGAAAAGGGATTAAACGACTCATATAATGAGATGTATAATGCATATAAAAAAATATTTACAAGATTAGGTATTAATTATAAGATTGTAAAATCTGATACTGGTGCCATGGGAGGATTACTTTCGGAAGAATTCCAAGCGATTTCGTCAATTGGTGAAGATAAATTAGTTATATGTGAACATTGTGGTTATGCCTCAAACAGTGATGTTGCATCTTCGTCTCTTTTAACTTTAAAAAGTGATGAAGATATAAAAATAAGAGAACTTGTTAAAACTCCTTGTTCTGGCACTATAGAAGAAGTGTCTAAATATTTGGATGAAGATAAAGATAAATTTGTAAAAACTTTGATTTATAAAGCTAAAGATAAGTTTTATGCAGCTTTAGTTAAAGGGTGTCATGAAGTTAACGAATCTAAATTAAAAAAAATACTTAAAGAAACGGATATTTCTTTAGCGGAAACCCAAGAAGTTGAAGAAATTACAAACGCACAAATTGGTTTTGCTGGTCCAATTGGACTTGACATTCCAATTATAATTGACAATGAAGTTGCCAATATGAAGAATTTTATCGTTGGTGCTAATAAAACTGATTATCACTATAAAAATGTTAATTTAGAAGATTTTAATTACGTTTTAATCAGTGATATAAGATGTATAACAAAAAGCGATAAATGTCCTTCTTGTGGACAAAGTTTAAGTTTCACAAATGGTATTGAAATTGGAAATACTTTTAAATTAGGAACTAAATATTCAAAAAGCTTAAACCTTACTTATTTAAATAAAGATAACGAAAGCAAATATGTATGGATGGGTTGTTATGGCATTGGTCTTGGTAGGTGTGTGGCATCAATTGTTGAACAAAATCATGATGATAATGGCATTATTTGGCCTATTGAAGTAGCCCCGTTTAAAGTTTCTATAGTAATTGTTAATATAGGTGATGAAGCACAATGTGATGCGGCCAACTATTTATATGGTGAACTTAGAAAAAATGGAATTTCAACTATTTTGGATGACCGTGATGAGCGGGTAGGAATAAAATTTAATGATATGGATTTAATTGGTATTCCAATAAGAATAACGGTCGGTAATAAGATAAATGATCAGTTAATTGAAATTAAAGAACGAAAGAAAAGTACTTTTGAAGAAATTTCACTTTATGATGCATTATCTCGGATAGAAGACATTATTGACGGTGAATAGATAAAAAATAGTTAAAAATACTATTTTTTTATTTTTTTTATAAAAATCCGAGGGTTTTTAAGACTTTTGTAGAATAATTAAATTAGGGAGGTATATTTTTATGAAAAAAATACCTTATGACGAAATACTTAATATTCAGAAAAAAGTTAATATTGTTGATATTATCGCGGAATATCTCCCAATTGAACAAAAAGGTAAAAATTATTTTGCGGTATGTCCTTTTCATGATGACCATAATCCAAGCATGAGTATATCCCCTGAAAAGCAAATATATACTTGTTTTGTTTGTGGTGCATCTGGGAATGTATTTAATTTTGTTATGAATTATGAACACATAAGTTTTGTAAGCGCGTGCGCTTTAGTTGCGAGGAAAATTGGTATTAACCTTGATATAAATGATTCTTCTAAAAAGGCTTTAAAAGAAAGTAAGTATGATAATTTTTATGGAATGTTTGATGTTGCTAATAAGTATTATCAGAACAATATTAAGACGGTTTATGGAAAACCCGCTCTATCATATTTAAAGAAAAGAAACATTAGTGATGACGAGATAAAGGAATTTGAAATTGGTTTATCCTTAACTGATAATAATGTTAGCAAACTTTTAAAGAAAAAAGGATTTGACGAAAATGAAATGGTTGACATTGGTATATGTGGTAGGTCTGAGAATTTTGTTTATGATACGTTTAGAAATAGGATAATGTTTCCTTTACATGATACTTTAGGTAACGTGGTCGGATTTTCAGGAAGAATATATAATAATGAAAATGAAAGTAAATACGTAAACTCAAAAGAATCGGTAATTTTTAAAAAAGGTAAAATTTTATATAATTACGCTAAAGCAATTAATCCCGCAAGGGAAAAAAAACAAATAATAATCGTTGAAGGTTTTATGGATGTTATTAGACTTCATACAATTGGAATAAAAAACGTTGTTGCAACCATGGGTACGGCAATAACTAAGGAACACGCGGATTTGATTAGAAAATTATCAAAAAACGTTGTTTTATGTTTTGATGGTGATAAAGCCGGCGAAAAAGCAACCATAAGTGCTCTTGAAGCATTAGAAACAATTGGTCTCGAACCCAAAATAATTAGGTTAGAAGATAATTTAGATCCAGATGATTATGTTATAAAAAAGGGAGTTAATGCGTTTTTAACGCATCTTAAAAACCCTATTACGGGATTGGAATTTAAATTAGAAGTAAAAAAGGCTAAGATTGATTTTAATGACTATAAAGATGTATCGAGTTATGTTAGTTCTGCTGTTTCTTTACTCGAAAAAATAGATGATAAAATAATATATGAACTTATGGTAAAAAAGATATCTAAAGAAACAGGACTTGATTTATCAACCATAACGTCACTAGTTGATGGGGCCTCAAAAAAGGAAAGAAAAATAATAACTAAACCAAAACTTATTATTAAAAATAAGTATGAAATGGCCGAAGAATATTTAATATATTATATGCTTAGAAATCCTGATGCGATTTTGCTTTACCAAAATAAGGTATCATATTTAACTAATAAAACGTTATCCATGATAGCGATTAAGATTCTTGAGTTTTACGAGTTAAATCATTACATCAACGTTACTGACTTTTCCTTGTTTTTACAAGATGATGAAAAACTTATAAATGAGGTTTTAAGGATTGACGGTTTTGATATACCAGATAAGGTAAAAAATGATGTAATAGAAGATTACATCAAAACGATTGACGATGGAATAATAAAAAGAGAAATAGATAAAACAAAACAAAAAATAAACGCGACACAAGACGTTGCAAAAAAGATATTACTACTAGAAAAACTTGCTACGTTAAAGAAAAAGGAGTGTAAATAATGAAAGAAATAAAAACGTTTGAACAAAGAAAAAAAGAGTTAATAGAAAAGGGTAAGGAAAAGGGAGTTTTAACTTATGAGGAGTTAGCGGAATGTTTAAAGGGGCTTGAACTAGATAGTGATTCACTAGATGAATTATATAATGCCTTTCATGAAAATAATATCGAAATAATTTCCGAAAACTTTGAAGACGAAGATGAAACAGAAGGTGAGGGTGATGCGCTTTCTTTAGAGGACGTAGCTTTACCTAAAAATGCAAGTATAAATGATCCAGTTAGGATGTATTTAAAGGAAATTGGTAAAATAAGTCTGCTTAGTTTAGAAGAGGAGCTTGCATTATCAAAAAGGGTTGAAGAAGGGGATGAGGAAGCTAAGAGAATTCTTGCCGAATCAAACTTAAGACTTGTCGTTTCTATTGCAAAAAGGTATGTTGGAAGAAATCTTTCTTTCCTTGATTTGATTCAAGAAGGAAATATCGGACTTATGAAAGCGGTAGATAAGTTTGATGCATCTAAAGGATATAAGTTTTCTACTTATGCTACTTGGTGGATTAGGCAGGCTATTACCAGGGCAATTGCTGATCAGGCAAAAACAATTCGAGTTCCTGTTCACATGGTAGAAACGATTAATAAGCTAAAGAGAATCCAAAGACAACTAACGCTTGAATTAAATCGCGAACCTAGCGAAGCTGAACTTGCTAAAAAAATGGGTACTACGGAGGATAAGGTAAGAGAAATTTTCAAAATATCTCAAGACCCACTTTCTCTTGAAACTCCAATTGGTGAAGAGGATGATTCTCATTTAGGAGATTTTTTAAAGGATGAGAGCTCAATGAGCCCTGAAGAGTATGCAATAAATGAAGTTTTAAAAGATGAGATTGAAGAAGTGTTATGTACCTTAACTCCAAGGGAAGAAGAAGTTTTAAAATTAAGGTTTGGACTTCATGGTGGTACATGTCATACTCTAGAAGAAGTTGGTAATATGTTTGGGGTGACTCGTGAGAGAATAAGACAAATTGAGGCTAAAGCACTAAGGAAACTAAGACATCCATCAAGATCAAGAAAGCTAAAGGATTACTTAAGTGACTAAATTTAATATATCAAACAGATTGCTTGGAATTGCAAAGATGGTTGATTTAAATAGTACAATTGTAGATGTTGGGTGTGACCATGCTTTGTTAGATGTTTATTTACTTAAAAATAAACTTATAAAAAAATCAATTGCAACTGACATAACCGAAGGAGCGGTAAAAAGTGCTTTAAGAAACGTAAAACTTTATAATGCTGCTTTAGTTGATGTAAGGTTAGGAGATGGGCTTAGTACCATTACCACTAAGGATAACGTAGATACAGTAATAATATCGGGATTGGGTAATGGCAAGATAATCAAAATACTAAATGATAGTATTGATAAGCTATTAAGAGTTGATACGATTATAATACAATCTAATACGGGATATTATTATGTTCGCAAAGAACTAAATAAAATGGGTTATCATGTTATAGACGAATGTTTAGTAAAAGAACGTGGGATTATATATGTAATAATTAAGTTTAAAAAGGGACTTGTTAAGCATAGTAAAAAAGAGCTTTATTTCGGCCCGATTTTATTAAAAAACAAAGAACCATTATTTTTAGAGTTAATTAATAATGAAATAATTAAAAATAATGAAATTATTATAAAATTACCACCGTCTAGAATCTTTAAAAAAATTAAGTTAAAACTGAAAAATAAATGGTTAAAAAAAGAAACTCTTCTTTAGAATGAATTTCTTTTTTTTATAAGAAAAACGTAGGATTAGGAACACTATTTAACTCTTCATTGCTTGGATTTTCTAAATTAGAACCAGTTTCATTATTATTCATACTTTGCGTTTTACTTTGAACACCGGAACTTGCTTTTGTAAATTCTTTTCCTATTTTTCCCAATGTTTTTATGTTGTTAAAAACCGGTTTTACTTGATAATACAAAGGAATTGCTTGATTTACAACGTTAAGTGTTTTCTGCGCGTTTGAAAGAATGGAAGACCAATTAAGCTTTCCTAAAAGCGAAGTCCCCTTAGCTGCTGCGCTAGCGGCACTGGGTAATGCACTTGCAGCCGCGTTTCCTGCTAATGGGAGTGAACCATACATTGGGCTTGCCATCATATATGGTATTTGGTTAAACATAATATCACCTCTACAATAATATATGTTAACATTTGAAATGGTTTAATAAACTGATATTAATTAATTATTTATGTTTGCTTTTTTCTTATTTATGATATAATATTTTTATAGAATAGAAAGGTATGGTTAAGATGAGTTTAGTAGAAGTTATATTATTACCATTTGTATTTATATATAGAGGTTTTATATCCGTATTGTTAATACCTTATTATTTCGTTTTAGGAATCGTTAAAGTTTTTGGACTCATTACAGGTCATGATTCTAAAAATAAAAAGAATACTATACCAGAACTTAAAAATGGTGAAAAAATTAAGGTTGTAAAAACGGTAAGGTCAGCTTATGATAAGCCAAACGTGCCCCCTAAAGAAACTGATCCTATTAAATTAAAAGAAGCTAAGGATAAAGAAACTTTAAGACACCAAAAGGAATTTGAACGGTTAGTAAAAAAAGCTAGGGAAGATGAAGAAAAAAGAATAAAAGAGCAAGAAAAATTAAGACTTGAAAGAGAAAAGAAAGAGGCTGAAAGAAAAAAAAGAGAGCTTGAAATAAAAAGAAAAGAAGAGGAAATGGAAGTTAAAAGACAAGCTAGGGAAGAGGCTCTAAGAAAAAAAGGAGAACCTGTTACTTTTTATGATAAAATTAAAGTTCTCTATAAAAAACTTACTTTTAGTAAAAAAGAAGCTCTTGAATTAGAAGCTAAAAAAGCGGTATTAGATGAACAATTTAAGGATAAGGATAATAATACGTCAAGATTTGAAAAACCTTTACTGTTTAATTATATTGCGAAAAATCCAGCAGGTGAAATAGAAAAAAGTAGTATTGAGGCTTTATCTAGGGTTGACGTTCATTCGTTTTTATTGGCGGAAGGTTATGAGGTCTATGAAATAACAGCAGCTAAAACTTCTGGAGGAATTACGATAGGTGGAACATACAGACTAAAAAAAAGCAGATTAATCTTTTACCTTTCACAATTATCAGCTTATTTAAAATCGGGCATAGCTTTAGCATCCGCGGTTAAGATATTAGATGACCAAGCAAAAAATGTTAAAGAAAAAAAAGTATGGCGTGCAGTGTACTATGATTTATCGATGGGTGATGTTTTATCGGTTGCTTTAGAAAAAAGAAAGGAATCGTTTCCTAAACTTCTTATTAACATGGTTAAAACTGCAGAAATGACAGGTAACTTACCAGAAACATTAGATGATATGGTAGATTACTACACAGAATCCGAAAGTACTAAAAAACAAATGAAATCAGCAATGATGTATCCGGCGGTTGTAACTGTTTTTGCTATTGTTGTTATAACCTTCATTCTTATGTGGGTTGTACCTCAATTTGTTGATATATATGCTGATTTAGGTAGTGATATACCTAGTATTACTAAGTTTGTTATAAAAATAAGTGATTTTCTTAAAAATTATTTGATTTATATATTATTAGGAATTATTGTATTTATATTGATATATCTATACCTATTTAAGAATGTCAAAGCGTTTAGAAGAGCGATGCAAGAATTTATGATGCATATGCCTGTGTTTGGAAAAATAATTATATATAATGAAGTTACTATTTTCACAAAAACATTTGCTAATTTAATTAATCATAATGTATTTATTACTGATTCAATGGATGTGTTAAGTAAAATAACTGAAAATGAGGTATATAAAAAACTTATTTATGATACCGCAAAAAACTTGACTAAAGGTGATACTATTTCGATGGCCTTTAAGGACCATTGGGCGTTTCCTAATATAGCATATCAGATGCTTCTAACCGGTGAGAAGACGGGTAGGTTAGGCCCAATGATGGAGAGAGTATCAGCATATTATCAAGAACAACACAGAAGTATCATCAACCAAATGAAAACACTTATTGAACCAATATTAATCGTAACGTTAGCATTAGTAGTTGGTGGTATTTTGCTTGCAGTTATTATTCCGATGTATGGTATGTATGATGCTTTGTAGGAGGTATATGACATGAGTCTTGAAGTATTAAACGGGATTATGATATTTATCTTGGGCTTGGTATTTGGTTCTTTTTATAACGTGGTTGGTTATAGACTACCTAATAATATGTCTATTGTTTACCCCCAGTCACATTGTCCTAATTGCAATCATAAGCTTAAATTCTATGAATTAATACCTGTTGTTTCGTACATATTTTTGCTAGGTAAGTGTAAAGTATGCAAAAAAAGGATATCGCTATCTTATCCTTTTTTTGAAATTTTAACAGGTTTATTATTTTTACTTTCTTACGTTAGCTTTGGTATGAGTACAAAATTTTTTATAAGTATAACATTTATATCGATATTAATAATAATAAGTATAAGTGACTTAAGGTATTACATAATACCTGACGAGGTTTTAATCGTAGGTGGTATATTACTTATTGTAGAGCTTATAATTAATTCATATGTTAATAATATTGGTTTTATAAATGGTGTTGTTATGAATGTTTTAAATGGACTAGGTGCTTTTGCAATTCTTTATTTATTTAAAATATTCGGCGATGCTGTTTTTCAAAAAGAAAGTCTTGGTGGTGGTGATATTAAATTATTGTTTATTATAGGTCTTGTATTAGGATTTGATATGTCAATTGTTACGATATTTATTGCATCTTTTATTGCTTTACCATTATCTGTTATAAGTCTTATAAAAAACGATAATAATATTTTACCTTTTGGTCCATATCTATCAATTGCTGCAACAATAATATTATTAAGTAACTTAAACTTAGATATGATTTTACAATTTTTTATAAAATAATAGAAGTAGAATAAGGTTTTCTTTATTCTACTTCTATTATTTTATATATCAAGCATTTCCATATCATTTGATAGATCAGACGTTATAGCATTATTTTGTATTTGTGACTGTACCTGTTCTTGCGTTGATATGTTATTCATTGATGTACTAGTTCCTTGACCTAAAACAATTTTCGTTGATTCGTCATCTAATTCTACTAATCTTAATATTTCCTCTATCGTTGTTACGTTTTGAACTACTTTTTGCAATCCATCTTGTAATAGAGTAGTGGTATCTCCAGTATATACTAATTTCCTTAAATCTTCTTTTGAAACACCATTTGCAATAGCATCTCTAATTTCCTGCGTTATTACAAGTACTTCATGAATAGCTATTCTGCCTTTATATCCGCCAACGCAGTTTTCACATCCTTCAGCATAGGCAAGTTCGTTTATATCAATACCAAGGTTTGTTTTTATTAACTTTTTTTCATAATCAATAGCAGGTCTTTTTTTAATGCAATGAGGACAAATTCTTCTTGCTAACTTTTGTGATACAATACCGTTTAATGAAGAAGCAAGTAGGTAGGTTTCAACATCCATATCCCTTAAACGTTCAATTGTGTTTAGAGCATTGTTTGTGTGTAATGTTGATAATACAAGGTGCCCAGTAATTGATGCTCTAACGGCTATTTTAGCAGTTTCATCATCACGAATCTCACCAATCATAATAATGTCTGGATCTTGACGTAATATAGAACGTAACACGTTTGCAAAGGTAAGCCCTATTTCGCTATTAACTTGGATTTGATTTATTCCATCAATGTTCATTTCTACTGGATCTTCTACCGTAACTAAATTAACTTTAGGTGTATTAAGTAATTGTAAAAGAGAGTAAACCGTAGTAGATTTACCTGAACCGGTAGCTCCTGTTACAAGTATTATACCGTTAGGTTCCTTTATTAATTCTTTCATTTTATTTAAATTATTAGGAGAAAAGCCGAGACTTTCAAGGCCATTTAAACTAGAAGAATAATCAAGGATACGAATAACTATTTTTTCGCCCTCATTAGTTGGAAGCGACGATACACGCATATCAAGATTAATATTTTTAATTATGGTTTTTATTGCACCATCTTGTGGAAGCCTTGATTCAGTAATGTCCATTCCAGAAATAATTTTAAGTCTAGCTACCAAGTTTTTTCTGATACTTTCAGGAATTATCGTGTAATCTATCAAAACCCCATCTATTCTAAACCTTACTTTTATTGTTTTTTCAGCGGGATCAAAATGAATATCACTTGCTCCAGCTTCAGCGGCGGTATATATAATTTCATTAACGATTTCAGTTATAGGTAACTTAGTAAAGTCAATTTGTTTAAGCATAAATATCGCTCCCTTTTTATCCTTTTATCCCTTATTATTTTTATCTTTAACCTAGATTTTATTATAATATTATTATATAATATATTTTAGAAGATAGCAAGTAAAGAAAAGGTGATAAAATGAAAAAGAATAATAAGGGTTTTTTCTTAGCTGAGACAATTGTTATGATTGCACTTATAACAACTGTTATGGCCTTCGTCTATCCAAACGTTGCTAAATTGTATGAAAATTATAAAAACAAAGCTTCTTATTATGATCAAACAGAGGATATTTATACGTTAAAAGCTATTTCCGAATACTTGTTAGAAGAGGAGATGCTAAATACGTTAACAGATAATGGATGTAAAGAGTTTGATGGAAAAGAGTTTGATGGAATGGAGGAAATAAATGATCAAAATATAAAGATAGGTGGTTTAGAAAAAATATATATTACTGGGTACATAGAAAAACCCTCGAGCAATGATTATGAATTTAATAAATACTTAAATCGTATGAAGAAAACTACGTATGATACAGCTTCTTATAGACTGATAGGAGTATTTAAAAAAGGAAAGGAAATTAGATATGCATCAATTAAAGTTGATAATCCAAACCCTAATAGAAATTGCAATTTAGGAGGTGGTAATAATGAGTCGTAAATTAAATAATAAAGGAATTACCCTAATAGAACTTATTGTTAGTTTTGTCCTTGTTGCAATTGCAATAATCTATTTTTATCAGACTTTATATACTGTAAAAAAACTATATAGTGAATCTCAAAAAGATACCAAAAACTTTGTTGATGTAAATTATGCTTATCGAATAATAAATGAACTAAATAAAAATTGTAATAGTGAAAATTGTAGTAATTTATGTGAGCGGATTAATAATTATAAAAGGCAAGATAGTAATTTTTTAGTTAGTAACTGTGAAGAGCCTAAAGATGCAAATAATGTATTTAAAGTAATGAATTTTAAAATTAATCAAAAAGATTACTCTATGTATTTTTACGAAGATGGATTTAATAATCAAAAAGATACGTTAGAAACTAATTTATTAAATTTAATAGTTGAGAGCAACGATAACGGAGCAAACCTTGAAGAGACCATAATGAGTTCATCGAAAATAGATACAGGGTTACTCGAAGAATTTGAAATTGATGATGATACTACAAAGCCGGTTTGGTGTTTAAATACGCAAGAAGATGCAAAAAGAACTTTACAATGTGCTAGTGGAAATTTGCCATATGAATGGTGCAACAGCTTAAAGTTTACTGCTATTACCGCTAGTAGAATTTCTCAAGTTGCATCTGGAACAAGAAATGATAAGTATTGTATATTTAAACTAAATAATACTTATAAACTTATTTCAACTGATCAAACATTAACGTGGTAACTAAAACAACCTAAAAATAAAGTATTTAAAGTACTTTATTTTTTTATTTGTAATCATAGATATGGTTTGCATCCAGATACATATTCCTCCAAATGTTAGTGAATAATAAGAAAAAAACATTTTAATTGGTAAACTTATGTTTAAAGTACTTATTTTTATTATTCCACTAGTCATTTCTAATATTATGTTAACCATCGTTCTAAACGGTTCATTAATATTAAAAATCTCTCCTATGAGTGAGATTAATATGTTGAAAAAAATAACTATGCCGAGAATTGTTAAAAGTTGCAGCATACTTATATTTATAACGTTTTTAAACATCTCTATAAGACTTATTTTCTTATTTTTAATATTATTTGCCAGCTTTATACTAACGAAGTTTTTTCTTAATAAAAAGGCTTTAATAAAATTGGATAGATACATGAATAAAAGCATGATGATACCTATTTTAGCGCTGTTAAAAACGCCCAAACCAACTCCTGCTATTACGAATAAAGGATTTATAAAATGCGTGCAGCAAAGCATGTTTTCAGCAGTTTTTTCATTTATTTTACCATTGTTTAAGTACTCGTTAATAAAAGAGGCACTAGATGGCGATCCACATATCATAGAAATTATGAATATACTACTCATTGCATCATCAAAATTAAATAACTTTTTGAATAAGTTTTTAATGAACTTTGGTATTATCAAATGAACGTTTAGTTTAACTAGTAAAAGTCCTATTACCATAGCAGGCATAAGAGACGGAAATATTTTCAAAATAAATATTTTGCTGCTTTCTATGACACTATTTATAACTAGTTTAGAATTCATTAATATAACTATCTCAGTTAGCAATAAAAAATAAAGTAAAAATAAGTCTTTTTTTGATGTCATTTTTTTATTCTCCATAAATAAACTATTTATATAACTTATTAAAAAGGAGAATTTAATATGAAGGAAAATGAAAAAAAACTCCTTGTTTTTAAACGGGATTGTAACGAAGGTGAGATTTTAGGTGAGCTTTGTTACGTTAAGTTTTTGAATGTTAACAAGACACACGCAATATTTTATAGACCTTTAATAGCTCCTAGATATTTTAAAGAATATATTAATCAAAATAAAATAGAAGAAGCATATGAAATTACCAGTGATGATGTACTTGATAAATGTTATAATCGCATCTATACTTTTAAAAGTGAAGGCGGAGTATACGTAGTTAGCAAAGAAATTGATATAAGCGAAAAGCTTGTTTTATTAGCTGATAAAGGCATGGAAATTAATATTGATTTACCTAAGTTTTCTTATGAACTAAAAGGGAAAACAATTATTTTAAGCCCGTATAAAAAAAATAAAGGAAATGAATATTGTTACGTGTCAACTCCTGATTTAGTAAACGAAGATTTAAGAAAAATAATGATTTCTACGGAAGAAGTGGTTCCGAACGTACTTAATTTAGCTTCCTATTCTTTTAAAGGTGTTTCAAAAAAGAAAAACAAATAGTTATTAATTTTAAAAAGCTATCAATAGCTTTTTTTTCTTATTTATTATATAATAATACTTAGGTGATTTAATTTGACTAGAAGTGAAGTTGATAGACAAAAAGTCTCTCCAATGATGAGACAATATTTAGAAACTAAAGATAGTTATGAAGATGTTATTTTATTTTATAGAATTGGCGATTTTTATGAAATGTTTTTTGAAGATGCAATAAATGTATCACATGATTTGGAACTTACTTTAACAGGTAAAAACGCAGGTTTAGATGAAAGAATACCAATGTGTGGTGTTCCACATCATGCTGCAAATATATACATTGATAAATTAATTGATAAAGGATACAAGGTTGCCATTTGTGAACAAGTAGAAGACCCAAAAAACGCTAAGGGAATTGTCAAGAGAGACGTAATTAGGGTGGTATCAAAAGGAACCATAATGTCAGATGATATGTTGGATGCAAAAAGCAATAACTTTATTGGTGCTCTTAAGGATTTAGGGCATTGTTTTTCCTTGGCTTATACTGATTTATCTACTGGTGAATTTATCGCGGTTTTGGTGGAATATGAACTTGATAAAATAATAAACGAAATAGTAAATGATAATATATCCGAATTAATAATAAATGGTGTAGTGGATCCTCGCATAATAAGTACGTTAAAAAATAAGTATAATATTACTATATCTTATGAAAAAGAGGATAAAGAATTAAAAGAATATAGACATTTATATAATGATATAGATGACGTTAGGCTTATATCATCTATTTGCGTTTTATTAAATTATTTAATAAACGGACAAAAAAGGAGCCTGAATCATCTTCAAAACGTAGTTAAAAAAGATTATAAGACTTATTTAAAAATGGATATCCATACCAAACGAAATCTAGAATTAACCGAGAGTTTAAGATTAAAAGAAAGAACGTATTCACTTTTATGGCTTTTAGATAAAACAAAAACAGCAATGGGATCTAGAATGCTTAAAAATATGATTGAAAATCCTCTTATCGATAAATCTGAAATAGAAAAAAGATACGACATGGTATCAAAGTTATTAGAACAATTTTTACTAAAAGATGAAATAAAGGATTTGCTCGGGGAGGTATATGACTTAGAAAGGTTATGTGGTAGAATTTCTTTTGGTAATGCTAACGCAAGAGATTTATTACAGCTTAAATCCTCTTTAAAAGTTTTGCCTAGATTAAAAGAAATAATAAATGAATTAGGGTTTGATTTATTAATTGATGATCTTAAGAGCATCTACGACTTTATTGATGAAAGTATTTATGAAGAACCACCTATTGGTATTAAAGAAGGGTATTTGATAAAAAATGGATATAATAATACCCTTGATGAATTGAAAGCTGCAAGAAAAGGTGGTAAGGACTTTATCGCTAAATTAGAGGATGAAGAAAGAAAGAGAACTGGAATTAAGACTCTTAAGGTCGGTTATAATCGTATTTTTGGATATTATATTGAGGTATCAAAGGGAAATAGCAAGCAGGTAAAAGAAGAGTTTGGCTGGGAAAGAAAACAAACTCTTGCTAATAATGAACGATTTATTACACCCGAATTAAAGGAAAAAGAGCAAATGATTTTGGGTGCTGAAGAGAAAATAATAAATCTAGAATACGAACTTTTTATAGATGTTAGAAATAAAATTAAGGAAGTTATTCCAACAATTCAATTAACCGCCAAAATGCTAGCCAAATTAGATGTTATGCAATCATTTGCAACCGTAACGGAAAGCAATAATTACGTAAGGCCGGTATTAAATGAGGATAAAATAGTTAAAGTAATAGAAGGAAGACATCCAGTTGTTGAAAAAGTACTTGATGGGGAGTTTGTATCTAACGATATAACGTTTGATGATGGGGTGTATCTTAAACTTATAACGGGTCCTAATATGGCTGGTAAATCAACTTACATGAGACAGATGGCAATGATTGCTATAATGGCCCAAATAGGATGCTTTGTTCCAGCTAAAGAAGCGTGTTTGCCGGTGTTTGATAAAATCTTTACCCGTATTGGAGCATCGGATGATTTGGTGTCTGGAGAATCTACTTTTATGGTCGAAATGAAAGAAGCTAATTACGCGATAAAAGGGGCAACTGAGCATAGTTTGATTCTGTTTGATGAGTTAGGACGCGGTACCGCAACTTATGACGGAATGAGTCTTGCTCAGTCCATAATTGAATACATCCATGATAATATTAAGGCGATAACTTTATTTTCAACTCATTATCATGAACTAACGTCTTTAGAAAAAAATAAAAAGCATATAAAAAACGTTCATGTTTCTGCGCATGAAGAAAATGGAAACATAACCTTTCTTCATAAAATTAAAGATGGTAGTGTTGATAAGAGTTATGGTATTCATGTTGCTAGACTCGCTAATTTACCAGATAGCTTAATTAAAAGAGCAGATGAAATATTAAAAACTTATGAGTCAAAAGATGGAAAAAAAGAAACTATTAATCAAATTAGTATGGATTTCGAAAATACTAGTAAGGAAAGCAGTAAATATGATATAATAGCCATGAAATTAAAAAATATAAATCCACTTGAGATATCTCCAATGGAAGCATTAAACGTATTATACGATTTGAAAAAAGAAATGGATGAAAAGTAAGGTTAGGGTGATATAAAATGAATGAAGAAAATAGAGATATAAAAATTCCAATTAAAGCAATTGTTGAACAAGCCATGCAGCAAAATGGCGCTAGGTATGAAGAAGATGAATTTAATTTACTTAGAAAATACTTTATAGCATGTTTAAACTTAGGATATTTGGAACCTAAGGATCTTGTTCCCATGGTTAATAAATTTGCACAAGTAATAAAATTAATCGTTTTAAACTATAATAACGTTAATAAAATGGATTATTATATGATTAACGGAAATGTTTTATACATAAGTGGCGCATTAAAAGATAATAATGATACATTTTACCAGATTAATTTTTATAAAGCCGTATCAGAAGTTGTGTTAAGAGCTAATGATAAACACGTTGGTATGTCAAGTGCTATATGTGAAATGGTTGCAGAAAAAATATATAACATGGACGTTAATTCTTCCAGAATAATTATGCCGAAAACCGTAGAAGAACAAATAGGTAATGATAAAATTCAAATAAGAGCGGGATACATGAATTATAATTTAGTTATTTCGCTTGCTAAACAATTATTTATAAGTAGGGGAATAAATGAAAACAAGGTAATTAATAAAATGTTCTTTGATGGATTTGATCCTGTTTTAAATGATACTTTTAATGATAATAATACCATTTTACTTTTGGATGTTTTAGATAAAATATGTATTATGTACATGAATAGACTAGTCCGTGGCATGATAAACCCAAGTGAAAAGAGTTTAATTGATAAATACCAAATAATAATAAATGATACTTTTGTAAAATTAGATCAGAACTACTTTGCGTTTTGTGCACTTATCACTACCGACGATTTAAGAAAAAAATGTATGGGAAAGCTAAGTAAGGAGTAATAAATAATGAATAGAAATGAAGCAAGAGTAATTATTATGACTATTTTATATCAAATATTTATGTACCAAAATAATAATATAGCTTATGAAACTGATGAAGTTATAAAAGAAAACTTATCGGTTGATAATGAATTTGTTAAAACAATAGTAAATGGTGTTTTAGATAAAAAGAACGAATTATTTAAAATTGCTAATGAACACTTAAAAGATTGGAAAATTTCAAGGCTAGGGCTTACTGATCAAGCGATACTTTGTGTTGGGCTTTATGAGCTTTTATATACTGATACACCAGAGGTTGTTGCTATTAATGAAGCGGTTGAACTTGCAAAAAAATATTCTGATGATAAAGTTAAAAACATGATTAATGGGGTACTAGATAAGGTATATCATGAAAAGATAGTTTAAGGGTATCTTTGATACTCTTTTTTTTGGAGGAAATATGAAAAACGAAAAAGTAGTTATTTGTGATTGGGGAGGAGTAGTTGAAAGTCATTGTGACGTTTACTCTGTTTTTCAATCGAGTATTGATTTAATAAAATTATATACTAATGAATATAGTGATGAGGAAATATTAAGAATATTTAGTAAATGTTCCCATAACAAAGATGGAAAAGAAATGGGAGTATTAGGCACTTTAGAAGATACATATGAATGGATTGATAGAATAAATGATAAATTTAAAATAAATGTATCTTATGACCAATTTATAGAGGACTATAGGAAAACTCATGATAAAATTCATTCATATCAAGACGTAGTAGAATTTATTAAAAGCATTAAAAATAATTGTAAGATTGCTATATTATCTAATTTAATGTTAATAGATAAGGAAAGAATTGATAAACATATGGGATTATCAGACTTTGATTATGTATTTTTATCTTTTGAAATGGGCCTTAGAAAACCAAATGATGAAATCTATTTAAAAGTCCAAGAAGAGTTAAAAACCAATCCTAAAAACATATTGTTAATAGATGATACTAAAGAAAATATAGAAACAGCAAAAAGACTTGGCTGGAATACATGCCAAGCTACGGGAAATGATTTAAATTTAATAAAGGAAACCGTAAATAACTTTATAAAATGACATTTAAATGCACTAGTATTTATATTATAATAAGTGCATTTAGGGAAAGTGATTCTAGTGAAACTTATAATTGATTATGATATGTTAGAAAAAATAAGACATTCCAAAGAGGGTATTAAAGCAAGTGAAAGTTTTATGACGAGTTTAAAGGCTTTTAAAGAAATACATATGTTCAATTTATGTATGACTGTTTTTAATATTTTTTCCAGTGTTATTATAAAAGATAATAAACATTTCTACATAATACCTATTATTTTGGAAATTAGTTTTTATTCACTAGCCTATAATCTATGTAAAAATTATGCCAAAAGAAACAAAGACAATTACAAGAATATAGCAACATTTGATTTGGATATGCTAGTTAACCAATTACATAATTTAGAGGTTAATACCACAACAGAATTATTAAAAGAATCTAAGGTTATTGAAAAAAATTATGAAATAAATTACAAGGATAATAAACCTATTTTAATACAAAGAAAATACATAAGTGTTCCGCTTTGTAATGGTTATGATGAAACACTTTTACAAGAACATAATGTAGGAAGTAGAAAATATGAATTATCAGTTCAAAGTCCAATTAAGAAACATAAATTTAAATTAGCTAAAGCAAGTATAGATGCGTAAAAAATAAAGAAAGAGATGATAAAAGTGACATTGCCATTTGATAAAACCATTGTTAACGATGGAGAAATTACCCCTCACGATTTTAAAAATCCGAATTTTGTTGGATTTTTAAATCCAGTTGGGACGTCTATCGATTACTCTATGCCTTTTGGCCTTGGAGGGCATGATAGTAATTATGCTACAGATTTATTTAAAGAGTTTTTTTATACTCGTTTTCGAGAGTACGATGAAGGTAATGAGGCCTATGAAAAAAACGAAAGAGATATTTGTGCTAGCGATCTAAAAAAAATTTTAAAAAAACTTAATGATGTAAATGAAAAAATAGAATCGAATAGAAATTGGCTAAATAAAGTTAGTGAATTTGATTTAATGGATAGAGATTTATTAATATTTTTTAGGAATTGTTATTCAAACGGTTTATTTAATAAAGGTCTTGGCAAGGATGTTCGATTTATGGATGAATTCGAATTTTCTGCCACCGATTTTAAACCGGTTCGTGCCGAACGTGAAAGATTATATCCTATGAAAGAAAATGAAACAAGGTATGAATATAATTATAGAATACCGTATTATTTAAAATTTGAAGCTCAATATAGTCATTATATAAATACAATGCTATTAGATTTATTAAAAGAAACTTTTATATGTTATTTAGGTTATCATTCTGTTGAACGTATACCAAGAACGATAACTACATCAGAATTTAATATATATGAAACTTTTTACAACTATTTATTAAACGATTTTAATATAGTTAGACTTCCAAAAATGATTTATAGTGTTGATGAAAAAATGTATAAGGAATATAAGCCAAACGAGTTTTTAGTTTCCGAAAAAGAATTAATATTAAAAGATGAAATAGAATCAATAAAAAGAATGGTTCCGCCTAATAAACGTTATAAATATTATAGATAAAATAAAAAAATACAAGATATTAATTTTTCTTGTACTTTTTATAAAATTTTAGGGGGATTTTAAAATTTATGTCTAATAATAAGTATGAGAGAACCTATTATGGGTTAGTTATGCTTTCCATCTTTTTATGAAATAGAAAGGTGGCGATATTTATGAAAAAGGAAACTAAGTTTCAAAGAGTAATAATTATCCTTTTAATTTTATTA
>CANEGO010000012.1 GCA_947427095.1 uncultured Clostridium sp. | reverse complement strand
AGTTATTTTTAACAAAATAACTGATTTAGTTTCTGAAACTAAATCATATTATGATTGTTCTAGTGCTAGCTTATTAAGAAGTAAATATTCTCAGTTTAGTGATAACTATAATACGATTATAAAAAGCATCATGAGTTATAATAAAGACTTGTCTAACTTAAAGAAAAAGTATGCTATGAACATGGAAGACTTATCACAACAAATTAAGCGGGATGCATCAAACCTAAATGCACCGCAAGAGTATAAGGAAGGTAGGTAGAAAATATGGATTTTCAAAATGCAAGTCATGGTATTAGTTTTACCGGAATGGAAACTTATAAAACGGATCTTCAGATGAATACGTTTAGAAGGATTATTGATGCAATAAACAATACTCATGATGTAGAAACAGCAGTAAGGGCAGGCTGGGTAGGTACCGCCGCTGATAATTTTATTAGTAACGTTCAAACAGGAGCTAATAAAATGGCAGACCAAATAAAAGATATTGAAAGTATGCTAATGACAGAATTAGATGGTATTATGTCACAAATTGGTGATATGGATGCTAATTTAGTAGAAAGAGAATGATAGGAGGTAAAGTGTTATGGGATTGATACAAAAAGCAGTAAACCTTGTTCAAGGAAGTAGAGCAGTAGATGTTCTTCAAGGAGCCTTTGATTGGGTATCGGGAGCAAAGAGCACTGTTCAAGGATGGGCTGGTGCAGCATTTACAGTAGCTTCAAATGGTTCTACCTTTGTTGGTATGGATTATCAAAAAGTACCAGTTATCAGAGATGCGATTAGAGCCTATGTAAAAAATATACAAACGGTAGCTGATGGTCTTAATACTGATGCTGATGCTAATCAAGCAGTACATGGTGAAATTACTGAGGAAACCAAAAAATATTTAAATGCAATTAAAGAGATTACAGATGCTTATGTTTCTTCATTACTTGTTTATAGTGATAAAATGCAAGAATACTATGAAGCATATGGTAAGAGTGATACTTCTTTAGCATCAGATGTTGGGCAAGAAGCTTCTTCACTTTCTTCTACAGCAGCAAGTCAAACTTATACTGAACGAAGATAATAGGAAATTATTATGAATAATACTTATGAATTAACAAGGAAACAAAATAAGTATAAAAATATGAGAGAGAACGTTATTAAAATGATTAACGTTCTTTCTCATAGTGATGTAATAGATAACTTAAATATGGCTCAGGTAAACTTAAAAAATTATTATTTAGTTAATGGTTCTCCGTATAAGTATGAAGAAATAAGAAAACAGAAAGAAGAAATTTCTAATTGTATTTTGTCTTTAAAAAGCGTATTAAATTCAATAGATATAAAACTAAGAAACATAAAGCAGGATATTGAGAATTTAGAATAACTTTATAAATGGTAGGTGTTTTTATGGCAAAAATAAATGCAGATGGCAATAAATTAATTGAATGCGGAGAAGAAATAATATTATTGTGTGATAAATACAATAATTTAATTGAGGACTTATTTTTAAAAATATCAAAGATTCCTAGTTTGGCTTGGAGCGGGGAATCTGCTAATGCTTTTGTTTCTAAAGCTTTATTAGAAAAAAATACGTATATAAGCTTTGGAAACTATTTAAAAATATATGGAAAAGTGATAAAAAATACTGGTAATAATATAAATTATATAGTAGGAAAGTGGGATAAATAATGGCAAGGGTTGATTTAGATTATTCTGGTTTAAATTCGGGTTGTGTCTTAAATTTAAGAGATACGATAAGTTTAATTGGTAAAGCTGTTAATTATTTTGATTATTTTGATATACCTTTTGATTTTGTTAAAAAAAATCAACTTAAAGAAGTGGAAAATAAGTTAAGAAAAATAAAAAAAGATTTAAGTGATATTGAAAATTTAATAGTTAATAGTAATGATAATTATAATAGTTTAATTAATAATCTTGAAACTCAGGCTAATACACTGCCTGTACATCATATTAAACAAAGAAATAATATAGTTTAATGTAAAAAAGAGTAAAATTGTTACTCTTTTATTTTTTTTGAAAGATAAACTATAGTATAATTTAAATAAGGAGTTAATTTATATGGAAAACAAAAGAAAATACAAACTTGTTAAGACTGGCAAAAAATTACTTGCTGTTGGACTTTCGTTAACCTTGGTTACTGGAACAGCTATAGCAGGAATTGTTCACAGTTATTCTACTGGTTCTTCTTCTGAACCTTCTATAAATCAAACTTATGTTGATTCTGATGATAAGTACTTAGATATTGAACATAGTAACGAAAAACGTGCTATAGTTGCTGATAAAATTAGTACTAATATAGGAATAGATAATAAAGAATATAAAGAAATTATTAATGTGTTAGAAAGTTATAATTATGAGTTTAGTATGTCAGAATATTATGATCTTGAAAACACTTTAGAAATATATAATAATACCTTATATCAAAAAAAGAAAGATACAAGTATTATTAGTAATGGGCAGTTAGATTTGTATAAATTATATAATACCGTTATAAGTAACAATAATGCCTATATGAATCAAGACGTAAACGCAATTAATTCTTTTTTATCGCAAGCTTCTAAGACAGAAATATTGAATATTTGCAACTTAATCATTGAAACATATAACAAAAATCCGGAGATTTACGGTGATATTGAATATATAAGTGACACCTTATCTCACTTAAAAATTTTCAAGTTTCCTACCTCTCCTGAAAGTGCTGCTGTATCTGATAAAGATTTTATATTAACATTTAATCCTGAAATGATTAAAAAATTTACTAACATGCAGGTATTTAGAAACAATACCGATGATGATGTAGATGTTAGTAAAACTATTTTTGTTCACGAAGCAGAGCACTTATTACAAAAAGCATCGAATGATTTTAATTATGAGAATGGTATAGAAACTGGCTTTTGCAGAATTTATGATAAAACAAATGTAAATTCTTTGAATGTGAACTCCCTTTGGTATAGTTGGCTATTAGAAGGTAGTGCTGAACTAAAAATGACAGAGACTTTAAGTGCTACCCCTAAGCTTTATGACATAAAAATTTCTTACATAAGATCATATAATTTAAGTAGAATTTTTGAGGATAGTTATGATGTTAATGATTTGGTTAATTCGGCTTTTGTAAATGATTTAGATAGTATGTTTAAGAAGCTTAACATAAATGATAAAGATTCGCGAATGGAGTTTTTAAAATTAATGTACTCAATACAAATAACTCAATATGACGTTGATGATTTTTGGAAATTTTATGAGAAGCAAGAAGGAATAACTTTAACAAAAGAAGAAAAAGAATCCATAAGAATGGATATTAGAACTGAAGCGGTAAAAAATCTCTCTAGTAAATATTATAAAGGTTTAGCTAAAGCTTTAAAAGAAGGTAAAATAAAAGACTTAGAGACATTATTTTATTTAATGAGAATTTGGGAACTTGATTGTTGTGGACACCTTAATTTTGCTAATGAAGCAGAATATGAACATGCGAAGGACTTTATAATATGGCAAGATAATGTTGAAAAAAGTTTTATTAGCGCCATTTCTAATAGTAACAATATGTCATATGATGAATTAATAAGTAAGTATGATAATTATCATATGTTGCTAGACGTTGACGGAAATATCATTAATAACGCTGATTTTTCTAATTTATCTAAAGAGAAACAGGAATATATTAGTAATTTATATGAAAAATACAGTGTTACGTATTTTACCAGAACTAGTACAATGGCAAACTATATTAATAATAATGAAAAAAGACCTAATGGTAAAAATTAGTTCTTTTTCTTTATTCATTTTTATAAATATGTTAAAATATAAATATAATTAAGGAGGATAGGATGAAGGAAAAGACTAAGAAGTTTATATTATTAGTTGTTATATGTGTAGTAACTCTTGCGGTTTTATTTATTGCTTTAAAATTAAACGAGAATAGAAAAAATGATATTTTATCAACTTCTGGTATGAAAGATTATTTAACAGAAATAAAATATGAAGAAATATCTACGCATGTTATAGAGCAACCTAATGCAGTAGTATACGTTTCAAGCAGTAGTGATGATGAATCATTGAGTTTTGAAAAAAAATTTAAAACGGTAATAAAGAAATATAACTTGGAAAATGAAATTATATATATTAATATAAATGGTGAAACAATTATTGATCCCGTTTATCAATATGCTCCAGAACTTATTTTTTATGAGGGAGGAGAAATATCAGATATAATTGATTGTACGACAATAAAAAATTCAAAAGATATTGTAAAAGAACTAAAAGAAAGAGGAGTAATAAGTGATTAACGTAGTATTGTTTGAACCTGAAATACCTGGTAATACCGGTAATATTATGCGTACTTGTGCTGCTACTAATACGCACCTTCATTTAATTAAACCGCTTGGGTTTTCTTTGAATGAAAGCTATATAAAAAGAAGTGGTGCAAATTATATACAGGATTGTAATTATACCGTTTATGAAAACTGGGATGAGTTTAAGAGTAAGAATAAAGGTACTTATTATTACTTAACTAGGTATGGCAAGAAGCCTCATACTTCGTTTGATTATAGTAATAAGGGTGAGGATATTTATTTAGTATTTGGAAAGGAAAGTAGTGGTATTCCGCTTGATATATTAAAAGATGATTTAGATCATTGCTTACGTATTCCAATGACTGATAAAGTAAGGGCTCTTAACTTATCTAATTGTGCCGCGATAATGGTTTATGAAGTACTAAGGCAACAAGATTATAGAGATTTATTAAGAACAGAACCATTTAAAGGTGAAGATTATATAGAAACAGGAATAGATACTAGCGAAAGCTAGTATTTTTTGCTGTAATTGATAAAGAAAATAGAATTATTAAAAAATAGTTAAAATAAATATTTAGTAAAATTAGAAAATACTAATCAAAAACTAATGTAATAGTAATTGATTAGTATTTTTTATTGTATAGTGAACAAGGGTTTGATACACTGTTGATGTTATATAAAGTCCAAACTTCGCTTATACGAAGATATCTAAGTGATGAATTATTGATTTGAGTAATGGAAAAATTTAAAACAAAGGAGGTTATTTGCTAGGGTAACAAAACATCACGCCTTAGTTTGTAGTAAAAAATATACAAATAAGGAGAATTAAAGTGGAAAACGAGATTGTTTTAAAAGAACAAGTTATAATAGAAAATTTAATTTATGAAGTAAGAGGAACACAAGTAATGCTGGATAGCGATTTAGCGAAACTTTATGGATGTGTAAATGGAACAAAAACCATCAATCAGGCGGTTAAAAGAAATGTAGAGAGATTTCCGGAAGACTTTTATTTTCAATTGACTAAAGAGGAATTAATAAGTTTGCAGTCCCAAATTGGGACCACAAATTTAAATAATATGTCTAGAACTTTACCACAGGTTTTTACTGAACAGGGAGTTGCAATGTTAGCTACAATTTTAAGGACGAGAATCGCTTCGGATATGAGTATTACTATTATGCGTGCTTTTGTGACAATGAGAAGGTATTTGTCAAATAACTTAATTAAACAAAAATATATAAATGACTTAGTATTAGAAGATCATAATAAAATTAAAACATTAGAAAATTCATTTAAAAAATTTGAAGAAAAAAGAAAGGTTAATGAAATATATTTTAACGGTCAAATTTATGATGCTTATTCTAAGATAATAGAGATTTTTAAAAATGCAAAAGAGAATTTAGTAATAATTGATTCTTATGCTGATACAAACGTTTTAGATATAATTAAAAAGTTAAAAATAAGGGTTATAATAATAACAAAAAAAAATAAATTATTAAGTAATTTGGATATACATAAGTATAATTGTCAATACCATAATTTAACTGTTATATATGATAATACATATCATGATAGATATTTTATATTAGATAATAAAATGGTATATCATTGCGGAGCATCTATAAACAGGATAGGATATAGAACATTTTCTATTACATTAATTTCAGACGATCAGGTGTATCAACCATTGATAGATAAGATTAACAACATTTTAGATAAATAGATTTATTTGGTTATACAAAATTTTTTAAAAGGAGGTTATTTGCTAGGGTAACAAAACATCACGCTTTAGTTTGCATTTAAAAAATATAATTTGGAAAGAAGGTAATAAAGTGAAAAATGAAATTATTTTATTTGAAGAAGATGATATAAAATTAGAAGTAAATATGAAAGATGATACTGTATGGCTTAATAGAAGTCAAATAGCTGAATTATTTGAAAGAGATATCAAAACAATCGGTAAGCATATAAATAATGCTTTAGTTGAAGAATTAGATAATTCAGTTGTCGCAAAATTTGCGACAGTTCAAAAAGAAGGTAATCGTGAAGTGTCACGAGATATAGAATATTATAATTTGGATATGATATTGAGTATTGGTTATCGTGTTAAATCTAAGCGTGGTATAGCGTTTAGAAGGTGGGCTAATAAAGTTCTTAAAGATTATTTATTAAAAGGTTATGCGGTTAATAATAAAAGATTAGAATATTTAGAGAAGACCATTAAGTTAATTGAGATAGCTAACAGAGCAGATGAAAGATTAGAAGATGCTGATGCTAAAAGTATTTTAAAAGTAATAGGTAATTATTCTAAAGCTCTTAATTTACTTGATGATTATGATCATAAGACTTTGAAATTAAGAAAAGAAACTACAAGTGATAAGATAATTACTTATGAAGATTGTAAAAATTTAATTAATACTTTAAGATTTAATGAGGAAAGTGATATATTTGCTTTAGAAAGAAATGAAGGGTTAAAAAGCATTATAAATACTTTATATCAAACTTTTGATGGTAAAGATGTATATCATAGTTTGGAAGAGAAGGCCGCTAATTTTCTTTATTTAACGGTTAAAAATCATGTATTTATAGATGGTAACAAACGAATAGCAGCAACTTTATTCATATACTTTTTACAATACTATAATATGCTTTATAAAGGTGATAAAAGAATAATCGATAATAATACATTAGCTTCTTTAACAATACTAATAGCTGAATCTAATCCAGAAGAAAAAGATATATTAATTAATTTAGTAACTAATTTTTTGATATAGAAAAAAGGAACACCTTGGTGTTCCTTTAATTATTTACCTCTAACTTAATTGAATTTATATTGTCCATCATAATACTAACATAATCTTTTTTATCTTTTCTATCATTGGCACTTAACGTTGTTAAAGAATTTAATCTAACAATTTGAACGTCGTAAGAACTTTTAAGCGACTTAATAGTTTCGCTTTCTTCTTCGTCATCTATTAGAAAAATATAGTGAACCATTTTATTTGTTAACATTTTTTTTACGTCGGATATAGTTTTATCAGTTAGGTTTTCATTTTCTTCTAATGATATTACCGTAAAACCATATTTTTCCAAGTATTTAAATGCATCGTTGCTAACTACTAATATATTACTACTTGCACTATTTGCGATTGCTTTAAGTTCTGCATCTATTTCTGATAAACTTAGTTTTAATTCCTCATAATTTTCATTTATTTTCTTTTTTTCTATTTTTTCATTAATGTATTCTTCTAAACCCTTTTTTATATTTGATGCCATCATTAAGTAATTAGCTGGGTTAAGCCAAGTTTCTGAAACATCACTAGTGTAACTCATTCCAAGTGAAGCATCTATTATTTTAATTTTTTTATTTTTATTTATCAGTTTTACTGCATAATCTTTTTCTTTTTGAATAGTACCATTATAAACGTATAAATCTCCTCTACTATAGTCGCTTAGTTGCTTATCAGTAAGATCGTATTTTTTATAATTTATTCCGTCCGGATATATTCCGTATATAGCTATTTCATCACCATATAGATTATCTAATATATATTCTACCGGATAGACACTTGTGTATGCTGTCATTGAACTTGTGTTTTCTTTTTTTGAACAGCCACATAAAGTTAAAAGAGCCAACCCTATGCTCGCCATTATTAATATTTTATTTTTCATTTTTATTCTCCTTTTTTGGTACGGGATCATATCCATAAGTTCCAAACGGATTACATTTTAAGATTCTTTTTATCCCCATAATACTTCCTTTTATTGCACCATATTCTTTAATCGCTTCTTTTGTGTATTCTGAACAAGACGGAACATGCTTGCAATAACCGTGAAATTGCCCTGGAATTCGTTGGTACATGTTTATGATTCCAATTAATATATTTTTAATCATATAAATATTCTAACATTATTATGAAAAAAATGATAGGGGTATATTTAAAAATAATTATGCTTATTTGACGTAAAACATCATTTTTTGATGCTTTTTTTATTTATTTTATATAGACATTTGATTAATAAATATGGTATTATAGTGGTAGCTAGTGGAATCTAGTGGTAGAATGTGGGGGATATATATGTTCATGGGAGAGTATCATCACAACGTTGATGACAAAGCAAGAATAGTTTTGCCTTCTAAGTTTCGTGAAGAATTAGGGGATACTTTTGTTGTTACCCGTGGACTAGAAGGGTGTTTATTCGTATATTCTAAAAAGGAATGGGAAAACATCATTTCAAACTTAAAAACACTTCCTTTTACAAAAAAAGACGCTAGGGCATTTTTAAGATTTTTCTTATCCGGTGCTATAGAGTGTCAAGCTGATAAGCAAGGAAGAGTAGCTCTACCAACTCCGTTAGTCACCTACGCAAACATAAAAAAAGAATGCGTGGTTATAGGAGTGAACGACAGACTTGAAATATGGTCAAAAGACGCCTTTGATAATTACTTTAATGAGAATTTTGATGACATATCAGATTTGGCAGAAGATTTGTTTTCTAAAGTGGAGGTTTAAATGAAACATATAAGTGTTCTTTTGAATGAGACTATAAAGGCTTTAGATATTAAAGAAGATGGCGTTTACGTTGATTGTACGTTAGGTTATGCTGGACACTCTAGTGCAATCTTAAAAAGATTAAAAAAAGGGATGCTTTATGCTTTTGATCAAGATGCTGAAGCAAGAGAATTTAGTGAGAACGTACTTGGTAAAATCGGTTCTAATTTTGAAATTATTCCTAGTAACTTTGTTAATTTAAAAGAAGAGTTAAATAAAAGAGGAATAGTTAAGGTAGATGGGATACTATTTGATTTAGGTGTGTCATCACCACAGTTAGACGATGGTGCAAGGGGGTTTAGTTTTCACGTCGATGCACCACTTGACATGCGAATGGATCAAAATAATACGTTATCTGCTTATCAGGTCGTTAACTTTTATCCATATGAAAAACTGGTGAAAATAATAAGAGAATACGGTGAAGAAAAATACGCGAGTAGTATAGCGAAGGGTATAGAAAGAAAAAGAAATATAAAAAAAATCGAAACAACGCTTGAATTAGTTGACGTTATTTCAAACTCGGTACCCGAAAAATATAAAAGGCTTACTCATCCTGCAAGAAGAACGTTTCAAGCTATAAGAATAGAGGTTAATAAAGAACTAAGCGTACTTCCGCTTGCAATTAATGATGCCATTGATTTGTTAGATGTTGGTGGTGTTATCGCGGTTATAACGTTTCATTCTTTAGAAGATAAAATATGTAAGGATTCTTTTAATAAGCGAATGGGAAACTATGAGCTTGTTAAGAATTTACCTATTGTTCCAGAAGAATATCTACCGGAACTTAAGGTTTTAAAAAAAATAAAACCAAGCAAAAAAGAATTAGAGGATAATAAAAGAAGTAGAAGCGCAACCCTTAGGGTAGCTATAAAACAAAGGAGAACGTAAAATGGCAAAACAAAGAAGAAGAAAAACTAAGTTTGAAAGAACAATGATAACCTTAACGGTTACCACGGCTTTTTGTGTTTTTGTTTCTTTGTTCTTCTTTAAAGCGCAACTATCTTCAGTTAATATAGAAGTTGAAAAATTAAAAAATGAAGTATCTAAACAACAAAAAGTAAACGAAAGTTTAACAATGAAGGTAAATGAGTTAGTATCACTTGAAAACATGCAACTTGTTGCGGCACAAAGCGGATTGGAGTATAATAATAATAATATAATTGTTATACAAAAATAATCGTGATACTAGGGCGTATTAAAGGGTGATATTTTATGAAAAGAGAGATATTAAATAAAAACAAAAACGTAACTGCAAAAGTTTTTACTTTAATATTTTTTCTTTTTCTTTTTGTTTTGATATTACGTTTGGGTTATTTATGCTTAACCGGCAAAGTAGACGGAATAGACTTAAAGGAGTTTTCTAATAAAAGAAATACAAAACAAGAAACTTTATATGCTCTAAGGGGTAACATATATGATGTTAATGGTGATGTTTTAGCGCAAACAATTAATTCTTATACTATTATTGCTTATCTCGATTCTTCTAGAAGTGAGGGGTATAAAACTCCTAAACACGTAGTGGATAAAGAACTCACCGCAGAGAAGTTATCAACTGTTTTAGATATAAGTAAAGAAAGAATTTTAGAAATTTTAAATAAGGATGCTTATCAAGTTGAATTTGGTTCTAAGGGTAGGGGGCTTACGGAACTTCAAAAAGAGGCTATAGAAAACCTCGGTTTATATGGTATTGATTTTATTACAACTCATAAAAGGTATTATCCTAACAACACTTTCTTATCATACGTAGTTGGATACACAAAAACAGACTCTAATGGTAATATGATAGGTGAGATGGGCATTGAAAAACAGTACAATGATATAATGACTGGTACTAATGGATTCGTACGTTATCAAAAGGATTTAAACGGGTATAAATTTCCTAATTCTAACGAAATAAGAGAAGAAAAAGTAGATGGTAATGATGTTTATTTAACGATTGATTCAAACGTTCAAATGTCACTTGAAACAGTTGTTAGCAAAGCTAAGGAGGAATCTGGTTCCCAGTGGATGGTAGCGGTTGTTGCGGATGCAAAAACTGGCAGGATACTAGGCAGTGCAACTTCTCCATCTTTTAATCCTAATACTAAAGATATTTCTAATTATTTGAATCCACTTGTTTCATACACGTATGAACCAGGTTCCGTTATGAAAACTTATAGTTTTATGGCGGCTTTTGAGGCTAACCCTGATTTTGACCCTGCTTATTCTACTTGTTTAACTGGACCTTATACGATTGGGGAAGATACGGTTAGTGACTGGAATAAAACTGGTTGGGGAGAAATTACATATCAAAGAGGATATACGCTTTCTTCTAATACTTGTATTGCTAATTTAATTAAAAATTACCTATCAAAAAAAGAGTTGATGGATTACTATAAAAAATTAGGTTTTGGATCTTTAACAGGAATTGACTTACCACACGAGTATACTGGTAAAGTGAATTTTAAATACGATGTTGAGGTTGTAAACGCTGGTTTTGGTCAAGGAATTACAACAACCCCTATTCAACAAATAAAAGCGTTAACCGCGATTGCCAATAATGGAGTTTTACTTAGTCCTTATATAGTTGAGAAAACGGTTAATAGAGAAACGGGAGAAACAACTTATAAGGCTGAGGTAAAAGAAGGAGAACGAGTAGCTTCTAGTAAAACTGTTGATAAAATTAAAAACCTTATGTATTTGGTTGTAAATGGTGAAGCTGCTGACACTACTGGTAGTAGCTATAGAATGGATGGTTATGATCTTATTGGAAAAACTGGAACTGCACAGATAGCTAATCCAAAAACAGGAAAGTATTATGATGGCAAGTATGATTATATAACGTCTTTCGCGGGAATGTATCCAAAAGATGATCCAGAAGTAATTGTTTATGTCGCAATGCAAAGAAGTTATAATTCTAAGGTTTTACCAGAAACCGTTAAAACCATCGTTAAGGATACCGCTAAATATTTAGGCATTTTTGAAGAAGCTCCAGAACTTAATAAAGAAGTTGTAACTTATAAATTAAATAATTATAAAAATAAACAAACGGAAGATGTTAAAACTGATTTAAATTCGATTGGCGCTAGTTATGTTGTATTTGGCGATGGCTCTAAAGTAATCAACCAATACCCTAAAAAAAACACCAATATAAATACCAAAGATAAAGTATTTATATTCACTAATGATACTAATGTTGTAATGCCAGATTTAACTAATTATTCACTTAAAGATGCCAAGATAGTCCTTGATATGTTAGGTATAAAATATAAGATAGAAACCTCAGGTTATGTAAATGACCAAAGTATTAAACAAGGAACTACCATTACTGATGATATTGTAGTAACTTTATATTAAACTTAAAAATAATTACTAATAGAACCATTAAAGGTTCTATTTTTATGCTTGTTATTATGATAATATATTATTGGGTGATTTATGTGAAAAAGATAGAACTTTTATCTCCTGCAGGAAACATGGACTGTTTAAAAGCGGCTATTGAAGCTGGTTGTGATGCCGTTTACTTGGGTGGTAAATTATTTGGAGCAAGAAGCTTTGCCGGTAATTTTACAAATGATGAAATATTACAAGCGATTAAATACTCTCATTTGTATGGTGTTAGGGTTTACGTTACAATTAATACTATTGTCTATGAAAGGGAAGTTAATTCATTTATTAATTATGTTAGATTTCTTCACAAAAATAACGTTGATGCGGTTATAATTCAGGATTTAGGAATGCTAGATTTATTAAGAAAAAAATTTCCTAATCTAGAAATACACGCGTCAACCCAAATGCATATTCATAATTATGAAGGAGCTTTGTTTGCCAAAAAAATGGGAGTTAAAAGAATTGTTATGGCAAGAGAAACTTCAATTGATGTAATTAAAAAGATAAAAAGAAATTTAGATATAGAAGTAGAGGTTTTTGCTCACGGTGCTTTATGTGTAAGTTATTCAGGACAATGCTTAATGAGTGCTTTAATTGGAGGAAGAAGTGGAAATCGTGGCACCTGTGCTCAAGTTTGTCGTAAAATGTATAGCTTATATGATCAAAATGGTGATAAATTAAGTAGTGAAAAATATTTGTTAAGCACTAAAGACTTATGCACGATAGAAAACGTTGATAAACTAATAACAGCAGGGGTAGATAGTTTAAAAATAGAAGGTAGGATGAAAAGACCAGAATACGTATACGTGGTAACTAAAGTATACCGAAAAGTAATTGATAATTATCTTGAAACGGGGATATTAAAAGTATTAGATGAAGATATTTTGGAACTCAAAAAAATATTTAATAGAGATTTTACAAAAGGGTTTATTTTTGATGAAAAAAATAATGGTTTTGTTAATCAAAAACGACCTAACCATCAAGGAATCATGGTTGGTAAAGTTATAAAATATAAAAGTGGTAATTTATTTATAAAACTTAATGCAGAAATTAACGTTCATGACGGTCTTAGAATAGAAGATGAAAAGAAAGACAAAGGTCTTGTAATAGAAAAAATGTACATTGGTAAAAATGAAGTAAAAAAGGCTAAGGCCGGAGATGTTATTAAAATTAAGTATGATAAACTCGTTAAAGCTAATAGTAATGTTTTATTAACAACGGATAGTTCTCAAATTAATAGGATAGATACTGCTTTGAAAACAAAGAAGAGAAAAGTTTTAATAGATATGAAATTAGTTGCTAAACAAAACAAAAAAATGATAATTAAAGTAAGCGACGGACTAAATGATGTTGTCTTAACTTCTAACTTTGTAGTTCAAAAAGCCATAAATAATCCTACTTGTAAAAATGTTATAGAAAATCAAATAACTAAAACTGGTAATACGGTTTATAAGGTTAAAAGCCTTTATTTAGACGTTGATTCAAATGTTTTTATAAATATAAAAGACATAAACGAACTAAGAAGAAAGGCACTTTTGCTTCTTGATGAAAAAAGGTTATATAAAATACCATTTAGTGAAAAAGAGTATGACATAACGGTACCTTCTTTTAACCAGATAAAAAAAGAATGTATTTTATTAAATACTAAAGAAGATTATGAAAAGTATAAAAATGGTGACGTAATATATACTACTAATAACGAACTTAAAAGTTATAAAAACGTTTTCTTAAAGTTACCAAGGGTTATGAATAGATATCCTTTAATTAATGATTTGGTATTAGTAGGTGAAGTAGGTAGCTTAATTAAATATAATGATTTTGAAACGGATTTTTCCTTTAATGTGGTAAATTCATATACCCTTGCTTTTTTACATTCCATTGGTGCTAAAAAGGTTACTCTTTCATATGAACTTAATGTTACCCAAATAAAATTGATTATTGATAACTATGTTAAAAGGTATAAAAAGAATCCAAATTGTGAAGTTATAATAGATTCTTATCCAGAAGTTATGGTATCAAAATTTAACTTAAATAAAATTTATGATGTTAATATTTCATATTTAAAAGATACGTATGGAAATAGATATAAAGTTATTAGTAATGATGATTTTATGACGATATATAATTATAAGAAGATAATTTATAAGAATAAAAATGAGCTATATGAAGCCGGAGTAAATTATTTAAGGATAAATCTTTAATTTTTTTTGTGATATAACTAATCAATTTTTTTAACAATTATATTCTCGTATAATTGTTTTTTTTCTTATTTTATTGTACAATAAAATAAGAAAATATAAGAAGGTAGGTACTTGTATGAATACTGATGGAAAAATAGCTTTTTTAGAAGAATATGGAGTTGAGGCTTCGACCGCAATTGAAAATATGATGGGAATTGAAACTTATGATGAAATCATGAATGATTTTTATGAAAGTTTGCCAGATGAATTATCGAAAATTGATAATTATAAAAACATGGGGGATATGCCAAATTATGCGATTTTAGTTCACGCTATGAAAAGTAATGCTAGGAGTTTTGGGTTTATGAAACTAGGAGAAATAGCTTATTCTCATGAAATGGCTAGTAAGGCAAATGATGTAAATTACGTAAACGAACATTACGGTGAATTTTTAAATGCAGTAAAAGAAGTACAGGATATAATTAGCAAGTATAAAGCTTTATAGAATTTTAAGGGGAGGTGCTTTTTGTGACTTATGAAATGCTAGAAGAAAGCGTTTTAAAATTAATATCAGATGATTTAAAAGACATATTTTTATTTGATGTTTTTAATGATACGGCAACGTGTTATGCAATTGTTGATGGTAAATTTACCGTTAAGGAAAAAAGTGCGATGGAAAAGTATTTAGAAGAGTTAAAAACCAATACTGAGGAACAATACTTTAAGTCTATTGTAAACGCTATTTCTATTCCTAAATTAGAAGAAGAAAGAAAAAATGGGAAGGATAAAATAACGGTAACATATAAAACCTTGAATAATAAGACTTATACTAATACATCGATGCTTATAGATACCAATTCAGGTAAGGCTGTTTTAGTTTTGAGAACTCGTGAAAATGAGAATAAAGCAAATGTTAAGGTTGAAGAATCAATTAGGTTTAATAGTCTTATAGATTCTTTGTCTGATGCTATTATTAAGGTACAAAACGTTTTCAATTTAGATGAAAAGCAACTATCTAACGTTAAGAATTTAGAAGAATACATAAATTCAATTTTTAGTGTTTTAACTAGTAATTATCCGGAATTAAAAAAATCACTTAATAAAACTTATGCAAACGTTACTTCAAGAACGGAAGATACGATTTTGATAGTCGATGATGATATGGTTACAAGGAACATGATAAAAAAGGTATTTGACGGAACGTATAAAATAGTTACCGCTAACAATGGTAAGGAAGCTTTAGAGTATTTGGAAGAAAATAAAGAAAAGGGTATTTCAACTTCCTCAGATCATATAATTGGAATTTTTCTTGATTTAACTATGCCGGTTTTAGACGGGTTTGCCGTACTAGAGTATTTAAGTAAGAAAAACTATTTAACACGGTTACCTGTTATAATTATTTCTGGGGATTATGAAAAGGAAACAAAGTCTAGGGTTTATAACTATAATATTGCTGACATGCTTGAAAAACCATTTGATTTTGATGTTGTAAAGCATAGAATTGGAAATTTTATTAATCTTTACAAATCAAGTAATTCTTTGCATGATTTAGTAAATGATCAAAATGAAGAATTAAAAGATTTGATTAATCCTTTTATTGAGGCTTATCAATATGATTATAAGGATAATATTGCAAGAGTAAACAAATATATAACGTTACTTGCAAACAAGGTAATGGAAGATTATCCCGAATATAATTTAACTAGTGATTTAGTAAATAAGATGGCTGAAGCATCAATGTATTATGATGTTGGATTTTATTCAGTTCCAAGAATGACACTTAGTAAAACTAATGATTTCACCAAAGAGGATTTGGATAAAATAAAGAATTATCCTTTATTTGGTTTTAAAATGATTAATTATATCCTTAGTTTGACTAGTGATTCTTTATATAAAAAATATGGTACTAACATTACTAAATATTATCATGAAAATTATGATGGGACTGGTTATCCGGAAGGTCTTGCCGGTGATAAAATTCCTTTGGAAGCCCAAATCGCGGCAGTATCAATTATGTATAATAACTTAAGAAGAAAAAGTAGCGATAAAGCTAAAGACGTTATAATAAGTAAGTCTGGTTCAATGTTTAATCCTAAAATAGTTGGGAGTTTCATGAAAATTGCAGACGAATTTGAAAAAATATCATGATTAAGATAAGGAGGGGATTAGTTTGCAGTTATCCTTATTTCCTAGTATAGGATTAACAATTTGTGGGTTAGTGTTTTTATTTCTTATTATGTTAATGTATTTATCAAAGAAAAAGTATGATAGCCTAGAAAATACGATTTATCGTTTTATGCTTATTTTAACAATGTCTCTTTTATTTATAGAACTTTTTTTTGCCATATCAATGTGGAAGGCGCAAAGCCATGGAATGATAAACGAAGTTTTGGCACGAATGTATATTTTGGGGTGTATTTTATGGGTTACTTGTTTAATTGTTTACGTTTGGAGTCTTGGGAAAAAAGGTTTATCAAAGGAAGAAAATAAAAAATATAAAAAAAGAATTATTGTTATTTTGTCCATCGTTGATTTACTTTTATTTATCTCATCTTGTTTGCTTCCGGTAACCTACTATGGTGGAAATAACGATATGTACGTAATTGGTGGTGGTGCTGTTTACGTGCTTTACTTAATTGGATTTGTAATGATAATTGTTTTATTATTTGCTTTATTAAATAACAAAACTAAGGTTACTTTTAAACAAAAAATACCTCTTTATTTTGCTTTTATTTTATTTGTGTCTGTAACCGCCATTCAATGGACCACTGGATACGATTTTAACGATTTATCTTATATTTTTGCGGTTGCTATGGTTTCGTTATACTTTACAATTGAAAGCCAAGATAATAAGCTTATTAACGAGTTAGAAGAAGCTAAGGATGAAGCAATATTAGCAGACAAAGCTAAAACTGAATTTTTATCTAACATGTCGCATGAAATAAGAACACCAATGAATACGATTCTTGGTTTTAGTGAATCTCTTTTAAGAGAGGAAAAATTAACTGAAGAAATTGTAAAGCGTGATGCTGAAAGTATTCACGATGCAGGTATTAGTTTATTGGATTTGATTAATAATATCTTAGATATATCTAGAATAGAATCCGGCAAAGAAGTTAAAGAAGAGAAAGAATATTCTTTGGAATCGCTTATCTTTGAGATTAATAGTACCATTTTTTCAAAAATAAATAGTGATGTTTTAGAATTTAAAATAAATGTTAATGAAAGTATGCCATCCAAATTTTATGGTGATTATGTTAAATTATATAAAGTAATTATATGTGTTTTAATAAATGCTATAAAGTATACTAATTATGGTAATATAGTCCTTGATGTTAATGGTTATGAAAAAGATGATTTATATCTTTTACAATTTGTTGTTTCGAATACTGGACATGCTATGAAAACCGAAGATTTCGAAAAGGATTTTAATGATTTCGTTAAGCTTGGAAATAGTACTCAAAATAACATAGATAGCGTAACGTTAGGACTTATAATTGCCAAAAGGTTAATGCTTATGTTGGGGGGAAACATAGAGTTTAAAAATGAAACTGGAAAGGGAACTAAGTACTTCATTACTTTAAATCAGAAGGTAGCATCTGCCACTAAGATTGGTAATATTTTCGAAAGCTCAAAGATGAACGTATCTTCTAGTGATAAGCTTCTTAACTTACATAATAAGAATATTTTGATAGTTGATGATAATAAAATTAACATTAAGCTTGCAAGTAGATTACTAGAGCAATTTAACTTTAATATTTCGTCTGCTTTAAGTGGTACAGAATGTATAGAAATGGTTAAGAAGAAAAAATACGATTTAATATTTTTAGATCATATGATGCCAGAAATGGATGGCATTACAACGATGAAATTATTGATTGAATCAGGTTACAGTATACCACCAGTCGTTGCTTTAACCGCAAATTCATATGATGGTTTAAAGGAAAAATACATTAGTGAAGGTTTTAGTGATTACTTATCTAAACCAATTAATTTTAAGGAACTTAATAGATTAATAATTAAATATTTTGGTGATAAAAAAGAATAGAAAGGAGTAATTATATGCTATCTGGATTAATGCTTACAATAGGAAGTTTATTATTTATAATATTATTATTTATAGTATATTTTTCTAAACAAAGATTTCTTTCTATAAGAAATAAAATATATCGTTACATGCTTGTTGTAGAAATAGTATTAATTATTTCTGAAATAATTGCTTCTTTAACAGCTTATTACGTAGATATTGAAATTTTGAATTTAACTATTTACCGGATTCATTGGTTTACCGGAATTATTTGGTTTAGTTTGCTATATTATTACAGTCTTGTATTTTTGGATAATTTACAGGCAAATAATTTAATAGAAATAATGTTCATGAATAAAAGAACTAAGATTATTACTACTATTTTTATAGCTTCTGGCATACTGTATTTTTTTGTTCCATTTGAAAGAATAGATGGACTTAATATTTCTTATATTCCTGGTGCTGCCTCGTACTTTGTTCTTTCTTTTTGTGCTTTTGTTGTGCTAATGATTTCTTTTTATACGCTAAAAAAAGCAAAACAAGCACCACTTAGAAAAAAAGTTTCGATATGGCTTATGATAATAGAATTGTTAATTATTTTTATCCTTCAGCTTGCATTTCCTCATATTGGTTTTTCTCCTATAGGAGCGGCTGTGCAGATGTTCTTCTTGTACTTTAATATAGAAAATCCCGATTTAAAAATAATCAGTGAGCTTGAAACCGTAAAAAATGAAATAGAAAAATCTAATAAAGCAAAATCAGACTTTTTATCAAATATGTCACATGAAATAAGGTCACCAATGAACGCGATTGTTGGCTTAAGTGAGAGTTTGCTTAATGATCCTAACTTCGATTTAGAAAGTGCGAGAGCGGATATTAAACACATATCGTCCGCTGGTAATAATTTATTGGATATAATAAATAATATTCTAGATATTTCGAAGATTGAATCCGGAAAAGAAACTCTTGATTTAAAAGAATATTCGCTTGGTAGTATCGTGATGGAATTATCAAGTATAGTAGAGGCAAGAATCGCAGATAGGCCAATTAAACTTATCATGGAAGTAGACAATAACATCCCGTCAAAATTACATGGAGATTCAACTAAATTATTTCAGGTTTTATTAAACATTTTAACTAATGCTGTTAAGTATACCGAAGTTGGTAAAATAAAACTTATGGTAACCGGTGATGTTAAAGATGATTTTGTAACTTTACATTTTAAAATATCTGATACTGGTTATGGTATAAAAAAGGAAGATTATGATAAACTTTTTGAAAAGTTCTCAAGGCTTGATACAGCCACTCAAAACGAGATTGAAGGAACTGGTTTAGGACTTGTAATAACCAAAAAATACGTGGATTTAATGGGCGGCAAAATTTGGTTTGAAAGTGAGTATGAGGTTGGAACAACGTTTTTTGTAGATGTAACACAAAAAATTATTAATTTGAAAAAATTAGGTTCAATATCTGAACCTCAAGGTGATGATAAGGAAATTAATTATGCTGATTGTACTGGTAAAAAAGCTTTAATAGTAGATGATAATAAACTTAATATAAAGGTTGCAACAAGACTTCTTGGCCCTTATAATTTTGATGTTGATACCGCAAGTTCTGGTAAGGATTGTATATATAAAATTAAAGAAGGAACGAATTATGATATAATTTTCTTAGATCATATGATGCCAGAAATGGATGGGATAGAGGTTTTGCATGTTTTAAGGAAACTAGAAGGTTATAATATTCCACCAGTTGTCGCTTTAACTGCAAACGCGATAACCGGTATGAAGGAAATGTATTTAAAAGAAGGTTTTGACGAATACTTATCAAAACCTATAAATGTATCTGAACTTAATAAGTTAATTAAAAAATACTTTGGAAAATGATTGGAGAAAAAGATATAATGAAACGTTTTTTTAAGATATTTATTTTTATATTTATGGCTTTAATACTTAGTGCTTGTGGGGATAAAAAGGCCTTAACATCAAATGATATTACAACTAAGTTATCTAACAATGGTTTTTCTATAACTGATGCTACTAGTCAAATGGAAGATAAAAGTATAAGTTATGTTGCATCTGCTAATAACGGAAGATTTCAAATTGAATATTATGTGTTTGTTAATGAGGAAGATGCAAAGAAGGCTTACAAAAACAACAAAGAAAGTTTTGAGAGTAATAAGACTAAAGGTAAAGAAAAAACTGGGGAATCATACGAGAAATATACCCAGCAACTTAGTGACACATATAATTTAATTACAAGGGTAGATAATACGCTTTTATATTCTTCGGTTAATATTGAATATAAAGGTGATTTAAATAAAGTAATTAAAGATTTAGGATATTAAACTAATATAAAACTGTCTTGAGAAAAGATTTTCTTAAGACAGTTTTATTTACTTCTTTCTTATATTTTTAATTTTATTAGTAATTTTTAAGTTAGGAAAAGATTTTATTAATCGTTTGCTAAACTTAGATTTTTTTATTAATGCTTCTTTAACTCTTAATGTTATTTCGGCGGTGTTATCATTTTCTTGGATAAAAGTAGTATTTTTAAATCCTAATATTATTCTAAAAGAAATTATGTTATCAATTAAAAATAAAATAAAAATAATTATTGCTATAACGTTTAATATAACGTTTGGTATAAGTAATAAAAATTTAGTTATTAAAGGATTAATCATATACATCAAGATAAGGCCAGCAAATCCAAAAGGAATCATTGTTTCTAGGCATATTCTGCCGTTGATATTGAATTTGTTGTTACTATAATCCCACCATCTAGCATTAAATAATTTTTCCATTATAAAACTTGTAGAATATTCGATGACTGAACAGATAACAACAGCCATGACAAATAGTGCAATTGGGTCTTTTAGGTATCTGTTTAATAGCAAAATCATTAATACTGCAGCAACGCCATAAATCGGGCAATATGGACCGATTAAAAAGCCGCGGTTAACAAACCTTTTATGATGAATGTATTCAGTTATTATTTCGATTATCCATCCAATTAGTGAGTATGTTATAAATAATAAAAAATAAATATAAATAGTAATATTATCACTTCCAAACTACCTTATATAATTATACTACTTAATTGTATTTTTTTAAAGTGTATTGAATATTTTTTGAGGGTTTTAAAAAGTTACGTAGAATGATATAACTGAAAGGAATATTAACATGATAACTTTAAAAAACATAAAAAAAGTATACAAAACACGCAATATGATGCACGTTGCATTAAATAATATCAATTTAAGTTTTAATAAAAGTGATTTTGTCTCAATATTAGGCCCATCTGGGTCCGGAAAAACGACCCTTTTGAACATAATTGGTGGACTTGATTGTTATACACAAGGAGAGCTTATAATAAATGGTAAATCAACCAAATATTTTAAGGATTATAATTGGGATTCTTATCGTAATTCTTGTATTGGATTTATTTTTCAGGGCTATAATTTGATAGAACACCTCACCGTTTATAAAAACGTTGAACTATCGCTCACCTTAAACGGTATAAAAAATAAAAAAGAATTAGTTTTAAAGGCGTTAAAAAAAGTTGGGTTACAAAATCATGTTTACAAAAAAATTAGTGAATTATCAGGTGGACAAATGCAAAGGGTTGCAATAGCAAGAGCGTTAGTTAATGATCCGGATATTATTTTAGCGGATGAACCAACCGGGGCACTTGATTCTAAAACAAGCATTCAAATAATGGAAATAATTAAAGAAATATCAAAGAATAAACTAGTTATAATGGTAACTCATAATGATGATTTAGCAAATAAGTATTCTAATAGAATAATAAAACTATGTGATGGCAATGTAGTTAGTGACACTAACCCTTTAAGTAATATAAAGAGTAAAAATAAACTTAAAATAAAAAGAACAAAAATGAACTATTTAACCGCAATTAGTTTAAGTTTAAATAATCTTAAATCAAAAAAAGGTAGAACCATACTTACTTCTTTTGCTTCAAGTATAGGCATCGTTGGTATAGCGCTTGTTTTATCTATATCAAATGGTTTTAAAAAACAAATAGAAGATTATGAAAAAAATACCATGTCATCCTTTCCAATTATAATAACTGATATGGTATCAAACATTGATGGATCACAAATAAAAAATGATGATAAAGAAGAATATTCAAAGAATGACGCTTTGTATTCATATAATTCAAAGCAAAATAATAAAGTACACGAAAATAAAATTACAAGTGATTATATAGACTATATAAACAAAATAAACCATGATTACGTAAGTGCGATATCTTATTATAGATTAAATTGTTTTAACGTTATTTCTAATAGTGGCAATGATTATAATGTATTTAATAGTAGCATAATTAATTTTATAGAATTACCAGTTGATTTAGGAAAAGAGTCTTATTTAAAAGATAATTATGATTTACTAGCGGGAACTTATCCAAAATCTGAAACCGATGTTGTTTTAATAGTGGATAGCAAAAATAGAATTGATGATGAAGTTTTAAATATGCTATATGTTAATAAGGACAAGAAAAAAATAAATTTTAAGGATATTGTTGGAAAAGAATTTAAATTAATTAATAATAATGATTATTATAAAAATATTGGCAATAATATATTTATTGAAAATAAGGCTAGTAAGGAATTATATGATAATGCTAATAATATTAAACTTAAAATAACAGGCATTGTAAGAGGAAAAAAAGATAATGAATTGGATTTCATTATGAATTCTTTTACTGAATCTAATGAAACAAATAATGTATCTAAAATAGGGTATTCTAATACTCTGATTAATAGAATAGTAAATAATAATAAAGAAAGTGATATTGTAAAAGTACAAAAAAATATAGATAAATTAGCATTTATGGGAGGTATTAGTTTTGAGCAGGCTAGAATAACAAAAGAGAAAGCTCTTTCTATGTTATGCGCTAATGACGTTCCTATAATGATGTATATTTATCCTAAAAATTTTGAAAGTAAAAATAAAATAATAGAGTATTTAGATATGTATAACGAAAAAAAAAACGAGTTTGATAAAATAATTTATACTGATTATGCAAGCGAAATAGTAGGTTTATCAAATAGTATTATGGATGGTATAACAATTGTTTTAGTAGCATTTTCTTCTATATCTTTAATAGTATCATCGGTAATGATAGGTATAATTACTTATATATCAGTGTTAGAAAGAACTAAAGAAATTGGAATACTAAGAAGTTTAGGGGCTAGGAAAAAAGATATTATTCGTGTATTTAACTCTGAAACATTAATAATAGGGGCTTTATCAGGTTTATTTGGAATAGTAGCTACATGGATAATATTATTTCCAGTAAATAATATTTTGTATAATTTAACGGATTTGAAAAACTTAGCTGTGTTTAGTTTAAATCATGCGATTATATTAATAATATTTAATATTGTACTTACTTTGATTGGTGGTTACATTCCAGCCAAAGTGGCTAGTAAAAAAAATCCGGTTGAAGCATTTAGAAATGAGTAATACTTGATTTTTGTTTTATCTTTGGTATAATACACGAAAAGAAAGGTGATACTAGTGAAAAGTAAAAATCAAAAAAGAAGGGAATTAACAAAAAGAATAATTGCTTTAATTTTGGCGGGTACAGGGACGATTTCCTTAGCGGGTTGCCAAAACAAAGCTTCTAAAAGCGATGGAGGTAACGATAAAGAAATTGTTTATGATGTAGGAGAACATGAGATAATTGATGTTCAAAGAAGTTTTCAATTGTTTTTGGGAAAAGATGGCCGTTATGGATTAACTGCTCCCAACGGTTATAAAATAGTTGACTATGATTATGACAGAAATGCTGAAATTCGTCGTGAATTTGACGATTATGTATATATTAATACAGTAAAGATAAAAACTAATGATAGAAATAAAATTGGTACTCCAGTAGATGGAATTACTTATCAGGATTCTAATGTTTATAAAGCTGGAACCCATGTTATCGCTGATATTAATAGAAGTTTTAATCCCTTTTTCGGAAAGAATGATAAAATGTGTTTATCGGCACCAGAAGGATATGACATCATGGATTATGATTATGATAAGGGCGAAAACTTTCAATATGAAACCATTACTTATGTTAATACTTGCGATGTTATCGTTGATGATATAAATGACTTTGGAACTCCTATTAATTTAGAAAAGAAAGAATCAAAGGGTTATTATGATGTGGGAGAGCATAAAATAGTCGTAATAGATAGAAGTTATAATCCGTTATGGGGAAAAGATACGATGATGAGCATTGACTCGCCTTTGGGGTATAAAGTAATTGATTATGACTATGACAAAACTGAAAGTTTTGAATTTCAAACTATAACGTATGAAAACATAACACCAGTTACTTATAATAAAGATGATTTTGGTACTCCAATAGATGAAAACTATAGTGAAGAAGTGCTAAATGGAGAGTATGATACCGGCAAACATGTTTTGATATTTATAAATAGAAATTTTGATTTCTTATATGGAGATAATGGTACTAAAGAGATTGAAAAAATAGAAAACTATGATATTTTAGATTACGATTATGAGAAAAATGGTGGTTTTGAATTTGAAACATATGTGTATGTAAATAACGTTCCAGTGTATTTAAATAATAAGGATGACTTTGGTGTTTCTAAGGTTAAGAAAAAATAATTTTATGAACTTTTTAAAGAAAGTACTATTTATCGTACTTTCTTTTTGTATATAAATGTAAAATTTATTCAATAAATATATAGAAGTTATTACTTTTAGTTTATAATTATATTGAAGTAATATAATAGGAATAAATGAGAAAAAAGGATTGGTTATAAGTACAACAGAATTTTTAAAGGATTCCTTAAAATATATATTAACGATAGTAATAGTGTTAGTTATTGTAATATATGTTGCATTAGTACAGCAAATAATAGGCCCGTCAATGCAGCCAACTTTAAATAATGGTGACGTAGTATTGTTAAATAAGTTTCAATATCGTTTATTTGATGTTAGAGGTATTTTTGGAAAGACTAAAAGAATTCATTTTTTTCCATATAGATCAATATCTTCAAGTGCAATTGAATATCATGAGGCAAGTGTTAGTATTATGATGTCGATGGATAGCGGGTACCAAGTCAGAATTAATTTCGTTAATTTGTCTCCAGAAGGCAAATCCGATATAAGAAAAGTTTATTTTAAAATGATAGAAAAGATTAATGTATAATGAGGGTATTAAGCATTAAGGAACCTTTTGCATCTTTAATTTCACTTGGTATAAAAAAGATAGAAACGAGAAGTTGGAAAACTAATTATCGTGGAGAAATATACATACATGCTAGTTTAACTAAAAATATTATTAAGGATAAAAAAAGAAAAGAAAAACTACTTAATTTATTACCCGAAAATTATAATTTTAAGCAGGGAAGTATAATATGCAAAGCAATTCTTAAAGATTGTATATACATGGATGAAGAATTTATTAATAACATAAAAAAAGATAAGATGGAATATCTTTGTGGGCATTATGAAATAGGCAGATATGCGTGGGTTTTAGAAAATGTAGAATTATTAGATAAAGTAATTCCTGCTAAAGGGAAGCTTGGTATTTGGTATTTTAATCAAGAAAGTTAATTTTTCTTGATTTTTTTTTAAATATATGTATAAAATGGTTAAGTTGATTATTTTTTGTAATAAGTTATAAAAGAGGTGTATTTATGAAAAAAACTAAAATTATATGTAGCATTGGACCAAGTAGTTACGACCCTGATGTTATGAAAGAAATGGTATTAAATGGTATGGATGTTGCTAGAATAAATTTTTCTCATGCTACTATAGAAGAACGAGAAAAAGTTGTTTCTTCAGTAAAAGAGGTAAGAAAAGCAACTGGTAGAAATGTTGCTATTTTATATGATACAAAAGGGCCTGAATTTAGATGTGGAATGATGGAAAATGGGTCCATAAATTTAGTAGAAGGCAAAACTATTAGGGTGGTAAAAGAAGACTGTTTAGGAAATGATAAACGTTTTAGTGTTAATCATGAAACAGCGGTAGATTCACTTAATGTTGGAGATGTTGTTTTACTTGAAAATGGTTTAATGAAAATAGAGGTTGTTTCAAAGGAAATAGATGGTGTAACTTGTAATATAATTGTTGGAGGCGTATTAGGTAACAAAAAAAGTTTAAGTGCTCCAGGGGTTAAATTAGATATTCCATTTATTAGCGATATTGATAAAGAAGACATTATATACGCTGTAGAACACGAAGCTGATTTTATTGCACTTTCTTTTGTATCGACTAAAGAAGACGTACTTGAGGTAAGAGATATTCTTAAAGAACGTAATAGTAATGTTTTATTAATTTCTAAAATAGAAAGTATGACGGGAATTGAAAACATAAAAGAAATATTAGAAGTAAGTGATGGTGTTATGGTTGCGCGCGGAGATTTAGGTGTTGAAGCTCCTATGGAAGAGTTACCTTTCTTGCAAAAACTAATAATTAATGAGGCAAGACGTCAAGGAAAAATTGCAATTGTAGCAACCGAGATGCTAGAATCCATGAAGAAAAATATGCGCCCTACAAGAGCGGAAGTATCAGACATAGCAACCGCTGTTTTAAATGGAACGGATGCTGTTATGTTAAGTGGTGAAACTACAACCGGTAAATATCCTAAAGAAGCTGTTAAATACATGGGAGATATTTGTGAAAATGCCGAAAAATATTTAGAAGATAACGTTAATTTTGATAATGTTACAAAAGATGAAATAGGGGCTATATCATCAAGCGTTGTAGAAACAGCAAGCCTTCTTGAATCAAGACTAATTATTGCGGCAACTATGTCAGGTGCTACTGCAAAGGTAATTAGTAATTTAAGAAGTAATAATCTTATATTAGCAACTTGTACTTCTGATAAAGTAGCAAGAAGTTTAGCTCTTAACTTTGGAGTTTATCCTAAGGTTACTAAAGTGTTTGATACAACTGATGAAATAGTAAATGATGCAATTAATAATGCTAAAAAGTTTACTGATTTAAAAAGTGGTGATTATGTTATTATTACTGGTGGTTTCCCAAAGAATAGTTCAACTAACTTTATGCGAATTGAAAGAATATAATAAAAGACAAAAACGAATCTAATGGTAGGTTTGTTTTTTGCGTTTTAAATGATATAATTATTATAGATTTTATAGAAGATTATGATTATTTTAGTTAAGGAAAGAAGATTATGTTTTATAAGAGTTATTATAATTCTCCACTTGGTAAAATTTTATTAGTTAGTAAATCAAATAAATTAGTTGGATTATGGTTAGAAGGTCAAAAGCATTATTTGGGAAAAATAAAAGATGATTTAATTTTAAATGATGAAGAACCTATATTGATAAGAACAAAGCTTTGGCTAGATGATTATTTTGGTGAAAAGAAACCAGATATTAATAGAATAGAATTAGATTTAATTGGAACCGATTTTCAAATACTGGTATGGAAAGAACTGTTTAACATACCATATGGAAAGGTTACAACTTATAAGGAAATAGCAAATAATATTGCTAAAAAAATGAATAAGAAAAATGCACCTCTTAGAGCGGTAGGATCTGCCGTAGGGAAAAACCCCATATCAATTATTATTCCGTGTCATAGGGTTATTGGATCAGATGGAAGATTAACTGGTTATGCCGGAGGACTTGATAAAAAAATAAAATTGTTAGAACTTGAGGGCATTAAAATAAAAGAACAGGATTAAAAAGGGCGAATATATGGATAATAAAAAAAGATGTTTTTGGTGTAATTTAAATAACCCATTATACGTGGATTATCATGATAATGAATGGTGTAGGCCTCGTTTTGATGATCTTTATTTATTTGAAATGTTGATATTAGAGTCTTTTCAAGCAGGACTTTCTTGGGAATGCGTACTTAATAAAAGAGAAGCTTTTAAAAAGGCGTTTGATAACTTTGATGTCAATAAAATAGCTAATTATAAAGAAGAAAAAGTAAATGAGTTATTATTAAATAAAGATATAATAAGAAACAAACTAAAGATAAATGCATCAGTTAATAATGCTAAAATCTTTATAAAAATAAAAAAGATGTATGGATCTTTTTATAATTATTTAAAAACTTTTACTAAGGATAAAATAATCTATGAAAATGATAAGACTAGTAATACTTTGTCAGATAGTATTTCTAATGATTTGAAAAAACGTGGAATGAAGTTTGTTGGAACAACCATTATTTATTCTTATTTGCAAGCAATTGGTATTATTAATTCCCATGATAATGATTGTTTTATGTATAATAAAAAAGTATTAAATAATTAGAAGTAAAAATTATAAAAAGGATAAAAGTGAATATTGATTAAATTAATATTTTATGTTATTATGAATACAGATGAAGGAAACTTCATAAAATAAAAGAGGAACACTTAATATTTGCGTGTTGAGTGTTGCCATAAAAATGGTGTCACCTAACTACGTGTTAGGTGATTTTTCTTTTTATATTAAAACTACAAATAGCAATAATATAAGTAGTAAGATAATAATTATCAAAGCAAAGATTAACAAATCTTTCTTTTTCATATTATCGCCTCC
>CANEGO010000011.1 GCA_947427095.1 uncultured Clostridium sp. | reverse complement strand
TAATAGAAAGAAAAAATCAATCTATAGGATTTCTCCTAAGATTGATTATACGAGGATGTGATTTATATATGTCAGAACTTGCTTATTCACTACATTTGGGTAGTGATAAGAATAGAAAAAATGTATCAAGAGCAAGAGCAAAATCTAATGCTAGTGGAACTACTTCTCTATCAAATAATGCGATTCAAAATGCTAGACAATTATCTCGTGTTGATAAACATAATTATCGTAAGTATGATGACAAACAACACTTAATTGAAATAGTTAGAGGGACAACTTCTTTATATAGTGATGTTCAAAAATTATATAAAGATGAGTTTGAAGAAGCAAGATTAGAATACAATTCTAAACAAACAAGAGATGATAGAAAAATAGATGATTACTTTAAAAAGATTAGTGATAATTCTAAAAATGATTTGGCTTGTGAAATTATTATAGAACTTGGAGATAAAAAATATTGGGATACCAAAGATGATAAATTTAAGCATAAAATGTCTAATGTATATAAAGAACAAGTTAAAGATTTAGAAACTTTAATTCCTAACTTTAAAGTAGCAAGTGCAATTATTCATTATGATGAAACTAGTCCACATATGCATATCGTAGGTGTTCCAATTAAATATAAAAGCAAAAATGGTATGTCTAAACAAGTTGGTAAATCTGATGTATTTACTAAAGCAAAATTAATAGAATTGCAAGATAAAATGAGAATTTTATGTATTGCTAATTTTAATAAAGAATATGGTTTAAATAATGTATTAAAAACTAAACAAAAAGGTAGAAATAAAGATATAAATGTTAAAGATATGGGAAACTATATTGAAATGCAAGAAGAATTATCAAAAAATAAAGAACGATTAGAAATTGCCAATAAAAAATCATTAGAACTAGATAATAATTCTAATGAAGTTAAAGATATAATTAATAATTTAAAAACTACTTTAACGAATAAAGACAAATATGTTATTAAACAAACTGATAAAGATAAAATTGATAAATTTATTCAGCAAGTAGATTCAACTAATAAAGAATATAAGAAAATGCAAAAACTATCTATCACTTTAAATGATGTTGAAATTGAATTAAAGGAAAATAGAGAAAAAGTTAAAATACTAACTGAAAATAATAATGCTTTAAATATTAAAGTAAAATCACTTGAAAAGAAAGTAGATAAACAGAAAGACGAAATTGATGATCTTAAAGAAAAAAATTCTAAATTACAAAATACTATTAATTTTTTTGAAAATTTATTTGATAGATTAGTTAAATTTATTAAAGATAAAATGTTTGGAAAAGAAAAAGAACGTGAAGATTATTGGAATTTTTCAAAAAATTTATATACTCATGGAATATTTAGTGATAAAACTATTGAATCAATTCAAGATGACTATATTTGGAATAAAGAAAACGATAAAAACAAAGGAAAAGATGATTACGAAATTGATATGTAATCATCTTTTTTTTGTCTGCTCTTGATAAAATATTGCAATTATTTTATTTTTTATAATGTCTTTTGTTCTTTAGCATCATAGCATTTACTTAATTCTGATAATTCAAAATCTATTAAAGATTTAAGTTGTTGTGCACTTTCATTATCACCCATTTTTGCACATTCGACTAATCCACCAAAATCAAAGAAAATCTTTTTTTCTAATCTTTCTTCTCGTGGGGCGTTTAATAAGTCTTCAAACCCACTTCCAGTAATATGTTTTGTGCATACTTCTTTTGTCATGATAATGCCATCTTTAATATCCCCTCTACATAAATCATGATATTTTTCCATTTCTTCTGCTGATTCAAAACCTAATTTTATAGCCAAAATTTCCTTCTCGTCCATAATTATCCCTCCTACTAAATTATATCATATTTTTATAAGTTCCACAAATTATTTACAATGTTCGCAATATTACTACATTTCGAACATAGAACTAACTAACAAAAAAATTTAAATAAAGTATTTGAATTTATTAATCTTTATGGTATATTATTGGTAGTGAGTGATATTTATATCACTAGAGAAGAAAAGTTGTAGATATCTACGACACTCGCTCCATTTGAAAACAACTTACGGCCTATAAAAGGTTCGTGAGTTTTTATTTTATATAAAGACTTTAGTTTCCTTTCTAGGAAGGAGGACTTTTTTTGTTAACTGAATACTCATAGTATCATTATCTTTTCTTGGCGCTGTATAATGGGTATTGTTTTTATTATTTGTTAAATCTGGTGCAATTGATCCTTTATAAAGATCCAAAGTATTTTTTATATCATTATGTTTTTCTATATATCTTTTAGCTACTGCTAAATGTATATTAAAACTTGGCATATGCTACCTCCTACCTTATTATTAAATTTCTTTTGCTATTCCTTCTACTATTTCAACATTAGGAAGTTTAAGAAATAGATCTACTGGTAATGAGATTTTTGACTTAACTAAGCCGCCACCTATAATAATTTGAGATTGTTCTTTTATCATAGAGTCAACTAATATTTTCCATTCTTTAGGTAAGCCGATAGGAGTTATACTTCCATATTCCATTCCTGTTCTATCTAAAACATATTCTAATGGCGCTACAGAAACAACCCTTGAGTTCATATATTTTCTTACTACGCTTCCCATATTATATTTATAACCAATCGGAACAACTAAGGCACAATATTTTACTATGTCATTCCTTTTACACTCCACAATAAGACAATTATAACCACATTTTTTATCAATTTTATACTGCATACATAATCCATTTCCATCTGCAAATAATGGATTAATTTCTGCAACTAAAAATTTTCTTTTTTCAGTTTCAGTCCAATTATTTACAAAATCATATATACATTTGGGCACTAAATCTTTATTATCAATAATAGGTTTAAATATCAAAGTAGTATTATTCATTTTTATATTCCTTTTCTAAATATTTATCTAAATAAATCTTCCAATCATCTGCTTTTTCTTCATCGAATAACTGGTATAGAAAATCAACCATCATTTGATGCCTTTTAGATGCTTCCTTAAAACCTGCTTCTGTAAACATTAATTTCTTAAGTTTTAAAGGTTTCTCAAATATATGGCAAACGGATGAATCTGCGCACTTTCTAGTATACTTATCAGCTGACATATCTTCAACTGGGAAAATATTTTTATCAAAAAACGGTTTTCCATGTTTTAAACTATACTTATAAATCCTAAGTATTCCATTTGCTCCTAACGTATCACACATATCTGCATCAGACACAATCTTACCTTCTATTGATGTAGGTCTTTTTCCTTTTAATAAATTACTATATCCTATACAATCAAGTTCGGACAACACCTTAGTTTGTGTATCAAAATCTATCTTTGCAACTCCCATAATTCTTTTAGCATTTAATAATTTTTCTTCACTTTCATTTCCAAATAATTTATAATCATCTACATCATGTAATAATGCTATTAAAGATACTATTGTCTTATCAGCATTTTCTTTTTCTGAAAATTCTAATGATAATTTTAAAACTCTATTAATATGACTCATATCATGTCCTGAATCATCACTACTTAATAACTTATAAACTTCTTCTTGTACTTTTTCTATCATTTTATCTCCTTAAAACCATTTCTACTCCATAACCATAATGCAGTATGAATATCAATTGGCTTATACTTTGTTCCTTTAAATAATTTATTCCATCTATCAATTACTATTTTTTGAACATTATTAGAATTAAATTCTTCTTCATTTATTAAACCTAATCTAAGTGTTGCTTTACACACATGTGTATCTGGAGCAACGGTTAGGCTTTCTATGTTTTTATACTCCCTATCAGTATATTGCCATATTACGTATAACCAGTAATTACATATCTTTGTTCCTGCTAAATAAGGAAAATCACATCTTTTTTCCTTTTGAATAAATTTTCTTATTTTATCAACGTCATTATCAAAAGTATCAAATAACTTTCTTATATCTCCGTTATATAAATTAACGAAAGTATTACATAACCTTATCCATATTTCGGTTTGTTTATTTTTTTGTAGTGCTACTTTATATTTAGTTAGTGCATACTGAACTTCCTCAAAGGTTTTATTTACTACTATATTTGGATTAAAAACAAAACTAGTTTCTTTATCTTTATAAGTTTTATTAGCAGCTTCCCATAAAGTATAAGAATTCCTTTGATAGTTTAAAGCCATTGGTAAAGTAAAATATAAGTAGTTTTCTAAAGATGATTTTTCTAACCCTGGATTTTCATCTTCTGGCATTATTTCTCCACCAAGACTGCCTTGTTTCCACATTATATATAAAATATCTATTTTTCTTAATATTTCATCTTTATTCATAAATTACCGCCAACTTAATCTTTAATTATCCTTTTAAACAAAACATATATATAATATAACATTGCTACCATTGAAAATATGAAAGCTAATATACTATAAATTGCAAATACATATTTCAGCCATTTAAAATCTATAAAAAGTGGATAAATTGACAATACTATTTGTGGAATTAAGATTGCAAATATGGTTATTAAAATAAATAATATAATATCATTTTTTACATTCAAATTGTTGCTGATAGCAATTAATTTTGATTCTATATCCTCTTTCTCTATTAATTTCCATTTTAAAATTTCGTCTAATTCATCTATACGATTATTTAAATCTCTTTTTTCTAAATTTTCCTGTAGTGAGGAAAAACGTGAATCCATTCTAATGTCACTTAAATTAGGAAGCATTGTTCCGAATGGGCTCATGCTATTTGAAGAATCCCCTGTTTCATATCCAACATAATCATATATGGTATGCTCTATAGTATTTTCTTGGATATGATTTTGTTTTAATATATTATCAACTTCGCTTTTTTTATGCTTTCCCTTAAATATCTCTAATGCTTTTGAGATAATTTCTTTAATTTCTTCAATGATTGATAAACGTTGTTCTTCTGTTAAACCATAATCTTCATAGTTATTTATGTCAAAATTTTTTTCTATTATTTTGTCATAAATATAATACATATAATCTTCTTTCTTTTTTAAGAAAATTTTCTGTTCTTTTCCTGATTTTTTTGTCTTATTAAATTCTATTTCCTTTTTAATTTTATCCAATTTTTCCTTCAAAGTATCTTTTTCTATTTTTGCATTAAGTAATTTAGTAGCAACTAATCCGCCTATAATTGCTATAAATATACCTATAATTTGTATATTATTACTTGTATAACTTAATATATTTTCTAAAGCAAACATTTTAACCTCCAACTTCAAATCCACGATAATTACTAATAAAATTATACTATACAAGACTGAAATTTTCCATACTCCCACTTGAAATAATTCTAATATCTGCTATAATTTATTTATCAGTTGATTTAATCAACCTTGGGAGTATTTTTTTTCGCATACGTGTATCGTTAAGGCTCCAATGTAAATAATGGCGAACTTTGTCAGGTTCGCTTTTTTAATGCATAAAAAAGATAGATTTAATATCCAACTCTATCTCTTATAAAATTATTGTAAAGCCAATCTACTTGATATAAGCATTCTAAAAGAGCCTCTTCCAATTCTTTTTTAGACATTGGTTTTATATATTTTTGCATCTTTATTTCCAATTCTTGCTCATATTCTTCAACTTTTTTATTGTGTTCAACAATTTCTTTCATAAATTGTTTTGCTTTTTCGGGGAATATAGCAAAATATAATGCTACCATATGTTTACATACAATTTTTGTTCCTTTAGCATGTGAGCAGTTACAATGTGAGCTTTTTTCAGGATGTTCTATATAGTAACATTATATGTAACACTGCTACCTTTTACTTTCTCAACATATATAGAATTTTCCAAATGTTTAAAAGAAATAACCTTTTTATCATTAAAATAATCATAACCCCTAAATTGAGATTGTAAACTTGCACTCCTATATAATTCCATTGATAACTCCTTCGGCATCTTCTAGTGAAATAATTTCAGGCTTTTCTGCTTTGTTAATATTTATATTCATTCTGAATTTTCCTCCAATCTTTTTTCTATATCTTCAATACTAGGCAAGGTATTTTCTAAAAATTCTGGTATCTCCGATAATATTTTATATTCACTAACTCCGATAGGTTTATTAATATCTTTTAATGCTAATTCAGCGGTTACTCTTTTCTTATCCTTACATAGTAATATGCCAAATGTTGGATTATCATTTTCATCTTTGATATATTTATCAACAGCACTTAAATAAAAATTTAATTTACCAGCATATTCGGGTTTGAACTCTGTTGTTTTTAATTCAATTACTACATAACTCCTAACTTTTAAATTATAAAATAGTAAATCTATATAATAGTCCTCATTTTCTATTTCTAAATGATATTGTCTTCCAACAAAGGCAAATCCATTGCCAAGCTCTAATAATAATTTAGTTATATTAGCAGTTAATTCTCTTTCAATATCTAATTCTTTCAAATCCTTATCAGCCGTTATAAAATCAAAAATATAAGGATTTTTTAACAACTCTTTTGCTTGTTCATTATTAGGAGATGGTAATGTTTCATCAAAATTAGTTGTTTTGTTTTCTAATAATGCTTGTCTCTCATACAATTTACTTGCTATTTGATGAACAATTACAGGCCTTGCCCAGCCATTTTTAATAGATTCTTTTATATACCAATTTCTTTGTTCTTTTTCTTTTACTTGATCCATTATAGTTGTGACAGAAGACCAAGGTAATTTTGCAACATCATGTTGCAAAAATTCATCATTGTCAAATTCTGCAGCAAATTTTTGCATATATCTTAAATTTCTGGCAGACATTCCTTTTAAAGTTGGAAATTCCATTTTTAAATCTTTTGCTAAAGTATCTATAAAAGATGAGCCCCATTTATTGTTTTCTATTAGTTTTAACCCGATATTATAATACATCAATACTAAATCTTTATTGGCATTTTCTACTATTTTATTTCTAGTAGTAATTAAGGTTTTCTTAATATCATTTAATATTTCAAAATATTTATCATTATTTTCTATCATAATATTCTCCATTTGCAAGTGTTCTTGTCGATATAATTATACTATAAGTTTTAATAAATTCCTATATGGGAGTATTGATTTTCCATTAAATATTATCGTTGATAGAACATTATTATCTCCTGTTAAATTTCCTGTTATTTTTCTAATAAAAAATTAGCTACGCCATCGTTATTATTGTCATCTGTAACGTAGTCTGCCAACTCTTTTAAAACAGGTAGCGCATTTCCCATAGCAACTTTAGTTCCACATTCATTAAACATAGAAATATCATTGTGATCATCACCAATAGCAATTCTATTTTCCTTAGAAATATTAAATATATCACAAAAATATTTTACTGCATTACCCTTTGATGAATTAGTATCCACTATATCATAATAAATTGTTCCAATCTTAGGAAAATTTGAATCAATTAGTGACTTATGCTGATTTATTATTTTAACAGATTCAATATTATTTATTTTGCTATTCATTTACTTAACAATATCAAAATCAGGACCAGCTATAGTTACTGCTATAACTTTATTACTTTGAAGAAATTTTTCGAGTGGTAAATCAAAAAGAGTTTCAGAACCATCATTATGCTTAATTCTATTTACATATCTTGTTCCATTACAAGCTAGAATAAACCTAACATCTTCTTGATTGGCAAAAGAATATAATTCAAGAATTCCTTCTATTTTCATTGGATTTTCATATAAAATCGTTTTTTTGTTACCGTCATAAATTCCAGCTCCATTGTTGTAAATGATATATTGGCTACCATTTATAGTATCATTCAACTTTTTTGCATAATCACATGGCCTTCCTGTACACAAAATAGGTTCATATCCTATTTTTTTGACTTTTTATAAAATTTATTGTAGGATATCTATCAAATTAAAGGAGGAATTATATATGACTTTTTGCCAGGACATATATGATATGCTATGTAGAAAATATCCTAACAGTAATATCTATGTAAGCTCGGATCATCACTTATTTCATAATAATATAATTGGTTATACCAGAACTAATTTTAAAAGTGTAAATGAAATGAACGAATACATCATAAACATGCATAATAAAGTAGTTAAAGAAAATGATATCGTACTTTTCTTAGGAGACTTTTGTCTTAGAAATTCTGAAGTAGGTCCCAGCTGCAAAAACATGAACGGGCATAAATACTTAGTATTAGGTAACCACGACCAAAAAGGCATAGAAAAAAAATATCATTCTTTAGGTTTCGAAGGAGTTTATAAAACTCCAATTAAAATAAATGATAACTTTTTTTCTCATGAACCATTAATTAAGGGGGCAAAAGAAGATATAACTTTTCAAGGTATATTAAATGAATTTATCAATTGCACCAATGCAAAAAACTATCACGGTCATATCCATAAAAAGGAGGATAACATATCTCATTCTTACATAAATGTAACAGGTGAAGCGCAAGATTTTATACCTGTTTTAATCGGTAAAACCACTAAACCAAATAATAATAAAACACCTCTTTTTATTAATTCAGAACAATTTGAAAGTTCGTGTGCATCTATAAAAAAATTATATGGTTTAGATACAAAACTACTTTTGGACGATTATATCTATTCTATGATGCTTGAAAGTCTAACATATCATTGTGAACAAAGTTTTATTCAAGGGTCTTATGGTTTATATAAAAAATATGGTTATATATCTACATTTTCCGATTTAGATATATCTTGTATTTACAACCCCTTAAAAAGTAAAAATAAAAATTATAGCGTTCTTAAAGATATTTCCGATGATATGTATGAGCATTTAAAAAATATAGATGGAGTAAATTTAGAATTCATAAAAAAATTTAATACTATTAGAATATTTAATGCTTCACTTGCTAAACATAATAATATATTTTCTAATTGTTATTCAGACATAAACCTTATACTTCTAGACTGTTATAAAAATTCTGATTTCATAAATTTACAAGGTAAAAGTTCAGTTGAAAAATTTTTAGAAAAAAATAATTTTTCAACTTTAAAAGATTTTTATTTTCCAAAATTTAATGTACAAGCATTAAAACCAGTTGGTGATATTTCTAATCTTTTGCTTCAAATAATGTTTCAACAAAATAATACTGATAAAAAAGTATTAGCACTAAAAAAGTTAAATTACGTTTATAAAAATACAGTAAAAGATGCCGAGATAGAAAACTTTTTAGATACTTTCATAAGATTATTTTTAAGAAATATTGCCCTTTTTAGTTCTTGGGGTAGATATGGAGAAATTGAATATATAAAAACTTTGTATACTAAAATACAATCTTTAATAGAACCTTATATTAAAATGCTTCCAGAATCACTTATAATACAAATATATGATGTGCTAACTAATCCAAACTCATTATTTTTAGAAATTTATGATGAACTTGTTAATACACCTACAGAAAAAACACTTAATAGCTGTACAAAAATAATAAAAAAAATTAAGGGCTAGGCTTTATATAGCTTAGCTCTTAATTTTTTAACTTATGTATAAAAAACTTTTTAATTAGTTTAACTTCTTAACTGATAATGATGCGTTAACGCCGCTACCTAAGGTTATCCCTACTGCAAGTAGGGCTGATACGGCCATATCTAAAGTTGTTCCTGCTGCAAGCGTTACGACGGTGCTTCCACTATATATAGAGTTTGTTCCTACAGACAAAGCCCTTGATATAACGGTTGATGGTATGTTAGTTCCATTTGCTCTTACAGCCATCGTAACAGTAGTAGCAACAGCAGCACTTAAGTTAACAAAATAATTAATTTCATAAGTTCCAGCTTGCGTTACAACAATACTATTAGTAGTTGTATTAGTAACGTTTAAACTAGGCATAGCAGTAGCTAAATTAATCTGTGATTGGGTTCCTATTCCTAGGTTTATTGTCTGCGTTGTATTATTATATTTACCACCATATGCATTAAGTCCAGTAGCTGGTCCTGTCGGTCCTATTGGACCGGTAGGCCCTTGCGGTATCGTAAAATCTATTAAGTATTCCGTATTAGATTCTCCTTCCTAGTCTTATGGCGTTGCTGGTCTTATCGTTACGCTTGCTTGCGTTCCTGGTGCGCCGGTTGTAACTGTTCCTATAGCTAGTGTTGGTGCTGGACCCGTTGCTCCGGTTGCGCCTGTTAATCCAGTAGGGCCCGTTGGTCCGGTTGGACCCGCAACAGTACTAGCTGCTCCAGTTGGTCCGGTTGCTCCAGTAGCGCCAGTTGCACCAGTTGGACCTGTCGGTCCAATTACACCTTGTAATCCTTGAGGCCCAGTAGGACCAGTTGCGCCTGCAACACCTTGTGCACCTGTTGCACCGGTAGGACCAGTAGGACCTTGAGGTATCACGAAATCTAAAATATAATCTTCGGTCATTTTTTACTTCCTTTCTTTCTATTAACTATTATATTTAACTAGGATATAAAAAATAACAAGCTTATAAGCATAAACTTGTTATTTACAAATAATTATCTATTATCCATCTTATATCTTCAATGGCTTTATCAATGTTAAATATACCATTACCAACTGGATAATAAACTGGAAATATTTTATAAGTATTTCCTTTTATTTTCTTTTCATAGTAAGTCTTCCTATTTTCTGACACCGATATTTTCTTATTAAGAATTATAGAACTTACTTGGTTACCAAAAGTTATAATTACTTTTGGTTTTATTATATCTATTTCTTTTAATAATAGTTTTAAGTAACTACCTAAAACTTCATCAGGAAGTGGCCTTGCATCTACTTGCGTACACTTACCTAAATTAGTTATAAAATAATTATTATCTTCAACGTTTTTATAGACTTTATCTGAAAAATCATAATCCCATTCCTTTGGTTTTCTAGATAATATTTCATTATAAATATCATCATCCATAAGTCCTACCTTATTAAATAATTTCCATATATTTTTCGTACATAACCACGGAGATTTTCTACCAGTCCATGATTTTTCACTAGATAAATTTCTACCAGTTGGATTCATAAATACAAAACAAATATCAGGATTATCTATTTTTCCACCATTGCAAATGGAGTCTAATTCTTTAGCACCATATTTTTTCTGCATCTTATCATAACTTTTATTTAATTTTTCTAATTCTTCTTTTTTATCTAACAATACATCAGGCATAACAAAACCTCCAATTTATAAAAATTATATCATATTTTATACACCATTTTAAATAAGTCTTATTTTCCATTATACATAAAATACCTTGAAAGGGAGATAAAACATGACTAACGAGAATAACTGTTATGAAGGAAGTATTTTAAGTAACGCACTAAAAGAAATGAAACACCAAAAATGCTGTTGTCCAAGATTTATTCCAGGTCCTACAGGCCCAACCGGACCAACGGGTCCATCAGGTGGCGCAACTGGACCTACTGGGGCAACTGGCACTACTGGTGCGACTGGACCTACTGGTGCAACTGGACCTACTGGGGCAACTGGCGCTACCGGAGCAACTGGGCCTACTGGTGCAACCGGACCTACCGGTCCAATCGGGCCAACAGGACCAGCAGCTTCTAGTGCATCATGCTTCTGCGTAGATCAAATGAGAAATATAATTCAACAAATAATTACATTATATCCAAACGATAACTTGATAGTTGCAATGGAAAGTGGAAATAATGCTAGTGGAAGACCTAGTTCTTTATTACCTGGGCCTGATAGTAATCCTAATTCTGGAATATTTCAATTAGTAAACACACAAGGAGTTCCTGAAGAAGCTTTATCAATATGCAGAATAGCATCAATTACAGTTACAAGTAGTACCTATAATGAAGCAATAACTTATTTACCAGCGCCTGATCCACTACCAACTGGATGCGATGCAAACTGTGAAGCAGCAGCAAGAGCATATTTACCAGCTGGAACACCAAACGTTGATATTAATGCTGGTGGACAAACAGTGGCGCAAGGTGATGTATTAAGAAGTGAATATGGAATGGTCGTAATAGTTGGAAATAATAATAGTAATCCAGCATTTGTATCATTATGTAAAGCTGAAATTATAAATAAATAAATAAAAGAGGTTTTTATACCTCTTTTATTTATTTAATCTTTCTTCTAATAATTTAACTATCATATCTTTATATTCTATCTCAAAACCACAAAATTCATTTGAATAAAATACTTTTTTAAACTCATCTAATGGTAGCTACTTAACTTCTGCCACCTCTTCATTACATAAATTAAAATCACTGATTTTAATATCTAGCTAAGTTAGATAAATTTGTGCAATTTCAAAATTCTTATCATATATATTCACCAATATATTCATAATCACTATTTACAATCCATATCCATACAGGTTTATGATATACTCCAGGATTATTACTATGGCAAAAAGACTTAGGCTTTGTTCCTAAATATTTACCATATCTTGTATATACATCAAAAATTTCTTCTTGCATATTAATTTTTCCTATTCATTATTTTCTGATTTGCTAGTAATCTTTTTTGCTGAATCTTTTACCATGAAATTATTCTGAAAGATATCATAAACAAATACAAAAGTTTTAACATAATCTTCGTTTAAAGGAGTATTTAATTTATCCCACTTTCCGTCCATATTAAACAAAACTTCTAAATCTTCTTGATCATCATTGTTCCACCAAGTAATACTCCATCCCTGTAAGGAACCTGCTATTTCTAAAATATAATGAGTATAAAATCTTAGTGTATCAAAATGCTTTTCTTTTGGAATCATACCAGCTAATTCTTCAAAAAGATCAATCATGCTTAATTCTTTTGCATCTTCATCACTAATCATTTTATTAGAATTTAATTCTTGTAATTTTTCTATAGTATATTTTTTTAAACAAGATTCCACTAATTCTTTTTGTTTTTCAATGTCAGGTTCAAAACAATTACTTTGTTGCATAACGTATTGATTCATTTTAAAAATTATATCATTAAAGGAAATTTTATCATTAGTCAACTGTTTCATGTTACTCTCCTTATGCTAACATCCGTGACCCGCTTCTAAACCGCAGGCATCACCATTTACATCCGCATTTATTTCATCATATATTAATTTTAATTCGCTTTGTTGTTTATCCGTTAATAAATCATATGGAGTTTGGCCTTCATTTAAATTAGTTGTATCAGCATGATATCCAACGATTTTTCCATCTTTAACTCCAATTACCAAAGGAACGTAAATTCTTTTTTCTCCTACCTTTATATCATCTATTTCATAATCAGTTAAAATAGAATCTAAAAGTTCTAACATCTCGTAATATTCTTTGGTACCTTCCTTTGTTTTAGTTAAAGTACCATCTACTATTTCATATGCATCTCTTTCATCTGACATATCTAAATATAAGATTTCTTCAGCATTAACATATTGTAAAACGTTTACTGCGTTACGACACCATGGACATTTAGGAAATCCTAAATATATTAAACCAGTACCACTTTTTATTGTTTCTACTACTTTTTTAGAATCTGCATAAACAAACTGATTATTTTCTTTTAAACTAACCTTAGGATATGTATATCCATTATCATTTTTACTTCCATTTAACTTTTCATATTCATTTTTAAACTTAACTGCATCAGTTATTTTGTTATTTACCTTATTATCATTTTTATTTGTTATTAAATAAACTCCTAATGCTATTGCTAATAATACTATGATTACTATTAAAAATATTAAAATGTTTTTCTTTTTCACTTTACTACCTTCTTTCATAAATCAATTATACCAAAATTATGTTATATTTAATATAGTATTAATTATTTTTTTATGGAGATGATGATATGAAACAAAAAGTAAATCATGAATTAGAACCTTTTTACAACACTGATTCTAAAGTATTAATATTAGGAAGTATGCCATCTATTAAATCAAGAGAGCTTGGTTTTTACTACATGCATCCGCAAAACAGGTTTTGGAAGACGTTAGCTAGAATTTATGATGAAGATATACCTGTTACAATAAATGATAAAAAAGACTTTTTAAAACGCCATAAAATAGCTTTATGGGATACAATTAAATCCTGTTTAATTACAGGTTCTAGTGATAGTTCTATAGAAAATGTTAAAGTAAACAATATAAATAAATTATTAAAAGAAACAAAAGTAAAGCAAATATTTACAACTGGTAGGAAGTCATTTGATTTATATAATAAATATTGTTTACCTAAAACTAAAAAAGAAGCTATATATCTTCCTTCTACATCTCCACTTTATTGTCCTAAGGGAATTGATGAAAAATTATATGAAGCATATAAAATAATAAAAGAAATAACAAATTAAAATGGGCTAAACTAATTAGTTCATTTATTTAAATATATAAAATCCAAAAACAAAGCCACATATTGCACCTATTAAGTGGCCCATGTGTGATACGTCATCTTTTTTAAATATTCCTGATATAATTTCATTTACTACGTAAAAAATGCATATTAAAATCAAAGTAATAGGTACTTTACCAGCAGCAATATTAACAAATGAAGAAAGTACAATAAGCATAAATACTATACCACTTGCACCTAGTATTCTTTTATTACTAAATATAGAGTTTAATATTCCAGTTATTATAGCGGTTACTAAAATCATTATAATCAAATTTATACTTCCGTATTTTTCTTCTATCATTGGCCCTATTAAAAGAATGTATAAAAAGTTATTCATAAAGTGGTTCCAATCGGCATGTCCAAATATATGAGTAACTAATCTTACGTAAGTAAGTGGACTTAACATATTACTTCTATACGAAGAAAATAAAGTTTTATTACTTTTCCCTTTTGTTAAATAATTTAACATAAGACTAAATAAAGATATGAAAAAGAAAGATAGTATAACAACCGAATTATAACTTAAATGATTTATTACTTCCATAAAAAGCCTCCTACTTTTAATACAATTATACTACAAATCTATAATAAATTAATTGATTATTAAACTAAGTTATGTTAATATGTATGTAGATGAAGGAAACTTCATAAAATAAAAGGGAACGTTCGTTATTTGAATGTCAACCCCAAATTGGTTTTGACACTAGTTATTCAACTGGTGTCATTTTTTTATTACGATTATTATTGCTAATAAAAGAGATAAAATGATGGTGATATAACGAAAGACTTTGTTTTTCATACAACATCACCTCCTTATTCTTATCGAAAAAAGAGGCTGACACCCAAATATTTAAACGTTCCAAAAGCATACTAACATAGATTTATAATTATACAAAATCAAGTTTTGTACCCTTTTTTTAACAAAATAATTATTGTTGTATAGTAATTTAATTGTTTTAGTAAATTGTGCATTAATAAAAAATCTGATTTTATAAGATTTTCACAAATTAAAAAATTATGATATTTATAAATACCATAACTTTTTACCATCTTTCATTACTTCTTTAATTACTCCGCCACCGATGCAACAGTTACCATTATATATAGCACATACTTGTCCTGGAGTAACTGATTTTATACCCTCTGGATATTTAACTAATATTCTATTATCATCCATTAATTCTATGTTAACCGAGATTTCATTTTGCCTGTACCTAAACTTTGCTGTTAAATTAGTTAAATTTATATCATTAGAAAAAAGGTTAGCATCTTCAAGTAAGCAAGAGGTAGACGTTAGATAATCAGTGTCACTACCAATTGCAACATATAGTATATTTTTTTCTATATTCTTTCCTACAACAAACATTCTATCGGTATTTCCACCTATATTAAGTCCCCTTCTTTGACCTATTGTATAATGAAATAATCCGTTATGCTCACCTACTTTTTTATTAGTAGATACATCAATAACATCACCATTACTATCTTTTATATTATTTGATATATAATCTTTAAAAGTACTATTTATAAAACATACGTCTGTAGAGTCCTTTTTTAAAGCGTTTATTAAATTATTTTCTTCTGCTATTTTTCTTACTTTTGATTTATCTATTCCTTCTAATGGAAATAAAATTCTTGATAATTGATCATTTGTCATCTCACATAAAAAGTATGTTTGATCTTTATTTTGATCAATACTTTTATATAATTTACCATCTATTACCTTAGCATAATGTCCCGTTGCCATATAATCACAATTATGTTTTATCATTTGTTCATAAAGAAAGTTTAATTTAACATATCTATTACACATAACGCAAGGATTAGGAGTAATACCTCGTTTATAATCATCTATGAATTTATCTATTACTTTTTCTTTAAATTCTTTTCGGTAATCTATTACGTGATGCTCTATTCTTAATTTTTCGCATACTAAAGCAGCATCTTTCTCATCAAAATCTTCAGTGAACCTAAACGTTATACCAACTACTTCATAACCTTCTTTTTGAAGTAGTACTGCTGCAACCGATGAATCAACACCACCACTCATACCAACGGCTACTCTTTTTTTCATGTTTCCACTTCCTTTTAACACCTTTTTATTATAACATAACTTATGATTTTAATAAAATTTAAAAAGTGCAACTTTAAACATTACACTTTTTTATTTAATTTTACTTAATAAAGATAATCTCTTAATTTTTCCGTTTGATGTTTTTCCTATATCAACATCAGGTTTAACACTTTTTCCATGATAATCAGAACCACCTGAAATTAATAAATTATATTTATTTGCAATTTCTAAATACTTTTTAGTTTCCTCTTTAGAATGTCCACTGTGATATACTTCAATACCATCTAAACCAACAGATATCATTTCTTTCATTTTTTCTTCTAACTCTTCATCATTTAATAACAATTGATTAGGATGAGCTAATACGCTAATACCACCGGCATTTTTTATTAAACTAATACATTCTTTACATGATATTCCTTTATTTAATATTTTTGTTTTTTTATAAGCATCCGTTAAGTATTTATTAAATGCTTCCTTCACGTCTTTTACATATCCATATTTTATCAATAACTTAGCAACATGTGGTCTACCTATATTTCCTAAGTTACTAAATAATTCATTTATATCTAAACTATCAAATACTATACCATAATCTATTTTTAACTGATTTATTATTGCCATTACAGAATATATACTATTATTTTTTAGTTCGTTCATCTTATCATTTAAGTCTTTATCATTAACATCAAAATCATAACCTAATATGTGCATCCTACCTTTAGCAGTTTTGGCAGATAATTCAACACCATTAATTATATTAATACCACTGTCAATGATTAAAGAATCATCTCTATTGATTTCTTTTATACCGCAAATTGTATCATGATCGGTAATACCAAGTGTTCCAATATTATTATCTATCGCTAATTTAATTAATTCATCCGGCGATAAATCACCATCTGAATAATTTGTATGAGTATGCAAATCAATTATTTTTTCACTGTTTATATAAGGCTCTATTATCGTGTCATTATAAAGTCTATTAAGTGTATTCATCGCACCTAAAAATTCTTGTTCTTCACTTTTTAAATACATTTTAGTTACCTTATTACTTATATCAAAACTACTTTTTTCCTCTTCATGATTTTTATTATATACATCTAACACCTTAAGCAGCTCATCATTCATATAACTCACTCTTGAATTGTCTTTAATATTAGGATTATTTTTAATAACATCTTTTAAATTTTCCTCTTTAATCCACTCTAATTTAAAATTACCCTTTACCTCTTTTTGGGTTAGTTTTCTTTCATATTTACTTAGGTCTATATTCATATTGGTTTTATAATAATGAGTGGTTACTTTTCTGTTTAAAACTTTACCATTTCTTTTTGGATAATCCTTTTGATAATAATTAAAAGTAGTAACTAGGCTAATTAAAGACTCGTCTATATTAAGACCTACTTCTTCATTTATCTCTCTTTTTAAGGCTTCCATTACAAACTCATTATCATCTACTTTTCCACCAGGAAGAAGATATGCACCACCGTAGTTTGCAACTAAAATTTCATCTTTATCATTCTTTATTAATAACCTTACTTTTTCTACATACTCTTCTACACCTTTTTCCTCTAAATTATTTGGATTATAATCTATTATCATTTAATACCTCCTAATTTAATTACCTCACCTTCTATTGACGGTCTTATAGGGCCACTAAATTCCTCTGCTGCTTCATCAACATATTTTTGTTTATCTATTTCTGGATAAAAATGAGTAAGCATAAGCTCTTTTACATTTGCACTATTTGCAATTAATCCAGCCTCATAAGCATATAAATGATTGTCTCCTTTTTTTGGTTGACCTTTTAAAAAGGTTGACTCACATATAAATAAATCTGCATCTTTTGCAAAAGCCTTTAAGCTATTATTTTTATATCCAGTATCAGCTGAATAAACTAAGGTACTAGATAAGTCCTCTATTTTTATACTATGAGTACTTAATTGATGTGGATTTTTTGCTGATGTAATTTTTATATCATCTAACTTTAAATCAATACTTTTATAATCTATGAATTCTAAATAATTTTCTTCTCCAAAATTAATTAAATATTCATAGTCAGGAAGTTTTTTTGTTACACTCCGTCTATAGCTAAACCCATCTTCTCCTTCATAATTTTCAATAGTTAAAACTTCATCATCACACGGTATATAAACCTTTATTTTATCCTTTAAATATCCTAAATTTTTATTAACATAAGAAGCATAGCCTATGTCTAACAAACCAGGGTAATGGTCTTTGTGAAGATGACTAATAATTATTATTAAATCATTCAAATCTTCTTCCATGTTAAGTAACCTACTTGATCCCGCACCACTATCCAAAAGTATTTTATGGTTACCACTTTTTACTAAATAACTAACACCATTTTTATCATCTTTAGGATATGGTGATACACTACCTAATGTTCTTACTTCCATAAGTTTTCACCTCCATCTTTTTTTGCACACTATCATCTACGTATTTTGAAATATCTTTACCAAGCACAAATACTTCTTTTACCATGCTTGAGGATAAAAATTGATAATTAGGATCCGCAAAAAAACATATTGTATTAACTTTATAATCACTTATTTCTTTATTTACTTGTTGCATGCTTATCTCATAATCAAAATCAGTAATTCCTCTTAACCCTCTTACGATTGCAGAGCAATTATTTTCCATTGCAACATCAACAGCTGCCCCTTTAGCAGTAATTACTTTTACTTTACCGTTATCCTTATAAATATTTTTTATTAATTCTACTCTTTCTTCGGGATTAAAAAATGAGTTCTTTTTATTTGGATTAATAAGTACTCCAACAACAACCTCATCAAACAAACCACATGCTTGGTCAATAATGTTCATATGCCCCTTTGTTATCGGATCGAAACTACCTGGATATAATACTTTGCTCATAAATTTTTACCACCTTTCTTTTTACATCTGCTTTGTCATTATCTATTACGTAATCAAAATCTTCATCTACGTAATTAATCGCAGCACCTTCTCTTTGATCAAATAATTCTTTTGTTATGTTATCTCTTATGATTGCCCTTTTAAGTCTTTCTTCGTAAGGTGCTTTAACAAGTATTTTCAAATCTGAAGTTTCAAAATACTTAGTTTTAGGAAGCATAATATAATCTAAAACAATTATTTTCTCCTTATTATCACTAATATAACTATCTATTTCTTTTTCCATGTGCTTCCACGTAATTGCCTCAAGTTTTTTCATTTCATCTTTGTCATTAAATACAATGCTTGCAAGTTTCTTTCTGTTTATTTTCCCGTTATCTAACACTTGTAAGCCAAAAGTATCAACCAATTCTTCTTTTACTTCTTCTTTATCATTTACATGGTGTGCTATCTTATCAATGTCTAAATGAATTATATTATTATCTAAACAAGTGAAAGTTTTTGCTATCGTTCCCTTACCAGAATTAGATCTTCCACACAAACATATAATCATATTTTTACCTCCTATCTACTTGTATTATATATTCGTTTAGGGTATAATTAAAATACATATTTGTTATGTCATACATAACTGGAGGTTATCATGAATATTAATTTTGAACTATATAGAATTTTTTACACGGTTGCAAATAAAAAAAATATCACTAAAGCCGCTGAAGAACTATTTATAAGTCAGCCCGCAGTTAGTAAAGCAATTAAAAACCTAGAAAACAATCTAGGTGGTAAACTATTTAACAGAACAAAAAAAGGAGTTATTTTAACGGAAGAAGGAAAAGAGTTTTATAACTACATTAAAATAGCTTTAGAATATATTAATAATGCTGAAAATAAGTTCAATGATTTAATAAATTTAGAAACCGGAACGATTAAAATTGGAGTATCAACAACTCTCACAAAATATTTTCTAACACCGTTTCTAGAAAAATTTCATGACCTTCATCCACGTATTGAAATTAAGATAGATACAAACATTACCAAGGTATTGTTCGAAAAACTAAGAAACGGGTTACTTGACTTAGTTATTTTAAATCTCCCTTATAAAAGCACAAGTGACATCACCATCTTTAAATGTAAGGATATTCAAGATGTATTTGCCGCAAATAAAAAATATACTTATTTAAAAAACAAAGAAATAAGTTTAGAAAAGCTAAATAATTATCCTCTAATATTACAAGCTAAAGAATCAAATACAAGAATGTTTTTAGATAGCTTTACAAAAGAAAATAATACTATATTAAATCCAAGCATGGAGCTTGCAAGTTACGGGTTAGTAACCGAATTTACTAAAATTGGTTTAGGTATTGGTTATTTAACAAGAAATTACATTGAAGAAGAATTAAAAAATGGAGAATTATTCGAAATTAAACTAAAAGAAAAAATACCAAAAAGGAGTATTGGTATTGCCTATTCAAATAAAAACTTACCTAGTTTTGCGACTAAAGAAATGATTAAAATAATAACAAAAAAACAAGAAGTAAAATAAATTATTTCTTGTTTATACTCTTTTTATATAAATTATATGGTTTTGTATTTAATTAATAAATTTTTTTAGTATATTTTTTGCCACCGAAAGTAGTAGAATAATTTCCTAATTCTGAATCTTCATATAATAATGAAGCTTTTTTATTAGCAGGAGATATTTGATTTTCAATTATTTCTTTTACCTTGTTTATTATAATTAATTGCTTATCGGTTGGCTTACTAATATTACTATTATTACCTACTACACAACCAACCAATTGAGGCTTTGATAAAAATCCCTTTTTATTAATTTGTTCAATCATAATCGTTCTTTCTTTTCCGTCATAATTATTTTTAAATGTTAGCGCAGCGATACATCTTTCACCTTGCATTATAGCAATTCTTATACCATTAGTACTTTGTGATATTTTAAAATTAGAGAATACTTCTGGAATTAAATTATATTCTCTATATTTTAAATAGCCCAAAACTGATTTATGTAAATCATCAAATTCAGAAATCTTTCTTTCGGCTTTTAATTTAATATTAAAAGCTTTATAATCTAATGGTCCCAACGTTTTATTTATCTTTTCTTCAAACTCATTTAATCTTTTTAAAGTATATTCATCCGGTTTTTCTGGTACATATAATTCATCATTATGTTTGCTAGTATAAAAACCATATCTTTTTTTATCTTTAATAGAGTGATTTTCATCTTCGTAACTAAATATAAAATCCCTAAATGTATCATTATTCTTATCTATAGTAGCTAACCTTGCAACTGGTTTTCCTAAAGCAATTTCTTCTATTATAATAAGTCCATCTTTTCCTTTATTTATCTTAAAGTTAGTATCTTCTTCATCTAACCAATTTTTATATACTAAATAACTATCAATGGTACTTAACATATTATTCATATCTTTTATTGGTTTTAAAATTTTCTCCATTCTTTCATTATCTTTTTCCTTAAGTAATTTATATTCCTTATCATATTCATCAGCTGTTTTAAAATCAATATCTTTTATTCCTACACCATTAATTTGTTTTAATCTATCATTATAAATATTTACAGCGCTTTCAACTGTAGCCATCATAACATTTTTATCCGCATTTTCCCCATTTATTACGTGAAAGCTACCTTCTTTTACATCATCATCCTTTAATGACTCATCTACTAATATATATTTTAATTTTAATTCATTTCCATATTTTCCAAATTCCCATTCTCCATTCTCATCGGAAGAATATGTTTCAACACTGTCATAAGTCATAAATAAAGCCAACTGTCTTCCTGTTTCTTTACACTGTTCTATAGCTTCTTTTTTATACCTTAAAATTTCTGGATGACATGAATTATGCGCAAATATAATGTCATAATCCCCCATATTCCTATTAATATAACTATCAAAATTATTATTCTCTTTAAAGGTTATATTAAGTCCAAGCTTATCTGCAACACTTTTAACACAATTTAAATCATTATATCCTTTTAAACATAATATTTTTATATCTTCTTTTTTACTAGGTAATGGAAGTTTATTTGGATTACTAGTTATTTCAATTGGTTTTGCATTTAAATATTTTTTATCTATTTTACCCAAAACCTCTTTCATTATTGATACAGTAACTATACTCTCTAATATATCATTATAATTTGGTGAATTAACTTGCCACCTATTACAAGTTAATTCATCTCTAAAGTTTTCAAAAAAATGTTTATCTGGAAGATCAGAAAAATGACATATAGAGTATCCGCTTCTAACGATATTTCTATTTTCTTTCAATATATCTTCAAATTCATATTTAATGTTTAAATATGTCTGAGATCCCCTCATTAAAATATGATATTTATTAAGAGTTTTCTTATTTTCTTTAAAATAATTATCTGCAACCACACTAGACTTAAACCAATCAACTTTTTTAAATCCAAATTTTATAATTTTATTATATTCTTCCTCATCATCTGAAATTAATAAAACATTGGCATTATTTAAAAGTTCTTCTTTTTGTTTTTTTAAAAAGCTTTCTTTTTCTTCATAATACTTATTAACGTCTAAATTATCAAAATACTTTTTTATTATATCGTCATCACAAATACGTTCTAAAATCTCTTTTAGCGTTATACCTTCATGATAATATTTTTCAAGATTTTTTTCATAATAATCCCCACTATTAAGTAAGTATTCATAATCTATAACACTATCAAGCGTAAATTCTTCTCTTAAACTAAGAGTTCCATCTGAGTATTTTTTGATAAATCTCCATATATTTAAAAGACTACTAAAAAAGCACCCATAATTATTATTAAATTTAGATAAAATATCTTTACAAAGTAAATGTATATCCATATTATCTAACTTTCCAAACTTCAAAAAAGCTCCTGCAAGAACCTTTTCAAAAATATTTTTTAGCATACAAAACCTCCATATTTGCTATATATTATAACATAGATTCAAAAAAATGATATAAGACATTTAAATATATAAACTTTATCTAAAAAATCATAGCATTTTAAAAAGATAACCTCACAGTTATCTTCCCATACTAAATTATCAAAAATCACTTATTTCTTGTTTTTATATCTAAATAACACTGATGGCCTATGTCCTTCTCCGGTTTTCATTTTGTTGGTTTTTTCTACTTTATTAGCTATTATTCTACGAAACGCTGGATCAAGTAATTTTTTACCTAATATTACTTCATATACTTGTTGTAATTCTCCTAAAGTAAAATACTCAGGCATCATGTTAAATACTATATCAGTATACTCTATCTTGTTCTTAAGCCTTTCAAGACCACTTATTATAACAAGTGGGTGATCAAAGGCTAATTTATCATTTTTAATTACTTTAAAATCATATCTATCAGTTGTTAAGTCTCTTAGCTTTTTACCAACTATAAACTTTATTTGTTCATTTCCATTATCTAAAGTTACGTGATAAGATTTCTCATCTTCTAAGATAAAAACGTTAAACCAAGATGCATTAGCACATAATTTATCATTTAATCTATTTTTATCCACTAATGCCATATAAGAAGTTGATACAACTCTCATTCTAGGATCTCTATCGATCCCACTAAAAGTATATAACTGTTCAATATAAATATCCTTTAAGTTCGTTTCGTTTTTTAATATTCTTTTTGCAGCCTCGTCAAGTGTTTCATCAATACCAACAAAACCACCTGGCAAACACCATTTATCCTTAAACGGATAGTTATCCCTCTTAACTAATAAGATACTAAACTTCTTTTCGGTTAGTTTTCTATAATTTCCAGTTTCTTCACTAGATACACTCATTATCAAAATATCCGTTGTCATAGATAATTTTTCAAACATACTAGAGTCATACTCTTTTAAAAACTCTTCTTCTGAATTGTATAATTTTCCGTCCATGATAGCACCTCTTTTTTATAATTTGATTATAACATATTTAAAATAATAAGAAAATAGTTACTCGTGTAACTATTTTAAAAACTTTTCATTTATCTTTTTAGAAAAATCATAATCTTTTCTTCTTAAACATTTTATTCTTTTTTTATCTACTACTGTTTCTATCTTATTTGCATCTTTATAAACGTTATTTTCTCCATCAACCGTAATCAATATATCTTTACTTCTTTTTGGTATTAAAGTTACCCTTTTATTTTCAGGCAAAATAACAGAATTAAGTAAATTACGATATGATTTATTATTAAGAGGCGCAACAGGAGTTATTTGAAGAGTATGAAAAGTATTATAAACTATACTTCCACCATGGCTTAAATTATAAGCAGTAGACCCAAATGACGTTGATATTAAAATTCCATCACCTACAAAGCTTTCTAACAATTCATCTTCAACGAAAATATCTAGCGCAATAGTATTTAAATCTTCTTGTCTAATTACAATTTCATTTAAAGAATAAAAGTAAGAATCAACATCTTCTGTTACCACCTTAGTTTCTTGTACTCCAATACTATCTATTTTATAGTTATTGTTTTTTAACTCCTCTATAAAATCATCTACTTCTTCTAACGATACTTCTTGCGCAAAACCTAAAGTTCCAGCATTTATTCCAACATATAGTATATCACTATTAAAGTTAGTTTGTTTAATCATCCTTAAAAAAGAACCATCACCACCAATTGCAATAGCTAAATCATAATTAGAATCATCATAAATAAATCCATTTAGTTTCATTTTCTCGTTAATAACTTGTTCTACTTTGGTTGATTTATCGTTATCATTTCTAAAGATTCTATAACTTTTTATCACTATATAATCACCTTCCTTTATAAAATTTCAATCATTTCTTCTATTATTTTATCGATAACCAGTTTTTTGTTTTCTTTCCTAGAAGGTTTGATAGCTTTTACACTTTCGTTATAAAACTTATTCTTTTCTTTATCATAAATGCTAATGAATACAACGTTATTTTTTCCATAAGGATTATTTTCATCTACCCTATTTAATTTACCAGTTATACCAACGCCATAATCGCTGTTAGTAAACTTAGATATATTATAACTCATTTCATCAGCCGTTTCTTTACTATAAACAGAGTATTTATCTATAACTTCCTTTGATACTCCCATTTTTATTTTAAACTCATTAGAATAAGTAACCGCAGAATATTTAAGTATACTTGAAGCTCCCTCTATATCTGTTATTGCACTTACTAAAGCACCACCAGTACAAGACTCCATGGTAGAGATTGTTTTATTATTTTCTATTAACTTTTCTACTAATTTTTTTGCATCCATTTTTATCCTTCTTTCTTTCGTAAAACTCTCTTATTATATCATCCATATAATCAGGTATATAATCTTTAATTTTTTCTTTTATATCATCAGGAATTCCATAATATTGTTCAGCGATAGCACCAGTCATACACGCTATTGTATCAGTATCTCCGCCTATAGAAATCGCTTTTCTAATAGAATCCTCAAAACCATTAGATTCTAAAAAAACATATATAGATTGTGGAACTGAACCTATTGCTTTGCTTGTGAACTCATATGTTTCTTGTGAATTTTCTAAATTAAAATCAAGACTAAAATAATTATTTTCTATGTATGATTTAATTTCCCTTTTTGAGTTACCATTCTTTGCCATAAAAATAGCAACTGAAAGTGCTTCGGCACATAAAAGCGATTCTTCATGGTTATGAGTTGGAACAGTTGCTTTATAAACTTCTTTTTTTAATTCATCAATATCGTCTATCAAAACAGGTAAACTACTTATTCTCATAGCGCATCCATTACCATAACTATTATTTAAACTAGGATCATCAAGCCATTTCATAAAACCTTTTCCAAACCTACTTCTACCATATAAATCAAGCCCATTACTTACTTCTCTTAATCCATATTCTTTTAAAGTATCTTTATAATCTTTAACATTTAGATAAGCATCTGCAATAGCAACCGTTAAAACACTATCATCTGTTACCGACGAAAGAAAAGGAAACAAAGAAACGTTGCTATCTAAAATTCGTCTTCTTTCCACCGCACTTACTTTAGATTTTTTCTTTTTTTCTATTACTTCTTTAACCTCATAAGTAGAACCTGCAACATCTCCTATTATTGCGCCCAACATATATATCACCTACCTATATAATCCATTTTTATTTATATATTCATATACGTCTTTATTTAAGTATTCTTTATAATCGTCTTTATTATCTCTAATTTTAGTAGATGATATATTTCCAAAGTTTTTATTTATTACAATTAATTTAGGTAAATTAAGATTTATTTTTATATCATCTCTTGAAACAATTATTATTCCATTTTTTATTATTTCATCATAACACTTCCATTTATGAAGAGTATTTGCATTGTCAGCTCCTATTACTAAATAAAATTCATCGTTAGGATTTTCTTTTTTTAAAGCGTTTAATATTTGATAAGTATATTCTAATTTATTATGGTTTCTATCGATTATTATACTATCATTTTTTATTAAGTCTAGCATTTTGAGTCTTATATCTAAACTGGTAATGTTTTGCTTGTTCCAATAATTACCAGTTGCAATAACTAATACTTTATCAACCACTTTTTCATCTACTAAATAATTCATTACGTTAGTATGTCCATTATGCACCGGATCAAAGCTTCCAACAAATACTCCTACTTTCATAATACCTCCTGTTTTATTTAGTTTTCATCTTTTCTATAAGTCGGTATATTAAACTTATGCTTATTATTTTCATGTAATTTTCTTATTTTATCCGCAACTATTTTATCTACACTAGTTTTATCATTCATGTAAGATGCTATTTCATTATATTTAACTCCTAACTTATCTTCATCAGTTTGATTAGATAAACCATCATTAGGTGCTTTGTAAAGGACCTCTTTTGGAACATTTAAATACTCTCCTATTTTAATAACTTCTTCAACCGTAAAATCCGCAATTGGTGAAATATCATGAACAGAGTCCCCTCCTTTAGTAAAGTAACCCACGTATAATTCACATTTATTAGAGGTTCCTGAAACCAAATATGTTTTACCATTAATAGCTGAGTACATAGCCGCCAAATAATATAGTGTTGCCATTCTAAGTCTAGGTTTTAAATTTATGTCACTATTTTTTAAGTCTTCCTCTTTAAATTCTCCTAAAGAAGCTAATTCATTTTTAAAACTATCAAATACACCTGTTATATCAAAGTTAATTAAAGGAAAGCCATAATAATCACTAACTAATTTTGCATGACTTTTATCTTCGTCTTTTGAATGGCATGGAAGAGTAACTCCTATTACGTTTTCTTTTCCTAAAGCTTTGGTAAATAACCCTGCTACAACACCACTATCTTTTCCACCTGATATACCGATTATCACACCACCCAAATTATTTTTATCATAATAATCTCTTATAAACTTGATAACTTTTTTTGTTTCTTCTTCCGCGTTAAATTCTTTTTTCATTTTAATCCTCTTTTCTTATTTAATTTTTAATATTTTACTTATTTCATCAAACGAAGCATTATTCTCTAATACTACGTCAAATGAATCTTTAAATAAGGGCCTATTTTCATTTATATTAGATTCTAAGAATCCAAAAGAAATACTATTTTCATATGGTAAATTACTTACCATATCTAAATCACTTAATTGATCACCTATAATTATAGTAAAGTCCTTATCTTTTATTTTATCAGAAAAATCTTCTGTTAGAACAATATTATTTTTATTCATGCTATGAATTATATCTTTAATGCTATCTATTATTACCCCATCTTTAAATTCCAGCATATTTGCATTAATAAATATGTTATTTGAATAACAATCATTTAATACTAATAATTCTTTGATAAAATTTCCAATCCCAGCTGAGCTAATAATAAGAGGAATATTTTTTTCGTTTAATAACTTAATGAAATCTTTAGCACCATCTCTTAAAGTTAACATTCCCGAAATGTTTAGTATTCTTTTTATATCTTTTTCTTTAACATTATATTTAAGCATTAATTGATAGCTAGCAGTTTGCCACTTTTTAGTTATGCTAGATTTTTGTTTTTTATCTATTTTAGGATCTAGTTCTAGCGGTCTATAATAATCATAGTTTCTATTTCTTTCTTCTAAATATGATTTAGGATAAAAACCACTTTTAGAAAACAAAGAAAAGGTAGTATTACTTTTTTTAGATGTTATAGTTTTATCAAAATCTGCAACCACGTAAAAGTTATTAACGTTAATATCACTTATTTTTTTATTCAATCCTTCTTTTATACTTATCATTTCATGTACCTTTTAGCCCTTCCTAAAGTTATTATTGCGTTACATCCTTCTATATAGCCCATATCGATTAATTCAAGAGCCTCTTCATAAGTACAATCAAAATACTTAATATACTCTCCTGGATCTAAGTGTTGGTTTGTTTTCTTTTCACAACCCATTGCTATAAAAGCTTCATTATAAGCTGATGAACAGCCCATATCTTGATAAAAACCGCCTAAGCTAATCATTTTATTTGGAACGTATCCGGTTTCTTCTTCTAGTTCTCTTAACGCTGCAACGTATGGATCTTCACCTTCTTCTATGTATCCTGCTGGAATACCAATACCAACTGTTCTTTTAGAAAACACCCTTGGTTCAACCGTTAATATTACGTTGTTTTCTAAAGTTACAGGAAGGATGATAGCAGCACTACCATCTTTTCCATTTTTAACTATTTTTTCCCTTGTAATTATTTTACCATTATTTAAAGAACAAGAATACACTTCACTTTTAATAAATCTGGCTTCTTTGTTTAACCTTTCTTTTTTTAATGTCTTAAAACCATCTATTATGATTTCCAATTCATCTAGTTTTTCCTTTCTCATTTTTTGCCTCCAATCGTTTTTGCATAACCATTGTTTTCCATTGCTGTTTCAGCTGCCTTTTTAGTTGCTTCAAACAACATATATTCTTTTAACTCTTTTTCCTTCTCACTTAAATCAACATAATAAGTATGAGGATTTGATACATCGGTTATTCTGTCAGTAAGGGTAGCAAACTCGGCATCACAGTATTTTTTTCTCTCATGAATGTTGGGTTCGTTATACACTAATTTTCCGTCTTTAAAAATAGGAACTTGTAACTCTCTTACATAATAATCTTCAATTAAAGTTTGCTTCCATGGATTTTGTTCATCAACAAGTGTATATTTATCCTTAGGAATAACTTCATCGTAAGTTGTTATAACATCACCTAATACTTTATGGGTATCTTGATCATAAAATCTATATGCCTTCTTATAACCAGGGTTAGTAGTCTTAACAGTATCACCAGATACTTTTACTTTTGGAATAATTTTCCCATCCTTTTCTATTGCAACTAGTTTGTAAACACCACCTACTCTTTCTTTAGCAGCAGCAATGTTATCACCAGCACCAATAGAATCAATTACAGCACCTTTACTTGCAAAATCTCTAATGCTATATTCATTAAGTCCATTTGACAAGCAAATTTTTACATCAGGGAATCCCGCTTCATCCATCATTTGTCTGGCAGCTTTAGATAGGTAAATTAAATCTCCACTATCAATTCTAATACCTTTAAACTTGTGTCCATTTGGAATTAAATATTCCTTAGCTACTCTAATTGCGTTTGGAATACCACTTTTTAAAGTATCATAAGTATCAACTAGGAATACACAATTATCCGGATTACTCTTTGCATAAGCCATGAATGCTTCATATTCTGTGTCAAAATTTTGAATCATACTATGTGCCATAGTTCCCATTACAGGTATATCATATTTTTTAGCAGCATATACATTTGAAGTTCCAGCACAACCCCCTATGTAAGCATACTTACTTGCTTCTATTGCTGAGTCAACGCCTCTTGCTCTTCTTGCACCAAACTCCATTACTGGAATACCTTTGACCTCATTAGTAATTCTTTTAGCAGCAGTTGATACAAGTGAACCATGATTAAAGTGTGCAAGCACTGCTGTTTCAATTATTTGAGCTTCTATAATAGGGGCTTTAACAGTAATTACTGGTTCATTTGGAAATACTGGTGTTCCATCTGGAACAGCATATATATCACCAGTAAATTTCATATCTTTAAGATAATCTAAAAATTCTTCAGTAAAACTACCGGTTTCTCTTAAATATTCAATATCTTCCTCTGTGAACTTAAAATTATTAATATATTCTATTATGTTATCAACACCATTAGATATTGTGTATCCTCCTTCAAAAGGATTTTTTCTAAAGAAAGTATCGAAATAAGCTATTTCATCTTTCTTTCCGGCATCAAAATAAGTTTGAGCCATTGTTAATTCATAAAAATCTGTCATCATCGTTTTATTATTCTTTTCCATAATTATTTTCCTTCTTTCTCTTATTTATATTTTGTTAATATCACAAATTAAAATTTTTTAGTATATTTTTTTACAACACTTATACCAGCTTGTTTCATAAATTTATAAGCCATTTCGTTATACTCTTCTCTATTGTGATTTGGTGCATCATAAGTATCATTTGCGTTCATTGGAAAAATAACTTCAACATCTCTATTTTCACTATCAAAGAATTTTATAGTTGGTAACGCAGCTTCCATAGAACAAATATCAGTACAACCACCTGCGAATATAACCTTTTTTAGGTTTTTCATTTTTCTAAGTGTTTCAATAAAACCTGGCGCAAATACTGACATAGTAGTATTTTTTTTAAATACTAACGCATTATCAACGTATGGTGCATACTCTTCAATAATTTCTGCTTCCCAAGTTCCCTCCTTACAATGTTCTGGAAACTTATTAAATTCAGCACAATTTTCATCGTGTGACTCTTTAATAAATATAATTCCTTCTTCATCTTTTTCAAAATCTTGTAATAATTCTCCTATTACCGGAATTAAAGCTTTCATATAAGGAGTTGCCATATTTCCTTCCTTTACGAATCCGTTAACCATATCAACAACGATTAACGCTTTTTCAATTTCTTCTATTCTTTTCATTTTTATCTCTCCTTTGTTTTTATCTTTCTGTTAATATCATAAATTAAAATTTTTTTCTAGTTAGCTAACTAGTTCTTTTATTATTTTCAAAAATAATAAAAATTGTTTTTCCATAATTATTTAATAATATATCAGGGAACCTTTTTTAATTACGCTACACTTAACTAAATTAATCATAGTAACATCATCTCCTTTTTTTCATACCTATCATATTATATGTTATTATCATTTTATTAATAACATGACTTAAAAAATTATCAGATTTCTCATCTGTTACTAACATTATATTAATAACATGCGAATTTGTCAACACTTTTTTTAATATTTTTTATAATTTTAAAAAGTGCTGAATCTTAAAAAGATATCATCACCTATTTTTTCTTTATTTATTAAGTTTTCTTTTAACATTAAAAATTGTCATCACCCATATTAAAATCATTAGGGTTATTGGTAAAATACATTTATAAAAGTTTGTTTCATCCGATTTAATTAAATAAGCTGAAACAAAAAGATTTATAACTACTAAAAACCACTTATTTTTACTAGAAAGTTTTATCCCTATTAAGTTAAGCGTTTTATCTAACCACGGAAAAAATATAAAACTAGTAATTAAAAAATACGCACCCAATACTGTTACATATGGAATTTTAAATGTTAAAGCCTGTATTCCCATTGCTATAAAAAATACCCAAGTTCCATTTCTTAAAATTCGTTTAATTTTCATAAAAATACTTCTATCCTTCAATTTATTAAAAATATAACTATTTTTTTAATTTTGAATTTTTTTCAGAATCGCTATATGAAGTTTGCTTTTTATTAATCAATAAGGAAGAATAAGCTCTCTCATAAAGAGTTTTTGTTGAAAAAAGTTTACCATCTGCTTTTCTTCCAAAATCAATTTTCACCTTTAATTCATCATATATAAATTCTTTTATTATTTGCTTTCTTAAATCTTTTTGCTTTTCATCAAGATTTGTAAACTTAGTACTTAAACATGTGAAAAATGTTCCGTCAGGTAAAATTACTATTCCTGTTTCATCTTTTATACGGTAATCTTTAATATAATATGATATTTTACCAGTATCTTCATCATAAAAAGTTCTATAAGGGTTCTCTTCTAGCAAAATATCAAACTTGTCTATTCCAACATACATATCTCGATCGATGATATAATTTTCAACCATTTCAAATAAACCATCAATATGTAATGTTTCACGTTCTAGTTCCTCTATGGAAATGTCCGGTAATAAATTTTTAAAAAAGTTATTATAAATTACCGTTAATCTTCGTTTTTTATTTTCTTCATAATCAGGATAAGTACTATCACCATAATGCAACGTAAGATTATCATCTTCATCAATACTAAAATTCAAACCGTCCATTGTCCCTTCATCTAATTCAAATTGATATCCAAAATTAGGAACATAGCTTGCTCTTAACTTATACTTATTTCTCATTTTAATATAACTCCCTTAATATTTTGATTTATTTTTTTTACAAAGTTTTCTGCATTTTCTTTAGAACCAGCCTCACCATAGTGAATCGGGACAGCATATTTAGGTTTCATTTCATTTATAGCTTCGACAGCTTCAATATCCGTCATTGTATAAGTTCCACCAACTGGCACAAATATAACATCACATTTAACCGATTTAAATTCGTCGGTTACATCGCTATCTCCAACAACGTAATACTTAACGCCTCCAACATTAATATTGTACCCAACCCAGTTATAAGACTTTTTATGATATGTTTTATTAGTATTATAAGACGGAATGGTATCAAACTTTATTTCATCAATTGTATAATTTTCATTAGGATAAACAACCGTTACGTTTTCTTTAGAAACGCCAAGATTTATAACCTTGCTTTGTAAATCACTAGTTATGATGAATTTAGTATCATCTTTCATAACCTTTTTAATATCTGCCTCAGAGTAATGGTCATAATGAGAGTGAGTAATAAATATATAATCTGCATCATTTGATACATTATCTATTTTAAAAGGATCAAAATAAATTACTTTACCTTCCTTTTTTATTTTTATTGACGCATGATAATTAAGTGTTATACCATCCATTTCATTTTTCTCCTTCTTTTTTGTTGTCGTCACAACATCAGTTGTCTTTTTTTCCTTAGATTCCACTTTTTCCTCTTTATCAAGACAATTATAAACTATTAAAGAACCCATTAAAAGAATTATTACTATAATTAATATCCATCCTATCCTTTTCACTCTTATTCTCCGTTTTCCTCGTATCTTTTCTTGCAAACTTCAATTAACGCTAAAGCCTCTTCTTTATTATGATAGCCTCCTACCTTAACTTCAACCTTTTGAAGTGTTTTATAGTTTTCAAAAAAATTTTTAATCTCATCTAATATAAAAGGAGATAAATCTTCTAAAGTTTGCACCTCATTATATCTTGGGTCAACATCTACAACCGATATTAGTTTATAATCTTCAAAACCATTATCAACTGCTTCTAAATATCCTATTACCCTTGCTGGAACTACGCATCCTGGATAAGTTGGTTCGGTTCCAATAACTAAAATATCAAGAGGATCACCATCAAGCGCTAAAGTATTTTCCAAAAACCCATATTCAGCCGGATAACCCATCGCAGAATATAAAACCCTGTCCAACTTAATTTTACCTGTTTCATGGTCCACTTCATATTTATTTCTAGATCTAAAAGGTATTTCTATAATTGCGTTTACTACATCTTGTTTCATAATATATTTCCTTTCTTACTTACTATAAACCAATTATAGCACAAATTAAATAAGATTAGAAAAATTTCTAATCTTATTCATCGTACCAATCATCATCTTCATCTACGTTATAATAATTACAACCATAAACACTACAATCACACACGTCGTAGTCTTTGCACTCTTTTTTATTATTTTCTCTTATTTTATCTTTTACTTCACTGCTAACTTTTATCTTAACATCTATTTCTGATAACTTATTATAATTATATAGTTTTCTTTTCTTTAAATTATTTATTACCAAATCATAAATTTCTTTTATTGAATATTCTTCATTTTCTTTTCTTTTATATTCTAAATCATCAGTAATATCAAAATCTTTGTTAAAGTCATAATAAGTTACGGTTGCAACTATATCATCACCTAAAGTATCATCTATTTCATAAGAACAATTTCCATGATATAAATCTTTACACGTTAGTTTTGTATTTTCACTATAAGTTTCTCTTTTTTCTTTGGTTATTTTCATATATCCATCAGGTACACCATCAACATATGTTGTATTAACTACTTCATAAAATGATAGTCCTATTCCTATCGCAAATAACGCAACACTAGTAATTACACTTACAAGTAGCACTTTTGCATTTAACTTTTTATTAAAAATAAACCTAAAACATAAATCAATAAATATATAATTTAAGCTAATATAAGTTAACCCGCATAGGAATATTCCAAAATACGGTAACCCTTGTGCCAATAATACAATTCCTATTACTATGCAAACGAATGCTCCTAAAAAGCTAAAGATTGCAGGCACTAACACAAATACTAAAAACACCTTTATTATCGTAATTAAGACCTTTGCAAACGTACCATTACCTTCCTTTTTCTCTTTTTTTACGTTTTTTTGCTTTTCAATCGTCTTAGTATTGTTTTTACTTATGCTTTCTTTTTTTATTAATTCTTTTTCTTCCACGTTTTCACCTTCCATGTATCTTTTTTTTACAAAGTTAACAATTCCAACTATGGCTAAAATAAGATACATTATTTCAATCATGTATTTCCATATTTTTGCAAGAGCATACCCAAAAGGAGATACAAGCCTTTCAAACAACCATTCCCCCGCTTCTTCTACAAATAAAACAGGTAATTTTAATATTGCGATAAATAATATTAAAACAACAAATTCTATTATAAACTTAATTATGTCATCGGCTCCTCTATTACCTAAGTTTCTAGCTAAATCTTTAACAAAAGAAACACAAGTATCAATAAAATCCGCTACCACGTTCTTTTCTTTTGTTGGTTTATCATAGTCCTCATTTATTTTATAAGCCGATAGGATTTCTTTTACTAATTCATCAAAATTACCAAAATCTTTTACCGCTTCTTCTTCTGTTTTACCAGAAGATATCTTTTCATTTATATGGTCTTCATATTCTTCAATGATATCATCTAATTCATCTTCCTTTAATATTTTAAGTTTTTTCTTCAACTTCTCTAAAAAAACTTTCTTATTCACTTCGTCCACTCTCCTTTATGAATTTACTTACGCTTTCATTAAATCTTGTCCACTCAGCTAGCAGTTTATCCTTTCTTTCTTTTCCTAAGACAGTTAAGTGATAATATTTTCTAGGCGGACCTTCGGTTGACTCTTTTAAATATGTTTCAAAATAAGTTTCGTTAGTTAACCTTTTAAGTATTGGATAAATAGTTCCTTCGTTAACATCAACTATTTTAGAAACCGCTTCAACAAGTTCATAACCATATTTATCTTCATCTTCTACTAGTAGAAGTACAAGGAGTTCTAGAACTCCTTTTTTAAACTGGGTATTAATAGTAATCACCTCACATTCATATAATAACACCTAGTACTTTGTATTGTCAAGTACTAAATAGTGCAAAATAAAAAGAGCAATTACTTACTCCTATTTATTTAACTTTCTAAGTCTAAGAATATCAACGATATCCTTCTTTAATTCTTCTGCATCTTTAAAAATTGGTGGGCATGACGCATTAACACTATTTCCTCCACCACCATTTAAAATAAGCATTATATTATCTATCCCTAGTCTATCAATACCCTTGCCACGAGCACTAACTCCGAAACTGCCATCCTTCATTTTAGCAACAATTATAGTACCATCGCATTTATAATTTAAAGAATAGTCCGCGGCTTTAGCTATTTCCTCTTTTGTAAATTCACCATCATCACAAACTGATACAAGTACCGTTGTTGTAACAGGAATCATTCGGTTTACAAGCGAGTGAACCCTACGGTCACTTTCAAAATCGAGAGCAAAAAAATCATCAACTTTTGATTGATCAGCACCACGATTAATAAGGCCACTCACCGCATCAAGAGTACTTGAAAATTTATTTTTACTAAGTTTATTGGTATCAAGATAAATACCGGCCAACAAAAAAGTATAATATGAAAGATCACTTGATGTTATTTTATACTGATTAAGCAAATAATACATTATCTCGCTACAACTTGAAACATCAAGCTGTATTAGTTTATTTTTCGTTTTAATAGTATTTTCATCCTCTGAGTGATGATCTATTATTATTATATTCTTAAATTGCTTATATTTACCGGATAACGCAGTCCTAAAATCTTTATTAACATCTACTGCTATTAAAAGATCATTGTCAGTCACATTATTTTCATAATCTTCAACCGATATGACAATAAATTTTTCTTTTATTTTATCAATCATCTCGTTTATTTCATCAGATAAATCATCAAGTTTATCATCTATTATTATGTAAGGCGCTTTTTTGTGTTTTTTACAAATTAAGGCCATCGCACCAAGTGAGGCAATAGCATCAAAATCCGGGTTTTCATGAGCAATTAAAAACACTTGATTACAATCTTCAATATTTTTAGTTATAACACTTCTAAAATCATTTATAATTTGCTTTATTCCAGTCAATTTTCTTTCACCATTTTTCATTTTAATCCCTCGTAGCAATTATAATACTACATTACTGAAAAAAGTCAACTTTATTGTCATATATAAATTTAAAAAAGAATAATTAAATAGGCTTAATTAAACTCAAAGAAACCTTTTCCTTATCCTTAAATATTTCTTCAACATAACAATCAACTATATCACCAACAGATAAAACATCTGACGGATGTTTTATATAATCTTTTGATATTTTAGAAATATGAACTAACCCATCATTATGAAGTCCAATATCGATAAAAGCACCAAAATCAACTACGTTTCTAACTGTTCCTTGAAGCTTCATACCCACTTTTAAATCTTCAATGTTTAAAACGTCACTTTTTAATATTGGTTGAGGCATTTCATCCCTTGGATCCCTATTTGGTTTTTTTAAACTACTTATTACATCTTCTAATGTATAAGTATCCGTATTTAATTTAGAAGCGTAGTTATTTATGTCAATTTTATTTAAACTATTTATTAAATTATCAGTTCCAACATCTTTTAAAGTAAAACCTAATTCATCAAGTAATTTTAAAGTAACATCATAACTTTCTGGGTGAATACCAGTTTCATCTAATATGCTAGTACCTTCGGTAATTCTTAAAAATCCAATTGCTTGTTCATAAACTTTATCAGTTAATAGTTTCTTTTTCTTTATTTCATCTCTAGAATTTATTCTACCATGTTCTTCTCTATAGTTTATTAATTTTTCAATGTTGTTTTTCTTAATACCTGATACATATTTCAAAAGTGAAGCCGATGCCGTATTTACGTTTACCCCTACACTATTAACCGTTTTTGATACAACGAAGTCTAAACTTTCTGATAATTTTTTGACTGCCACATCATGCTGATATAAACCAACACCTATTCCTTCTGGTGGCACTTTAACAAGTTCCGATAATGGATCTTGAAGTCTCCTTCCAATTGATACCGCGCTTCTTTTTTCAACTGCCAAATCAGGAAATTCTTCTATTGCTATTTTACTTGCACTATAAATTGATGCTCCAGCCTCTGATACTATTACATATTTACATGGCATGTTAAATTCTTTTATCATATCAGCACAAAACTTCTCTGATTCACGTGATGCGGTTCCATTTCCAATTGCAATTATATCTACGTTGTATTTTTTTATTAAAGCCGCAACTTCTAATTTACATTTATTTACTCTATCTTCTGATACGTTATTTAAAAATGGCTTTATAACAGTACTATCTAAATACTTTCCCGTTTTATCAATAATTGCAAGCTTACAACCATTAACGAATCCAGGATCAAAGGCTAAAACAACTTTTTCTTTCATAGGTGGAGTAAGAAGTAAGCTTTCCAAATTTTTACCAAAGTTATCTATAGCAGCCGCTTCACCCTTCTCGGTTAAGTCACTTCTTATTTCCCTTTCAACCGATGGAAAAATTAATCTTTTATAACTATCTTCAATTGCTTCTTTTATGTATACCGCGCAAAAGCTATTATTATTTTTTATATTTTTTCTTTCTAAAAACTCTATTATTTTAGCGTTTTCTATATCTATTTTAACAGATATAACGCCTTCTTTTTCAGCACGATTTATGGCTAAGATTCTATGAGGTTTTATCTTGCTTACAGCTTCATTATAATCATAATACATCTCATAAGTCTTATTTTCATCATTAGCATTTTTCTTTAATTTAGTTTCTAATACGCCAAATTTATACATGTTATTTCTAATGTATTTTCTAAATGCTGCATTATCAGAAATCCACTCTGCAATTATGTATTTTGCTCCTTCTATAGCCTTACTTGTATCAGTTATTACTTCATTTAAAAACTTACTTGCCATAGATGTTATATCACCACTCGTTGGACATGACATTATCATCTTAGCTAGTGGTTCTAAACCGTTTTTAATAGCTTCTGTAGCCTTAGTTTTCTTCTTTTCTTTATATGGTCTATAAAGGTCTTCTACTTCAACTAGTTTTGTACACTTCATTATTTGTTCTTTTAGTTCATCAGTTAAAAGTCCTTTTTCATCAATTAATCTTATAACATCTTCTTTTCTTTTTAAAAGATTAACTTGGTATTCATATGCATCACCAATTACTTTTATTTGTTCCTCAGTAAGAGCTCCTGTTTTTTCTTTTCTATATCTTGCAATAAACGGAATGGTGCTCCCTTCTTCTAACATTTCAAGAGTTGCTTTAATTTGCCATTCATCTACATTTATTTCTAAACTTATTTCTTTAACAATATTTTCATTCACTTTCATTTACCTCCAATTGTTGTACTATTTAAGTATATCAAAATAATAAAAAAAGAACACTAGCAAACTAATGTTAGTGTAAATTTACATCTTTTGGTTTGAAACCTTCAGGTATTTTTATAAAACTTTTATTTTGCTCTATCATTTCTACAAAATCAGCATCACTATATTCCGGAATTTTTAAACTTGCATCAACTGCAAGGTATTGTATATAAGATAATAAAATATTTTTAGTACCAACATATCTGTTACCATCTAAACTAGTTAAATCAATTATAATGGCATTTTCATTTTCCTCCTCAAGCATTTCAGGATTACGAAAATAGCACCCACAACCCAAGCAATAATAATCTGGTTCCATTCTATCTTTAGCATGATGAGAACCATAAATTTTTAAAACTACATCATGATTGCAAAAGTTTGCATATTCTCTTTCCAAACTATTTTTTGCAAATTTAACCATTTCATCAATAGCTTTTAACGCTTCTTCTTTTTCTTCTGCTTTTTTCATTTTTTCTACTATTTGCATATTTATTTTCTCCTTTTTATTTGTTATACACACTAAATTTTTATATTAAATCTTTTTTCTTTTAATAAATATTCTTACTACGTAATACAAAAATATAGCCATTATAATTACATATATCCATATTAATACCGTATTAAATATACCTTTTGTATAATGATTTATAACATGTGGAACTGAGGCTGGGATATATGTATCAATAAAAGTTCTCACTTCTTTTACTGGTATAAAACCATTTATAATGTTTAAAATTCTAAATAATATATCAATCATTCCAAAACCAAATATATAAGTTTGAAACCTTTTAGAATAAATTATTACAAATACTATCAAAACAATTAATACTACTAAATCAATGTATGCCATAATACCTCCTACAATCTTAATAAAATAACAAAATTACTTTATTTAAAAATTTAATCTATGTTAATCAATTCATATTCTCTATTTCCAACGCCAATATTAAAAGCAGCTTCTACTGTATGGATTCCATTTTGCCTTTCTATTCTTTGAATAAAATGGTCTTTACCCGGATCAGATGAATTATATATCATATCAATACAAGCTTGATCAATCGCAACTGGATCCAAACTGGCCATAATACCGATATCTTTCATGCAAGGATCTTCAGCCACAGAGCAGCAATCGCAGTCTACTGATAAATTACACATTATATTTATATAACAAATATTTTCTTTAAAATAATCCACAATTGATAATGCAGCATCCGCCATACTTTCCAAAAACCTATCTTGCTTTGGTAAATTATCCCATAATTTAGTTTGATCTGTTAATAATCCAGCACTATGAATATATGCTTTGCCTGCACTCGAAGAAACTCCTATTGACAGCTGTTTTAAAGCTCCTCCATAGCCACCCATGGGATGTCCCTTAAAGTGTGATAACACTAACATCGAATCATAATTATCAATATTTTTACCAACATAATTTTTCTTTATAACATTACCATTTGGAATATCAAGTAATTTATCTGGCCCCTCAGCGTCCATTATATCAACATTAAAATACTTAGACCAACCATGTTTTTTTATTAACTCTTTATGTTTTATAGTAGAATTTCTAGCCCCTTCATAAGCTGTGTTACATTCTACCACCGTACCACCAACATAATCTATTATTTCTTTGACAAACTCTGGTTTAACATAATTTTGGTTTCCTTCTTCCCCAGAATGAAGCTTTACCGCAACGTTTCCTTTTAACTCAATACCGAGTTTTTTATAAATCTGAACTAAACTTTGCGGTGTAATATTTTTCGTAAAGTAAACTTTGGATTTTCCCATTTTTTATATCACCTCTTTTATATTATAACAAAAAAACTACACATGCGTGCAGTTTTATTATCAATACTGGTGGACTGTTAGGGATTCGAACCCTAGACCCACTGATTAAGAGTCAGTTGCTCTACCAACTGAGCTAACAGTCCATTTGAATTTACTAGTTAATTATATCATATAACATTTATTTTGAAAATACTTTTAACAAAATAAATGGTGGACGCTATAGGACTCGAACCTATGACCCCCTGCTTGTAAGGCAGGTGCTCTAACCAACTGAGCTAAGCATCCAAATGCAATAATATTTTACTACAAATACTTTTAAATAGCAATATTTTTTTTTTAAAAAACAATAACTAGCGTTATTGTCCTACATTTGGAATTCTCACTATCCATTTTGTGTAACATTTTACATATTCTTGTCTTTTACCATCAACGATAACATCCTTACTAGTTTTGTAATATGTTACCTCGTTGGTTGATAAACTATCTTGCTTTTCCATATCCGTTGTATACGCTATTATTGGGTGTCCAGTTAAGGCTATAGAAAGTCTTGCTGCTCCTTCTTCAGTAAAGAAGGAAAACCAGCAAAATCCTAATATCAAGACCATAATAAGTATGTTTATAATCTTCATACCAGCTTTAATTACAAATATTACGGCACCGATAACAAGTATTAGCATTATCCATTTAGTTATTTCTGCAGATATCATTTAATTCAACTCCTATTATTTATATTATACTAACATTAGTATATTTTTACAATTATTATTTTATGTTTTTTTATCCTCCTTAATAACACAATTTTGTAATCTAATTTGAAATATGGTTCGAAGTATCATAAAGATTATGAATATTAACATTATCACATTAGTCTTAAACTCAGTATTTGCAAACGCTAACATGCAAAAGACAATATAACTTATAAGTCTTCCTACATATGTAAACATCTCATGAGTCATGTAGTACTCTTCCTTATACTTATCTTTTACTTCTTTTTTCTGGGATAAAATTATAGCATTATTAGTATTAATTAAAGTAGAATAAGTTTTTGCAAAAGATTGAACAAAATTAAATATTATAATCGTTATTGGATTACATTTAACAACCATTAATATCAAAGTAGCAATAGTTAATCCATTACAAATTATAATCAAATTTTTATATTTTTTCCTACTTATATAATTTGCAAATATAACACTAGCTAAAGCTGTAATTAAAGAAAATATTGATGTTAAAATACCTAAACTAAAACCTGTTTTAAACACCTTTATTATGTATATAGTTATAAGCAAGTTAAATGCTCCTCCATACGTTAATCCGTTTGTAAATGACGCCATATGGCCATCTAAAAGTTCCTTATTTCTTTTTATTACTTTAAAATACTTTTTCAAGTTAATTTTATTTGCTTTAGTTACGTTTTCATCAGAATAAATAAACGTTAAAATCAATTTTATTAATACTAACACCAAAACTATCATGGTACATTTTTCAAACCCCTTAAAGCTCATAACGGAGCCAAAAATAATTGGTATAACAATAGATAAAATAGAATTCAAAGCAGTGTATGTTCCTGAATATTTAGCAAGTTTTTTCTTTTCTATCGTACTTTCATACACATTAAATATAGAAAAAAATAATCCCTCTTCAAAACCATATATAATTCCTAATAATGGTGCATACTTAATTATGTTCTTATTTAACAAAATGATAAGAAGAAAAAACAAAAAATTAAAAATCATTCCTGCTCTAAGCAGATAAATTCTATTTTTCTTTTTTAATAAATTCCTAATTAAAAATATAATCAGAATTAAAGCAGTATAAAGAAATAAATTATACGTGCCAAGTTTCATTATATTATCATTTGATAATTGCATAAAATATAAAACAAAGAAACTATCAATAAATATTTGAATAGTATTTTTAAGTACCCTAATTAATAATAAGCTATAATAATTCTTTTTCATAATAAATCCTTTATTAACTCAGATACGCTACCTACTTCTTTAATACAATGTTTCTTTAGTTCGGAAACTGAAGATTTCATAGCATAACCGTTATATTTTTTTATCATTTCTATATCACTATTTCCATCGCCAATAGTGTATACATGATTGTTATTTATATTTTCCAACTTTAAAATTTTATCTATTGCTATTAGCTTACTTACCTTACTAGATATTATTTCTAAATTATTACTAGATATTTCATATATATTTATTTTCTCACCATAGTTTACCTTTAAGTAAGCAAATTCTTTCTTAAAATTTTCATCAGTAAATTCTAAGTGAATTTTTGTTATGTTTTTTGTGTAAGGTGTAACCAAGCCTTCCCTTGCAGTAGAAAAGAAATTACCTAAAGTATTTTTAACAAGGGTATAATTATTATTATCCTCCAAGTTATATTTTTTCACTATTTCTTTTAGGATATTAAAATCCAATACCTCATTAAACATAACATTATCTTCTTTAAAAATGGTACTACCATGGTTTACTATTAAATAATCATAATTTAATTTCGAACTTCCTACTTTTCTTAAAAAAGATGTATAAGAAGAACCGGTTGCTATAACAAATAAATTTCCTACTTTTCTAAATTTATCAATGCTTTTTATATCTTTATCACTTATTTTATTGTTGACGTATAACGTGTCATCAAAATCTGATATAATTACTTTCCTTGCTTTTTCCATAATTCTACTCCTAAATATCGTACTCAAAAATTTTCCCGTTATCTGGTATAAAAGATAGCATGTTTGTATTTTTATTAAATCCTATAATATTAAAATGTATTGCTCTAATAGTGGCGGCGTGACTAACTATTAAAATATTCTTATCCATATAGTTTTTCTTTAAATACTCTAAAAACGTTTTAGTTCTAGAAAATAAACATTGCAATGGTTCTACATCATATTCATTTTTATTTAAATAAAAATCCCAAAAATCATGAGTGTACTTTCCATTATGAGCCCCACCTTCAAGAGTCCCGAAACCTCTTTCTTCTAATCTTTCATCAATTATCATAGGAATTTTATCTTCACATATAATAGAGGCCGTATGCTTAGTTCTTTTCAGTGGCGACGTAAAACAAATATCTATTTTAGCATTACGTAAAGTTTCTTTTGCTTTTTTAGCTTGCAATATTCCTACACTATTTATATCTTCATCAACTAATCCTAACAATTTATTCTCTACATTTGATTCAGTTTGCCCATGTCTTACTATATAAATTTTCATAACCACCCTCCAAAAATATCTTTACCATGTATAATTTTAACATAATTTATAGAATAATAAAACCGAGTTAATGCAAACCCAGTTTTATTATTTACTATTTAATATTTTAAAATTCTTCTTTCATATTACCCCTCTTTTTTAGGTGTTATATTAGCAGTTGGTTAGAGCAAGAAATGTCGATTTTAATTCAAAATATACTTTTATTTAAAAAATAAGGACGGTCGTAGGTTCGAGCAAAAGAAAAAAAGACCATAAGGTCTTTTGTTATCTAAGTGGTGCCTCTAGTGGTCAGATACCGAACCCCTATAAAAAGGCTGGTCCCCACTCGAGTACGTATATAATTGTAGCATAAAGTTCGGAGTTTGTGAACACTTTTTTAACAATTTTATAACATTTTTATAACAAATTTTGCTTTTGCCCTATTTTTCAAGTAAAAAACAGGGGTTTCCCTGTCATCTACCACTACGAGAGTCACTGCTATAAGGGGTTACCACCTCCCTTCGCTTGATTCTATTTTCGTATATTCCTCGTTTCTATGTTCTCATCTTCTTTCTTAAAAAAAGCAACATCGTATTCGACACTGCTCTAATCGTTAAATTGTAATTTGCATTACTCTATATCAAAACTTTCTGTCTTTAAATCACAATAATATCTACCACTTGTAGCAGTAAACTTTAAAACGCAATAATCTGGATCGGTTACACCTTTTTTATAAAACATTGTATCTCCATTTTTCCAAATCATATTTTTAGTTTCTTGATCTGTTAAGACTTCCATTTTACCTTTTAACATAACCCCTACATACTTAATTAGTCCTTTGTGGTAAAAGTAAATACTAGCATTAGAATTTTTTTGATATTGCTTTACTCTCATAGATGAAGTATTAGTAGAAAAATAAAATTCTTTTAATCCTTTTCGCTTTCTAGGTTTTAACATTGCTTTTACATTAGGACAATTTTCCCCATCAATAGAACATATAAAACTAACTTTTTGTTTATCAATAAATTTTTCTATTTTCTTTAAATTCATAAAACTTCATCCCACTTTCAAATTGTAATTTGTAATTATAAGTTTAAATCAATTTCATTTCCTGAATCATCAAACCCTTTTGCAGTATAAATATTTATATAATATCTTGCATCTAAAGTATTGTTGATATTGTTATGTATATGCCTAATCTCAATAATAACCATATCTTGCTTTTGATATTTTTCTATATCATAAGCCATACCAAGATGATATTCATCTTTTGATACATTTGGGTCTAGAGTCCACTCTGGTGTAGTTTTAAAAAAGTATTCTAATGCCATATTACCCAATTTTTCTTCACTAAATGGTGGATTTTTTTCAATAAGTTTAGCCTTAACATTGTTAAATAGTTCTTTTCCTAGAATTTCAATTTTAATGCCATCTTCATGGTATGTTTCTGAACGCTTATGAACCTTAGACACTTTATAAACTAATGCTTTATATTCTACTGTGCCACCATCTTTTAGTTGATTTCTAATTGGAAATAATAAAACTACTAAAATTATTACTACTGAAATTATAATTATTTTCTTTTTCATACAACACCTCTACAAACTTACTGTTTATCGCTCTCTTGAATAATGACTTCTGGGTTCATTATTACTATGGAGTCGCAATCCCAACCATAAAGACTAAAGTATAACTCGTGATCCTCACTTATTAGAACCTCTAGTGCATCGTACTCTGTAGCTAATGCCTCGTAGTCAATCATTGACCACATCGTTGGTATCGGTAGTTGATTCTTCATCTTTGGTAGTTGTTCTAAGTGCTTCGAGTTTGTGATTCTTAATACTTTGGCATCTTCTTTCAAAGTAAACATAAAACTTGTATTTAATCGTTCTATTTCATACTCTGTAGATTCGCACCAATCTTTCCAACTGCTCGTTGAGTCTATCCTACTTGCCCATAGTCCGCCTTTTGGCTTTGATGCATCGAGCCTATTCTTTACTGGTTCGAATTTGTCTTTCTCGAATTTATCGTGACCATAGTGAATAAATTTCATTGTGTCATCACTCCTTGTCACTATTCTATTATATCATGAAATTTCGACAAAAAAAATACGACTATCAAAAGTCGTGATTCTTTTCTTTAAGTAGTAATTCATTTTCTTGCCATTTTTTAAAGTAGAAATTGGCATCTGGTTTATATATCATAATCGCCATAATAAGAACTCTCGTTGAGAATTCATCTCGATCGTTCTCTGCTTCTATTCTTCTTA
>CANEGO010000010.1 GCA_947427095.1 uncultured Clostridium sp. | reverse complement strand
TACACAGTTATTTTAAAATCTTGACGGGGGGGGGGTATATGTTATTATGAACAGGTAATAATAAAAAGTAGTAAAGGAGTAAAGGTATGAATAAGCAAAAAGGAATAATAATAGGAGTGCTAGCCCTTGTAGTAACTATGATGGTAGGATATGCAATCTTTTCAGATACGATAACTATTAATGGTACCGCAACTGCTAAGGGGGAGTTTCAACTTACAACCTCTGTAGTTGATCTTAATGAATCGTGGGTAAAAGATTACGGTTTTTTAAACCGTAATGCTGTATCTAGTGGTATTGTTAATAATCCCTCAATTAGTGTTTCTGGTAACGTGGTAACAACTAGCGTAGAATTAGGAATGCCAGGATCATTTTATAATTTTGCTATAAAAATAAAAAATACTGGAACAATACCTGCTAAATTAAGTTCTATCGTTGATAAAACGAGAAACGTTCCGATATTAGATAGCTCCTTAGGGGAAGGAGAAAGTTACGGAAATGATATATACATAGTTCGTCAAGATGAAAATAATCCAAGGGGTAATTTTATGTTTGCCGAACTTGGAACAGACTCTGGTTATTATGAGGACGATGATTACACGTCGGATATAACTACTGGTGATAGATGGTTTGAAGAACAAAACTATACTACTTACATGTTAAAAGCGGTGTTAGATCCTGGAGAGGAAGTATATTATTTTATCCATTATAATTGGGCTTCCACTTCTACAATTCCTGGTGATCCTCTAACTCTTAATTGGTCTTTAGAGTTTAATTATGAACAGGTAAGAGCTAATTAGAAGGGTTAGTAATAGTTTTTTATTAAATTTGCGGTATTATGATATTATGAATATGTAATAGAAAAAAGGCTTTATTTATAAGCCTTTTTTCCTTTTCATTATTCTAATAGGATTTTCTACTTTAAACACTAAATCTCTATCAATGTAATTTGGAATTATATTAGAGTCTTCGCCATCAACATCAACAGGATACTTAGGAAATTTATTGTTAAAGGTAAGTCTTATTTCATCTGATTGAGAAAGTATTATATGTTCTTTATAATTTCTAAGGTTGATCTTGTTATGTAAAAAATCATTTACGATTGATGCAATCATTTTAGCGTTTATGTTTTTTAAAAGTAAGAGCTCTATTTTACCATCGTCTAATCTTGCTTCATCATAAAGATTTATACCTGCGAAACCTTTTGTATTTGATACGGCACCTAATATAAACTCATCTCTTCCGTAAAGATCTTTAGTTTCGTAACTAATATCATATTTTATAGGTTTTTTGATTATTTCTTTTCCAGCACAAATAAGATACCCTACATACCCAAATCTCTTTTTTAGTTTAGGATCAGTTATGAACGGAACGTGTGCTAAGTGACCAAAAACAGATGTGTAGGCTGCTATTTGCCCATTAATACTGTACGTATCAAACATTGTCACTTCACCATTTAAAATATCTTTTATTATCTTATCGGGTTCATTTTCTTTTACATCATAGTTTTTGGCCATGTCATTGGTGGTACCTGTTGGAACGTGTGCATATATACCTTTTTGTTTTACTTGATGTAACCCGGTATATGCTTCTTTGACCGTACCATCACCACCTAGAGTAATTATTAAAGTATCTTTATGGTTATAATCTTTAACTAAATCTATTATGTTTCCTTGGTACATACTTTTTGCAAATAATGGATTAAGTCCGTATTCTCTTGCGGTTATAGCTATTTTATTTAAGCTATCTTCTTTAAAACCTGTTGATACAGGATTATATATAATTGCACAGTTTTTAAGTTCTTTTTTTGACATAGTTTCTCCTTTACTAATTAATATATTAACATTTTTTCAAAAAAAATAAAAATTTTTATTTTATTTCGAGGGTTTTTAAAATATGCGTATAACAATATAACTGAGGAGATGATAAAAATAAAAGAAAATTGTTTTGTAAATCAAACATCGTATAATGATTGCGGTTTGGCGTGTTTGTCTATGATTTTTAAAAGTTATGGGCTTAAGGTAGATTTGAAAGACTTAAAAGAGGAGTTTTTAGTTAAAGATAAAATGGTAAGTGTGTATGATCTTGTTAAAATTTCCAGTAAAAAGGGTATTCATGCAATCGGTTATAAAAACGTATTATTAGAAAACATTAAACCTTTATGTATAGCTCACGTAATTGATAATGATAGGCAACATTTTGTCGTATTAATTAAAGTTTTAAAGAATAGAGTTTTAATAGCTGATCCATCAAGAAGAATAATGTATGTTGATAAGACGAGTTTTTTAAAAAAATATACGGGAGTAATAATTGCTTTTGATAGGAAAGAAAGCTTTATCAAACCAATTATAAAGAATAAAAAAATAATATTTAAAACTATTTTTCTTTCCATAATACTATCTTTATTTAGTGTATTATTTTCTTTTTTGCTTCCTTTTGTTATAAACTTAATAAGTGATGGAAAAAGTAGTTATTTTATTATTTCGTTTATCTTTATTTTCCTATTTATTGGTATTTTAAAAGATTTCTTAAACTACGTGAAATCTTCGTTATCGCTTAAATTTCAATTGTTTATCGATAAATTTATTACAATCCCAACCATAAATAAGATTATCGATCTTCCTCACTTATTTTACCATGAAAACGGCCCTGGAGAGTTAATTGCAAAAATTAATGATTTATCCTATTTAAAAGAGGCGATATTTAGTTTTGTAGAGGTCGTTATTTTAAACGTACTATTAATAATTTTTACGATTGTAATTGTCTTTTGCATTAATTTTTTTATTGGAATTTTAACTTTGATATTTATTTTGGTAACGTATTTAGTTAATCGTTTTTATGTTTCTAAGAATCTGGGAAAAGTTTATGATCTTCAGTATTTAAACGAAAAGTTTACTAACAAACTTACGGGTTCATTTAACTTTATTTTAACTATTAAAAACCTTGGTAAAGAAAATTTTATAAAAAATAAAATAAACACTTCTTATAATAACGTTTTGCAAAAGCATAAGGAAGTTACTAAATCTTACCAAAGAAAAGAATTATTAATGAATCTTATTATTACTTTTTTCACTATCCTGGTACTTATCTTATTAGTACTTAAAAGTAATTCTTTATCAGAAATTTTATTGTTATTTTCATTAGAATCCATGATGATTAACTCAGTTTTAGAAGTTAATAGATTACTTCCACTTTACGCGGACTTTAAAAGTGTATATATAAGGTTGAATAATATTTTTGAAAAAAATGCCGCTTTAGATAATAAGGAAAAAATAAACATAAGTAAAATTACAATTAAAAATTTGAAGTATAATTATAATAATAGTCCTGTTTTAAATAACGTTTCTTTAGAAATAAAAAAAGGAGATTGGGTAATGGTAACTGGCCCTTCAGGTAGTGGGAAATCCACTTTATTTAAATTACTTACTAAGCAAATAGAATATTATGGGGATTCTATTTTTATAAATGAAAAGAAAATAGGTGATTTGGATTTTTCAGTCATTAGAAATTCTATCGTCTATGTTGATCAAAAAATAAGACTTATTAATGAAAGTATTAAAGATAATATTTTTTTAGGAGATCACTTTGACAATAAGATTGTGAAAACATCAGAAATTAATGGATTTCTAAAAGAAAATAACATTAGTTATGATTATGTAATAGATAATACTAATTCTAATATATCAGCTGGGCAGGCCAGTAAAATAGCTGTTGCACAAGCATTAAACACAAAGCGTAACATTATAATTTTTGACGAAACAACTAGCAGTATGGATGTTTTAACGGAAGAAAAAATACTAAATAACATCAAAAAAAATTATAAAGATAAAACATTAATTTTAATTACGCACAGAAAATCAAACGTTAAATTTTTTAACAAAATAATAACGCTCAAAGATGGTAAAATAAAAAATTAATATAGGGGGTAAAAATGAAAAGGTTAACTTGTAGTGAGGCTAAAAAAATTAAAGGTGGTGTATCAGGAGGTTGGATAGCTGCTGGTATAGTAGCAGGTATAACATTTTTAGTAGGTGTTTTCGATGGTTTTACAAGACCATTTAAATGCCGTTAAGAAAGGAGAATTTTATGAAACTAACTAAAGAAGAATCACAAAATATTATTGGTGGAGCAGGAGTAACTGGAACTTTAATAAACTCTTTAATTAAAGGCTTTAATACCTTTATGGATATTGGAAGATATTTTGGAAGTAGTTTAAGAAGGTTATTTGGCGGAGCATCTTGTCCTATAAGATAAAAAATGGAATCAAGATAGTTTCACTAATAATTGTTTTTCCACTTGTTATGGAACTGCTTTGTTTTCTTGGTGAATTCTTAATGCAAATAGGTAGAATTTTTGGAACCATAATTAGAATAATTATGAGTTTTTAGAAAAAAATGGCAGCTTTTGGTAAAAAACTGTCATTTTTTGTTATAAATAAACAAAAATATATTGTCATAATTTAAAACGGGTGTTATAATTACTAGTAGAAAAAAAGAGAGGGGGGAAAGAAAAATGATAACCGTACCAGTAAAGAACGGAAACGTTGATGCAGCGTTAAAGAGGTTTAAGCAAAAAGTTGCAAAAAGTGGTCTCCCTTCAGAAGTTAAAAAGAAACAAGCTTTTGATAAACCTGGAGTTGAAAGAAGAAACGCTAAAAAAGAAGCAATAAAAAACAGTCGTAAGGCTGCAAGACGTGAAAGAAATGCTGCGTAGTTTTTCTTTGCTCATATTTATAAGTTGCTATTTTACATAGTAACTTTTTTTTTGCATAAAATTAACTGGTGATACATGTGAACATTAGAAAAATTATTAATGATTATGTTGAATGTAACAACTTTGAGATAAAATTTACCGGTGGCAAGGTAAAAGTATATTATCATGATAAAATCGAACACTTTTCTAGTGATACTATAATAGTTTCAAAGGATGACAAAAAGTACAAAATAGAAGGGAAAAACATGGTTATTGAAACGATGTTTAAAGAAATGATAGTTATTTCTGGTAAGGTAAATAAAATAACTTTGGGTAATAATAATGAATAGAGGGTACGTAAAGTTATGTGTTACTGGAAAGAATCCAAGGTTTTTTATAAAACGATTCGTAATGAATAAGATAAAGTTCGACATGTATAAAGAGGTAAATCACGGAAAGATAATTTTTAGAACCTCTTATGATGATTATCTTTTATTAAAAGATAAGACAAGAGTATATGAAATTAATATAATTAAATATTATGGGCCAATAAAGTATGTTTGTTTTATTAAAGATAATTTTTCATTTGTAATTTGCTTTATTCTTTCTTTAATCTTTTTAATTTTGATGTCTGGCATATGTTTTGACTTAAAAGTTATTCATAACGATAGTAAAATAAGAAGTTTAGTAAAAGAAGAACTATATTCAAATGGTATAAAAAAATTTTCATTTATTCCTAAGTTTAGTAAAAGAAAGAAAATAATTGATAAAATAATAAAGGATAACAAGGAAAAAATAGAATGGCTTGAAATTGAAAGATTAGGTAGTAAATTAATTGTTAAAGTTACCGAAAGAAAGGTTAATAAAAAAGAAGAGATAATTCAAAACAGGCATATCGTTGCAAGGAAAAACGGAATAATAAAAAAAATAGAGGCATCAAACGGGGTTATTGTAAAAAAGAAAAATGACTATGTAACTAAGGGAGAAATAATCATTTCGGGCGATATAATTAAAGATGAAACAGTAAAAGGCCAGGTGGTTTCCAAAGGGAGTGTTTATGCGGAAACATGGTATAATGTTAAAGTTGAGTATCCATTATATTATGAAGAAACTAAATATCTTGATGAGATGAAATATAATTATATAATAAACTTTTTAAGTAAAAGTATGTCACTTAAAAAAGACTATACAACCTCATACTTAGAAAAAAAGAAAGTATTAATAAAGGATAGGATTTTTCCGTTTGAAATAAGTATGGAAAAGCAGCGCAAGACGAGAGTTACAAAAGAAGAACTAACCAGCGATGAAGCTATTAAAAAGGCGCTTGTTGTAGCAGAAAACAAAATAAAATCTTCTCTTGACGATGATGAGTACATCATTAGTAAAAAAACTTTGAATTTTACTACTAATAATAGTAAAATAGAAGTAGATGTTTTTTTTAAGGTGTATGAAAACATAACTGATTATTTAAACACCGATCCTAGTTTATTAGATCAACCAATAAATACAGAGTAAAGAGGTTATTATGTTTGATATGTTTATTAAGGCTGCACATAACGTTTGGCCAATGATTTTTATATTTACTGTTATAATAGTGTCGATTAGAATTGCTTATTTAATATGCAATAAACAAAGGATGGTACTTTATAAAGAAATAACCATGTTTTGTTTTATTGTTTATATACTATTACTTTATTACATAGTTACTTTTCAGGATAATAATTATGGAACCAATAATTTTATTCCTTTTAGAGAAATTTTTAGATATGATATAAACTCTAAATTATTTTTAAAAAACGTAATAGGTAACATCTTATTATTTGTCCCTTTTGGAATCTTTGTTACTCATTATGTAAAAAGCAAAGGTGTTTTTCCGATTGCTATTTTATCGTTTATAGTATCTTGTTCGATTGAATTCGCTCAAAGTGTTATCGGACGTACAGCTGACATTGATGATGTAATATTAAATACTATAGGTGGTATTTTAGGTTATTTTATTTTCAAACTTGGAAATAAGTTGCTACTTAAATTACCAAAATTTATGATGGGGCAATTATTTTTAGACATGTTGTCATTAATTAGTATTTTAATTATAATATACTTAGCGTTTAAGTTTGATTTTTGGAGGATTATTTCATGAATTATATAGAGATTATTAACAAGCTAGATATCGAAATAGAGGAAAAACAAGTACTAGAAGATTTTGTTAGTTATTGTGTAAATAAATTAAAATTGAAAAATGTGGTGTTTAATGTTATAATTATAAACAATGAAGAAATTCATAAATTAAACAAAAAATACCGTGGCATTGACCGAGCTACCGACGTAATAACATTTGCTTTAGAAGATCAGAAAGATGGTCCTAGCTTAAATGTTAGAATGCTAGGTGATATTTATATTTCATATGACAAAGTAATATCGCAGGCTTTAGAATACGGACATAGTAAAACAAGGGAAATATGTTTTCTAGCCGTTCATGGTCTATTACATTTACTTGGCTATGATCATATAAAAAAAGAGGACGAGGAAAAAATGTTTGGCATACAAAAGGAGTTGTTAAATAATTATGGCATCAAAAAATAAGGTTAAGGTTGAGATATCTAGAGGAAAATACGTTGAATCTCTTGATTTAAAAAAATTAGGATTTAAAAGAGTTTTAAAAAGCTTTAAATTTTCTTTTGATGGTTTAAAGTATGCTTATTTACATGAGCAAAGCTTGCTTTTACACGTAATTGTTATGACAATTATAATTGTTTGTGGATTTGCATTTGACATAACTCCCATTCAGTGGGTAATAACACTTGTTATGGGAGCTTTAATACTAGTTGCAGAACTTTTTAATACTTCAATAGAAGCTGTTGTTGACATGGTAACAGGTGAATATCATCCACTTGCCAAGGTTGCAAAAGATACTGCATCTGCTGCTTGCTTTGTGGCTGATATAACTGCTTTTGGCATGTGGCTTGTTGTGTTTGTTCCGAAAATAATATCATTATTTAGGTAATTATTATGGAAAAAATAATAAGTTTTTTTAATCGTGAGCAAAATCTTTTAATACACATAATAGCAACTATATTAGTTACTATTTTGGGGATTTGTTTTAGATTATCAGTTTATGAATGGGTATTAGTTTATTTTATGGTAGCATTAGTTGTATCATCTGAACTTTTAAATTCTGCAATAGAACTTGCGGTTGATATGTTTACTAGTGAATTTAATTCTCTTGCTATGGTTGCAAAGGATACGGCTGCTGCTGCTGTTGTTGTATCGGCCTTTACTGCTCTTGCTGTAGGGATATATGTTTTTTTACCAAAGGTAATTAGTTTATTAAATTAGAAACTTTTTCTAATTTTTTATTATTTTTAAGCAAAGCTATGTAATATTTGAAGGAGTAAGATATGAAAATTTGTAAAAATGAAAAAGTTTTAATAAGTGCGTGTTTAGCAGGGGTCAATTGTAAATATGATGGAAAAAACAACTTTAATGAAAAAATAATTAAAATTATTAAAGAACATGATGTTATTTTAGTTTGTCCAGAACAAATGGGTGGATTAAAAACGCCTAGATGTCCCGCTGAAATATGTGGTAATTGTGTAAAGACAAAAAGAGGAAAAGACGTTACTAAAGAGTATGAAAAAGGAGCAGCAGAAGTACTTGATATAGCTAAAAGATTTAATATAAAAAAAGCCATTTTAAAGTCAAGAAGTCCATCTTGTGGAAAAAATCAAATTTATGATGGAACTTTTGGTCATAAATTAAAAATGGGTAGTGGGGTAACGGCTAAACTTCTTATGGAAAATGGTATGGAGGTAATATCATCTGATGAAATTTAAGATGATGTTATGGTATAATATAAAATTAAGGAAGTGATTAATATTGAAATCTGGTTTTGTAAGTTTAACAGGAAGACCAAACGTTGGAAAATCAACACTTATAAACGCTTTGGTTGGTTATAAAATAGCGATAACATCCGATAAATCTGGAACAACAAGAAATAATATTCAAGGAATATATAATGATTTAGAAAGTCAAATAGTATTTGTAGATACTCCAGGTATTCATAAACCTCGACATAAGTTAGGTCAAAGATTAAATGAAGAAGCATATTATTCAATTGATGATGTTGATGTTATTCTTTTGTTAGTAGATGTTACTGAAAAAATAGGTTCTGGAGATAAATATGTTATTGATAAGTTAAAGGAAATAAAAAAACCGGTATTTTTAGTATTAAATAAGGTTGATAAAATAAAAAAAGAAAAATTATTTGAAATAATTTTATCATATAATGAACTTTATGATTTCAAAGAAATAATTCCTGTTTCAGCTTTAAAAAAAGATGGCATTGGAGAACTTATTAAAACGCTTAAAAACTATTTACCAGATAACGTCAAGTATTTTCCTGACGAGGATTTAACTAATACAACCCTTGAGTTTAGAATTTCTGAATTAGTTAGAGAGAAGGTACTTAGACTAACTAATGAAGAAGTTCCTCACGCGGTAACTTGCGTGGTAGAAGATATGGTAATAAAAAAAGATAAAGCAATTATTAATGCTACCATAGTTGTAGAAAGAGATTCAATGAAAAGTATAATAATAGGTAAGCAAGGATCAATGTTAAAAGAAATTGGTTCGAGGGCAAGGTGCGACATAGAAAAAATGATTGGTAAAAAAGTATACTTAAACATTTTTGTTAAAACAATAAAAAATTGGCGTGATAAAGAAAAGTATTTGAAAGAGCTTGGATTTTACGACGTAGATAATAATTTTGAATAAATAACAATTTTAATTACCACTATATTAATGGATGGTGATTAATATGACAAGAGAAGATTTATGGAGTTTGTTTAAGCAAACGGGAAAAATAGAGTATTTTGTTAAATACCAGCAAATGGTTGAGGGGAAGATTGATAGACTTGGAGATCAAAACGATTGAGGGTGTAATAATAGGGGAAAAGCCTTTTGGTGAAACAAGCAAAATTTTAAATATCATAACCAAAAATAACGGCGTTATAGGAGTGTTATCAAAAGGAGCAAAAAGGTTAAAAAGCCCACTTAGAAGCGTTAGCGAAAGATTTACTTATGCATCATTTGAAATTAGTTATAAGGAAGATAAGCTTTCAACTTTAATATCAGCGGATATAATAAACCCGTTAAATAACATTAAAAAGAATATTGAAAAATTATCGTATATTAATTTTATTTCTGAGTTAACTAATCAAGTTCTAAAACAATCGGAAAATAAATTGATATATGATTCTTATATTGCGTGTATTTTAAAAATAGAAGAGGGATATGATCCTATGGTTATAACGAATATTTTAGAACTTAAATATCTCGATTTTCTAGGAGTTAGACCCGAACTCGATTCTTGCGTTATTTGTGGTGCAAAAAAAGTAGTAACCTTATCGGCTGATAAGGGTGGACTTTTATGTAAAAATCATGTTTTAGATTCATACGTAACAAATATTAAAACTATAAAAATTATTAGAATGTTAAAGTACGTTGATATATCAAAAATAAGTAAATTAAACATATCTGATGGTATAAAAAAGGAAATAAATGATTTTGTTAACGATTACTATGATAGATATACTGGTTTATATCTTAAAAGCAAAGATTTTTTGAAAAATATTGTTAAAATAAAATAATTTGTGTTATAATATAAATCGTTATATGGATGCGATGACGAAGCCTGGAAACTTTATCAGCAATACATTAAGAGTTGATTCTTCTAGAATAAAAAGGGTGGAACCGCGGGTTATCTCGTCCCTTTATTATCTAGAGGATTTTTATTTATAGGAGGTTTTAGTATGAAAAAATTTAAAAAATCAAACAGCGGATATTTGTATAGGGAGCGTAAGAGAGATGTAGAAGGATACCTTTCTGTTCCTTATAATAAAACGGAAGATGTTTCTAGTTGTGGTTCGTTAATAGGAGATTTTTTGAGTAAAAATTTCATTTTTACAATGTATAAGAGCATGCGCTATACCGAGGAATCTTGGAATAGGCACATGATTATACTAGGTTCAAAAGATAGCGTTCTTGAAATTGAAAAGCCAATATATGATAGGTATAAAGAAGAGATAGATAATATTATATCAAAGAATATGAACTGGGCCGTTAATAAATATCTAAGTGAGGGTAAAACAAAGATAGTAGTTAGAATGGATTTAAGTGGTTGTGGTTATGAGTTTAATGAGGAAAATACTGATTTGTGTCATGTAAGTAGAATTTGCGGTTTAAACACACTTTTTATTTCTTATGCTAATTCCAATGATGTAGCTTTATTTAAAAGTATAATTTTATCTTTTATTGGAAATGATAAACCGAGTTATAAGTTTTTAAACAAGGATGATATTTTATTACAAGCAGGAGACAGAAGTTTAGTTCTTGATAGAAGCGCATATAGTTTAATGACCGATGTAATTAAAGAATATGAGTGTAACTTAAATAAAAATGCTTCATCAAAGGTGATGCAAATGAAGTTGGAGGATAAAAATGAATAATATTAACATGGATAAAATGGTCAATTTATGTAAGCAGTATGGTTTTATTTATCAAGGAAGTGAAATATATGGCGGGCTTGCTAACACATGGGATTATGGACCTCTTGGAGCGAGACTTAAAAATAACGTAAAAGATGCTTGGAGAAAAAGGTTTATTCAGGAAAGAAAAAATGCTTATGAACTAGATGCTGATATTTTAATGCACCCTAAGGTATGGGAAGCATCTGGACATGTAGGGAGCTTTTCTGACCCTTTGATTGATTGCCGTGAGTGCAAAACAAGACATCGTGCGGATAACCTAATTAATGATTATACCAATTCTTCCAAAGGAGATTCACTAAGTGAAGATGAGATGATGGAATTTATAAGAACAGAAAAAATTCCATGTCCTAAGTGTGGTAAATCTAATTTTACTGATATAAGACAATTTAATTTGATGTTTGAAACCCAAAGAGGGGTAACAAGAGATGGTAAAAATACCGTGTATTTAAGACCAGAAAATGCACAAGGAGAATATGTTAACTTTTTGAATGTTCAAAGAAGTATGAGAACTAAATTACCTTTTTCTGTTGGACAAATAGGAAAGGCGTTTAGAAATGAAATCACTCCAGGTAACTTTACGTTTAGAACAATAGAATTCGAACAAATGGAATATCAAACTTTTTGCAAAAAAGGTGATGATGAAAAATTATATGACTACTTTAAAGATTATGGTAAGAAATTTTATATGGATCTAGGACTTCCAGAAGAAAAATTAAGGTTTCATGACCACGAAAAATTAGCCCATTATGCCAAGGCAGCATGTGATATTGAATATAAATTTCCATTTGGTTGGGGTGAGATAAATGGAACTCATAATCGTACTGATTTTGATCTTTCAAGGCATAAAGAGTATTCTGGAGTGTCAACCGAGTATTTAGATCCAGAAACTAATGAAAAATATATTCCGTACATAATAGAATCTACTTATGGATTAGATAGAACAATACTTGCAATTTTATTTGATTCTTATGATAGTGAAACTTTAGAAAATGGTGATGTAAGGGAAGTTATGCATTTTAAACCATTTTTAGCTCCTTATAAAGTAGCTGTTTTGCCACTCGTTAAAAAGTATCATGGTAGTAAAGCTCTTGAAATATATGAATTATTATCTAAAGAATTTATGACTACTTATGATGAAACTGGATCAATTGGAAAAAGATATAGAAGACAAGATGTTATTGGTACCCCTTGGTGTATAACGATTGATGATGAAACACTTAATAATAACACGGTAACATTAAGAAATAGAGATACTATGGAACAAATCACTTTATCTATCAAGGAAGTTAGTGATTATGTAAAAGAAAGAATAAAGTTTTAAAGGAGTTAATCACCATGAAAAAATCTAATAAAGGAGCCAATAAAGGCTCCCTTAAAAGGTTGAAAGAAGAAATATCTTTGTGTTTTAATGAAAATGATTATGATAAAGCTATAGAAATTTGTAAAAAAATGGTTAGCTTATTTCCGAAAAATGCTTATGGGTACGTATCACAAGTAAAAGCTTTAACACACAATTATAATAAATATTTGGATCAAGAGCAATTAAAAGAAGTAAAAAAAGTTTATGAAAAAGCTTTTGAATTATCTAGTAAAAATGATGGAGAATTGTTAAAGAAGGAAATAGGGGACTATTTATATGATTTAAAAGAAGTAGAAAACTTAAGAAGAATAAGAAAAGATATTATATCTAAGGAATTTATGAAAAACATTTGTAATGATTCTTTAACGTTCGTAAATCAAAATATTACTGCTTTATTAAGTTATGGGAAGAATGGCTTAAAAATAAAAAATGGTTATGACTTTTTAAATGGATTATTTTTATTTTGCATGTTTTTGTTTAATTTAGTTAGCCCTAATTATTTGCTTATTTTAACCATTCCTTTTGGTATATTTGGGGTTATAACAATGTATAGTTTTATCGAAATGAATTTTTTTGATAACGGAAAGTACAAGTTGGAGAAAGAATCTTATCAAAAGATTAATAAAGATGCAAGTAAAAGAGTAATTAATTTAAAAAAAGAAATAAAAGATGCTGAAGAAAACTTATTGTTTTTAAGAGAACAAAAAAACTCATCTGTAACTAAAATACCAGAGCTTTTTTTGCCAGATATTAACGAATTAATAATTAATGATGAAAAAAATATTGCCGATAAAATATCTTCCGCATTTGTAGGGGGAGACTTTGTTAAATTTTCATTTTTATTAGAGAATAACACTAATTTAAATACTAATGAAATAACAAATCATATAAAAAACGAATTAAATAAAGAAGATGAACTTTCTAAATATGTAAACAATAAAATCAGTGAGAAAAAAAATAATCAAAGCGAAGCGTTACTAATGAAAAAAATAGGTAAGCATAATTTGATAGCTCTACTAATAACTTTGTTTATTAGTATATCTAGTATGGTTATTCTGATTAATAATTTTTACGAAATGAACTTTACTTCCTTTATCTTTTCCGTTATTGTTGGTTTTATATCAATGTTTATTTATAACGTAAACACGGGTAAGCATAGTAATTTTACTGATACGTTTAATGACAATTTATTATCTACCGTTTTTAATTCTACAATGGTGTATGATTTAATCTATTATAAAGTTACGAATGGTTTATCTATAACTTATGGATTTCTTCAAGTACCAATAACGTTTACTTTAATATTAATGGGATTTGTAATGTTAATATCATTAATAAAATATGAGTATTTACTAAAGAAATTAAGGAGCTAAGCTCTTTTTTTTATTAAAAAACAAGTAAGACTAGTCTTACTTGTTATAGAATTCAACGATCATTGATTCTTTAATATCTGCTGCAAGTTCACTTCTTTCAGGCATACGTACGTATGTACCTTGTAGCTTTTTCTTATCAAAAGAAACGTATTCTACGGTTTTGTTAATCTTTTCTAAAGATTCTAAAATTGCTTTATGATCTTTTGATGCTTCTTTTACAGCGATAACGTCGCCAGGCATAACTTGGTATGAAGGAATATCAACCTTTTTACCATTAACAGTTATATGTCCGTGATTAACTATTTGACGGGCAGCTTTTCTTGTTGTAGCCATACCCATACGATATACTACGTTATCTAATCTGCTTTCTAGCAATTTAAGGAAATTTTCACCTTGAATACCTTTCATTTTAGCTGCTTTTTCAAATGTTAATCTAAATTGCTTTTCATTTACTCCATACATTAATCTAACTTTTTGTTTTTCCATTAATTGAAGCTTGTATTCTGAAGCTTTACCACGTCTTTTATCATTTCCGTGTTGTCCTGGACCATATGGTCTTTTAGTAAGTTCCTTTCCAGATTCTAATATAGAAAAACCTAAATGACGGCTTTTCTTATATACTGGACCCGTATATCTTGACATATCTTTTCCTCCTTTGTTTTTCTTTGTAAACTAAAGGACTTTTGCCATTTGATAGGGAGTTTGTTTTAATGTTTTCATCCTAGCAGCTTATAAGGATTACTTACATAACTTGTGTGCAAACAAACACGTTATCAAATTCAAAAAGTGCTGCTTTAAAGTTTACGCGTTATTAATTATAACTAATTATATGAAAATAGTCAATTATTTATTTAAAAAATGTAGACGGTATGCTAAAATAACCATCAAAAAAATGAGTGATAAAATTATGAATGACATGAATAAAGATATAGATATAGATAAAAAATTATTAGAGTAATTCATTACAGAAGGATATTGTGATGTAATAGAGGAAAATAATTTGACACTTTATTATGGTAATGCTGACGTGTTATATGCTTGGTCAAATGAACCATTACGTGAATATTATGACGTAAATATGAATGATAAGAAAGTATTATCAGTAACTTCTAGTGGTGATCATATACTTCACGCAGCTTTTGCGGGATCATATGATATAACTGGGTTTGATATAAATAGATTTTGTAAGTATTACTCCGCTTTGAAAATAGCAATGATAAAAAAATATAATTTTGAGGATTTTATAGAAATTTTTGAAACTACTAGTTTTTGTTATCATTCTCATTTTTATAAAAAGATTCGATTGATTTTAAATGACGCTTCAAAGTATTTAAGCGATGACGAAATTTCATTTTGGAGTAAATTTATAGAACTTCAAAATGAATATTATGAAATATCACTTTTTCCGAATTTCTTTGATGGATGTTCATTTTATAACAACGTGTATTGCACTTTAGATAATTATAAAAAATTGAAGGATAATTTACAAAATTGTCGAATTACTTATATTGATTGTAACGCAAGTAATTTATATAATAAAATAAGTGAAAAATATGATTTAATTTATTTAAGTAACATATTAGGTAAAGTACCTTGGACTCGAACGCAACAGATAATAAGTTTAATTAATTCATTAAAAGATATACTTAATATTAATGGAAAAATATATGATTATGCTTTTTTTAATAATGATTGGCATTACATAGATAATAAGTTTAATTTACATGAGGATGAACTGTTGGATTATGATATTAAATTTAGGAAAATTATAAATACAAATGATGGAATAATTTATACGTATAATAGGAAATCATAAATTAAAAAATTATAAGGGTAATTATTAATTTATTTAAGAAATTTTATATGTTAATTAAAAAGTAGAGATGGTATATTTAATAAAGTACAATCATGGTCTTTGGAATATGATTGTACTTTTTATGCTTATTATGATGTAATTTGTAGAAAAATGTGTTAAAATATTTTATATAGTAGGAGGTATACTTATATGGGAAAAGGGTTATACGTTGGTACCATTATCGTACTTTTTATATTTATTACAATAACGTTTTGGTTAACCTTTAAAAATAAAAAGAAAAAAAGAATAATTAAGGCAATAAACGCACTTGAAAAAGAAAAAAATTTACTTATAAACGTACCGGTGTTAAACGAGTTTAGCAAGGTTGAGGCATTAGTTAAAAACAACAAGTTGGAAGAAAAATATAATACGTGGAAACTTAAGTTTGACGTTATTGAAAAAGAAACTATTCCGGAGATTAACGACATGTTAATTGAAGCTGATTTTATGGCTTTAAAAGGAAAGACAATAAATGTTTATAAAAAGATTTCGGAGATACAAGTTAAATTATATGAGGTAAAAGTTAAAATAAAAACAATAATGTCTGAAATAAAGGAAATTACATCAAGTGAGGAAAGAAATAGAAGTACAATAACAAAATTAAAAAGCACGTATAGAAAGTTAAAGAAAAGATTTGAAGATACTAAAGCAGACTACGAGGAAACAGCTAACACCATAGAGTTACAGTTTGAAACCATTGAAAGAAGATTTGAAGAGTTTGAAGAAGTAATGGAAAAAAAAGATTACGAAGAGGTTATATACGTAGTTAAGGGCCTTACTGAAATGATAGATCATATGACGATTGTTATAAACGAGGTTCCAGAAATTATGCTTATGGGTAAGAGTCTTATTCCAAAACGAACTGAGGATGTTTCTAGTGAATATATAAAATTAACTAGGGAAAACTATCAATTGGATTATTTGAATGTTGAATATAATATAATTGAAACAGAAAAAAAAGTTAATGCTATTTTTGATAGAGTTAGGGTTTTAAATTTAGAGGACGTTACTTTTGAACTTAAAACTATCTTAGATTACTTTGATTCGTTATTTAATGATTTTGAAACGGAGAAGTTAACCAGAAAGTATTACGAAGAGGGATTAAAAGATTTTAAAAAGAAAAATTCTCATGTCGATAAGATATTATCAACCATTACTTTGAAGATACCAGAGATGAAAGCACAATATAGTATAACAGATGATACCCTTGATTCAATAAAGCTATTTACAGAAGAGTTTAATAATATTAATAAAGATTATGAAAAACTTATAACCCTTGATAAAAATCATTCTTTTCCATATTCAAAATTGAATCAAGAATTAGAAATAATATTTTTAAAATTATCTAAGTTACATGAGAAATTAAGTAATCTTTTACAAAGGGTTGGTAATTTAAAAGATGACGAGGAAAGGGCAAGGGGACAACTTGAAGATATAAAAATATTGTTAAAACAATCAAAGTATCAAATTAGAAAAAATAGATTACCTATTATTCCTAATAATTATTATGTTGAGTTAAGAGAAGCCGCTGATGCTATTAAAGAAATTCAGCGGGAATTATCAAAAAAGCCACTTGATGTAGATACTCTAAACGTAAGGGTTGATACGGCTAGAGATTTAGTGTTTAAGTTACATAATACAACTAGTGAAATGATTAGGTTAGCACTTTTATCTGAATACGCAATAGTTTATGGCAATAGATACCGTTCCTCAAAGCCAGCTGTTAATGAAGGCCTTATTAAAGCGGAAAAATTATTCTTTACGGGAGATTATAAAAAATCCTTGGATTTAAGTATTAGTACACTTGATTTAGTTGAACCTGGAATACATAAGAAAATATTAGATTATGGCAAGTAGGAGGACTTTATGAAAGATTGGCTGTTAAAAACTGATACTAAAAATAAAGTAGGTAGACCCAGACTCGCTGACGATAAAGAAGTAAAAAAAGCGGTGATATTGATTACCTTTAGTCTTCTTTTATGTTTTATACTTGGTTTTTCATTTGTTTGCCAAGTTAAGAACGTTAATCCTGTGGAGCAAGCATATTCATTTACTTTTTCAAAGTTATTTGGAAGTCTGCAAAATAAAAATGGTTTTGTGGTAAAAGAAAACTATGATAATGAAAACAATTATATTATGGAAATAAAACCAACAGCGGTTGTTAATTCTTATTCTGGTAGCTATAAATATGTTTTATATAAGTTGACTGGTTCCTCATGGAAAGAGTTAGAAACAAAAGTATATTCTTATAAAACCAAATCTATTAAGGTTAAGATAAATTCTTTGGAAAATAAAAATGAAACATATAAAATATGTTTATACATTCTTAATGGTTCTAAAATAAAAAAATCTTTTGCACCAACTAAATGGCAGTATTCTGATTCTTCAAACCAAGCTGAAAAACATGCGTATAAGGTATTTACGGTTAAGGGGTATTATAGTCCTGTTAAGATTAGTGAAACAAAAGAAGTAAATAGTAAAAAAGAAGTTATTAATGTTTCTACTGATAAAATAAATTCTAGGTTATTTACTTTATCGGTTCCGTTTTATAATTACCGAGTTTTGATTAAGTATACTGATGAAGTTGGTAAGGAGATAACCTTGGAGGATAATAAGAATGCTACCAGTAATAGCGTTTATAAAATACCAAACGTAAATAAAATTAGTAAGGTAACCTTCATGGTATGGCCTTATAATATTAGTAAAAAGGGGTTAGAAAAAATAAAGTTATCAAATTGGGATTTAGAAACCGATGAAAGCGGAGATTATTATGTTAAAGGAGTTTATACCCTAAAACCAGAAAATAATTATAGGAACTAAGAAGATAATAAAAAAAGTTATCTTCTTTTTGTCTTTAATAAGTTAAAGACAAATTTGGTAAAAGAATATTTACAAATAAATGAAAATAAGTATAATAAATGCATAGTAAAGGAGATATATAATGCCAATAAATATAGAAAATAAAAATTATATACATATAAATTTGGAAAAAAATAATTATTATCTTTTCATAGATGATTTTTATGAAAGTTTAGCTCGCTTTACTCAATATGCTGAATTTGGTTTTATAAATAAAGAAGGAAAAGAAGTAATAAAAACAGAGTATGATTGTGTGGGGAACTTTCACGAAGGTTTAGCTTGCTTTCGGAGCGACAAAAATGACAAATATGGATATATAGATAAAACAGGAAAAAAAGTAATAAAAGCAAAGTATGATTATGCAGGAGATTTTCACGAGGGCTTAGCACATTTTAAAAATAATTATGCCCATGGTTATATAAATAAAGAAGGAAAAGAAGTAATAGAGGCGAAGTATGAAAATGCAGGAGACTTTCACGAAGGCTTAGCTTGGTTTAGAAAAAATGGTAAATATGGTTATATAAATAAAGAAGGAAAAGAAGTAATAGAAGCAAAGTATGATTATGCAGGAGACTTTCACGAAGGCTTAGCTTGGTTTAGAAAAAATGGTAAATATGGTTATATAAATAAAAAAGGTAAAGAAGTAATAGAAGCAAAGTATGATTATGCTAAAGATTTTTGCGATGGTTTAGCTAGTGTTAAGATAGATGGAGATTTTGCTTCTGGTACTCATCCTATATGTGGCTTTATAGATAAAACAGGAAATCTATATGAGATGGATAAGTTTGATTCTGCAAGCATTAGTGATGGTATGATTATTTTTGATAACGTTCGTTTAGTAAATATGAAAGATTTAGAAAAAGATTTTGTTTGTATAATAACTATAAATGGTGAAAAATTAAAAAAAGAATTTAAAACTATGGAACAAAGAGATGAATATTATAATTGCTTAAAAGCTTACATTGATGGAAGAACTACAAGAAAAGAAGCTGATATCAATGAAATGAAAAGGGCTTTAAAACCATTAATCGAAAAATTAAATGAGGATATATTATCAATTGAAAATAAATATACTGAAGACATAGTAGAGGAAATAAATGAATCTTATAAAAAACATAACCAATAAAATGTTTCATATCAAGAAGGTAATAAGTTATCTTCTTTTTTAACATTCTTTTGTTTTAAAAAGCATATCATTAATTAGGTGATTTTTAATGTTTAAAAGTGCTACTAAGTTAGCTGGATTGTTTTTACTTTTGGTACTTAGCTTTGTTTATACCAATAGGGTTTTTGATAGTGCTAAAAAAAGTGACCCAGTTATGAAAAACATTATTAGCTATAAAGAAAAACATGATACTTCTGGAGTAGAGCCGATAATAAAAGACGACGAAATGGTAATCGGATACGCTGGACTTACCGTTAATGCTGATGCTTCTTATAACAATATGAAAGATGATGATAAGTTTAGTAGTGATAAGGTGGTTTTTGATAAGGCACTTCCGAAGACTACTATTTCAAAAACATATGATTATTATATAAAGCAAGGTAATCCATCACTAAAAAACGTTGCGATAGTATTTAAAATAAGTAATTCTAATGATATTGATAATTTGCTTAAAAGCGTTGCTAAAGCAAACGTTAATGTAAGTTTTTTTGCTGATGGTGCGTGGCTTGAAAAAAACGTTGAAACAGCTTTTTCAATTGTAAATTTAAACTGTGAATTATACAATTTAGGTTATAACGGAAAGTATGAAAAAAGCCTTATTTCTACAACTAATAATTTAATTGAAAGTATAAGTCTTAAAAATTCTAATTTTTGTTTAAATGATAATAAAAATGATGAAGAAAAGGAAATATGTAAAAGTAAAAAGATGCACACCATTATCCCTACGTTAAAAGATCCTAGTATAGGTGAGCTTAAAAGTGGTTTGGTAAAAGGTGCAATAATTTCTTATGATGCTAACACCTTTGATGCTAAAACTTTAAGCTTAATAGTAAAAACAATAACCAGCAAAGGTTATAATGTTACAAGTTTGTCTGAAGTTGTTAATGAGACAAAATAAATATATAATTAATATCAAAGGGAAAAACAATTAAAATTTAGTTTTTCCCTTTAATATTAAACGTTTAAATGATATAATAAAAACTGTCGAAGTAAGGTGATATTATGCATGATAAACTAAAATTATTTTTGGAAAAAATTAAACTACCATTAGAATATTATGATTATTTCAAAGGCGGTAAAATATTGAAATTAAAACTTGATTCCTCAAGAAGAAATGGAGTCTTTGTTATTGAATTAGATAACGTTATTGAAGAAGATGTGCTTAATTACGTTAATAATAACATATCAAATGGTTTTCCTGACATGAATTCAATTAGGGCTGAGTTTGTTGTTAGAAATATAAATTATGATGATGCTATTAATTTTTATAAAAAGGCTATTTCAAATAGCACGCTTACAAAACCAATGAAAGAACTTTTTAAAGAAAAAAATATAAGTGTTAATGAAAAAACACTTTTGATAGATTTAGATAACATAGCGGAACAAACTATTTTTAAAAATCATGAGGAAAGCATTTTAGATTTTTATAATAAATTAGGCTTTTCTAACCTTAAAATAAGTATTAATATAAACGAAGAAAACGCTAAAAAAGTAAGAGAAGAATTAGATAAAAATAAAGAAGTTACATCTTTTATCCCTAAAAAGGAAGATAGTCCGATACTACTTGGAGAAGATATTAAAAAAAGTATAACTGAAATAAAGGATATAATCGCAGAAGAAGGAGACGTTACCGTCGAGGCTTATGTTTTTGGTGTTGAAGAATTTGAATCAAATAAAAGCGCTTTTAAGATATTAACGTTTAAAATAAGCGATAATACTGATAGTATATATGCTAAGTATTTTACAAAAGACGCGGATTCATTTAAAAAACTATCAAAAAATATGAAAAGTGGATGGTTTAGAATTAATGGATACGTAAAGCAAGATGTATACGCAAAAGACCTTGTTTTAAACATTCGAAACGTGGTTAAAATAGATTCGAAAGATGTTGTAATAAAAGACGATGCAGAAGAAAAAAGGGTGGAGTTACATGCGCATACAATGATGAGCCAGATGGATGGATTAACAAAATTAGATTTGGGAAAACATACTTGTGAGCTTGTTACTAATGCTATTAAAATGGGATATCGTGGTGTTGCGATAACTGATCATAACGGGTGTCAGGCCTTTCCGATTGCCTATGGTATTATAAAGTCGCATAATAAAGGTATTGAAGATAAAAGTAAGCATTTCAAAGGATTATATGGCACTGAACTTACGCTTGTTGATGATACTGTCAATATTGTTGTAAGACCAACTTCTGATAGTTTAAAAGATTCAACCTATGTTGTATTTGATACTGAAACAACTGGCTTTAACGCTGGTGGTAGCGATCAGATGATAGAAATTGGGGCAGTCAAATTAAAAAATGGTGAAATTATTGATAGTTTTGATGAACTTATTGACCCAGGAAGACACATCCCCGATAAAATTACCGAATTAACGTGTATAACAGATGAAATGGTAAAGGGTTGCGATGATGAAAAAACGGTTACTAGTAGGTTTTTGAAGTGGGCTGGTGATAACCCAATGGTAGCTCATAATGCTAAGTTTGATATATCTTTTCTTTCGATGGCAATGAAAAAATATGATCTAGGTGAGTTTAATAGTACCGTAATTGATACTTTAGAATTATCGAGAACACTTGATCAAGGCTATGCAAGACATAGCTTATCTGCCCTTGTTAAAAGATACAACGTTCCTTGGGAAGAAGATGCTCATCACCGAGCTGATTATGATGCTAAGGGTACTGCACTTGTGTTTCATAAAATGCTAGGAAAGCTTATTTCACAAAATTATGAGCTTATTTCTGACCTTGATAGATTAGTGTCAAAAGATGAAATTTATAAATTTGGTAGGACCTATCATTTTAATGCTATTGCACTTAATAAAACGGGGCTTAAGAATATCTTTAAAATGATATCACTTGCTAATACGGTTTATTTATATAAAACACCTAGAATACTTAGAAGTGAGGTAGAACGACTAAGGGAAGGTGTATTAATTGGTAGTGGCTGTTATGAATCTGAGGTATTTAGCCAAGCTAGAAGTAAAGAAGGCGAGGAACTTACTAACATAATTAATTTTTATGATTACGTAGAAGTCCAACCTCCAGATGTGTATACCCATCTTATTCAATTAAGTGATTTTAAAAATGAAGAAGAACTTAGGAATCATATTGCTAAGGTAGTTAGCGCAACTAAAGAGGCGGGGAAAATTATTGTTGCAACTGGTGATGTGCATCATTTTAAAAAAGAAGATAGAGTTTATCGTGAAATAATAGTAAATCAAAAAGTACCGGGTGGCGGCAGGCATCCTTTAGCTAAAAAGGATATAAAACAAATTCCTAGCCAACATTTTAGAACAACAAAAGAAATGTTAGATGATTTTGCTTTCTTAGGAAAAGAATTAGCCCATGAAATAGTTATCGAAAATACTAATAAAGTACTTGATATGACAGATGAAATTGAAGTTATTATTGATACTCATGGAATTCCTTTTTCACCTAGAGTAAAATCTGATGATGGTAAAGACTATCTTGATTGCCCTCGTGTTGTAACCGATTTAGTTTATGATAAGGCAGCTAGTTGGTATGGAGCACCGCTTCCTTATAATATTGAAGAACGTATAGCAATGGAGCTTTACGGAAATGTCGTTTATAAGGTTTGTTTAGAAAACGTCAAAAGTAGTAACCCAAAAATTAGTGATTCTGATCTTTTAGATAAAACGTTTTCTTCTTTGCATGACGTTATTTTAAAAGGATTTGATTCGGTAAAGGAATTGCTTAAAGATTACTTTACTAAAAATTGGGATGAAGAAAAAGATGGCCTATTAGACGATAAGGTATTAGATAAAAAAATAAATAAAGAATTAGGTGGCATTATTGGTGGAGGGTTTGATCCAATATACCTAATTGCCCAAAGACTTGTTAAACACTCTAATGATGATGGTTATTTAGTTGGTTCGCGTGGGTCAGTAGGTTCTTCTTTCGTTGCAACAATGATGGGAATAACTGAGGTTAACCCACTTCCGGCGCATTATAGATGTTTGAAATGCAAGCATAGTATATTTGATTTTGAAAACGGGAAACCGCTTGGAGGAGAGTATTCAACCGGTTTTGATCTTCCTGATAAAAAATGCCCTGAATGTGGTGCATTATTATATAAAGATGGGCAAGATATGCCTTTTGCAACGTTCTTAGGGTTTAACGCTGATAAAGTGCCAGATATAGACCTTAACTTCAGTGATTTAAACCAAGCTTCCGCCCATGCTTATACAAAGGTTTTATTTGGTGCTGATAACGTTTATAGGGCCGGGACAATTGGTACCGTTGCTGAAAAAACTGCCTTTGGATTCGTAAAAGGTTATTTAGAAGAAAAGGAAATTAATAAAAGACCCGCGGAAATTGAAAGACTCGCGCTTGGGTGCACGGGGGTTAAAAGAACAACTGGCCAGCATCCTGGTGGTATTGTTGTAATTCCGGATTATATGCAAGTGTTTGATTTTACTCCTTTCCAATTTCCTGCGGAAGATGCAACTAGTGCGTGGAGAACAACGCATTTTGATTACCATGCAATAGATGAATGTGTTTTAAAACTGGATATCTTAGGACATTCAGATCCTACCCAGCTTAGAATGATACAAGATTTAACTGGTACTGACATAACAAAAGTCCCGCTTGATGATAAAGAAACAATGAGTATTTTCACCTCAACTAAAGCACTTGGAGTAACTAACGAAGAGATAATGTGTAAGACAGGAACCCTTGGTATTCCTGAGTTTGGAACTAATTTTACAATTGGAATGGTAGCGGAAACTAAACCTACTACTTTTGCGGAATTAATTAAGATTTCTGGACTATCTCATGGTACTGATGTTTGGCTTGGTAACGCTCAAGATCTTATTAAAAATAACATAGTCCCGTTTAAGGATGTTATTGGGTGTCGTGATGACATTATGGTTTATTTAATGTATAAAGGAGTTGAACCAATTAAAGCATTTAAAATAATGGAATTTGTTCGTAAAGGAAGAGCATCAAAGGATCCTGATACTTGGAATGAACATAAAAAAACAATGATAGAAAACAATATTCCTGATTGGTTTATCGATTCTTGCGGGAAAATTAAATATATGTTCCCTAAAGCTCACGCGGCGGCTTATGTTATTTCAGCTTTTAGAATTGCTTGGTATAAGGTTCATATGCCAGTTTACTTTTATGCATCATGGTTTACATCTAAAGCAACAGACGTAGATGTTGAAGTTATGATAAGGGGATATGACGCTATCAAAACTCGTATTTTAGAAATACAAAATAAGGGTTTTGAGGCAACAAATAAAGATTTAGGCCAATTAGAAAGTTTAAAGGTTGCTTTGGAAGCAACCGCAAGAGGAATTAAGTTTGTGCCGGTTGATTTATATAAAAGTAATGCTACTACTTGGGGCGTTAAAGATGAAACATCAATATATCCTCCTTTTTCTTCAATCGATGGTCTTGGTGATACCGTTGCTCTTAAAATTGAACAAGAAAGAGGCAAAGGCGAATTCATAAGTATTGAAGACTTTCAAATAAGAGGAAAGGTGTCTCAAACCTTAACTGATAAGATGCGAATGATGGGTATTTTAGATGGTATGCCTGAATCTAGCCAATTATCCTTGTTTTAAATTTGACAAAAATAAATATTTTTGATATTATAGCTCCCCGTAAACAAAAGGGGGAGTTTTATTATGGATAAAACAGGTATGACTTATGCTGAATATTGTGATATATTGGAAAATGAAATGAAGGTTTTAAGTGAAAAAAAGCAAACGTTAGATTCGAAAAATGAGGTTTTTTCTAGGTGCTGCAATTTAAAAAACGACGTGGTTTATTTAGGCTTTGAAAAAATGAAAATGTTATTAAATGATGAACACGGAAAAAATAAGTTTAAAGAAGCTTTAAAATGCATTTTTGGACATGACTTTTTCGAAGATATGACAAAAGAGCAAAAGGAAGAATATAATAAAAAAGGTTTTTTTACAAAATATAACTTAGATGAGATCCTAGGTATGATTTATGGTTCTAATTATGGACATGAATTTAAAAGACCAAGCTCATGGGATGAAATGATTTTATTTTTAAATAATGTATTTGAAGTTTTTAATAATAATTTAATAAATAGCGCGTTAAAAGAACCATATCATAGAATATTATTTTCTTTTAACCGATTGATTGAAGCTTCTTATGCTAATAGCATAGCAGAAATGAGAGAAATAAATTTTATTTTAAATATGTATAATGAATTTTTATCAGCTTTTGATAAGAAAAAAATGGTAAATATTGATGAGAAAACTTATCCTTTAATAAAAAATGCTTTGAATAAAGATAGTCGCAAATTTATTACTTTAGAAAATGATGAAGAAAAGAAAATTGGATTCGGTGATGCGTTTATTATGTTTTGTGAGTTATATAATAGCGAGTTTAAAAAGGCACAAGAAAATGTTTTAAAAAATAAAGAACAATTAAAAGTTCAGGAACAAATAGATAAGTATTATAAACGTATTAAAAATATTTTATTTGATAAGTTGGAAAATAAAAATTTTCCAAAGTATACCAATGAAAATTATGTTCAAATCATAAAGGGAGTAATTGATAATTTCGAAAAAGATTTGAATAGTGATGAAAGGTGGTTGCCTTATTATACAGTATCTTTAATGCACTACGCTTCATATTTTAAAACTAAATACTATGATGAAGAAAAAGTGTTTGGCAAGAAAGAAGATCTAAAGGCGAGTAAATAATGGAAACCATGAAATATTTTAATGACAAAAAAGAAGAGCTTGCGTTAATTCTTTTTGCGTCTTTTGCTGTTAAAAATGAAAAATTAAAAAGTGTTTCTGAAATATATCAAAATTATGTCGATGGCAAATTAAAATTTCCATATAGTAAAAAAGAAATTTTTGATGCGGCAAGATTTATTGAAGAAAATAATTATTTTCATAATATTGGAATTCCACTTTTAAAAGAAAATAATCATATGATAGTCGATGATGGTATTATGATAACTCCAGGAGAAAATGTTAAAACACTTGAGGAATATAATCTGCTAGTTAAGTTTTTAATTGCTACTTCAAATAATATTAATAGTGGTAAAGAAAAAAATATCTTATTAATAAACGAAGATGCAAAAAAGGCATATATAAATAGTAAAATTGATAATTTGTTTGAAGTTTATGCAAAAAAATTATTTGATAGTTTTGTAAAATGTTATCGTAAATTATGTATTGAAAAAGAAAATATTTTAACTTACTATAATTTGTTTGAAGCTTATTTTGATGATGCTACTTGTGATAAATATAACGATTTAATGTCTAAAATGCACTTTTTACAAAGTTTAGAAGATAAAGAGGTTAAAGAGGAAATAAGAAGCTTTATCAAAGAATATAATAGCTTTATAAAAGAAAGTAAAAAACCAAAGAAACAGGTTGTTCAAGAAGTATTAGTAAGCCGTGAGGAAAGAATGAAAAATTATGAAAGTAAAAAAGATGCTATTACTTATATGGATGCCGATAGTATAACACTTACTTTAAAGCAACAAGAAGAGTTAAATGAAATTTTTGATTTTGTTTATAATTTGGATAAAGAAGACTTTAAGGAATTTGCATCTAATCCACTATCTTTCTTTAGCCATATAGACGAAAGTTACCGACCTGTAATCATAAATAAATTTATTAATATGATGGATGAAACACATGATTTTAAAATGAAAAAAACTATTGCCAAAAGACTTGAAAAGAAAAAATAAGATAAGAAATTGCATTATTTAAAATAACTAATGCTAATAGGATAAGAAGACAGAATATAGTTTTACTTTATTCTGTCTTTTTGTTAAAATAATAACTAGGTGGTAACATGTATTTAGAATTTGATGGTTTTAGTTATCCTATTATTATAACAAAGAAAAATAATAAAAATTTATACATAAGAGTAGATGATAAACTTAATATAAAGGTTACTTGTCCATACTTTTATACAAAGAAAATGGTAAATAAAGTTTTAAAGGATAATTTAAAAAGCATTTATAGAATGCTTAAAAATCAAAAATTAAAAAATAAAAACAATGAAACCTATTACTATTGTTATTTGGGTAAGAAATTAAACGTTATTTATAAACCCGTTAAAAAACCGTTATATGATGGAAATACCCTTGTGTTGGAAAATGATTTAATGTTATTAAAGTGGTACAAATCCAAGGCTAATTCTGTATTTAAAACGTATTTAGATGAGGCATACTACGCGTTTGAAGAAGAAATTCCATACCCAAATTTAAAAGTAAGACAAATGAAAACAAGATGGGGTGTTTGCAACAGAAAGACAAATTCCATTACCCTTAATTTGGAACTAATAAAAAAGGATAAAGAATGTTTAAATTATGTAATTGTTCATGAACTATCTCATTTTGTTCATTTTGATCATAGTAAAGAATTTTGGAAAACAGTAGAAAAGTATTGCCCTGATTATAAAAGAGTAAGAAAGGAATTAAGATAATGGTTATATCATCAGTTAATAATGAAAAAATAAAATATATCAAAAAACTTAAAAACTCAAAGTTTATAGAACAAGAAGGACTTTTTATAGTAGAAGGAAAACACCTTGTTGAAGAAGCTTTTGCAGCAGGATTACTTACTTTAACCGTATCAACGGAAGACGTTAGTTATGGATCGCCAAACATAATCGTAACAGATAATGTGTTAAAAAGTATCACTAGTCTTAATAGCGTAGCAAAGGTTATTGGTATTTGTAGTCTTACCCAAGAGAAAGAAGAACTTGGAAATAGAATTATTATTCTAGATGGAGTGCAGGATCCGGGAAACTTGGGTACTATAATTAGGAGTGCTAGGGCCTTTGGCTTTACCAGTGTTGTTTTGAGCCCTAGTTGCGTTAAAAAGTATAATGACAAAGTAATAAGAGCAACCCAAGGGATGATATTTAAAACAAACGTTATAACAAGAAATCTTGAAACGTTTTTACCTGTTTTAAATGAAGAGGGTTATAATATATATGCAACGGATGTTTCTTCTGGAATTGACGTTAAAAAGATAGATAAAAAAGGAAAGTTAGCAATAATAATGGGTAGTGAAGGAAATGGTGTATCAAAAGAGGTTAGGGATAAAGTCCTAAAGAATATATACATAAGGATGGATAAGACTTGCGAGAGTTTAAACGTTGCGGTTGCGGCATCGATAATAATGTATGAACTGCAAGGTTAAATTAATTAACTGTTATTAAAAATAATCCTTTTTTGTTGTATAATTGGATAGGTGATTAGATATTATGAATTATTTGTACATAGGAAAATTAGTTAATACACATGGGATAAAAGGAGAGGTGAGGTTGCTTTCTTCTTTTAGACATAAACAAAAAATTTTCATTCCCGGATTTAAGCTTTTTATTGGAAAAGATAAACGAGAGTATGAAGTTGAATCATATCGAAAACACAAAAATTTTGATATGATTGTATTTAAAGGAATTTACGATATTAATTTAGTTGAACATTTAAAAGGAAGTAATGTATATATCAATAGGCCTTCTTTAGTATTAGAAAAAAATGACCTTTTAGCGGTTGATTTAATTGGATTTAATGTTATAATAAATGATAAATTTATTGGGGAGATAAAAGAGGTATTGGACACCCCGGCAAACGAGGTATTAGTTTTAGATAATAAGGTTATGATACCATACGTTAAAGCTTTTATAAATAAAGTGGATACCTCTAAAAAAGAAGTGTTAGTAAATGATGTGAAAGGGCTATTGTCATGAAAATAGATATTTTAACTTTGTTTCCAAAGATGTTTAATGGTTTTAAAGAAGAATCAATAATAAAAAGAGCAATTAATGATAAAAAAGTTGAGATAAACACGATTAATTTTAGGGAGTTTGCCACTAATAAACATAAAAAAGTTGATGATACTCCGTATGGCGGAGGAAGCGGAATGGTGCTTATGTGTCAACCTATATTTGATGCGGTAGATAGTATAAAAAAAGAAAACTCTAAAGTTATATTATTAAGTCCTCAGGGAAAAACATTTAATCAAAAAAAGGCATATGAATTATCAAAGGAAGAACATTTGATATTCGTGTGTGGGCATTATGAAGGTTTTGATGAAAGAGTAAAAACAATATGTGACGAGGAAATATCAATTGGAGATTTTGTTTTAACAGGAGGAGAATTACCAGCAATGGTTATTTGTGACTCAGTGGTAAGATTAATTAAAGGAGTAATTGATGATGAATCTTCAAAAAATGAGTCATTTAATGATAATCTTCTTGATTATCCAACCTATACAAAGCCGAGAAATTATAAAGGAATGAAAGTCCCAGAAGTTTTATTATCCGGAAATCATGAAAAAATAAATAAGTGGCGCAAGGAAAAAAGATTAAAGATAACCGGCGAAAAAAGACCGGATTTATTAAAAAATAAAGTTAAAATAGATAAAACTGGAATAAAAGAAAATAAGAATAGAATATACATTGACGATATAAAAGATATAAAGGTTACCGAAGTAAAACCAGTTAAAAAAACTGGAGTTTACAAAGCTTTTAGAAACGATGATATAAGGGCGATAACGGTGTTAAATCCGCGTCTTATAAGGGGTTATAAATTAAAAGGAAAAAATAATCAAAAGAGCGTCAACAAAATATTAATTGTAAAAAAAGAATTTATTACTAAAATAGCAATGAAAAACGTAAGGAAAAAAATTGATATACTTAATTATCGCTTTAATTTGGTTCTTTCAAACGAAGAAGACGATGAGGGAACTTCAAGGGTATTAGGAGAAGCAGAAATGCTAAAGCAGATGATAATTAATACATACGCAAGTTATTTAGGTAGTGAAAACTTAGATAAAATTATTAAAAACATAAATTATTTAATAAATGAGTTTGTTAAAGCAAGGACTTTTCAAAACCAATTTTTAAGTAAACCAAAAGAAGAGCAAAGAAGAAGATAATATGATAGAAAAGATTTTTTATGAAGAAATAATACCAGAGTGTTCTTCAAAAAAACTTGTAGTTGGAGATTTTAGACCCACTGTTTTCTTTGATGTTAATATTTTAGGAGAGAATACAAATACTTTTTTTAAAGACGAAATTAACCCAAAACCTATTATTGTAATTAATAATAAAGAGGAATTTAATAAAGCTCTAAATGAATATGTTTTAGCCGGTATTAATTTTTATTATGATGGAGCAGCTACTCATGATAATATTAAATCGTTAATTGCGTATGTTTTTTCTAACGCAACCGCAGAAGATTTAGTTAATCCAGTTCCATTTTTGAAGTTAAGAAAGAATTTTTTCGATTATATACCGAGTGATAAGAGTATAAAAAAGGAAATACTTGGATATGATGGTAAAATAACCATAAATAAGTTAAGACCATATTTAGAAGCTCCATTATCTTTTGAATTTGAGATAAATAGCGAAGAGCATACTTATGCTCTTCCAAATATTATATTTGGAATTAATAACGAGACCGCATATATTTATGCTATTCAAAATAAGTTCTTGGAAAACAATTCTTTAAGAAAAAAAATTAATAGACAATTATTTAAAATTAATGCTGATTTTACCGATGATAGCGACTCAGAGATATTTAATGCTAGGGATGTTTCAATGCCTTTTGTTGCGAGTGTGATAATATTTATTGATTACTTAAAGTATCTTGATATTGAAAAGATAGTTGTCCCTGTCAATATGCCAATTAGATATAATTCACACTTTGAATCTTATAAAAGAAGAATAGATTATGCTATGGCAAAGTATACTGATGATGAATTCTTGAATTATAAAAATAAATTAGAAAAAGAAAACGCAGTATACGGTGATAACACAACAATGAAACTCATTAGAACGTTTAATAGGGTATCAAGTGCAGGAAACGTTCTTAAAGTAAAAAAGTATCCTTTTATTGGGGATAGCAAGATGTATTTATCGATTAATAAAGAGGGTAATTTTTATAATGATTTTTGTAATGAACTTTATACCGCTAAATCAAAAAATAAATAAGACTTGCATAAAAATAGATTATATGATAGAATTTTAATGTTTGGAAAAAGGCAATCCGCCGCATCTATTTGCATGATTGCTGGTTATAAATATAGAAAGGAAGACTAAAGATGAACAAAATTGAAAAAATTACAAACAAGCAATTAAATCCTTCTGTTCCAGAGTTTAGGGTAGGAGATACTGTAAACGTAGGTGTTAGAATAATTGAAGGTAAAAAAGAAAGAATCCAAGCTTATGAAGGCGTTGTTATATCTCGTAAAGGTACTGGTGTTTCAGAAACTTTTACGGTACGTAAAATGTCTGGCGGAATTGGTGTTGAAAGAACATTCCCAATTCATTCTCCAAAACTTGATTCTATTACCGTAACAAGAAAAGGTAAAGCAAGACGTGCTAAGTTATATTACGCTAGAGATATAGTTGGCCAATTTAAACTTAAAGAAAGAAATTAATAAGGCTATTCATGCCTTATTTTTTATTAGGTGATTTATGAACAAGGAAAAAACAAAGAAAATATTAAAAGGATTATTCCCTTATATAATTGTTATAATACTAGTTATATTAGTTAGAAGTTTTATTATTACGCCGGCGGTAGTAGATGGTGATTCTATGCTTCCTAATCTTCAAAATAATAACATTATTATTTTGAATAAACTGGATTATAAATTGAATGATATTAAAAGGTTTGATGTTGTAGTAGTTAATTATAACGGGGAAAAGCTTATTAAAAGAGTTATTGGATTGCCAGGAGAACATATTGAATATAAAGATGAACAATTATATGTTGATGGTTTTGTTACAAGTGAAAATTTTAATCATAAAAATACTAATGATTATAAATTAGAAATGATTGGTTATTTGTCTATTCCGGGAGATAAATATTTCGTTGTAGGCGATAACAGACCAGATTCAACCGATTCAAGAGTTCTTGGATTAATAGATAAAAAGGACATATTAGGAAGTGTTTCGTTTAGAATTTTTCCAATAAACAAAATAGGAAAGATAAAATAAATTTTAACAATCAAAGGGTAGTATGTAGTATGAAAAAAAAGTATAGTAATTATATAAATAAAGAACATATATTTGATAAACCAACGTTTATAGCAATAATTTGCTTAGTCATAGTAATTTGTGGCGTATTTGGTTTTTTATATGAATTTATATTCTATTATTTAAATAGTGGTATGACTCAAGTTTACTGGCGTGGTGGGAACTTTTTACCATGGATTAACATATATGCAACTGGAGCCGTTATGATATTTTTTCTTACGTATAAAATAAGAAAAAAACCATTATGTGTTTTCTTTATAAGTTTTATATCAACTGGAATATTAGAATACATATCTGGATGGGGTATGGATAAATTCGGTGGCGGTGTAAGATGCTGGGATTACAATCAAGAAATTTTAAATTTTGGAAACATAAATGGTTATGTTTGTTTAAGAAGCGTATTATTTTTTGGATTTTCAAGTTTACTCTTAATTTATGTAATTGTTCCAATCTTGTTTTATTTAGCTAGAAAAATTAATAAAAAAATATTTTTAAGCGTTAGCTATACATTATGTTTTATATTCTTATTTGATGAGTTTTATAATTTATTATTTGCAAGGATTTTTTCATTACCCAGGGCATCAGCTATTTATAAAAAACTTGGGTTTAATTATTTATATTTTAAGTGATTTAATATTTAAATGTTTTAGTAGGCAAAAACCTACTTTTTTTATGGTATAATTTTTTTGGCTGGTGATTGTGAAAAATGAATAAATTATTATTAAATTTAGATAAAGTGCATACTACGAAACTAGGAGAAGAAAGAATTAGGAAAAATCTTAATTTAAGTGCAGATGATGTTGTTTTAGAAATTAAGAATATAATTTCAAGTAAAAGTTGTAATATTTATGAACGTGGTAAAAACTGTTATTGCCAAACTAACAATATAAAAATAACCATTAATAAATCCAGTTACACTATAATTACTGCTCATACTGTTAAATAGTAATCCAAATCTCAATTTTACTTATTTAAAAAGTAATTAATGATAAATTATTTTTTATATTCACTGTTAAATGATGTTACGTGAAGTTTTTATAGTTGAATAGGAGTTACTAAAATGAATGATAACAATCGACAAAATCAGGCGAATATAAACTGGTTGATTACGATTTTTTTAACCCCCTAATTAAAATAAGAAAGAAGGTGCTACAATTGAACAATAAATTGGAAACAATTTCAAATCTATTTGAAGATAAAGAAATAAGAAGTATTTGGGATAGCGAAAAGGGAGAATATTATTTTAGTGTTGTTGATGTTGTAAGTGCATTAACTGATAGTAGTAATCTAAGAAACTATTGGAATATGTTACAATCTAGATTAAATGAAGAAGAGCAAAGTGAACTGTCCACAAAATGTGTACAGTTGAAGTTGCAAGCTAAAGATGGAAAATTTAGAAGTACAGATACTTTGGATACAAAAGGAATCTTAAGATTAATTGAATCAATTCCTGGCCCAAAAGCTGAGCCTTTTAAATTATGGCTAGCTAATCTTGGGAGTGAAAGAATTGATGAAGTATCTGATCCAGAGATAGCGGTTAATAGAGCAGTAGAATATTATCGTAAACGTGGATATGGTGATAAATGGATAAAAGTAAGGTTAACTGGAATAGTAGATAGATTTAAGCTAACTGATGTATGGAAAGAATCAGGAATAACAAAAGACTATGAATATGGAATACTTACGAACGAAATTTATAAATCCTGGTCTGGAATGAAAGCAAGTTTAAAGGGCTTAGAAAAGAATCTTTAAGAGATAACATGACTGATGTTGAAGTAGCACTTACTAATTTAGGTGAATCTGTAATCGCAAATAAGAATTCATTAAATTATAAATATATAGATGAGAAATTATTAGAAGAGAAAAAGGAAAAGATTTCTAATGAAGAATAAATATAATCTTAAAGTAATACAAGATAAGTTAAATAGGCGTAGAAATGTAAAACTTGAAGATGTATCATTAGAAAATGTGGATGAAATAACGGATATAAAAATAGACAGATGAAAACCTAATAATGAAATAATATTGGAGTTTTTAATGGAAGTAAAGAATCCTTATATATTTAAGGTAAATGAAAAATTAGTTAGAATGAGATTTTCTGATACTGATAAAATTGCTGATGATTATCTAACTAGTGTTTTAAAAAATTTATATAGATAAATGGAGGAAAATAATGAAAATAAGAAACTCAGAATCAAATGATATGGATCAATCTTATAAATTGTTAAATGAACTATATGATAATCAAATAGAATATGATATATTTGAAAACAAATATAATAATAGTTTATCAGACAATAATTTTTATGGTATTGTTGCTGAAGAAAATGGTATTATTTTAGGGGTTCTGATTTCTCGTGTAGTTAATAGATTGGTAAAATCAAAAGATATATTATTTATTGATGATATAATTGTAAATAAGGATTGTAGAAGTAATGGGATAGGCAGTTTGTTATTGCGAAATGCAATAAACTTTGCAAAAGAACAGAATTGTGAAACAATAGAATTAAAAAGTTATATTAGTAATGAAAAGTCTCATAAACTTTATGAGAAAATTGGATTTAAAAAACTACATTATGCTTTTAAAAAAATTATAGTTAAGAAATAAAAGGGAGTGATAAGGATGGAAAACCGTCAAAATCAAGCAAATATAAATTGGAGGGGATAAAAAGATAACCATAGTGGGAGCCTTATAAATAAAGTACTTTCTCAAAAAAAGTTTTTACACATTTAGATAAAATTAAGGAAAAAGAGGTGAAAAAATGAACGATTTAGAAGAGAAAAATAACTTACTAATATATAAAAATAAAGATGGTAATATTATTGTTGATGCAATATATAAAGATGAAACATTATGGCTTACGCAAAAGGGAATGTCAAAAGTATTTGATTGCAGTACTGATAATATTTCTTTACATTTAAAAAATATTTTTAAAGATAATGAATTAAATGAAGATTCAGTTATCGAGGAATCCTCGATAACTGCTTCAGATGGCAAAAAATATAAAACAAAAATATATAATTTAGATGCCATAATTGCTGTAGGATATCGAATTAATTCTAAAAAAGCGACAGAATTTAGAATATGGGCAACAAAAATATTAAAAGAATATATGACAAAAGGTTTTGCTTTAAATGACGAAAGATTCATTACAGGTAATAAATATGATATGAAATATTTTGATGAGTTACTTGAAAGAATTAAAACAATTAGAGTAAGTGAAAGAATGTCTTATCAAAAAATCACTGATTTATTTATTGCTACTTCCGCAGATTATAATCCTAAATCTGAGAGTGCTTATACTTTTTTTAAGATTGTACAAAACAAACTACATTTTGCTATTTCAGGACATACTGCAGCTGAATTAATCTATGAAAGAGCAAATTCAAATAAAGAGCATATGGGACTTACTAATTGGAAAAATAGCCCTGATGGATTAATATATAAATATGATGTTAGTATTGCTAAAAATTATTTGAATGAGAGTGAGTTAAATAGGTTAAATGATTTAACAAATATGTTTTTAGTATTTGCAGAGGATGAAGCAAAAGAAAGGCATATTATGACAATGCAAGATTGGATTAATGCAACTGATGATTTATTAAAATTTAGAAGAAAAAGTGTTTTAAAACATTCAGGAGATATAAGTCATAAAGAAGCAGTAGAAAAAGCAGAAAGAGAATATGAAAAATATAGAATTATTCAAGATCAGAAATATATCTCTTCAATGGATGAATTTTATAACAAATATTTAGAGGAAAGTAAGAATGAGGATAATTTGCAATGAGAGAACAAAAGTTTAATCTTTTAATAAAAGAATTATCAGTATGTAAAAAATGTACTAATATGAAATGTTCTAACAAATCACTTATAAATATATATATAAATTATGATTTTTGTATGAATATTCCTTCTATTTGGACAGATTGGTTTAATAGATTAAATTCAGAAATGATGATTATCGGTCAAGATTGGGGCCCTTATAGTGATATGAAAAAGTCTCATGTTTTATTAAATAAAGATAAAACTAATTGGAAAGAATTGATAGAGTCAGAAAAGAGCACTACTAAAAAAATGTTAGAGAGATTTATTAGCATGTCTTCCAATAATAAATATTCTTTGGATAATATTTATATAACAAATGCTATAATGTGTGCGAGGCAAGGTAATACATATAGAGGAGATAATATTGATTTAAAAATTTCAACGTTGAACTGTAGTGAGTATCTTTTAAAACAAATTGAAATTGTGAGACCAAAGGTTATTTTAACTTTAGGGTATTACCCTTTAATGTCTTTGTCAAAAATATTTAAATTTAATATTGAAAAAACATTAAAAGAAACAATTTCAAAACTACCAGAAATATTAATGGATGATTTTGTGATAATACCGATGTATCATCCAGTTGCACAGGTAAAAAAAGAAGAACAATTAAAACAATACAGAAAAATATGGAAATATCTGGATTTAAAAAATCGACATAATAATGAAAAAGGTGAAGAAAATGAATAATGAAAATCGACAAAATACGACAATCAACTGGTTGATTACGATTTAATTAAGAACACCATTAAACCTTTATAAATAAAGAAAATAATCCAATTTAGATCTTGCATATTTTCATAAAAAAATGGTAAAAAACAATAAAAATTCATAAAAACATAGTAATTTTGGCGTTATTTATAATAGGAATTAGAAAGGTGATTACGACATTTAAGAACATAGAAAAGAGGCGAATATAAATGAAAACTGATTTACAAATAACTACTCATGATTTTTTAATTTATCGTGATGATAATAACGATATTAAAGTAAATGTATTATTAATTAATAATGATATTTGGTTAACACAAAACCTAATTGCTGAACTATTTGGAGTAGGAAGAAGTACAATAACAGAACATATTAATAATATATTAAATAGTGGTGAACTTAAAGAAGAAACTTCTGTCGGAATTTCCGACGAAAGTACAGGTGGGCGAAAATCCAAAATATACAATTTAGATATGATTATTGCAGTAGGGTATCGTGTTAATTCAAAAAAGGCGACACAATTTAGAATATGGGCAACAAAAGTTTTAAAAGAATATCTAATTACTGGTGTTGTTATGGATGATGAGAGATTAAAAAATCCAAATTATATTTTTGGAGAAGATTATTTTGAAAGAACATTAGAAAGAATTAGAAATATTCGCTCTAGTGAAAGAAGATTCTATCAAAAGATAACTGATATATATTCATCTTGTAGTGTCGATTATGATAAAGATTCTGAAATAACTAAAACTTTTTTTAAAACTGTGCAGAACAAACTTCATTATTCGGTCACTGGTAATACTGCTGCGGAGATTATTTATAATAGAGTTGATTCAGAAAAAGATAATATGGGTTTAACGAATTGGACAGGTTCTCCAAATGGACCAATTTATAAATATGATGTTGATGTTGCTAAAAATTATTTAACAGAGAAAGAATTAAAAAATTTAAATAGAATAGTCTCTATGTATTTAGATTATGCTGAATTACAAGCAGAAAATCATAATGCAATGACAATGAAAGATTGGGTAGAGAAGTTAGATGCTTTTTTACAATTTAATGGTCAAGAAATATTACATGATGCAAGAAAAGTATCTCATAAAGTTGCGCAAGAACTTGCATACAAAGAGTATGATAAGTTTAAGAAAAAACAAGACCAATTATATATTTCTGACTTCGATAAATTTATTGAAAGTACAAAATTATTAGAAACTTCAGAAAATAATAAAGATTAGTAAAAATTATCATTCATAATAAAAAAACGCACATTTAACATTAATTGTATTTAAATATATAATTAGTTTGGAGTGTGATTTTATGAATAAATATAATATTAAAGAATTAGCAGAAAAATTAGAAAGATGTAGAAATGTAAATCTTGATGATGTAAAATTAGAAGATGTGGATGAAATAACAGATATAAAAATAGACAGAAGAAAACCTAGTGAAGAAAGAATATTGGATTTTATAATGAAAACAAAAAATCCTTATATATTTAAAGTAAATGGTAAATTAGTTAGAATAAGATTTTCGGAAAATAGCAATTTAACTGCCGAAGATTGTTTAACTAATGTTTTAAAGAATTTATATAGATAAGAGGAGAAAAAACACTATGCGACTAACTAGAAGGTTTATTATTCAATCATTGAATAATGTAAATATTAATAGCCCTATTAGATATGAAAGATATTATATAAACGATAATTTAAGAATACAAAGTAAAAATAATATGTTAGAAAAAGAAATTTTAGATAAAGATAATATTATTATATCAAAAATAAATATAACAGAAGAAGAATTTAATAAATTAAAAAAGGAGGCATACTCAAAAATCATAAGAGATAGTTATTTATATTTGGATGATAATAGGATTTCTATAAAAAAGTATTTAGATAAATATGAAGGATTAATCAGGGTAGAAGTGAAGTTTAATTCTATTGATGAAATGAACAGTTATAAGATAGAAAGTTGGATGGAAGCAGAGATTACTAATTCTCCTTTAGCTTTTGATAAGTATTTAAGTAAGTTATCAGAACAGGAATTTTTATTAGAATTAAACAAGTATATAAGGAGTGATATAAATGAACGACAATAATCGACAAAATCGGACAAATATAAACTGGTATCCAGGCCATATGGCTAAAACAAGGCGCCAAATAAAAGAAAATATTAATATGATTGATATTGTGTATGAAGTAGTGGACGCTAGAATTCCTTTTTCTTCTAAAATAAAAGATATAGATGATTTAATAAAGAATAAACCAAAAATAATGATAATGACTAAAAGCGATCTTTGTGACGAAAATAAAACTAGGACTTGTGCAAAGGAGTATGAAAAGCAAGGATATAAAGTTATAATGGTAGATTTGATTAATAATAAAGGTATAAATAAAATTTATGATATAACCGATGAACTATTAGAAGAATTAAATAAAAAAAGAGAAGAAAAGGGACTTAAAAAGCGTGCTTATAGGACTTTAATAGTCGGAATACCAAATGTAGGTAAATCTACACTTATAAATCGTTTGGTTGGTAAAAAAGCCGCCATAACAGGCGATAAACCTGGTGTTACTAAAAAACTTTCGTGGATTAGAATTAATAAAGATTTAGAATTGTTGGACTCTCCTGGAATCTTGTGGCCAAAGCTGGATAATGAAAAACAAAGCTATAACTTAGCAAGTTTTTCGGCTATTAAAGAGGAAATACTACCTATTGGTAAAGTTGCGTGCTATATATTAGATACTATGTTTAATAAATATCAAAATAATTTATTTGATAGGTATGGGATAGATTATTTTGATATAGATGATGTTATACCTGCATATGAACTTATAGGTAAAAAAAGAGGTTGTCTTGTATCAGGCGGAGAAGTTGATTATGACAAGGTATCTAATTTAATAATAAGAGATTTAAGAGAAGGAAAGTTAGGAAAAGTAACTTTTGATGAGGTATAACATGATGAAAAATGAAAATTTATTAGATATTTTAGAGACAAAATTAAGCAATCCCTTAACTATTAAAAATATTGCTGAATATGGTCGAAGAATTGATGAAAATAGCTTAGAAGAAAAGTTGGATTTTATTTTTAGTATCTTTAATTATGTTGGCATAGAAAACGAACAAGTAGAAAAAATATTATCTATTAGAACGGTTATTTTAACTTTAGAACCTAAGGAAATAGTTAAAATAGCGTACGTTTTACAATATACTGGTTTGATTGAAGAGTTTTTATCAAAACCATCATACATAAAATCAATAAATAATTATAAAAAAATTTTCATGAGACATACTGCTTTATTAAATAACAATGGATATAATAACAAGTATTTTCCGGGTATATCTTTTTTGACAGTTCGTGGGAACGATGCATATGTAAGATTTTATATACCTAATTTTTTTGGAGAATCAGTGATGTCAGATGAAAGGTTAGAAGAAATTTTAAATAGTATGCTTAAAATCGGAGATAAACCAGTATCGGTTGATGAATACATAGATATAAATGCCAAACAATTTTATCATAGATATTTTTTGACTCAAAGAAATATGCAAAAAGAAGGTAAATCAAAATAATGGATTTGTATAAATTTGAAAAAGAATTATGGGAAAAAGGTTATGAAAATGTAGCAGGTTGTGACGAAGCAGGAAGAGGCCCTTTATTTGGCCCGGTTGTTGCAGCATCTGTTATACTTCCTCATGACTTTGTGTTAGAAGGATTAAATGATTCAAAGAAATTAACCGAGAAAAAAAGAGAAGAGTATTATCCTATAATAATGGAAAAAGCAATATCTGTTGGCATATCTATAGTATCTGCTAAAGAAATTGATGAGATAAACATATATGAGGCATCAAGACAAGGAATGCTAAGAGCTGCTAATTCTTTAAAAATAAAACCTGATTACATAATAACCGATGCCATGCCACTTGATGGATTTACTAGTGTTCCTCATGAGGCGATAATAAAAGGTGATGCTAAAAGTATAACAATAGCGGCAGCAAGTGTTATTGCTAAAGTAACTCGTGATAGATTAATGTATGAAGAAGATAAGAAACATCCAGAATATGAATTTGCTAAGCACAAAGGATATCCGACAAAAAAACACATTGAATTATTAAATAAATATGGTATAATCGATGGATATAGGCGCACGTATGGGCCTGTTAAAAGGTATATAGAAGAACATAAAAATAACCGGGAGGTATAATTATGAGTAAAAACTTAGTAATAGTAGAGTCTCCTACTAAAACTAAAGCGATAGAAAAATATCTTGGAAGTGACTATAAAGTAGTATCAAGTAAAGGTCATATAAGAGATTTAGCAACATCTGGTAAGTTTGGGTTTGGTGTTGATATAGAAAACCATTTTGAACCTAATTATGTTACTATAAAGGGTAAGAAAAAAGATATAACAGCATTAAAAAAAGATGCTAAAGCAGCTAAAAAGGTATATTTAGCAACCGACCCTGATCGTGAGGGAGAAGCTATTTCTTGGCACTTAAAAGATGCTTTAGAGCTAACTGATGATGATTATGAGAGGGTTGTTTTCAACGAAATAACTAAAAACGTAGTAACAGATGCCTTTAATCATGCTAGAAAAATAGATGATGATTTAGTTCATAGTCAAGAAACAAGAAGAATATTAGATAGAATAATTGGTTTTAGATTAAGTAAGTTAATGCAGTCTAAAACTGGTGGTAAATCAGCTGGTAGGGTTCAATCAGTTGCACTTAAATTAATCGTTGATCGTGAACGTGAAATAGAAGCTTTTAAGGAAGAAGAATATTGGACTGTAACCGCTAAGTTTCCTGAAATAGAAGCTGATTTAGATACCGTTGATGGCAAAAAAGCAGATCTTAAAACAGAAGAGGAAACTGATAAGGTAATTGCTGGTTTAAATAAAGAGTTTGTCGTTTCAAATTATGAAACAAAACCTAAGAAGAAAGCTTCTAAATATCCGTTTATTACCTCAACTATGCAACAAGAAGCGATATCTAAACTTGGTTTTTCATCTAAGAAAACTATGCAAGTTGCACAAAAATTATACGAAGGTATTGATATAGGAAATGATACCGTTGGTTTAATTACTTACATGAGAACGGATTCTGTAAGACTTTCTGATGAGTTTATAAAGTCTAGTTATGCTTTTATTAAAGAAAACTATGGTGAAGAATACATTGGTCATGTTAAAACTTCTAAAAAGAAGGAAAACGTACAAGATGCTCATGAGGCGATAAGACCATCTAGCATTAATAGAACTCCTCTAAGCGTAAAAGAATACTTATCAAAAGATGAGTTTAAATTATATGAAATGATATATGCAAGAGCACTTGCTTCCTTAATGAAAGAAGCTAAGGTTAATGCTACCACAATTACTTTAGATAATAATAACACTACTTTTAAGACTACAGGACAAGTACTTGTATTTGATGGTTATTTAAAAGTATATCAAAAGTTTGAATCTTCAGAAGATAAAATACTACCAAAATATAAAGTTGGAGATGTGTTAGTATCTGATGAAATAGTAAAGGATCAACACTTTACTAAACCGCCAGCAAGATATACTGAAGCAAAACTTATTAAAGCAATGGAAGAATTAGGAATAGGTAGACCATCTACTTATGCATCTACTATTACAACGTTAACTCAAAGAGGATACGTAACATTAGTCCAAAAGACACTTAATCCAACAGAAATTGGAATAACAACAACTGATAAATTACAAGAGTTCTTTAGTGATTTAATAAACGTTGAGTATACCGCTAAAATGGAAGAAGACTTAGATAAAATAGCTGAAGGTAAAAAAGTTTGGTATAAGTTGCTTGAAAGCTTTTATAAAGACTTTGAACCGGAGGTAGAAAACGCATTTGATAAAATGGAGAAAAAAGAAGACGAACAAACTGGGGAAGTGTGTCCTAACTGTGGCAGGCCAATGGTTATTAAAAATGGTAGATATGGTAAGTTTGAAGCGTGCTCCGGATATCCAGAGTGTAAATATATAAAGCCGAAGGAAAAACAAGAGGCAAAGGAAGTTTGCGATTGTCCAAAATGTGGTGGTAAAATAGTTGAAAGAAAAACTAAAAGAGGCAAAATATTTTATGGTTGTGGTAACTTTCCTAAATGTAAGGTTGCCGTATGGGATAAGCCAACTGGGAAGTTATGCCCAGAATGCCATAGTCTATTAGTTCAAAAGGAAGATAAGATAAAATGTTCTTCTTGTGATTATGAAAAGTAAATAATATAATTGTATATCATACATTTGTATTATTTACTTTTTTTCTTATACATGATATCCTTATTAAGGTTTAATTTTTTTATAAACATGCTAATTAAATAGATTAAAATAAAATAAAAGAATATAATAATATCGAACGAAGAGGTTGATTAAGTTGAATTTAATGAATAAAATATATAGGGATAAGGAATTTATGAGTATGGCATCTGCTATACTAACACATAAAGAATTTGTAAAAACTAAATCAATAGTTCACCATGGTGGAACAAGATTTAATCATTCTGTTAAAGTAGCTTATCTATCATATAAAATTTCAAAAATGTTAGGTTGTGATACTAGGGCTGTCGTTCGCGCAGGTACGCTTCATGATTTCTTCTTAGAAAGAGATGATAAAAACATTGCAACCGAAACTAGAATGCTTATTAAGCATCCGTCAATGGCAAAAGAAAACGCAATTAATTATTTTGGAGTTAATGAAAAGGAACAAAATATTATTGAATCACATATGTTTCCAATATCAAATGTAGTACCTAAATATAAAGAAGCATGGATTGTTACAATGTGTGATAAAATCATTGCAATGATAGAAGGTGCATCAACGGCAAAAGCACAAGTTACGGTTTGGATATTATTTCTAATTAATTTTATAAGATAAGCCCTTAAAAGAGCTTTTTTTATTTTCGATTTTATGGTAGAATGTTTTTAGTGTCTTCGTAGCTCAGCAGGATAGAGCACTCGCCTCCTAAGCGAGGGGTCGCGCGTTCGAATCGCGCCGAGGACGCCATTATAAATTAATGAGTTTTTAAAATACAAATCTAAGTAGATTTGTATTTTTGTGTTATAATAGTTTTGTAATAAATTTATACCTATAGGAATGGTTAAGTATTAAAACTAAAGATATATTATTACAAGTGCAGGTGATTTATATGAAAAGAGCAATAGTTTTATCTGGTGGTGGCGGAAAAGGAGCATATCAGATAGGTTTTTGGAAAGCTTTAAGAGAACTTGGCATAACGTATGATATTGTAACTGGAACATCAATCGGTGCACTAAATGGTGCGTTTATGGTGCAAGGTAATTATAAAGACGCATTTAAGTTGTGGTATGGGATGGATTATGCTAAGGTTTTTGATGGAGGGATAGAAAAAAGTTATTATGAAAAAAAAGGTAAAAAAGAAGTAATTTTAAAATATGCTAAAGGGGCTGTAAAAGGTGGACTTTCTGTTCCTGGACTAGAAAAAATAATAAAGGAAAATTTAAAGTTAGATTTATTTTATAATTCGAAGATAAAATACGGATTAGTAACTGTAAAATTTCCGTCGTTAAAACCTGTTATGCTTACCAAGGATAAAATTTCAAGGGAAAAACTTGCGGATTACTTACTTGCGACAGCCTCATGCTTTCCGGCGTTTAAAATGAAGAATATTGATAATCAAAACTATATTGATGGTGGCTATTACGATAATATGCCGATTGATTTAGCAATAAAACTTGGGGCAGAAGAAATAATAGGAGTTGATTTAAGGGCACCAGGCAAAAGAAGGAAAATTAAAAGTTCTAACGTACCAATTAAATTGATATGTTCTAAAAATGCGATGGGTAACTTCTTAGTTTTAGAAAAAGCTCAAGCTAGAAGGTTAATTAAGATTGGTTATAATGATACTATGAAAGCTTTTGATGAGTTAGAAGGTGATTATTTTACGTTTAAAAAAGGATCACTTAAAAGAAATTTTAACAGGTTAAATGAAAAGTTTTATAATAACTTAGACAAGTTTATTAAAGAAAAGGATAAGAATAAAGATAAGAAACTTAGCAAATTCTATGGTAAAGAACGTGTTAATTTCTTTAATAAAACTTTAGAAAATTTAATGAAGGCTTTTATGCTAGATGATACCGAAATATATAGAGCCTCCCTTGCTAACACCCTTATAAAAAAACAGTATAAAAAAGAAAAAAAGCATAGTTATGGTTTAATAAAAAAAATAATTAAAACTACTAAACTAAATAAAGCATTCATTGATAAAGAGTTAATCTGTTATATAAAAGATGAATTGGCAAAAGAAAATGCAAAACATACGATGTTAAATAACTTAATCGTGTTGTTTCCGGATAGTTTTTTATGTGCTATTTATCTAAAAACAATTACCGAGTAGTTATGGAAAAGAAAAATAAACCTAAAATAAGCATGAGTTTAGAAAAAAAGAGTATAAACAATGAATTTTTAGAAGATGAAATAGAAGGGTATTTATTTAGTTGCGAAAAGGTAAACAAACAAATAAAAGATATTACGTTTAATGGTTGCAGATTTGAAAACGTAGATTTTAGTTCTTTCCCGCTTGTTAACGTTGACTTAATAGATTGTGTATTTGATTCGTGTGACTTAACCAAAAGTGATATATCATCAAAGTTATTTTTAAGATGCATTTTTAATAACTGCAAGTTTTTGGGTTCAGATTTTATTGACGTAATCATGAAACACGTTACTTTTTCATCTTCTAACTTGGAATACTTAAATTTTTCTAGTAAGTTTACCGATGTTAGTTTTAATGAATGCAAAATAAAAAATGGAAGATTTTTTGACTGTGTATTTAAAGATGTAAAAATTGATTATTGCGATTTAAGTAATTGTGAAATATTTAAAACCAGTTTAAATGAAGTTGATTTATCAACTTCAAAGATAGAAAATATAAATTCAGATATAGAAAGTATAAAGGGAAGTAAAGTGGATACTTTAGGAATGTTTGAAATAGCAAGGATATTAGGTATTGAAATAAAATTTTAGAAAAGAGGAAAATAACATGAATAGTGTTTTAATTGAAAACAAAGTAAAAGTTTTTGAAAAGGAATTAGGGTTAATTAATAATCCTAGATATAAAAAATCGGCGGAAAGCTTAATAAATCTGTTACCAGACTATTTTTTTGAAGTTCCAGCTTCTTCTACTGGTAAATATCATCCATCTTTTTCGTTAGGTAATGGTGGATTAGTTAGGCATACTAAAGTAGCGGTTAGAATAGCTTATGAGATGTTTAATGACGAGAGTATAACTGGGGCTTATTCTAAAAATGAGAAAGATTTAATGATAATTGCACTTATGATGCATGATGGGTTAAAATCTGGTCTTGAAAAGTCAGAGTATACTAAGTTTGAACATCCACTACTTGTATGTGATTATATTAAGAAAAACAAAGATAAATTAGAGTTTACTGATAAAGAAATAGAATTTATTTGTCATGTTATTTCATCTCATATGGGTCCTTGGACAACTAATAATTATAGTAACGTGGTACTTCCAAAACCCGAATCCAAATTTCAAAGGTTTGTTCACATGTGTGATTATTTAGCAAGTAGAAAATTTTTAGATGTTAAATTTGATAAAGATGATAATATAAAAGAGGAATAATGATGAAAATAAAAAATTATTATATTGGTAATAATGTAAATGTTATTGATCAATTTATTAAAGAACTTATAAAAAATAATATTAGCTATGTATTAATAACTGATAAAGATTATGTCGAAATCCATTTTTTAGAAAATATATATAGGTTTTATTCTAAGATAGTTGTTTCATCTAAAGTAATAGTTGATCCTTTTAATAGTTTATATGAGGAATTAGCTTTTAATAATATTTATAAAAACTTTTATGATTCGGAAATAATAGGTTTTAAATATAAAAAAGAAAGACCTGGTTTTAAAAAATATACTAAAAAAGATATAAGAAGAGATAGTAAAAGTAATAAAACGAATTCTAGGGTTAAAAAGAGGTTATCAAGATATTATTGACAGCTTCTTTTTTATTATATATAATATTAGTATATGAACATATATTCATATAGAAAGGATAAAGATATGAATTTATTAGATGACGATAAGATAATAGACTTATCAGAATTATTTAAAATGTTTGGTGATTCAACCAGAG
>CANEGO010000009.1 GCA_947427095.1 uncultured Clostridium sp. | reverse complement strand
TAATAATTATCAAAGCAAAGATTAACAAATCTTTCTTTTTCATATTATCGCCTCCCTTCATTTTGAAGTTTGGCGAATCACTTAGGCTTTAAATGTTCCAAACGCATAATAACATAGGTAAAATATTAATGCAAATGGCATTAAATAACGTTTTTGAATAAGTTTTATGACAGAAAATATTTTTTGTATAGACAAATTCTATATTATTGTAATTATTAATTAACCCAAAAAATAATTTTAATTAATTAAAAAAATTAAATTTTTCTTACATTATTGTAAGGTTATAAAGAAATAACCATGTGCTATAATATAATTAGGTGACGCTGATGAAAAAGATACTAATCGTAGAAGATGATGAAAAATTAAGAAAAAACTTAAAAGAATTATTAGATGCCTCAGGTTATGAAGCACTTATTTTAGAAAACTTTAAAGACTCATTAAAAAGCATTTTAGAAAGTGATGCTAACTTAATCTTACTTGATATAAATATTCCATATATAAACGGAGAAGTACTAATAAGAGAAATTAGGAAAGAATCAAACGTTCCAATAATAATGGTAACAAGTAGAGATTCTGAAACTGATGAGGCTTTATCCATTTCATTTGGAGCGGATGATTATATAACAAAACCATATAACCCAAACATCTTGCTTCTTAGAATAGGAGCAGTTTTAAAACGAAGCGAAACCACGCCCATCATCGTAACTTATAAAGACTTAAAAATAAACATGCAAAAAGGTACCATAACAAAAGGTGATATAGAACTTATCTTAACTAAAAACGAAATGATTATTTTTAACTATCTTTTAAACCATCAAAACAAAATAGTTACAAGAGATGAATTGATGACTGATTTATGGAGCAACAACGAATACATAAACGATAATGCGCTAACCGTTAACGTAAGTAGACTAAGAAGTAAGTTAAAAGAAGTAGGATACGAAAACATAATTGAAACAAGAAAAAAAGTAGGGTACATTCTATCATGAAGTTTATAAACTATGTAAAAGATAAAATTTGGTACGTAATATTATTCATTGTTTCATTAGCTTTTATCTTAACTTTACTCGCCGCTTTTAAAACCAAGATAGAACTTACTATCGCCATATTATTAGTAATTACCATCTTTTTTATAACAAGCATTTTAATAGATTTTTTTAAGAAAAAAGATTTTTATAATAACTTGCTATCTAGCATTGAAAACCTAGATAAAGCTTATCTTGTTTTAGAAACCCTTGATAAGCCAAACTTTTATGAAGGAAAGATACTTTATCAGGCACTATACGAAATAAACAAATCAATGAATGAAAATGTTAAGAATCTAAAACTTCAAGTAGCTGATTTTAAAGAGTACGTGGAAATGTGGATTCACGAGGTTAAAATTCCAATATCATCACTCGTTTTAATGCAGCATAACAATAAAGATAAATTTAGTAAAGACCAAATAAGACAAATAAAAAGAATTGAAAACTACGTAGAACAAATACTTTACTACGTAAGACAAGAAACCGCAGAAAAAGATTATTTAATAACCGATGTTTCATTAAATAGGGTAATAAACAAAGTATTATTAAAAAACAAAGATGACATACTAGAAAACAAAATAAATTTAATAGTAGATACATTATCTTACGATGTATCTACTGATTCTAAGTGGTTAGAATTCATCATAAACCAAATTATTAATAACAGTATCAAATATAAGAGAAACATAAAGTCTTCTAGTATTAAGATTTATGTTATAGAAAATAATGATAAACTAGATTTGGTAATCGAAGATAATGGTCTTGGAATAAACGAAACAGATTTACCAATGGTATTTAAAAAATCATTTACCGGACAAAACGGAAGGATAAAATCAAAGTCAACCGGTATGGGACTTTTCATTGCAAAAAGCATGACGGATAAACTAGGACATAAAATTAGAATTGAATCAAAAGAAAAAGAGTACACCAAGGTAATAATTACATTTTCTAAAAATCATTATTACGACGTAGTTAAGTAACGTTACAAATTTGTAATACAACGTAACATTAAAAGTGCGACAGGAGTGCGTTTCATAATTTAAAATGAGTTATGAAAGGAGAAATATTATGGAAAATATTTTAAAAATTGATAAAATTGAAAAGTATTATGGTAACAAAGGATCTCTTACCAAGGCAATTGATAACATATCATTTGATGTTAAGGCAGGTGAATTTGTTGCAATAATGGGAGCTTCCGGTTCTGGTAAGACAACGCTTTTAAACCTTATATCAACGATTGATAAGGTAACTTCTGGGCATATTTTTGTAGCAGATAGCGACATTACCAAACTAAAAGGAAATGATTTAAATAAATTTAGAAGGGAAGAGTTAGGCTTCATATTTCAAGACTTTAACTTACTTGATACCTTAACCGCTTATGAAAACATAGCACTTGCTTTATCCATTCAAAACGTATCTGTAAGCGAGATAGATAAAAGAATAAAAAAGGTAGCAGGTGACCTTGGAATAACTAGCGTTCTTAAAAAGTATCCATACCAAATGAGTGGTGGGCAAAAGCAAAGGGTAGCATCAGCAAGAGCAATTATAACTGATCCAAAGCTAATTCTTGCGGATGAACCAACTGGTGCGTTAGATTCTAAATCATCTAAGATGTTACTTGAAAGTTTTAATTACTTAAATAACGAAAAGAAAGCAACCATCTTAATGGTAACTCATGATGCCTTTACCGCCTCATATGCAACGCGCGTTATCTTCATTAAAGATGGTAAAATATTTAATGAGATACATAAAGGTAAAAATACTAGAAAAGAGTTCTTTGACAGGATTATTGATGTTGTAACACTTTTAGGTGGTGATTTAAACGATGCTCTTTAAACTATCACTTAAAAACATAAGAAAAAGTATTAAAGACTATGCAATATACTTTTTTACGTTGATTTTAGGCGTTGCAATATTTTATGTCTTTAACGCAATTGATAGCCAAACGGTAATGTTAAAGGCTACCAAAAACATGACCGAAATAATTAAGCTTATGACTAACATGTTATCGGGTGTAAGCGTGTTTGTCTCCGTAATACTCGGATTTTTAATTATTTATGCATCAAGGTTCTTAATTAAAAGAAGAAATAAAGAGTTTGGTATATACCTAACGTTAGGTATGAGTAAAAGAAAAATATCTTTGATATTATTTTTTGAAACCTTATTTATAGGTGTTATATCACTTGCCATTGGTCTAGGATTAGGAGCAGTACTTTCACAAGCAATGAGTATTTTAGTTGCAAACATGTTTGAAGCAGACATGACCAACTTTCACTTTATATTTTCTAAAGCAGCATGCATAAAAACACTTATCTACTTTGGTATAATGTACTTACTTGTAATGATATTTAACACCATAATCGTAAGTAAGTGTAAATTAATAGACCTTATAAACGCTAGTCGTAAAACAGAGAAAGTAAAACTTAAAAATACTTTTGTTTGTGTACTTATATTTATATTAGCAGCAGGCACTTTAGGATATGCTTACTATTTAGTAACTGCTGGATTTGCAAAACTTGATACCGTTAATAAAATATTTATTCCAATTGTACTTGGAGGAGTATCAACGTTCTTTGTTTTCTGGTCATTATCAGGACTTCTTTTAAAAATATTTATGAGTTTTAAAAAGCTGTATTATAAAGGGTTAAATAGTTTTACCTTAAGACAAGTATCAAGCAAGATTAATACGATGGTATTTTCTATGACCATAATATGCTTAATGTTGTTTGTAACCATTTGTGTTTCTTCTAGTGCTTTATCAATTAAGGAATCAATGACGAAGAATTTAAATGATTTAGCACCAGTAGACGTTCAGTTAACCAAGATTATTTTTGATAAAGAAGATGAAGTATCAAATGAAGAGGTTAGAAAAGATTTTGCGTTAAGTGTTGAAGAAACCATGGAAAAAAATGGTTTTAGTCTAAAAGATAACCTAAAGAATATGGTAACTTTTAATATTTATAAAACAAAAGAGTTAACCTTAGGAAACTCTTTGAATGATAACTTTGATGAAGTATCTGAAAAATATAAGTATTTAAGATATGATGCTGAAGAAAAAATAATGCGTATAAGCGATTATAATAAGGTAGCTAAACTTTATGGTAATAAAACTTATACTTTAAAGGATAACGAGTACATGGTTATTGCTGACTTTGATAGTATGATAAGAGTAAGAAATATATCCTTAAAAAGTGGTCAAACAATTACTTTGAATAATAAGAGTTATTCGCCTAAGTATTATTCTTGTCAAGATGGCTTTGTCGAAATATCATCTAACCACGTTAACGACGGAATAATATTAGTTCCTGATAATGCCATAGATGGTGTTAGGGTTTCACATAAGGTAGTAATTGGTAATTATAATGCTTCATCTAAAGAAGATAAAATAAAAATGGGCGAAAAAGTAAAAAGAATCGCTCATGATATTTGGGATAACACTAGTTTAATTTCCGTAAATAATAAATCTGACATAGCTGAATCATCAATTGGTCTTGGTGCATTAGTAACCTTTATTGGTCTTTACTTAGGAATAATATTCTTAGTATCATCAGCAGCGATATTAGCTTTAAAAGAACTTTCTGAATCAACTGATAATAAAGAAAGATATAGGATGCTAAGAAAGTTAGGTGCAGATGAAAAAATGATTAATAAAGCATTATTTAGGCAAATTGCGATATTCTTTATGTTCCCATTATTAGTTGCAATAATTCACTCATACTTTGGAATTAAGTTTTGTGTAAATTTCCTTGAAACATTTGGAACGACTGGACTTCTTCCATCAATTATAATGACTTCTATTTTCTTAATAGTAATATATGGAGGATACTTCCTAATTACTTATTATTGCAGCAAGAACATAATAAGAGAAAAAAGATAAAAGAAAAAGTAAAGATAGTTATATATTAATTATCTTTACTTTTATTTTGTGGTATTAATTTAATTGATTAAATTATAATTTCATTATATAATGAAATTAGTTAACAGGAGGTTTTGTATGGAAAAAGGAATTTGGAGAAAATATAAACATAATAATAAAGTAAATGGAGATAGTATGTCTTCAGTTAAACAGTTATATAATGATACTAAAAATTGTAAAAAGAAGTGGAATTTTGTTAATAACTACGAAGAATGTTATGAAAAAATTAATGGCAATATAAATTATGGAGGTAGTGTAAGTGCTGGAGACGTATATGTTTATTATAAAGATGCAGGTAATGGTAATTTACTCCCAGAGTTTTATATAAAAGTGATGAAATATAATATTAATCCGAATGAAATACATGTTGAATTTAATGGAACAAATAGGTTAGAGTATTCAGAAATTTGTGAAGAGAATTTGCCTATTTTAATTAATAAGTTAAATGAAATTAATGCTGTTAAACTTGAAAATTATATAAAAGAGATAGAAGATAGATATAAAAACTATCAAACTGTTGTAAATTTAAAAGCTAAAAAAAATTATACTGAAAGTGAATTATTGTTTTTATATGAAATGGCTTATGGTAGAAAAAATATCTCTTTAGCTAGACAAATAGTGAAAGATAGAAATATACAACGAGATTATGATGGTCTTACAATTGATGGAAAAGTGAATTTATTTTTATCTATTAAAAATAGAGAGATTTTGAATCAATTATTTATAACAGAAAAAGAAGTTATTACAAAACTTTCTCAAAATACCGTTTTAAGTATGTTAAATAATACAACTCAAGAAATTCTTGATGATAAGGAATATATAATGAGTTTATTAGAATATTATAAACAATCAGATAAAATTTCTGATAGCGTATCTGATATAAGAGATTATTTGCCAATAAAATATCAAACTGACTTAGATGTTTTAAAATTAATTTTTTTAGAGTACCGTAATTTTGGTTTTCAAATTGAAATGTGGAAAAGAACAAATAAAGATTTAGAACAAAAATTAAACATTCCTTCTTTTGCATATCAATTAGTGGATGCTTCAGCTAGATCTTGGCTTGATAGTAACTCTTGTTATAATGATTTATATTTATTACCTTTACTATCTAATGAAATATTAAGCAATATAGAAAATCATGTGCTAATAGGTCCGGAAATAAGTGAAGAAAAGGAAAATTTAAAGGAAGAAAGCAGAAAAGTTATAGTAAAACAAAAAGAGTATATTCTTAATGCTAGAAAAAAAAGAATTTAAAATTAAGTATAAAAGCTGAATAATTTTTATTCAGTTTTTTATATATTATGGAATCTAGTTTTAATGGAAAAATAAGAAATATCATTTACAAACAAATGTATGTATGATACTATAAATTTGTAATCAATGTAAGAAATATTATTGTGATACCGACTATCGTAATTTAAGTTTATAAAGTGAAAGTTGAGATAGATATTATAATATTACAATAAAAATTATAGAAGTAAAATATAATATAAAAAAAGAAGATTATTAAAAATAGAAGGAGGTAGAATGAATAAAATTAAAGAATATACTGAAAAAACTTTTGAAGATATTAAACATATTGACGAATATGGAAATGAATATTGGGAAGCAAGAGAATTACAATTAATACTTGGATATAAAGAATGGAGATATTTTTCAGCAGTCATAGAAAAAGCTCAAATTGCTTGTTCAAAAAGCAATAATAATATTAATTCCCATTTTGGTGTTTACACCAAAATCGTAGTAGCGGGAGTAACATCTAAATCAATTTTAGACTATCGTTTATCTAGATATGCATGTTATTTAATAGTTCAAAATGCTAATCCGAGATTCAAAGAGGTAGCATTAGGTCAAACATATTTTGCCGTTCAAACTAGAAAAATGGAATTAACTGAAGAAGAGTATGGAAAGTTAACAGAAGAGGAAAAAAGATTATATAGACGTAAGCAAACGAAAGATGGAAATAAAATTCTTTATAAGGTTGCTAAAGAAAAAGGTGTAAAAAACTTTGATAAGTTTACGAATGCTGGTTATAAAGGATTATATAATGGAGAAACTGCAAATGATATTGCTAAAAGAAAGGGACTAAGATATAGAGAAGATATACTAGATAATATGGGTAGCGTTGAATTAGGTGCAAATATATTTAGAATAACACAGACTGAAGCCTTATTAGAAAAGCAAACAGAACCTAGTGAACAAATCGCCACTAATACTCATTATAGAGTTGGTAAAGCTGTTAGAAATACTATAGAAAGACTTGGTGGTACTATGCCAGAAAATTTGCCAACACCAAATAAAAGTTTAAAAGAAATAGAACGAGATAAGCAAGACAATGTTATAAAAATTGGTAAAGATAATAAATAACTATATTTAAGTAAAAAGGTCGATTATTATGAAAGATATTTTTGATAATTATAAATTAAATGTTAAAGCATTATTAGATTATGGATTTATTAAAAAAGAAAATAGTTATGTATATGACAAGGTTTTAGATGATGACTTATCTGTTAAATTTACCATCAAAGATAAGGTATTTGATGTATTAGTTTATGAAAATGATAGCTTAGAAAAATTCTTACCATATTATATAAAACAATCTAATGGTTCTTATACTGCTAGTATAAAAGAGAAGATAGAAAAAATTAAATTAGATATACTAGATAAATGTTTTTATAAAAATAATTTAAAAAAAGAACTTTTAGATTATGTTAGAGAAAAATATGGTTCTACTCCCGAATACCTATGGGAGAAATCTAAAGAAGATTGTACGCTTAAGACAAAAAGTAATAAATGGTATGCTTTATTTATGAATGTTTCAAGTAAGGTATTAAAACTTAAAAAAGAAGGTAATATAGATATACTTAACATAAAAAACAAACCAGAAATTATAGAAAAGTTAATTGATAATAAAAATTATTTTAAAGCTTATCACATGAATAAGAAACATTGGATAACCATTTTATTAGATAATAATATCAATATAGAATTAATTAAAATTTTAATTGATGAAAGCTATGAAATAGTAGATAAAGATTAATTATCTATTATTTTGATAAAATCTATTAAATATGATATATTATTAGTATAATTATATAAAGGAGTGGTAAAAGGTGAAATTCACTAATAAAGTGGTAGAAAAGGAAAGAAAAAAATTAAAAAATTTAATGTATGTATCGATACTTTTATTTGTTTTATCTGGTGTATTCTTTTATTTGGGAATACGGGAAGATGAAAACGAAGAAAAGCAAATTAAAACTTTACACGAAATAATAGTAGATAAAAATGAAACTAAAGATAATATAAGATCTTACGTAAACATAAACTCTATTCCGTATAAATTTGCTATCTATGATGGTATTGATGAGGCGTATTATTTTGTTACCGATGAAAATTTTATGTATGTTGCCTACATGGGCGAAGAGGATTTTAACCTTCTTAATGATGAAAACATAAAGAGTAATCCTAAAAAAATAGAAGGAACGACTAAGTATGTTACAAAAGATATAAAAAAGCTTGCAATTGAAACGTATAATGAAGCCATGGAAAACGAAGAAGATAAATTATCTTTAGCGGATTATGATAACTATTTTGGCTCTGTATATTTAGATATGACTATGACTGGAAGTAGCACTGCAGGTTTTTATTACGTAATGTTTTTCATTTCTTTGATTATTGGTGTTATATTAATTATAATTGAAAGAATATATACTCATAGGTTTAAAAAAGGGATAAAGAAATTAACTGATTCAGAGATAATGAATTTAGATAGTGAGATGAATTCCCCTGATGCATTTTATTATAGTAAGGCAAGACTTTATTTAACAAAGAATTATATTATTAATTTTGGTGGGACTTTTAGAACTATTAAATATGATGATATAATTTGGATGTATCCATTTGAATATCGTACTAATGGTATTAAAACAAGTCAAAGCATAATTGTTGTTACAAAAGATGGAAAAAAACATAATATAGCCAGTTTAGATGTTATTACTAAAGCGAAAAAAGAAATGTATAATGAAATATTTAATACCATAGCATCTAAAAATAAGAACATTATAATTGGTTTTGATAAAGAATCTAAAGAAAAGGCTAAAGAAGAATTGAAAAAGTTTAAATTAAAATAATAAACGAGGTTGACTAAATATTATTTAAAGGACTTGTCATAAAGTCTTTTTTTATTATATAATGTTTGTACAAGAGAGGGATAAAATGACAATAAAAGAATTTAAAAAGATGTTAAAAAAAGATGGCCATCCGGTAACAAAAGAAACTGGTTGGATGCTTTTAATTACCATAATTTATATAATGGGTTTAGGATCACTTCTTTACATGCAATTTAATAACTTAATACCAAGCGTAGTATCATTAGTTTTTATAGGTGTGCTAATATTAATTGCAATACCTGCAATGATAATTGATTTAAAAAGGGACAGGAAAATAAAAGCAATGCACTTATATTATTTAAGAGAAAATAAATTGCCAGAGGAAAAAGATGATGTTAAAACACTTAAGATGATATTTTTAAGTTTAGTTGTTGCCATTATTTTAATAGGTACTTTCATTTCGTTTAAATACTTAATAAACATCGATAAAAAAATAGTTAACAATAATGAAAAGAAGGAAGCTTTTGAAGTAAAAAAACAAGACGGAGAAGTTATTAAAACAGAGTATTACACTTTTGATAATGATAATTTTTATTTAAAAATACCAAAAGAATTTGATTCAATGTCTAGTGATTTAGTAAACGTTAAATATCCTAATGGAAACGTTCCTACTTATGTATTAACTAATGAAGAGACCACGATAAACGTAGTTGTTAATATAACTCAAGATAATATTAAAAATGAGAGTATAACTCCTTTTTTAGAAACCATGAAGCAAACACTTGCCACGTCAAATGAAATAATAGAAACTAACGTTTATAAAAAGCAAAATCACAATATTGGAGAAATAAAATTTATATCCAAAGCATCTGATACGGATATTTATAATCACATGATAATATTTTCAGTGGATGGTACCCTTAGAATAGTGAGTTTTAACTGTACTAAAGATCTTATGGAAAATTGGAAAAGTGTTGGCGAATTTATAATAGGTTCATTATCTTTTAATTAATGCTTTTATTTCATGATAAAATTTATAGTTGAGGTGTTTTATGAGTTGTAATTTATATCCTGTTTTAAGGCCGATATTTACCGTTTTATTTAAAGTTTTATACCGCCCTAAAATAGTTAATAAAGAATATATTCCAAAGAAAGGTTCTATTATATTAGCGGGAAATCATAGACATGCTTTTGATCCTCTTTCAATTGGTATTTGTACTAAAAGAACCATTCATTTTTTAGCTAAAAAAGAATTATATAGGGGAATTAATTTTATATTTTTTGATTTGGTAGGAACGCTTCCGGTTGATAAGCATAATAAGAATAAAAATACAATTGGTGCGGCAGAAAAAATGTTGGATGATGGAGGTGTAATCGGAATTTTTCCAGAAGGAACTAGAAATCATACTAATGAAGTTTTGTTACCATTTAAAAAAGGTGCGGTTCGTTTTGCGAAAAACACAAATAGTTTTATAGTTCCTTTTGCGATAACTGGAGATTATAGATTGTTTCGTAAAGGCCTTACTATTACGATCGGTAAACCATATAAGGTTAATGGTGATATTGATACTGCTAATGAAGATCTTCGTAATAAAATTTTGGGTTTAATTGGTGGTGAAAAAGAGTGAGGCACGTATTTATTGTAAATCCAGTATCAGGTAAAGGTAAGGCTGCTAAGGTAGCGATAGGTATAAAAAAAGTATGTGAAAAAGAAAGTCTAAACTATCAGATGTATTATACTAATGCCCCTGGTGATGCAACGAAAATTGCAAAAGGTATCAAAGGGAAAGATAATATTATTTATAGTGTTGGTGGCGATGGAACTTTAAATGAAGTTTTAAACGGGGTTGTTGGCAGTAAAAATATTTTATCAGTTGTTCCTGCGGGTTCTGGTAATGATTTTTATAAAACCTTAGAAAAAATAGATGATGAAATGCCGCTTGTTGACGTTGGTAAAATAAATAAAAAATACTTTATTAATGTTGTTAGCATTGGAATTGATGCTGAGGTTGCTAAAAATGCTGAGGTTATGAAAAAACTTAAGATACCACCATCACAAATTTATAATGCAAGTATAATATATACTTTTTTTAAGTACAAATTTAAGAACATAGAATTTTCCGTTGATAATAGTTCATCAAAAGGAAAGTGTACACTTCTTACCGTATGCAATGGAACAATGTATGGAGGGGGTTATAAAATAGCGCCTGAAGCACTCTTAAGTGATGGCTATTTTGACGTTTACTTTATAGATAAAATACATAAACCCATAATGCCGTTTTTAATTAATAAGTTAAAAAATGGTACGCATGAATCACTTAAGGAAGTGACTAAAAGTAAGGCTACTAAGATAAAATTCAAATGTGATTATGATTTAGTGTGTAATGTTGATGGTGAGATAATGGTTGATAAAAAATTCAACATAAAACTTATTCCAAAAGCTTTGCTAATTTATAATAATAAAAAATTAATAAATAAATTTTTGAAAGAGGTAAAATAATGAAAAGTAAAACAGAAATAAAAACACCGTGGTATGATTTATATAAAGGGGTAAGAGCTCATCTTGATTATCCGAATCATTCTTTGTATGAGCAGCTTAAAATAACATGTAATAAATATCCAAAGTATACAGCGTATAATTATTTTGGTAAAACTGCTAGTTTTAATTCTTTATTAAAAGATATTGATGAATGTGCAAGAGCGCTTAAGGCCATGGGAATCAAAAAGAAAGATAAAGTAACTATATGTATGCCAAACACGCCCGAAGCTATAATATCTTTTTATGCGATAAATAAAGTTGGTGCGGTAGCTAACATGATTCATCCGTTATCTGCTGAAAATGAGATTAAATATTATTTAGATTTGTCTAAAAGTAAAATGGTTATTTCAATAGATTTAGCTTGGTCAAAACTAAAAAATATTTTACCTAAAACGAAGGTTAAAACTACTGTTTTAGTATCAGTTAAGGATTCAATGCCTACATTTTTAGGTTTAGGTTATTATGTTACACAAGGTAAAAATGTTGAAAGGCCTAAGGAGAATGAAAGCGTTATTTATTGGAAAACCTTTATTTCAAGAGCAAAAGGTTATAACAAAGATACTAACGCTAACTTAAAAGAAGACGCTGATGCAGCAATTTTATATAGTGGCGGTACTACAGGAACTTCTAAAGGAATTGTTTTGACGAACCTTAATTTTAATGCTCTTGCAATGCAAAGTTATGAAGCTTGTGCATGTTTAAAACCGGGTATGAAGGTTCTTTCAATAATGCCTGTCTTTCATGGATTCGGGCTTGGTATATGCATTCATACCGTTTTAAGCTTTGGTATGACAGCGGTTATATTGCCACAGTTTAGTGCTAAAACCTTTGATAAATTACTAAAAAAATATCATCCAAACGTAATCGCTGGTGTTCCTACTTTATATGAGGCACTATTAAAAAATAAAAATCTTGAAGGAGTAGATTTATCATACATTAAATGTGCTATTTCTGGTGGTGATTCATTATCGGTTAGTTTAAAGAAAAAGGTTGATAAATTTTTAAAAGAACATAACGCTAATATTCAAGTAAGGGAAGGTTATGGACTAACCGAGTGTGTAACTGGAAGTTGCTTGACACCGATGGATACTTATAAGGAAGGAAGCATTGGTATACCTTATCCAGATACGTATTATAAAATAGTAAAACCTGGCACAACAGAGGAAATTCCTTATGGTGAAGAAGGTGAAATAGTTTTATCCGGCCCAACCGTTATGAAAGGTTATTTAAATAATGAAAAAGAAACAAATGAAACTTTAAAGAAACATAAAGATGGTTTAATATGGCTTCATACTGGTGATTTAGGTTATATGGATGTTAAAGGCTACGTTTACTTTAAGCAACGTTTAAAAAGAGTTATTATTTCATCTGGGTATAATTTATATCCGCAAAGAATAGAAAACGTAATAGATGAATTACCATTCGTATTAATGTCATGTGTAATTGGTGCTCCTCATCCTTATAAAGTTCAAGTTGCAAAAGCATTTGTAGTTTTAAAAAATGATGTAGAAGCTAATGAAACAATAAGAAATGAAATATATGATCACTGTGCTAAAAACTTGGCTAAGTATTCCCTTCCTTATGAAATAGAATTTAGAAAGGATCTTCCTAAAACCCTAGTAGGTAAGGTTGCCTATAGAAAACTTGAAGAGGAAGAAAAGGAAAAAAAGAAGAATAAAAAGTAAAAAGGAACATGTTAAGTGTTCTTTTTTCATACACTTATTACGGGTGATAAAACTTGAATGATAAAAAGGTTGATGAAAGACTAAAGATTTTTGTAATAGGAGTATTTGTAGTATTTATTGTAGTAATACTTAAGGTATTTTATATTCAGGTTTTTCAGTATGATAAGTTAAATAAACTTGCTTCTGATTTATGGAGTCGTAACTTGCCCATAGAATCAGATAGAGGTAAAATTTATGATCGTAATGGGGTCGTTTTAGCGGATAATATTACAACCACTTCATTAGTACTTATTCCTAATCAAATAGAAAATAAAAAATACGCTACTGAGAAGCTAGCGGAAATATTAAATGTTTCTTATGATGAAATGAAAGAGCATGTTTATAAAAATACGAGTATCGAAAGAGTACATCCTTTTGGTAGAAGACTTGATTATAAGGTTGCGGAAAAAATAGAGAAATTAAATTTGGAGGGTGTTTATCTAGTTAGAGAGTCGAAAAGAAGTTATCCATATGGATCGATGCTTTCTCATACACTTGGATTTGTAGGGATTGATAATCAAGGACTATCAGGAATAGAGCTAGAGTATGACGATTATTTAACTGGTGAGTATGGAGCAATAAAGTATTTTTCTGATGCTAAGGGTAACAAGCTTGATTTATCAGGAATTTATGAAGCTCCATCTAATGGGGTTAACGTAACACTCACTATTAACCAAAAAATACAAGCAAGTGTAGAAAGAGAGCTTGATAATGTTGTAACTAAGTATAATCCAGAAACGGCTCTTGCTATTGCTATGGACCCTAATACTGGTGAAATACTTGCAATATCATCTAGACCAAATTTTGATGCTGTTAATTATCAAAATTATGACATTGAAACGTTAAACAGAAATTTACCAATTTGGGCAACTTATGAGCCAGGTTCTACTTTTAAAATAATTACTCTTGCTTCTGCCTTAAACGAAGGCTTAGTTGATTTAGATAAAGATACCTTTTATGATGCCGGAAGTGTTAAAGTTGCTAATGCAAAGATAAAGTGTTGGAAAGCTGGGGGACATGGATATCAAACTTTTTTACAAGTGGTTGAAAATTCTTGTAACCCGGGTTTTGTAGAACTTGGAAATAGGTTAGGAAAAGAAACACTTTTTTCGTACATTGATAAGTTTGGTTTTGGTAAAAAAACTGGTGTTGATTTAAATGGTGAGGCAACCGGCATAATTTTCAACTTAGATAAAGTAGGACCAGTTGAGCTTGCCACTACTGCGTTTGGACAAGGAGTATCAGTTACGCCAATACAGCAAATAACCGCGGTATCAGCGGCAATAAACGGAGGAACTTTATATAAGCCATACATCGTAAAAAGTTTAAATGATCCTGAAACTAACTCTGTTATAAAAGAAAATACTCCTACTAAAGTAAGACAAGTTATTAGTAAGGAAACTTCTAGTGAAGTAAGACGAGCACTAGAAAGTGTTGTAACTAATGGTAGTGGTAAAAATGCTTTTATTGAAGGTTACCGTGTAGGTGGTAAAACCGGAACTGCTCAAAAAGTTGAAAATGGAGTATATTTAGTTGGTAATTATATTTTATCATTCATTGGATTTTTACCAGCCGATGACCCACAAATTGTGGTATATGTTGCTATTAATAATCCTAAGAGGGTAGTCCAATATGGTGGTGTTGTATCAGCTCCAATTGCTAAATCAATATTATTAGATTCAATCGATGCTTTAGGAATAGAAAAAAGAAATGTTACTACTGAAAAAAAATATAATTGGGATGATAAAAAGTATTACACGGTAGAAAACGTAATCGGAAAAACACCTAAAGAAGCTGCCAAAATATTATCAAAATACACGATAGAATATAGTGGTAGTGGTAGTATTGTAGTTGAACAGTCCCCAGAAGCTGGAACTAGATTAGAGGAAACTTCGGTAGTAAGATTAATGCTTGGTAATTAGTAAAATAAATATCAACCATGTATAAAAAACTGTAAAAAAATAAAAATATATAGTATAATTATAATCATATGTAAAGAGGTGAAATTAGTGTTTATATTAACAAAGTCTATTTTGGCACTTATGATTGGTTTTATTATTTCAACGATAACGGGTTATTTTTTAATACCATTTTTAAAAAAAATGAACGTTGGGCAAAGAATAAGTGTATTTGTAGGAGAAAGTCATAAGAAAAAAAATGGTATTCCAACGATGGGTGGTTTAATCTTTATTATTCCTACCTTTATAACTATTTTAATAATGTATTTTACTAAGAAAATAGATATTAATAGTAATTTACTTATTGTTTTATTCGTTTTTGTTGCTTACGCTATATTAGGCGGTATAGATGATATTATGAAATTAAAACATAAAAAAAATGAGGGTTTAACTGAAATTCAAAAGCTTTTTGGTCAGGTTTTAATTGCCATCGTCTTTTTCTATATATACATGAAAAGTGGATCAGAGCCATTATTGTGGTTCCATGCTTTTAACCTTAAAATTGATGTTGGTTGGCTTTATGGGTTCTTTATTTTATTTATGCTTGTTGCATCTTCTAACGCGGTAAACATAACTGATGGGTTAGATGGGCTAGCAGGTGGGTTATCATTTATAGCTGTACTTGTGTTAGGCGTAATAACATGGACTACAAACTGGCTTTTGGGATATCAAGATATCGCGGTATTTTGCTTTATTTTAGCGGGATCTATTTTAGGATTTTTAGTTTATAACGCGTATCCAGCTAAGGTGATTATGGGTGATACGGGTTCACTTGCATTAGGTGGAGTACTTGCCTCTGTTGCGATACTTACAAGACGTGAAATTACCTTTGCAGTTATTATGGGTGTATTTGTAATTGAAACTTTATCGGTTATTATTCAGGTATTTTCTGTTTTAGTCTTTAAAAAGAAAGTATTTTTAATGACCCCGCTTCATCATAATTTCGAAAAATTAGGTTGGAAAGAACAGGACATTGTAAAACTATTTTGGATATGCGGACTTATTTTAGGAACTGCCGCTTTAGTTTACGGAGCTTGGCTTTAAGCAAATGACTTTGTTCATTTGCTTTTTTTATGCTATAATTTTTTTGGTGATATGATTTATGAAAGAAATTTTTATTAACGAGGATAATTTACCCGATAAGGAAATAGACGAAGAAGTAATAAGGGTAAAAGGTTTAATTATAGATGATAAAAACCAAGTTTTGCTTGGTTATGCTAATAACATTTATCAGTTTCCAGGAGGACACTTAGAGGATGGGGAGACAATAAATCAAACTCTTCAAAGGGAAATGATGGAAGAAACAGGAATTTGTATAGAACTATCAAAATTGGAACCTTTTATGTTAATTAAATATTATTCTAAAAATTATTTAAATACTGGAAAAAATAGGTGTAATAAGATATATTATATGGTGGTAAGAACTAATAAGGATCCGGACTTAGCAAAGACGAATTATACTGCCGATGAAATAAATAATAATTATAAATTAAAAAGAATAAATATCAAAGATCTTAGGAATACTTTAATTAATAATTGTAAATTATATCCTATTAGTGAAATTATTACAAAAGAAATGTTAATGGTAATCGATGAGTATTTAAAAAACGCTTATTAATAGCGTTCTTTTTTTATTCTTTTGGAATATTCTTAAGTAGTAGCTCTTTAAGTGAGGCGATGATATTTGAGAAAAAAAATTGATATACCACTTTTAATAACCATAATATTAACTTCTATATATGGAATAATTATGATTTTTTCTGCATCTAGCATTTGGGCTGAATACAAATTTAACGATAAATTTCATTATGTTGTAATGCAAAGTATCTTTTTTTGTATTGGTCTTGTCTTAATGATTGTGGTAAGTAAAGTACCATATACGTATTATTTAAAAAAATCAAATACGATTCTTTTTGTCTGTTTTTGTCTTTTAATATTAGTTTTAATACCTGGAATCGGTACTGTTAGAAACGGATCACGTAGTTGGTTTGGGATAGGCGGATTAGGTATTCAACCAAGTGAATTTATGAAACTTGCGCTAATTATATTCACAAGTAAATATATTCATAATAACCCTAAAACGATGAAATCAGTGGTGAAAGGGGCTTTCCCAATTTTAATAGTAACAATGGTCGCTTTTGGTCTTATTATGTTACAACCTGATTTTGGTACTGGCACGATTTTGGTTATGACAATTGTTGCAATGCTTTTTATTTCAGGAGTAAATTTTTCTTTTTTTATAAAGATTGGATTAGTTGGTATGATTGGGGTTGTATTTCTTGTTTTAGCAGCACCTTATCGTGTTAATCGAATAATATCGTTTTTAAATCCGTGGAGTGATCCCCTAGGAACTGGCTTTCAAGCAATTCAGTCTTTATATGCAATTGGGCCTGGAGGCCTGTTTGGTTTGGGGTTTGGAAATTCTATTCAAAAGCATTTTTATTTACCTGAACCCCAAACGGATTTTATTTTTTCAATTATATCTGAAGAACTTGGAATATTTGGAATTATCTCAGTTGCTTTTCTTTTTTTAATAATAATACTAAAGTGTATTAAAATTGCGATTAAAGCACCAGATTCATTTTCTAAATTTTTAACGTTTGGAATAATTTTTCAACTTTCGTTTCAAACGCTTCTAAACCTTGCTGTGGTAGTCGGATTAATACCAGTTACCGGAGTTACTCTACCGTTTTTTAGTTATGGTGGAAGCAGTCTTGTGATAACTTTAGTATCGATGGGAATTATTTTAAATATATCAAGACATAAAAATAATTAATTTTGTAAAGTGAGAGTAAATGTATTTTTTGTGCAAAAAATTAAAAAAACGTATGTAAACATTACGTTTTTTTAAATATTTATAGTATATATATGTTATAATTTTTGTATAAACAAGAGGAAGTAAACATGAAGAAAAAAAATTATTTATTAATTATTTTATATGGATTTATTCTCACTTTGTTATTAGTTGGTTTTTCTAATATATATGGTTCTAATACGGATTGGATTAGTCAACATAGCGTAATACCTGAGTATTTTAGAAAATCTTTTTATGAAACAAATAATTTAATACCAAACCTAGCAATAAATTTAGGTGCGGGACAAAATATATTTAATTATAGTTATTATGGCTTATTAAGTCCAGTGATTTTAATTTCTTATTTATTACCATTTATAAGCATGACTAACTATGTTATGATTGCTAGTATCGTTTTGTACTTGTTATCAGGTGTTTTATTATATCATTTTTTAATTAAGCATTTTGATGAGAAAAGATCTTTTGTTTTATCACTCTCATTTTTATCATTAGCACCACTTACTTATCACTTCCATCATCATATAATGTTTGTTTGGTATTTTCCATTTTTGATAATGGCTTTAATTGGTGTCGATAAATACGTTTTTAAGAAAAAATCGTTTCTTTTAATAATTGGCGTATTTTTAACTTTGATGACAAACTATTATTATGGAGTAAGTGCTTTATTAGTTGTTTTATTATATGGTGTTTATAGGTTAATTTCTAAACAAAAAGAATTTGATCTTAAAATATTTATCAAAGACGTATTTTTATTCTCGTTAAGGATCATTATCTCGGTTTTAATGGCTTGTATTTTACTTCTTCCAAGTTTTTACGTTATATTATCTTCAAGGGGTAGTAGTATATCAGGTACATCATTACTTTCTTTATTTGTTCCAAATATGAACGAAGTATTATACCGTCCTTACACGTTAGGAATAAGTGTCATATTTATTTTAGCGCCATTTGGAATAATATTATCTAAAAAGGCAAAAAAAGAAGACGTGTTTTTAAGTACCTCGTTACTTGTTATTTCTTTTATTCCTATATTTATGTACTTCTTAAACGGGTTTTTATACATAAGAGGAAAGGTGCTTATACCTTTTTGTGTTTTATATATTTTTTTGCTTTCAAAATTTATTGATTATTTGAAGAAAAATAATGTTAATTTAAAGATTATTTCATATGCGTTTTTAGTATTATTTATAATTTCTTTAATACTTAGATTTGATTGGTATTTTTATGTTGTTTTTTTACTTGATTTTTTAATTGCAATAGGTTCTATATTCTGGTATAAAAAGGTGAAAGATGAAATGGTGATATTGGTACCAATGCTTATTACCTTGATTATATCTACGTTTTTAGGTAATTTAAATGAAAACTACGTTAGTAAGAAAAACTATGAAAAGATAAATAACAAAGAGTATAAAAATCTTATTAGAAAAATAAACGATGAGGATTTTTATCGCAGTGAAATTTATGATGCTGGATACATAAATGCTAATTTTTATTACTCGGATAATTATTATAATACTTCGATATACTCATCAAATTACAATAATCGTTATTGGCATTTTTATAATGAAAAGGTTGGAAATAACATAACTTATCGTAATGGATTTGTTACAATGGGTGCCAAAAACATTCTTTTCAATAATTTGATGGGTGTTAAATACGTTTTAAGTAGTAGTGATATAGGACCCGGATATGAAAAAATAAAGGAGGGTAAAGAATTTGACATATATAAAAATAAGTTTGCCTTTCCACTTATTTATTTAGCAGAAGAAACTGGTAATTATAAAACTTATGACAACTTACCTTTCCCTAAAAATGTTAGTTATATGCTTAGTAACCCAATTACAAAAGAAGGAAAAAAGGTTGATTATGAAGATAATGTTAGTGAAGTTGATTTGGGTTTAAAAGATAGTTATGATTTTGAAATAGACGAAGATTTAACTTATTATTTTAACTTAGAAAAACCAATAAAAAATAAAATACTTATCATTTCATTTGATATGAATTATAACGAGACGTGTCAAAATGGGGATACGTTAATAAAAATAAATAATGTTGCAAACAAACTAACTTGTGAAAGCTGGTTATATCATAATAATAATCATAGTTTTGAATATGTTATTTCTAACTTTGAAGAGCTTGATAAACTAAAGATTGAAATTGGAAAAGGCCGCTATCAAATAAAAAATATAAAAACTTATTTAATGGATTATGAATTTAGGGATTATCAAAGTGTAGATAATTTGAAAATAGATAAAAAACATTCAATTATTACTGGTAGTACAAACGCTTCAAAACCATCTTACGTTATAACTAGCATTCCTTACGATGATGGGTTTACCGTTTTTGTAGACGGAAAAGAAGTGAAAAAAGAAATTGTAAATGATGCATTTTTAGGTTTTAAAGTAGGAAAGAAAAGCCATGATATAAAAATAAAATATTCATCTTCTTGGTTGAATTATGGATGTTTATTATCAATTTTTGGTTTTGTTTTAATGATTGGAATTTGTGTTTATGAAGTAAAAAAAAGAAATGATAAATAAGGTATTGTTAAAGTATAATGAAACGACTTATTTATATGATACTTATGTTTGCTTTTGTAATTTTGCTTAAAAAGGAGAAATAATATGAAAAAAATATCAATTGTAATACCATGTTACAACGAGGAAGAATCTATTTTAAGTTTCTATGAGGAAATGAAAAAAATAGTAAAAAAAATGAAAGAAAAAGCTTCGTTTGAGTTTGTTTTTGTAGATGATGGTTCAGAGGATGGGACCTTAGAAATATTAAGAGATTTATCCTTAAAAGATAAATCGGTAAGGTATCTTTCTTTTTCTAGAAACTTTGGTAAAGAAGCTGGCATATTAGCTGGTTTCAACGCTGCTTGTGGTGATTATGTTGCTACCATGGACGTTGATTTGCAAGACCCACCTTATTTGCTTTTAGAAATGTTTGATACTTTAGAGGAGGGCAAATATGATTGTTGTGCTGCGAAAAGTACTTCTAGAAATGGATACTCATTCATAAGAAAAACATTTACTAAGGCTTTTTACAAAATAATTAATAAAATCTCAAACGTAGAAATGGTTGATGGAGCACGAGATTTTAGGCTCTTTACAAGACAAATGGTTGATGCTATTTTAAGTATGAAAGAATATAACCGTTATTCCAAAGGAATTTTTGGCTTTGTTGGTTTTAAAACGAAGTGGATTGAATATGAAAATACTTCTCGTGTTTATGGAAGTTCAAAATGGAGTTTTTGTAAGTTATTTTCTTATGCTATTGAAGGAATAACCGCATTTTCAACTAAGCCATTAATTTTCAGTGCATTAATTGGTATTCTTTTTTGTATTATTGCATTTATTATGATAATTATAATAATTATTAAGACATTATATTTTGGAGATCCAGTAAGTGGTTGGCCATCACTGGCATGTATTATTATTTTTGTTAGTGGTATTCAGTTGTTTTGTATTGGTATAATAGGGCTTTACTTGTCCAAAACTTATCTAGAAACAAAACAAAGACCAATTTATATCATAAAGGAAACTTCAAAAGATAATTTAAAAATAAAAGAAAATAGTTAGAAGCTATTGACAAAATATAATAAAATGTTACAATTAAATTAACCTAGAGGAAACGTTGTGAATACTAAGTATTTAAAAAGAAAGTTTGTTTCTTTTTAAATGATACTCTTATGTTCATGGCCTATCGTTGTTTGATAGTTCGAAAATAGTTAAAAAACTAATCTTATTTGAATCTAGGCTTTACAATTGTAAATGAGAAAGAAAACTCATAAGAATAAGATATCACGTTAAATACTGATAATATTTAAAAATGATTTTGGGGTTTGCCTAGAATCAAAGTGATTTTTCATTCGTAAACTAAAAAGATAACAATTTTATCAGGATTGTTATTTTTTTTTATAAAATAATTCAACACAAGAAGACGTTTTACAAGCATCTTCTTTTTCTTTTACCTCAAACATATAATTATGATATAATGATTAATAGTAGGTGATTGATTTGAGAGTAATTATATCAGCGGGAGGAACCGGTGGACATATTTATCCAGCTTTAGCTATTGCTAAAAAAATAAAAGAAAAAGATAGTAAGTCTGAAATACTTTATATTGGAACGAGTAATAGAATGGAAAAGGATATTGTCCCGAAGGAAGGTTTTAAGTTTATTGGCATTAAAATAGAAGGTTTAAAGCGGAGTTTAAGCCCTAAAAATATAAAAAGCGCATTTTTGTTTGTAACGGGGATCTCAAAGTGTAAGAAAATAATAAAGAAATTTAATCCCGATGTTGTAATTGGTGTTGGTGGATATGTTTCCGCTCCTGTTATATATGCTGCTCATAAATTAGGAATAAAATGCTGCATTCACGAGCAAAACTCTTCTTTTGGAGTTACAAATAAGTTTGCTTCTAAGTTTGCTGATAAGATATTTGTATCTTTTGAGAGTTTGGTAAATAAAGTAGAGAATAGGAAAAAGGTTATATATACAGGCAACCCATGTAGTGAAAATGCCTTAAAAGTGTCCATGGCAAAAAAAGAAGACTATGGTTTATCTCCAAATAAAAAGTTAGTTCTTATTGTTATGGGATCTTTAGGCTCTAAGACTATTAGTGATAGAATGAAAAGTATGCTAACGCTTTTTAATAATAAAGATTATGAGGTTATGTACGTAACGGGTAAAAATTATTATGATGAATATAAAAAACTTAAGTATACCAGTAACATCAAAATAGTTCCATACATTGATAATATGGTTTCATTGTTAAAAAAGACAGATTGTTTGGTATCACGTGCTGGAGCATCCACGTTAAGTGAAATCGCATCATTAAACGTTCCGTCAATACTTATTCCTAGTCCTTATGTAACAGAAAATCACCAGTATAAAAATGCTATGGATCTAGTAAACAAAAGGGCCGCTATGATACTAAAAGAGTCTGAATTAAAAAGTGATGAACTTCTTAGAATGGTGGAAAAAATACTTAATGATAGAGTTTTTACAAATAAACTAAAAAACAATTTAAAAGCTTTTGAAGTTAAAAATAGTGCTTCTATAATTTATGATGAAATAGTTAAATTAGTGGGGGATAAAAATGGAAAAGATGCTTGAGTTTATTAAAAGAAAAAAAATTGGTGCTGTAAAAGAAATGGTAAGTTTAAAAAAATATACAACTTATAAGGTCGGTGGAGTAGCAAAGGTTTTAGTTTATCCAAAAGATGAAAAAAAGCTTATTTTGTTAATTAAAAAATTAAGGGATGAAAAGATAAAATATAAAATATTGGGATATGGATCAAATTTGATTTTTAGTGATGATTTATATGATGGTGTTTTAATTAAACTTGATTTGTTTGATAAGATAAAAATAAAAGATACCATAATAACGGTTGGAGCCGGAGCAAGTTTAGTTAAGTTATCATACATGGCATTAAAGGAAGGCCTTACCGGATTAGAGTTTGCAAGCGGTATTCCGGGTACGGTAGGCGGAGCGGTGTTTATGAACGCGGGAGCTTATAAATCTGATATGGGTTATATCGTATCGGAAGTAAAGGTAATAACGCCAGAACTTAAAATTAAAACGCTTTATAATAAAGATTTGAATTATAAATATAGAGATTCTTTTTTAAAGCAGAATCCGGAATATATATGTTTAGAAGCAAAAATTGTACTTAGACATGGTGACAAAAAATTAATAAAGGAACTAATGGAAACAAGAAAGCAAAAAAGACTTATTTCTCAACCATTAGAATTTCCATCGGCAGGTTCAGTTTTTAGAAATCCAGATGGTGATTTTGCGGGTAAATTAATAGAGGATTGCGGACTTAAAGGCTACCGTATCGGTGGAGCAACGGTAAGTGTTAAGCATGCTAATTTTATTATAAACGATAATGATGCGACTGGAAATGATGTTAAAAATTTAATTGATTATGTTCATGACAAAGTAAAAAAACGGACTGGTGTTGATTTAAAAATAGAACAAGAATTTGTTAACTGGGAGTAAACTATGAAAAAAAAGAAGAAAAAGAGGAGACTTAAAATCGGGAGATTATTTTTGCTGTTACTGTTTTTAGCAGTTACATCTTTAGCGTTCGTTAAAATGCTTGATGTAAAAATAAGAAGCATAATAATAACTGGAAATGATGTTTTGACTGATCAAGAAATAATAGAAATAGCTGATTTAGAGGATTACCCTTCATTTTTAAAAACTATTTCATACACGGTTCGCAAAAAAATTCTTAAAAATAATTATGTCAGCAATGTAAAAGTATCAAAAGGGTTATTAAGGATTAAAATAGATATTACTGAAAAAAAAGTTTTATACATAGATGGTAAAACCGGAAGCAAAGTAACAAAAGATGGCAGTATAAATGATGAAAAAATAGTTTGTGCGCCCTTTTTGACTAGTGATATTCCAAGTGATAAAAAATCATCTTTTCTAAAGGCGATGGATAAAATTGATGATGATATTTTATGCCAAATCTCGGAAATAAAATATGATCCAAACGAAATTGATTCTGATAGATATTTAGCCTATATGAATGATGGTAATAGTGTTTATTTAACCGTTAATAAATTTAAAAAAATAAATAAATATAACACGATTTTGGAAAACGTTGGAAAACAAAATGGGACCCTTTATTTGGATTATGGAGACTACTTTGAGGTTAAATAACCTCTTTTTATATGATTTATTTTTAAAATATATATTTTAAAAATCTTATTTATATAGTATAATAACTTTATATGGTAAAGTTACATGATAGGAGCTGGCGCTAATGAAAAAGATTTATACGAGCATCGACATTGGTTCTGACACAATACGTATTTTGGTTAGTGAGTATTTCGATGGAAAGCAAAGAACGCTCGCCGTTTCATCGGTTCGTTCTAAAGGTGTAAAAAATGGTTTTATTACTGATGAAAACGCACTTTTAGAAAGAATTAAATTAGCGCTTGATGATATTAATTCAAGGATTAATATCACAATAAAAAAAGCGGTGCTTACAATTCCACCTCTTGATGCAGAATATAGTTTGGTTCATGGAAACGTTCCAATTGTAAACGATGAGAAGATGGTAACACAAAAAGATGTTGTTAGGGTTCAGAATGCTTCTTTAAATGATATTTTACCTAACATGGAATTAGTTAGTATAACGCCAATAGACTTTACTATTTACGAAAACGGTTCCGAAATAGAAACACTAAAAGACCCAACCAATAAGATATGTGATAGATTAGGTGTTAGGGCTATGCTAGCCTTGGTTCCAAAAACTCATGTAATTTCTTATGTTAAGGTTGTTGAAGCGGTGGGAATAGAGGTAGTTGATTTAGCGTTGTCTACGGTTTGCGATTATGAAGAGGTCAAAACTGATGAAATGGACCAAGAGTGTGGCGCTTTAATAAATATTGGAAGGGATACAACGGTTGTATCAGTATTTAATAAGGGAATAATAACTAATAGCGAGGTTCTAAAAATTGGAAGTAGGGTAATTGACGAAGATATATCTTATATCTATTACACAAACAAAAAAACGGCTCGTAAGATAAAGGAAAATTTCGGTATAGCAAATCCAAGGTATGCTAGTAAAAACGAAACGTACGAAACAAGAGATATTAACTCAAAGTTAGTTAGCATAAATCAGTATGAGCTTGCTGAGGTAATAAACAAAAGGCTATCTCAAATTTTAAATGTTGCGAAAAATGAATTAAAAGTATTAACAAATAAACAAATTCGTTATATAATGGTTTTAGGTGGCATAACAGATATGCCTGGTATTAACTTTGTTTTAGAGGACATGTTTGGTAAAACGGCTAAAACTTATTCCATAAACACATTAGGTATTAGAAAAGCAAGGTTTATTACCGTATCTGGTGCAATTAAGCACTTTATTAAAAAGATAAAACTAAGGGGAAAAGAATATTCAATGTTTAGTAGTGACGATGTCGATAACTTAATACATAGTAAGGCAAGAATAGGTAGAAGTGATTCGGTATTCGGTAGATTTTTTAGCTACTTTTTTGATAATTAAGGAGGAAATAAAATGTTTGGTTTACCAGTAGATCAATTAGCAAAAATTAAAGTTATCGGTGTAGGTGGCGGCGGCGGAAACGCGGTTAACCGTATGATAGAATGTGGTGTAAGAGGTGTTGAATTCATCGTTGCAAACACTGACTTACAGGTTTTAAATAGTTCACAAGCTGAAACTAAAATACAAATCGGATCTAAAATATCCGCTGGTTTAGGAGCAGGGGGACGTCCTGAGGTAGGGAGAGAAGCTGCCCTTGAATCTAAAAAGGAAATAGAAGAAGCTTTAAAAGGCGCAGACATGGTTTTCATAACTTGCGGTATGGGTGGTGGAACTGGTACTGGTGCTGCACCAGTTATCGCTGAAATAGCACAAAATCTTGGCGCACTTACCGTTGCAATAGTTACTAAACCATTTAGCTTTGAAGGCAAAAGAAGAATGGCACAAGCAATTGAAGGGCTTTCAGAGTTAAAAGCAAACGTTGATACGTTAATAGTTATTCCAAATGATAGATTAAGGGAAATAATTGATAAATCAACTCCAATGGTAGAAGCTTTCCATGAAGTTGATAATGTTCTTCATAGAGGTGTTCAATCTATTTCTGATTTGATCGCCGTAACAGGTCTTATTAACCTAGATTTTGCTGATGTTAAGGCAGTAATGGAAAAGAGCGGAAACGCACTTATTGGTATTGGTATGGGAACTGGTGAAAATAGAGCAGTAGAAGCTGCAAGACAGGCCGTTTCAAGCCCGCTTCTTGAAACTAATATTTCAGGTGCAACCGATGCAATAATAAATATTACTGGTGGTGCGAACCTTACGTTATTCGAAGCTGAAGATGCAGCTGAAGTTGTAAGATCAACATCTAATAACGATATTAATACTATTTTTGGTGCAGTAATAAATGAAAACTTATCCGATGAAGTTATTGTTACTGTTATCGCAACTGGTTTTGAAAAAGGGGAGCAAAAAGCACAAGAAGCTAATAATAAACAACCTTCAAGTGTAAGCTCTGTAATGCAACCAAGGGTTAGTAATTTAATTCAAGATGATGATGACGATGACGATGATGATATTCCAAACTTTTTAAAAAATAGAAGAAGTTTTTAAGAATGCTTTTAAAGGCATTCTTTTTTTGTTATAATATCTTTCTGTTATGGGGTGATAAAAATGTATAGTAGTAATATTAACCTAAACTTATATAAAACCTTTTACGAAGTTGCGAAATACGGAAGTATATCAGAGGCTGCAAAAAAAACTTATACTTCTCAGCCAGCACTTAGTAAATCGATAAAAAAATTAGAAGAAGATTTAGGAGTTAGACTTTTTTATAGAAATTTAGGTGGTATAGAGTTAACTGAAAAGGGTAAAGAGCTTTTATTTTACATCGAAGAAGCATATAATAATTTAATAATTGCAGAAAGAAATTTGTTAGAGTCTGAGAATTTAGAAAAAGGAAAAATAAACATTGGAGTTCCATCCCAAATAGGTACGTTTTTTGTATTTGACTCAGTTTCAAAATTCCATGAATTATATCCTAATATAGAAATTACTATAATAAGTAGTTCAACCGAGAGTTTACTAAAAAAACTAGAAGCACACGAGATAGATTTCATTATTGATTCTTCCCCAATAGATGTTTCTTCTGATCAGGTAATAGTAAAACCATTAACCAAGGTAAATAATTGTTTTGTAGTAAGTTCTGATAGTAAGTTAGATATAAGTACGATAAAAAATATAAAAGATTTAGAAAAATATCCATTAATCCTTCCAATACCAGGGACTTCTAATAGAAAAGCACTTGATGATGCATTTGATAAAAAAGAAATTAATTTATCAAACGTTATGAATATTCATACGAGTGAAATGATCATAGGTGCAGTAAAAAGAAACTTAGGAATTGGTTATGTAATAGAAGATTTAATAGATGGTGATAGTAGTATAGTAAAGGTTAATATAACCGAAAAATTACCTCAAATTGAAATTAATCTTGTGTATGTAAAAAAATATCTTACTACCGCTCCAACAAAGTTTATTAAAATGTTTATTGATGAAAAATTTAGTGAATAAAGTTATATAGGATATAACCATTTGTTATGGTTATATCTTTTTATTATGATTTTTATTACATTTTGATATTTTACAAACTTTCGTTGGTAAGGTTACAATTAAAAACGAAAGGTAAAAGATGTAAAATATGATAAATAAAGATAAAAAACTAAATAATAAACTTTTATTTGCAAAGTCATTTAACATGATTGGTGATTCCTTAGATCATTGTTATGATTGTAAATATTGCAGATTAAACGGAGAAAAACAGGAAGAAAAACATTTTTCAATTTTGCCAGAGGAGATAAACGATGATTTTAAAAACGTTCCAATTGCGGTTAATTTATTTTATGGTGATCCTCTTCTTCAGGTAGATAACACGGTAAAATATTTAAAAGAATTAGAAAAAATAGGTCATAAGGGCCCCGTAATAATTGTTACAAAAGGAGACTTTACAAAGTTTCCAGACATTTCTTTTAACCTTGATTTGCATGTTGCATTTTCATGTTTTGGTACTGATAGCATTCTTGATGGTAACACTATGAAAAGATTTGAAAACAATTTAAAAGAAATAGGGAAAAGAACTAACAATTATAAATATTCTATAGAGTTTAGACCAATTATTTATAATATTAATGATAGTATATTATGCTTTTCTAACGTTTTAGCACTTGCTAAATTGTATAATTTACCAATTGGTTATTCTGGGCTTCAGGGTAAACCAAAAAGCGTTAAGATATGGGAAAAAGAAGGTACCAATTTAAAACCATATCCTGGATATTCATTCGGACATAAAAAGATAATACCAGATGACGTAAGAGACGCATTTGAATTTCTAGCAGGTAAATATAACGTTCCAATATTTAGAAAAACATCGTGTTTATTTTCCTACGTACATAACTTGGATAGAGATTATAACGCGCATTATTATAGACCAAGTGAATTAGGTTGTAGAAATTGCGTTATGCATGATAAGTGTATGTCTTATAAAAATCATTTAAGCATGGATAAAGACTTGTCAAATATAATACCATTTAATTATGAAATAATCGAAAAAGAAAACCATGAGTGTATATTAAAACAAAAAGGTATATGCGAGTTTCCAAGTGACGATTGTAGCCATATATCAGGTAAGATTATCAAGATAGAAGACTGTTTAACAACAAGTGATGTAAGGGTTATAAAGTGGCTTACTGGTTATACGGTAGATGCTAATTTTACTGAGAGCCCATACATTAGTGATGATTGGGATAAAGGTATGGTTAAGAAGAAGGTGAGAAAGTGAGGATAGGTATAGACATAGATGGTGTAATACTTGATTTTGAAAGACAAATGAACGTATACGCAGAATTATATGATTTATTAGTTTTAGAAAAAAATGGTGTTATAAACAAAAATAAGTTTAGTTATTTAGATAAGTATGATTGGACTTTAGAAGAACGACAAAGGTTCACTGATGAGTACTTGATTAAAGGAACATTAAACTGCGGTTTAGTGCCTGGAGTAAAAGAATCTTTAGAAATATTGTCAAAAGAAAATGATATTTATGCAATAACCGCTAGAGGTTTAATAAATAAAGAAACAAAAAAATATGTTGCAAAAAGATTAATGGCTTTAGACATTAAGTTTGATAACATACACTTTGAGGTAAAAGATAAACTAGAAAAGTGTAAAAGCCTAAATATCGAATTAATGATAGAAGATAATCCAAAGATTTGTGAGGTATTATCCAAAAATGGTATTAAATGTTTATATTTAAGAGATAAAAATAGCCCTAAGTTAGAGGAAAATGAATATTTAATAGAAGTTAATAACTGGGGAGAAATTTTAAGATATTTAATTAATAATAAAGACAATAAGAAAGTAAGAGGTAAAGAAAATGAATAAAGAATATAATGAGGTAAGGAAATTTCATGAGGCATTTGGTCATCCAGCAGCGAAAAGCCCAACGGTATTATCGGCTCAAAGAGCAGAAAAAAGATATGCATGGATGTTAGAAGAAATAAACGAATTTATGGAAGCAACTAAGAATGGAGATCTTGTAGAACAAGCTGATGCAATGATTGATACCATATATTTTGCTCTTGGTACTTTAGTTGAAATGGGTGTTTCGCCAGACGAGTTATTTTATATTGTTCAAGAAGCTAACATGAGTAAGTTATGGTCTGATGGAAGGCCACACTATAATGACATGGGTAAAGTTATTAAGCCACAAGGATGGCAGGATCCTCATCTAAAATTAGAGTTAGCGATTAATAAAATGAAAAAATAAATACAATAAAAAAGGATGCTAGACTTTAGCATTCTTTTTTTGTTATAATCTTTATATAGAGTAGAGGTATTTATGAAAAAAGTTAATATATGGGAGAGTGGAGTTTCTAAATCTACTACATACATTAATGATGTTGATGACATTATAAAATATATTAAAGAATCAAAAAATATTAGTTTTAGTGTTATTGATCAAAATGGTTTGCAAGATGGAAGTATTACTACACAGCTTGTAGATATAGTAAATAAAAACGCTAAAGAACAAAATGTAGAAGTTACTTACGTTGATGGTGATCACCCGTTTTTTTATGATCAATTTGATGATATATATTTTAGTAAAGAATTTTTTGATAAAAATAAAGCTATTATATTAGAGGCGATAGAAGATGTAATGTTTAATCAGGATAGCGTTTTCATTTCAAAATACGCGTATAGCGATGAATTAGTAAAAAACTTATGTCTTACCGCAACATCTATTTGCTTTGATAATGAAATAAAAGTACCTGATGAAGTTAAGAAGATTCTTAAAAGAAACCATATAAACGCATATAGTTATAAAAATGGTGAAAGACAAGAGATATCGTCAAATGAAATTTTAGGTCAAGATTATAATAATGTTATTTCAGATAGTGATGATTTATATATAAAAAATAATATTACTGATTTAGAAAATTTAAAGTATATACCTAAAAATAAAACTATTCATATTGACCAAATAAATAAATTTAAACTAGGTATAGAATTATCTGAGGATTACGATAGTTTATACAACATAATTTCTAAACTTAGGGAAAATGGTCAACATAATAAGGTAGTAATATCGATAAGAAATAGAAACGCATTTTCAAAATCAAAACTATATAATAGTGATTTTGATTTTACGGTGGAGGGAGTTGACATTGAACCATATAAGATAGATGATTTAAAAAAAGAAGATGAATTATTGGATTTAATGGTTAGAGATATTAAAAATGCTAATTATTCTCCTTTTGAAAAATATCTTGCAGCATATAATATAGTTAAGAAGTTTAAAAAATATTTAGAAAATAGCGAAGATAAAACGCAGTCTAGAAACATAAGAAAACTTTTAAATAATGATTATATGGTTTGTGTTGGTTATGCTAATTTATTGCAGGAGTTATTAAAAAGATTAGATATTCCGGTATATGAATATAATGTACTAACCGACACTTCTTACGATAAGGGATTTACACTTGAAGAAAAGCCGGTAGAATTAGCTGGCCATGCAAGAATAATTTTATACATTAATGATCCAAAATATGACATTAGTGGTTTTTATGTTGCGGATCCAACTTGGGATAATGATCTTTTAGATGATTATTATAACCATGCCTTGATGTCTTTCAATAAAACCAGTCAGGAAAAAAGGCTGTTCGAATTAAGCAAGGAAGATATAGTTATGAATTGTAAAAGCATGGAAGAATTTTCTTCACACGTTAATTTTCTATTAAACCGTTATAAAAAAAACCAGTTTAGTAGTTTGTTAAATAAAGATGAAAAACAAAAAGAGACTAACGCTATTAAATCGTTAGTAGATATTATTAATAATATTTTAATTTCACTTATGCCAGAAAAATACTTAGAGTTAAAAAATAGATATTCAACTATGATGGAACATGATGATTTTGATGAGGTTTATAATTTTATAACTGAGGCTGGTGAAATATTTATTGATAATTTAGGAAAAGACGTTTCTATTGATACCGTAATAGAGGCCGCTAGCGTTGTTAATAAAGATATATTTGGCTTTGATGAGGAACAATTAAACGAGTATAAAAAAGATTTATTAGATAAAAATATCAAAATGGATAAAATTGCTTTCCCTTATTATTATGATAATAATATTAATATTAAAAAATAATTACTTAAACTCGACACTTATTAACGTGTCTTTTTTTTATAATAATTTTGGGTGATAGACATGAAAATATATGTTGATTTAATAATCTTGCTTAATTTCTTTTTGGATTTTTTATTGCTTTTGTGTACATCTTTAATATTAAAAAGGAACACTAAATTAATAAGGTTACTTTTAGGGGCATTATTAGGGGGAGTGAGCATATTATCATTGTTTCTAAACTTTGATTCTTTAGGATTGCTCTTACTTAAAGTTTTTATTTCAGTATTAATGGTGTTGATATCCTTTGGTTTTAAAGATTTAAAATATTTTTTTAATAATTTAGTATATTTATATTTATCAAGCATAATATTAGGTGGTTTTTTATATTTTGTAAATAACGAATTGTCTTACAAAAATACTGGACTTATTTTCTTTCATAATGGTTTTAGTATTAACTTTATAATAATTATTACTTTATCACCTGTAATAATTTTAATCTACGTTAAAAATCAAAGAAAACAAAAAGAAGAATTATCTAAGTATTATGAAGTTGATATAACGTTCTTAAACGGCGTAACAAAGCATTTGACTGGCTTTTTAGATACTGGCAACAATCTTTTTGATCCGTATGAAAAAAGACCAATAATAGTGATAAATAAAGACGCTTTGAACGGATATAACCCAAGGTGTATTTTAGTTCCTTGTGTAACCGTTAAGGATAATACACTACTTAAATGTTTTAAAATAAAGAAAATTATCATAAATGGAAAAAAAATAGAAGATGAGTGTTTAGTAGGAATAAGTGACAATAAATTCGGAATGGACGGAGTAGAGTTATTGTTGCATAAAAAAATTATAAAAGGAGATTAATATGTATGAAAAAAATAATTAATTTTATTAGGAATTTATTTAGGAAAGTAAGTACGATATTCTTTGTTGGTTCTACAGATGCACTTCCTGAGCCTTTATCTAAAGAAGAAGAAACAAAATATCTTAAGGAAGCATCGGATGGAAACGAGGAGGCTAAAAATAAACTGATTGAACATAATTTACGTTTGGTGGTTTATTTATCTAAAAAATATGAGAATACAAAAATAGACTTAGAAGATTTAGTGAGTATTGGAACGATCGGATTAATAAAGGGAATAAATACCTATAAAATGGATAAAAATATTAAGCTTGCAACCTATGCTTCTAGGTGTATTGATAACGAGATACTTATGTATTTAAGAAAAAATAAAAAAAGAAATGCTGATGTATCTTTAGAGGAATCTTTATCATTTGATTCTGAGGGTAACGAACTTCACTTAGAAGATATATTAGGAACTGATCCTGATTTGGTTACCAAAGAGCTTGAGGATAATGATTTGAAACTAACGCTTATGAAAGAAATTAATAGATTACCTGAAAGGGATAAACAGATTATGAAATTAAGATATGGTTTGTTTGGTGAAAAAGAAATAACTCAAAAAGAATTAGCAGAAAAATTAAATATATCACAAAGTTATATATCAAGAATAGAAAAAAAGGTTATCAAAAGAATAAAAGAAACTATAAAAATGTAGTTTCTTTTTATGCTATAATATACATGGTGATATGTATGGATAACATAATTAAATTATTAGAAAAAGAAATATTAAAAGAGGATGAAAAAATAAAATCTTTATCAATTAAGCTTATGGATATAAAGCATGTGTATGATGCTTTAATTCCAAATAAGAATAAAAGAAATATTATAAAAGCAGAAAAATTAAAAGATCAAGATACTTTTTATGAATTTATAGAAATTTTAGCATATTATAACAAGGTGTTATATGGTAAATTAGCAGAAATAATTAATGAAATTAATGCATGTGAAAACAATGATTTGTCCTATTGCAATGATTCTGGAATGCTAAATGATGTTACGTTTATGGATAGGATGGAGAAGATATCGCAAATAGCACATAAGAAAAAAGAATTAAATAAAAAGATGCAAAATATAATGGCTGTTTCATTTAATTATATTGCCCGATTCTACGAGAGTTTAGAAAAAGAAAAAGAAGAAAAAAAGACTTTGAAAAAGAAAGCAGAGTATGCGCTTAAAAATATAAAAAAGAATTTTTCGTTAACTTCCCAAGATATTAATACTATTACTTTATTAATAGAAAAGGAAGAAGATTTTGATAAAGAAGAATTATTTAACTCATTAAATAATTATATACACCTTAAAAGGTGTAACATTATAAAAGCAAAAACTGAAACTCCATCAAGAAAGGAGAAGAAAAACTATGTTGACGATAAAGATGTGATTATAACGGAAGAAAAAGAAGATAAAACAAATCCTGTTGTATCAAATTATTTAACTACTATACGAGCTTTTAATGATAATTTAAACGCCATAAACGAGTTTTTAAACGCTATAAGTTATAATGATGACATCGAAGATATTATTAGTGAGATGTTACTTCAAATAGATTTAAATGAAGAAAAGAAGTTACATGATACTATATCAAACTATTTAGTCCAAATAACTTATGATGAATTTAAAGAAGATAAGTTAGCAGAAGATGAACAAGTTAATGTATTGTTTTATGATTTTTTAAACAATACTAGCAAAATAGTTAATATGATAGATAAAAATATCCCAAAAGAAGACTATAAAGCTCTTTTAAAAGCTCTAGAGCAAATAAAAAAAGATGGTGCGGTAGCCAATAGAACAACGACTGTTTTATTAAAGAAGATATATAAATTAAGAGTTGGTAAGATAAGGGTTACTTTTAAAAGGTTAAATCATAATACGTATATTATTTTAGGAGTGTTTAGAAAAAATAATCAACATGGTTCATATATTATATCTAAAACAAAATCAAGAGCAGATAAATTATCTAGATATGAAAAATCAATTATAGAATCTATTAACATTCCAGATATATGGAATAGTTATTTAAAAATAAATGAAGAAATCTATGAAGGTATTATAGAACAATTAAAGATGGATAAATTACATGTTACTAATAAAAAATAAGTTGTTTTAATTTAAAATAAATGTTATTATTTATAGTAGAGGTGTTCATATGAAAAACGTTGAAACATCTTATTCGAAAAAAGAGAATAAAAAGGCGAGTAAAATTAAATTTGAAAAATTTCCTGGTGATTCTAGGAAGAGTATAAGTAAAATATTAATAGAAAAGCCAAAAAAAATAGTATGGTCTATTCTTATAATTGCAATATTTATTATTTTACTGGTATCTTCCAGTTTTTTGAATAAGAAAATACTTGATGAAAATGATGATACATTATATAAATTAGTTAATCGTTATGATGGTAAATATGCAAATATAAGTGCAAAAAACCGAGGTGTTCTTTTTAAGGAAATAGGATTTGATGTTTCTAAAGAAGAACAAAGAAAATTAAATGATAATGTTTATGATTCTACCTATGCATACCATAAGCATGAAAATGCTGATGATGTTTATGATACGATAAGTGTTTATTATGATAATAGTAGTGTTTATTATGTTATGATTAATTTAGTTTATGAAAAAACAGAATTAGATTATAAAAAAATTGGCAAAAACATAAATAATTTATTAAGTAATTTTATGAATGTAAAAATAGATAACGCATGTATTGAAAAGTTAAAAAAACAAGGTTATTATTATAAAGATAGTGCTGGTCTTAAAGTTAGTATGTATCTTAATGATAACAAGACTAATGATTATGGAATAATTACAATTATTATGCAGAGATAAAATTCAGATTTTTCTGAATTTTTTGATATTTTAGTTTAAAATAACACTTTAAACTATAAAAATTTTTGTCATAATATGAAAAAATATTAAAAAAAGGCATAAGTTATAGTAGGGTGATTATCTTGAAAGAGGAATTTAAAGCATTTGTTAGAAAAAGGCCAGAACTAATTAAATATGTTAATTCTGGAGAAATGACATGGCAAAAATTTTATGAGCAGTGGTCACTTTATGGTGAAGATGAAAAGGTTTGGGAAAATTATAAAAGCACAGAAAAAAAAGAGGATACTAAGACAGATTCTTTTAATATAGGAAACATAACTGATATGATAAAAAAAGTGGATATGAACTCAGTACAAAAGGGAGTTAATAGTCTTCAAAAAGTAATAGAATTGCTTCAGGGGTTTACCACAAAAGACGTAGGTTCTTCGGTCGGATCAAAGAATTATGAACCTAGGCAACTATTTAAGAAGTTTGAAGACTAATGGACATAAAAATTAAGCTTTTTCTTGATTCAAACCCAGACTATAAAAGATACCTTAGAGAAAATTCGTATTGGTATAAAACACTTATAAGGAATCCTAAAATGATTGATATTTTAGTAGAAGAGGTAAAAGATAAGTATAAACTAAGAACGACGGATAAAATAAATAATATTATAGATAAAATTGATATGGTAAGTAAATTTATTAATGTTTTGAGGTGATAACATGGTAGAAAAAACATATGAGGTAATCGATTATATAGAAAATAGTGATTTAAAAAAAAGATTAGATGAAGTAAAAGAAATGATAAATGAAAGTTATAATACGAAAAAACTTATAGAGTCTTTTAATAATGCTAAAGTTTTATATGAAAGATATAATACAAAAGATGATTTTATAAGGGCTAAGGTTGATTTACTTAAAGACCCTCTTGTTAAAGAGTATGTTGATTTACAAAACAAAATTAATTTACTTACGATAAAGATAAATGAGAGAATAAGTAAAATTACTAAAGGTGCTATTAGGTAAGTAGCACTTTTTGTTATAATAAACCTTATTTTAATATGATTACAAATGTGATAAAATCTTTATAGGTGATACATATGAAAATTATAAGTGGAAAATTTAAAGGTAGAATTTTAAAGGGATTTAACATTGTTGGAACAAGACCTACCATGGATAGAGTTAAAGAATCAATATTTGCGATGATTCAAGATTATATAAAAGATGCAATAGTTTTAGATTTGTATTCAGGAACAGGTAACTTAGGAATAGAAGCTATTAGTAATGGTGCAAAAAAGGCATACTTTGTTGACAATAATAAAATAGCAATAAACATAATAGAAGATAACATAAATAATCTTAAAGTGGGAAATACTAATGTTATACATGGTGATGCAAGTGAGGTTTTAAAAAGTTTTGTTACTCACGAAAAATTCAACATTGTGTTTTTAGATCCGCCATACGCTACATTGGAATTAGATAAAGCATTAAATATAATAAATTCTAACGTGGATTTGATTAGTAAAAATGGTTTAATAGTTTGCGAAACAGAACTAAAAATAAATTATTCTAAGTATGATAATTTTATTGTTTATAAAGAAAAAAAATATGGTTCAAAAACTGTCAACGTGTTGAAAAGAAGATAGCGTAATACTTGACTAAATAATGTAATAGTGATAATATTTAAATATAATAATAGGAGGAATAAAAAGATGAAAAAATTAAATAAAAAAGGTTTTACGTTAATTGAATTACTTGCGGTTATCGTAGTACTTGCAATCATAATGGTTATTGCTACACAACAAATTAATAGAACTATTTCAAGAACGAGAGCGAACTCAATGATTACATCTTTAGAAATGGCTGCTAAAGGTGTTAAGACTAAGATGGCAGATGGAAGTATGGCGGCTTGTACAACAGGTTGCTTAAAGGATGTTATTGATTATGATAGTGATAAGGAATACGATATAACTGTAGAAGCAAGTGGGGAAGATTGGTTGATAACTTTAACTGCAAAAGCTGGTAGTGAGTTTGCAACAGCAGATTTTAATGAAGTTTCTGATTATAATGATACTACTAAAAAAGTTGGTAAAATAACGATTGTTCAAGCTAAAAAAAATGGTAATACACTTCCTAAAATACAATGTACTGTCTCTGGTGAAACTGGTGCTATAAAATAAAAGGGTTTATGCCCTTTTTCTTTTGCTTTCATTCCCATTATTTAGTATAATAAAGTTGTTGTATAAGGAGGGATTTTGGATGTTGCTAATAGGATCGCACGTATCTTTTAATAATAAAGAACAACTTTTGGGGAGTGTAAAAGAAGCGATGGGTTATGGAGCAAATACTTTTATGTTTTATACTGGTGCTCCGCAAAATACTAAAAGGTGCAAACTTGATTATGATTTAACTCTAAAAGCGAGAAATTTATTATATGAAAATAATATAGAACTAAAAAATCTAATTGTACATGCACCATACATAATAAATTTAGCTAATAATCAAAAGAAAGAAAATTATTTATTTGCAATTGATTTTTTAAAAGATGAAGTAAAAAGAGTTTATGCACTTGGTGTTGAAATGCTGGTTTTACATCCTGGTAGTTTTGTTAATCTGGATTTAGATACGGGTATTAAAAATATTATAAACGCATTAAACGAAGTTATTACCCCTAATCAGGAAGTTAAAATATGCTTAGAAACGATGGCTGGGAAGGGTAGTGAAGTAGGCTTTAAGCTAGAACACATAAAACAAATAATAGATGGTGTTTTATACCCGGAAAAAATAATGGTTTGTCTGGATACGTGCCATTTAAATGATGCTGGGTATGATATGAGTAAGTTTGATGATTTTTTAAATGATTTTGATAGGTTAATAGGAATAGATAAAATTGGATGCGTTCATGTAAATGATTCTAAAAATGATTTGGGGTCACATAAGGATAGGCATGAAAATTTAGGCTATGGAAAGATTGGGTTTGAGGCATTATTAAACATTATATATAATGAAAGGTTAAGATCAGTTCCTAAAATACTAGAAACTCCATATATTAGTATGGATGGAGGAAAGGATAGAAGCTATCCACCTTATAAATTTGAAATAGAAATGATTAAAAATAAAGAATTTAATAAAAATTTATTTGAGGATGTGCGAAACCATTATAATGGTTATAAATAAAAGTATTTGATATAAAGAATATTTTTACTATGATACTTCATATATTTAATTAAGATATTTAAATTTAACATTTTATCACTTCAATTAAATCTTGCTAATATTAAAAAAAAATAGTATAATTATGTGGCGGTGGTGATAGCTTTGATCGTAGATTTAACTAAATTAGTTTACGGTGGTTTATATGAAATACCTGTATCAGGAGAAATTATTGTACCAAATAATATGTTAATTGGTACTGATATAAGAAGAATATCACCAATTAAGGTAAGTGGTTACATGAGAAATAATGAGGAAGAATATCAATTAGACATAAGTGTAACCGGAACGATGATACTTCCTTGCGCAAGAACATTAAAAGATGTAGAATATCCATTTGATATACAAATTAATGAGGTAATTGGGGAAAATGACGATAATTCACTAGAAATTATTCAAAATAGACTTGAAATTTTTCCAATTATATGGCAATATATATTAGTGGATGTTCCTTTAAGAGTTCTTCATCCTGATGCCAAAGAAGAATCAATACAAGGTGATGGTTGGCGTCTTATTACGGAAGATGATAAAAAGGAAGTAATTGATCCAAGACTCATGGCTTTAAGCGAATTTAATAAAGAGTAAGGAAGGAGTGAGAATATGTTAAAGTTGGATATCCAATTATTTGCAGTTCCATTCAGAAAGGTAAGTAAGACAAGAAAGAGAATGCGTCGTACTCACTATAAAATTGAAGCAAACGGAACAGTAAAATGTCCTAAATGTGGTGAAATGATAAGACCACATAGAGTATGCCCTGAATGTGGTAATTACAAGGGAAAAGAAGTAATAAAGAAAGAAGAAGCTTAATAAGAGCTTTTTTTTAATCTAATTTATTTTGAGAGGAATGTTAAAATGAATACCATAGATGTAAAGAAAAAAGAGTTTGTTAATGATAAAATGTATTATGGTATTATAGTTGATGATGAAGAAGTTCTAAATATGGAAGTTAGCATTTATGACGGTATTGCGATTGCAAAATATGATGGTAATATGAACATTTTTAGGGGACTTAACGGAGCTTTATTATTAAAAGAAATCCTTAGTTACGTATTATTTAATATTGAAAATGTTATTGAAGTAAAATCTTATTTTGCTTCTAATAATGATTTTTTATGTAATTATAGTGAACAGTTTAAATATAAGACTGATATTTTAGAAAACGGTATGATTTGTTGTTTTATAAAAAAATAGGCAATAAACCTATTTTTTTAAGTGACTGATATGGTTAAAAATGATATAATCACTTATGTAAATAGAGGTATGCACATGAAGAAGTTAAGAAAAAATTGGATAAAAATCGTATTAGCAATGTTTATAATCGCTTATTCGATATTTGGAACGGATACTATAAATGAATTAAAAGCAAGCGTAAATGAATTTTCTAAAAATATTTCCGAAACAGAGAAAACTGCTAAAGAATCTATAACTGAGGATGTTTTGAAGGTGTATTTTATTGATGTTGGTCAGGCAGATGCTATTTTGCTTCAAAGCGGAGAACATAATATGTTAATTGATACTGGAAATAATGAAGATGGCGTAAAGCTTGTTAACTATTTAAAAGAAATCAACGTAAGTAAGTTTGATTATGTTTTTGCAACTCATGCTCATGAAGATCACATTGGTGGGATGGCCGATATAATAAATCATTTTGATATAGATAAATTTTTTATGCCGGATGTTATAACAACCACTAAAACGTTTGAAGATATGTTAGATGCCTTAGAAGCTAATAATTTAGGTTATGACGTGGCAGTAAAGGGCGAGGAATTTGATTTTTCTGGTGCAACGGTAAAGATAATTTATGTTGGAAATGAAGGAGACGATCTTAATGATACGTCGATAGTAATTAAAGTTACACACGGTAATAATAGTTTTTTATTTACTGGAGATGCAACAAGTAAGGTTGAAAGAAAACTATTAAAAGAAGATATTAAAAGTAACGTGTTAAAAGTGGCCCACCATGGGTCAGAATATAGCTCATCAGACGAGTTTTTGGATGGTGTAAACCCTGATTATGCAATAATATCAGTGGGAAAAGATAATTCATATGGCCATCCAAAACAAAGTATAATTGACAAGCTAAATAAAAGAAACGTAAAGATATACAGAACCGATTTATCTGGTACAATAATTGTTATTAGTAATGGTAATGATATAAGTTTCAAAACGGTTATTACGGATACGAATGGATAAGGTGATTGATATGAAATTTGCGGTAGATAGAATAGAAGAAGATATAGTAGTGTTAGAAAACATAGAAAATAACAAGGTGATTAATGTTAAAAGAAAATGCTTGCCCAAAGAAATAAAAGAACTTGATATAGTTACTTATGATGGAAAGGACTATGTTTTGGATGTTTCTGAAAGATTTAATAGAATTAAAAGAATAAAAGAGAAGATGGAAAACTTAAGAAATGGAAGGTAAATGAAATGAAGATGGTTTTAATTGGTGGCGGTAATATAGGAAGATCAGATACTGATTATGAAACTAAACAAATTGATGAAGCTATAGTTAGATTGTCAGAGAAAACAAATCCTAAATTTTTATTCATTGGTCTTGCTAGTAGTTTTGCGGATTCATACTATAAAGTTATTAAGGATATTTATAAAAATTTAGGATGTGAGACCGGTAAAATTTCAAATAAAACTTTAACTCATATGGAGGTTGTTAGTGAAAAAATAAGTAATGCTGATATTATTTATATTGGTGGTGGTGATACAGTAAAATTAGTTAATACTTTAAAAGAAACAGGAATGGATAAAATGCTTAAAGAAGCAGTGAAGAAAGATAAGGTAATAGCTGGGATATCAGCGGGTGCAATAGCCTTATGCCAATATGGTTTATCTGACGTTGAAATAATGAATAATATTTCTGATAACTATGTTAAAGTTGATGGGTTAGGGATTTTAGATTATATGTTTGTTCCTCATTTTTCTTCTGATTTTAAAAAGCAAGAAGACTTAAAAGGTGTTTTAAAACAAAATAATAATAATATTAAAACTATATGTTTAGATAATTGTTGTGCTCTAAAAGTTATTGATAATAAAATAACCGTGATAAAAAGTAATATTTTTGCTAAAGCTTATAAAGCTACTTATACAAATGATCTTAATTTAGAAGAGTTAAATTAAATCGTATATTTCATATAAAAAGATAAAAGAAATGGTTTTTAAATTTCCATTTCTTTTATTATTTCTCCATTTATGTTTTTAATCATTATTTTATCATTGGTAAAAAACCCGTATGATTTACTTGAACCACCCCTTGGCAAGCTAATGCTTCCAGGATTAACGTAAATTATACCATATTCTTTTATGAGGTTATTAATATGTGTATGACCACTTAGAAATATATCACCATGATAATTAGGTAAGAATCCCTTTGAATATTTATTACCATGGGTAATAGTTACAAGATGATTGTTTAAGGTTATCGTAATAATTTCATGGGCGTATAAATCTATTTTTTTATAATCAATGAAATTATCACAATTTCCTTTTATTAAAATTAGATTATTTTTATATTTTTTTAACAACTTTATTATTTTATTATCTTTTAAATCATTTGTAATCATACTATAATTAAATAAATCACCCAAGATAATTAACTTGTCAAAACTTTCATCATTTGTTATTTTTTCAAGTGTATTATAGTCACCATGAATATCAGATATTATAAGTATTTTCATATCATCACCAACTTTATTATACAATATATTCATAATAAAGTAACATGTTTTGATGTTTGACAAAACATGTTAAAAAAATCTAATATACTAATAAATGCAATAATTGATATAATTTAAATTGATGCTAGAGGGTGGTAGTTTGATTTGTTTAATACGTTTATCTAATATACTATCAATTGTAAGAAAAGCTGTTAGTAACACTAATAAAAGTGGTCTTATAATAGTTATAATGATTATCATTTTGGTAATACTGATTGTGTATATTCTAAGTAAGAACAATAATAATTAACGTTGTTATATGTAAATGGTAATAAGAAAAACTATTGAACATATAATTATATGAAAAAGCAATAAACACACTTTACGTATATTTAATGTATATTGTTTTTAAGAAAAAAATGTGGTATATTTTAATTGTAAAGAGATATTGTTTAAATATCTTAAGAGGTAGTAAGAATATATTAAAGAGAGGAGGATTAATTTATGTTAGCATGGCTTAGAAAGTATTTCAGATAATTATCTGTAAAGTATGAAGAAATTGTGGATTTTAATAGCAATTTCTTCTTTTTTTGTGTTATTCTTATTATAGAGGTGAAATGATGATTAAAAATAAGAATTTTAAAAAAGGAAATGTCACCATAAAGGATATTTTTTTATCCATCGTTGTGCTGATAATATATTTTATATTTGGGATTGCGGCTTTTCCAAACGAAAATAATATAAATGATTTTAATGTTTTATATTATGTGGTTTGTATGTTGCTCATGGTAATTGTGATAATATGTGCATACAAAAATGAATTGGTTTCGGAGATAAAAGTTTTTTTAAAAAATCCTATTAAAAATATTTTAAAATGCTTTGGTGTATTTGTGTTATTATTTTTAATAATAACATTAGGAAATTTTGTGATTGATCAGTTGCTAGGTTGGACCAAACTTAATTCAGATACGCTTATTTTCCCTAATATGAAATCAATGTTTATGTATACCATTTTAGTGTTGATTATATATACTCCGTTTGTAGAGGGTATTATTTTTACTAAAACAATTAATAAAATAATCCATCAAAAAATAATTTGGATTATTATAAGTGGTTTTTTATATGGATTAATGCAAGCAGGACTTAATTTCGGTAGTGTACTTAATGTTGTATCTACAATTCCATATATAATAATAGGAATAATAGTTGCATTTATATATGAAAAAAATAAAAACGTATTTTATCCGATGTTTATTTGGTTATTTTACTATTTATTACAGTTTATAATTCAAAGCAGTGCTTACTGGGCTTAATTAAATAAAATCACAATAAGGAGGCGTCTTATGAAGAATAAAATATTAGTTATTTTTTTAGTAGTAACCCTTTTTTTTATCGGCCTAAGAAATGTTAATGCCTCTGATAATTTAATAAGAACAGAAACTAAAGATAAAGTTATATTTATTAAAGATGAAAATGATAGTTTTTCTTATTCATGGACTTTTGTTAAGGATGATTATAAAAAAAATGAATTTGATTTTGACCTTGGGATAACTTTTTCGTCAAGCAAAAAACAAATAGAAAAACTTATTAATGATGACATTAAAGCAAAATACATATTATTTAATTATCATGGTAATTTACCATCATCTGCTAGAGTGAAAGTACCCATAAATGATAAGTTTAAAGATGGAGATAGACTAAACTTATATTATTATAATGAAGATAAAAATAAAATTGAGTTAGTATCTAGTGGGATTAAGGCAATAAACGGTTTTGCTACGATTGAAATTACCCATTGCTCAGATTATTTTCTTACGCTTTCAATAGTAAAGGAGACGGAAGGCGAAAATAATAATGGCATAATAATCGTTGGTATGATAATTGTAATTGTTGGTCTTATTGGTTATACTTTGATGCAAAATAAAAAATAATGTTTTATAGACATTATTTTTTATTTTTATTGTATTATTTTGTTCATTTTGTTATAATAAACATTGATAATAGGGGTGGCTATATATGCTGAATAAAAAGGGTCAGGCACTTGTTGAATTTATTATAATACTTCCAATTTCTTTACTTCTTATTTTTTGTGTGGTTGATTTTGGCCGTGTAATAGCATTAAAGTCAGATTTGGAAAACAAAGCATCTGACGTTGTTACATTCTATCAAAATGGTAATACACCAGAAGAAATAAAAGGTTTAATTAATAATAAGGATGAAAAGGACTTAAATCTTGAGATTGTAACTAAAGGTGAGTATGTTACGATTAATTTGTTTAAAAAAATAAAGCCAATTACCCCGGGATTATCTTATATTAAACAAGATGTTTTTAACGTATCAGTCTCTAGGGTGATTAGAAATGAATAGGTTATCAAATAAAGGACAAAGTCTTGCTATATTTGTCATTTTTGTACCGTTTTTCATAATGCTTGGCACTTTTGTTGTTGACCTTGGATTCGCTAAGTATAATAGTGGTAAATTAAATGAGCTAACCAAAATGATAATAAGGTATGGAATGAACCATATAGATGAGGATCCTTATCACGAAATGGTCGATTTAATATATCAAAACGATGATGAAATAGATAATTACAAAATAGAAATAGATCCTTTAAATAAAGTTGTTAAAGTAAGTATGGATAAGGCTACTAATGGCTTTTTTGGAAGTATAATAGGCAAGGAAATATATAAGGAAAAAAGTTCATATGTAGGTAGAATAGATAATGAAAGAATAATTATAGAAGAGGGTGCGAAATGAAAAAAGAAGCAGCAAAAATAATAACGGTTTTTTCTTGTAAGGGTGGTGTTGGTAAAACAACGACAACAATTAATCTAGCGGGAATATATAGTTTAATGAATAAAAAGGTTCTTATTATGGATTTAGATTTAAATAGTGGTGGTGTTGCATTAAGTTTAAATGTTTCTGCTGACAAAACAATATATAACGCGGTTGATGACATAAGTAATAATAGGTTTGATGACATAACGAGCTACGTAGGAAAATATAATGATAAAATAGACGTATTATCAGCACCTAAAGATCCTAGAAACGCGCTTAAAATAGATTCTAAATACGTTAATTTAATAATTACTTCATGCATTTATAAGTATGACGTTATTCTAATTGATACCGCTCATAATTTGAGTCCAATATCTTTATCAGCACTAGATAAAAGTGATAGTACTCTTTTCATGGTGACTAACGATCCAGTTGATTTGAAAAATGCAAGGAGTATGATTGCTATTTTTGAGGATACCGAAATTGATAATTACAAGGTGGTATTTAACTCGTCAAAGGATACAGGTAAAGATTACTTTTCCTTATTTGATGTAAAAAACATAATTAAGCATAACATTGATTATACAATAGACAGATCCTTTTATATAAAAGATATTGATAAATACGTAATAGATGGTGAGATTTTAACCCTTAATAAAAAAATAAGAGCTTCTAAGAAAAGTGATATAATTAAGCTTACTAAACTTGCGACAGCATTATTAAACGTTAAAACTCCAGTTGAGGAGGTAAAATAAAATGGCTAGAAAAAAATTACTTGATGCATTTGATATAAAGGAAGAGAAGGTTGTTACCAAACCAGTTGCGGATTATGAAATATTTAAGGACAAGGAACTTTTAGATAACTTAAGAAATACCATTATATCTAATTTAATAGACGATAAAATACCTAATAATAAGTTACTTCATGAATACATAAACGACGAAATAGATAAAGCGTTATTAGGGTATGACTTAACCAATTTAGAAAGAAGTCATATTTTTAACCTTATTGATAATGAAATAAATGGCTATGGGCCAATTACTGAATTGCTTGAGGATCCTAATATCACGGAAATAATGGTAAATGGGACTAATGAGGTATACGTTGAAATAGATGGACAAATTAGTAAGGATGATTCAGTTTCATTCATTAATGAGGAACACATTATAAGAACTATTCAAAAAATTGTTCAACCTTTAGGTAGAACAATTGATACAGCAAATCCTATGGTAGATGCAAGATTAGAAGATGGTTCAAGATTAAATGCTGTAATACCACCCCTTTCGTTAAAGGGTCCGGTTGTAACCATTAGAAAATTTAGACGTGATATGCAGTCTATTGACGACTTTTTAAGAACTGGAGCAATGACACCTTATATGGCTAGGTTTTTAGACGCTGCAGTAAGGGCGAAATTAAACATAATAATATGTGGTGGAACCGGTAGTGGTAAAACAACGCTTTTAAATGCGCTATCTGGTTTTATTGGTGATCATGAACGTATTATAACAATTGAAGATGCGGCTGAGTTAAGACTTAAACAAACCCATGTGATTGGACTTGAAACGAGACTTGTAAACTATGAAGGAACTGGTGAGGTAACAATCCGCGATTTAGTTATTAATTCACTTCGTATGAGACCTGATAGGATTATAGTTGGTGAGGTTCGTGGTAAAGAGGCATTTGATATGCTTCAAGCAATGAATACGGGGCATGATGGATCATTAACTACGATGCATGCTAATAGCCCAACTGATGCATTAAATAGACTTGAAACATTAGTTTTGATGGCCGGCATGGATATTCCTATTAAAGCCATTCGTGAATATATTGAAAACGCAATAGATTTAGTTGTTAACATATCTAGGTTATCTGATGGTAGAAGGAAAGTAACTAGTATATGTGAAGTAGATGGATTTAAGGATGATGTAATTGAACTTAAAGAAATATTTAATTTTAAACAAACTGGTCTTACGGAAACTGGAGAAGTTGATGGAGCATTTGATTTGAAAAAACGTATTCCAAACGTTTATAAAAAAATTAAAAGTAAGGGAATTAGTGATATAGAAGATATATTTAGTTTTAAAAAGTAAGAAAAGAAGGTGAGTTTTGATGAATGTTTTTATTATTCAGACAATAGTTATGATTGTTTTAGCTTTCGTTATTTTCTATTTAGTGATTTATAATAAATCTCTTAAAATAGAACGAAGAATATCAAAGTATAGTATAGAATCAACCAAGAATAATAGTGTTTCACTTTTTGATCTACTTTATGATGAATATTTTAAATTAATTTTTAAGTTAAGTAAGATATTAAAAAAATCTACTGTTATGATTAAGTATTCATCTAAATACAATAAGTATATTTCATATGATAACGTAAAAGATGTATCGGCGATGGATTTTATCAGTAATAAATTTTTAATATGTGTACTTTTTATATTTATAATTTCTTTTGCAAAAATTATAGAAGGTGTTATGCCTAGCTTTTTTGATATCATGATTTCTGGATTACTTGGATTTTTCCTTCTTGATATATATTTTAAATTTTCGGATTACGTAAAAAAAAGGCAAGTTGAACAGGAGCTATTAAATGCCATCATAATAATGAATAATGCGTTTAGGTCAGGTAGGAGTACAATGCAAGCAATAGAAATCGTAGCAGAGGAATTAAAAGGACCGATTAAACAGGAATTTAAAAAGATGCATTTAGAAATAAGTTATGGTTTATCACTTGACGTTGTCTTTGACCGCTTTAGTAAAAGGGTAGAGTCAGAGGAAGTAAGTTATATAACATCATCACTTAGTATTTTAAATAAAACGGGTGGTAATATTATTAAAGTTTTCTCTTCTATTGAAAAGATGCTATTTAACAAAAGAAAATTAAAGCAAGAAATGAAATCTCTTACGTCTAGTGCATCAATGATAAGTAAGATCTTGCTTTTTATGCCATTTATTTTTGTTATATTTATTACCCTTTTAAATCCAGATTATTTTATGCCTCTTATTAATACGACGATGGGTAATGTTATTCTTTGCTTAATAATATTAATTTATGTTATTTATGCTTACGTTGTAAATCGAATCATGAAGGTGAGGTTTTAATCATGCGGGAGAAAAAATCATTTATATATCGTATATACCGTGAAAAGGATATAAAAAAGGCCGAAGCGAAGATAAATTTATTTGGAGTCTCTAAGAAGTTTGATACTGAATACTTCATGAATTTTAGGCTTTATACTTCAATTATAGTATTTGTAGTAGTATTTTTATTTGTAAACGCTGGGGCTCTCTTAGCACCCATCGTGGCGGTTTTATGGTATTTTTTTGTTAATTACTTAATGGTTGATAGACCACTAAAGAAAAGAGAGGCAAAATTAAATAATGAAGCATATTATTATTTTGAGGTGCTAACGCTTGCTTTAGAATCAGGCCGAAATTTAGAAAATGCTATTAAAATGGCATGTAAGTACATTGACTCTGAAATATCAGATGAATTCAAGGAAACCTTAAAACAGGTTAATTTTGGTAAATCATTAACGGAGGCTTTAGCACTTATGAGTTATAGAATACCAAGCTTAACCATTAACAACATAATTTTAAACATGGAACAGTCTAACTTATTTGGTAATAGTATTATTGAAACAATGTATAATCAGCTTGATTTTTTAAAGGATAAACAGGTTATGGATATTAAGGCGCAAATAAATAAAATACCAAATAAAATAAGTATTTTTTCAGTAGTGTTTTTTATACCACTTATACTTCTTATTATACTAGGCCCTGTTTTAATAGAATTTTTAGGATAGCAAACCATTATGGTTTGTTTTTTTTTCTATGTAAAATGATTTTACAAGTAGTATATATTCTTATTTACTGGGAATATTTTTAATGATAATATTTAAGTGTATGATAGTGATAATAGGAGGTATAGCATGAAAAAAGACGTGACCGAGTATCTAGATTTTGATGATAACTTTAAGAGAAAGGTTGGAAGACCAAAACTTGCTGATAAGGAAACAAAAAGAAAATCTCTAATTATCGCTGGGCTATCTTTTTTTGCCGTTATATTATTGCTTGTTTTTGGATATGGTAGTTTATTTGGGTTTAAAAGTGTTAATTTATTAGGGACGGTAAATGGTGCTATAAATGATGGTGAAAACGTACTTATTACTGATTTATCACCTTTGGTAAAGGATATAACATTAAAAGAAAAAACAGCTAGAAAAGTTTATTTAACAGTATTACCCGCTAATGCAAATAATAAAAAAATAAGATATGAAAGTTTAGATGAAGAGATAGCTATAGTTGATCAAACGGGTAAGGTAACCGGTTTAAAAGAAGGAGAAACCATAATAAAAGCAACTGCTACGGATGGCTCTTTAAAAACCGCTTCATTTAATGTTACCGTTATAAAAGATGCATCTGGAAAATGTGATTTTTCTTCATTAAATAAAAATAGTAATGGCGTCTCGTATCAAATTTCATGTGATAATGCTAAGGTAAAAGAGATACAGTATAAGGTTGGAAATGGTGACTTTAATAAGTTAAGCACCAAAAAATTAAGTGATGTATTTAGACTTTCTGATGAACAACTAGAAGAAAAAATAACCCTAAAGGTAGTTTATTATCCAAATAATAGCAAGGTTACTAAGTACTCTACTAGAACAATTAATAATGTTACAACAACAAAAAAAATAGATGGTAGTTGCTTACTTTCAATTAAAGAGGTAAATTCTAATAGTGCTAAATATGATATTTCTTGTAATAATGCTACCGTAACTAAAATAGCTTATAAAATAGGTGATGGTAGTTATGTAGGAATAGAGCCGAGTAGTTTAGCTGATACGGTTTTATTTGAAGAAAGTGATGTTACTAGAGTTATATATTTTAATGTCGAATACATGGTTGATGGAAGTAGTACCTTTAAGACAATGACTAAAAGTAGTGTCATAGAAAAAAGATATAATAAGTAAAAATCAAGAAAAAAGCCTTTTTGGGCTTTTTTGCATAAATAAGATATTAAATGATAATTATATAAATGGGTGATTTTATATGTTACATGATATTTTAAATACTAATTGGTATGAGTTGGGAGTTGTTGCATCAAGGGCAATCTTTTCTCTTATTACGCTTTTTTTAATTACTAAAATGATTGGAAAAAAACAGGTTTCAGAGCTTAGTTTATTTGATTATGTAATTAGTATATCCATTGGTAACTTTGCCGCTGAAATGACGATGAATTTAGATTCTCAGGTGTTAAACGGGTTTATATCGGTTGTTATTTTTGGTTTTATAGCGACAATGGTTGCTATATTAACAATGAAAAGTGTTATTTTAAGAAGATTCTTTATGGGAACCCCAACCATTATCATTCAAGATGGAGCATTTGTATTAAGAAATTTAAAAAAAATAAAATTTGACATGAACGATTTTTTGGAAACCGCAAGAAGTGCAGGGTATTTTGATATTAGTCAAATAAAATATGCGATAATGGAAGCGGATGGGAAAATAAGTTTTTTACCAAAGGAAGAATATTTGCCAGTTACTAATAAAGACATGAATTTGAAACCATGTAAGCAAAGCCTATGTGCTAACGTTATAATTGATGGAAAAATAATGAAAAATAATTTAGAAAATATAAATAAAGATGAGGAATGGTTATTAAAAAATCTAAAGGTTAAAGGTTATGAGAAAATGGAAGATATTTTACTTGCAACTGTTGATGTAAACGAAAAATTAGTTATTTTTAATAAAAGGGAAGTAAGTGATGTTAAAAACGTGCTTGAATAAAATAAAAAAAGGTCTTTAAGGATATAGACTTTTTTTATTGACATTTTAAATGAATTAAGTAAAATAGAGGTACTTAGTAGGGGGAATTTTATATGTATGAAAATTTAAAAGGTAGAAAGTTGTTAAAAGAAGATAAAAAATATTTTGAGAAATGGATATTAAGTAAAAGAAAATTAAGTGAAATAGAAAAGATAATTAATTTAAAGGTATTTGAAGACCATCCAGAGTTACTAACTCCAAGCGTGTTTTTTAAAACAGCCCCAGAAATAGAAGAAATAGTTACTTTAAAGGTATTTGAAGACCATCCAGAGTTACTAGCTCCAAGCGCATTTAAAAAAACAGCTTCAGAAATAGAAGAAATAGTTACTTTAAAGGTATTTGAAGACCATCCAGAGTTACTAGCTCCAAGCGCATTTAAAAAAACAGCTTCAGAAATAGAAGAAATAGTTACTTTAAAGGTATTTGAAGACCATCCAGAGTTACT
>CANEGO010000008.1 GCA_947427095.1 uncultured Clostridium sp. | reverse complement strand
TATGAAAAAGGAAACTAAGTTTCAAAGAGTAATAATTATCCTTTTAATTTTATTATTAGCCATACTAATTTTTAAAATATAAAAGAAAAAGCGTACTTGCCCAGGGGGGTGTACGCTTTTTCCTAAACCCATTTAGGAAAGCTACTAACCTTAAGTTAGGTGCTCTCACTAATTAAATTATACAAAAATATTACATTTATGTAAATATTATTTTTTTAATATATCCAAAACATGACTTGATGCGCCTAAAAGCTCCGACCTTTCGCAAATAGAAAGATGGTATTTTATATAAACTTCGAATGTTTCATTATCCATTTTGTTAATTATTGGCCTTAAATAATCAGAAGGGCCGTCTTGTGCTAGTATCTTTATTCTTTTTAATCTTGTTAGTTCATTTAATTCATTTATGTCTTCTAATCTAACCATGCTGTATAAATCAGTTTCTTTAGGTGTTATATGAAAGTTTTTATCTATTTCATTATTTTTTATAGCATCTAATATATTGTTATCTTTAAAGCCGTGGGTGATTACTGCATATTCATTCATGTAATAACTAACTAGTATAAAACCACTTTTTTTTACTATCCTTTTTGCTTCTAATAAAGCATTTATTTTTTCTTCTTTGCTAATAAGATGATATAATGGGCCAAATAAAAGAACCATATCAAACGAATTATCTTCAAACATTGAAAGAGCTATAGCATTACCTTGATATGCCTTGACGGTGCTATTTTTAGCTTTTAAAGTCATCAAATTATGTTTTATAAGCTCAACTGCAGTAACATCATAGCCTTCATTAGCTAAAGCTACTGAATATTTACCAGTTCCTGCACCAATATCAATTATTTTAGGATTATTCATTTCCTTTAAATAATCATGAATATATTTCATAGCGGTTTTATATTCAACTATTCCATGTCTATGAGTTAATCTTTTGTCTTCATTAAATTTATTATAATACTTAATTAAATTTTCTTCATTCATATATATCACCAGTAAAATAATATTATATTATTTTAAAAATTGCAAATTTAAGTGTTATAGAACAAAAATGATTTAAAAATCGTCCTTGATTTTTATATTTTTCCTATGTATAATAAAAAATACATGAAAGGATTTTTTTATGATAGAGGAATTAAAAAGAATGTTTAGTTTTCTATATTTAATAGAAGGCGAAACAAAAAAAGAATACAAAAAAAGAACACAACAAAGAGGTACTGAGATACTAAATGGCATTAATTGTAGTTTAGAAGAAACTGTTAATCTAAGAGCACTATACGCTTGCAGAGCACGATTTATAAGGTTGGGCCAGAAAATTATTCCTATAAACGCAGAAGTTTCAGAACACGAAATAAATTGTAGACTTGGGTACGCTAAAGATTTTGAAAAATTCGTTTTCGCAATGTTTTTTGATCACCTTGACGAAGAAGAGTTTATTCTTAAAAGGTCTACGTTTTATGATGAAGTAAGAAATGATTTCCGTACTGAACAAAATAAAAGGTATGAAGATCTGGATCCTTTTGGATATGAATATGAAAAAGAATTGAAGAATGCAATAAATGATGAAAAATTAGAAAAAGAATATGGTGTTCCTATAAAAAAACAAAAAATTATAAAACCAGTTCCTAGAAAAGGAAAATCGATTAGGACTGCAAAGAAATAGATTAGTAATTAATCTATTTCTTTATCGTTAATGGGTAAAAATTCAATTGCTAATGTATTTTAAACATGTTACAATGTAATTGTAAGAAAAATAGGTGATTTAATGGAAGATAAGTATTTAAGTGTAACAGCGCTTACTAGATATATTAAATATAAATTAGATAATGACAAAAACTTACAGGAAGTTTATTTAAAGGGCGAAATATCCAATTTTAAAGCACATACTAGAGGGCACTATTATTTCACTATTAAAGATGAAACTTCGCGTATAAATGCTATTATGTTTAGTTTTAATGCATCTAAAATTAAATTCATGCCAGAAGATGGAATGAAGATATTAGTTAAAGGTAAAATAAGTGTTTTTGAGTCAACGGGGAACTATCAAATATACGTAGAAGAAATGCATGAAGATGGTGTTGGAAATTTACACATTGCGTTTGAACAGTTAAAGAAAAAATTAGAAAAAGAAGGTTTATTTGATCCTAAATATAAAAAAGAAATACCTAAAATTCCTATGAGGGTAGGAATAATTACGGCATCAACGGGGGCTGCAGTTAAAGACATTTTATCAACCATTAAAAGAAGGTTTCCTATTTGTAAGACAATTCTTTTTCCTTGTTTAGTGCAAGGTGAACTTGCAAAAGATGACATTGTAAAAAAACTAGATATTGCTGATAATTATAATTTAGATGTTATTATATTAGGACGCGGAGGTGGTTCAATTGAAGATTTGTGGCCTTTTAATGAAGAAGAAGTTGCAAGAAAGGTATTTAACTGTAAGACACCAATAATAAGTGGTGTGGGGCATCAAATAGATTTTACAATATGCGATTTTGTATCTGACGTAAGGGCTGAAACACCAACAGGAGCGGCAGAACGGGCAGTACCTAAACTAACTGATTTATTATTAGAGATAAATAATCATGAAACAAGACTTATCAATAACATGAAACGAATTTTAGAAAATAGCAAACTAAAATTTAAAAAATTATCAGAAAGTTATGTTTTGAAGAATCCTTTAAACTTATATGAAATAAAAGAGCAGAAGTTAGATAACGTAATAGATAAATTAAATACATCTATTAATACTATTATATATACTAATAAATCTAAATTAGAGATAATAGAAAATAGCATTATATTTAAAAATCCAAGTATTTTATATGAGAATAAAACAAAGAAAACGAATCATTTAATTGAAAAGTTAGAAATATTAAATCCACTAAATGCATTAAAAAGAGGATACTCAGTAACAAAAAAAGAAGATAAATGTATATCAAGTGTTAATGATTTAAAAAAAGAAGATAACATTAACATAATGTTAAAGGATGGTAAAATAAACGCTAAGGTGATGGAGGTTAATTATGAAAAATAACAAAAAAACAAATGGAGTAATAGTTGGTACAATAATTACTTTTATACTTCTAGTAATAGAAGTTATAATGGCATTTTTTAATACTAAAATTGATGTAAATAATACGTTAGGTAAAATATTATTCACTTTAATAATAATTGCTACATTAATATCAGTTATATATAATCTATTTGCAATGATAAAGTGTAAAAATAAAGATGATAGATATTATCACCTTGGACTTTGTGTATTATCAATTATACTTTGCATTTTAGGAATATATAAATGTATGTAGGAGGAAATATGAAAAAAGAGGAAATAAAATTTGAAGATAAGTTAAATGAACTTGAAAAAATGGTAAACGAATTAGAAAGTGGTGATGTAAGCTTAGACGATGCAATAAACAAGTATACACTTGCGATGAGGCTTGCTAAAGAATGTTCTGAAAAGCTTAAAAACGCAGAAGAAAACGTAAATAAAATATTAACAGAAAATGGTAGAGAAGAAGATTTTAGAGTAGAATAAGTTATGAAAAAAATAAGAAGATTTTGAAGAAGTAAAAGAAGAGTTGGATTGTATTACACTTGGTATTTATACAATAAAGTTTGATAATTATGAGCTTTTGTTTGATGATGAATGTAGCACTTCTTATTTATATGATTCAAAAGAAAAGAAAAACAAAAAAGTTAAGGTTACGTCTAAATTAAGAACATATATTATAGATGTATCAAAGTAAAAGGAGAATGATATGACATTAGTTATTATGGCCGCCGGAATGGGTTCTAGATTCGGTGGTTTAAAACAAGTAGAACCAGTAGGACCTAATGGAGAATTTATTTTAGATTATTCTATATATGATGCGATAAGAGCGGGTTATGAAAAAGTAGTTTTTATAATTAAAGAAGAAAATTATGAATTATTTAGAGAAACAATTGGTAAAAGAATCGAGTCTAAAATAAACGTGGAATATGCTTTTCAAAAAATAGAAGACGTACCAAATGGTGTTTTAATTCCCGAAGGAAGAGTAAAGCCATGGGGAACATCTCACGCAATTTTATCTGCTAAAAAATACGTAAATGAGCCTTTTGCAGTTATTAATGCAGATGATTTTTATGGTTATGAACCATATAAGAAAATAAAGGATTTTTTTAGTAGTAAAAAAGAAGAAAATGAATATGCAATGATTGGTTATAAGACAATTAACACGATGAGTGAAAATGGTTCGGTTAAAAGAGGGGTATGTTCTAAAAATGAAAATAATTTACTTACTGGATTAATTGAATCATCAATTGAAAAGGTTAGTGATAAAATAATTGCAACACCACTTGAGGATGAGAATAATCCTTTTGAAATCAAAGAAAGTACGTTAGTTTCTATGAATTTCTTTGGTTTTAATACTTCTATATTTAGTTATTTAGAAGACGAAATGAAAGAATTCTTTGAAAAACATAAAAACGATTTAGATAAATGCGAATTTTTAATACCAACTAGTGTATTTAAAAGAATTAATGAAAATAAAATAAAAGTTAAGGTTTTAGACACTAATGAAAAATGGTATGGTGTGACTTATAAGGAAGATAAAAAAGACTTAGTTGATGCAATTAATCGTATGATTGATGAAGGAAAATATCCTAAAAACTTATGGGATTAATTTCCTTTTTTATTTCCATTTTTTATCACTAATTATTAAAGATATTTTAAACATAATAATAATGTAATTCGAATTACAAAAGGAGCATAAAAATGTTTTTTAAAAAAATAAAAAGTTTTATAGCAATATTTATAATTGCTACATTTATTATGCCACAAAATTTACTTGCTTATTCTAAGTACATAGTTGCTGGTGGTGAAAATATCGGACTATCTATCAATAATAACGGAATAATAGTAGCTGGATTTTATAAAGTTGGAGACGTATATCCAGGTAAAAATGCGAATATGCAAAAAGGAGATACGATAGTTGAAGTCAATGACACTAAGGTTTATTCAATTGATGATTTTATAACTACCATAAAAAATAGCGACGGAAAAAGTTTAAAACTGGTTTATCTAAGGAACAACAACAAAGAGACCACGACTTTAAATTTAATAGTAGATGAAGGAGTAGTAAAAACTGGGTTATATGTAAAGGACATGGTTTCCGGCATTGGAACATTAACCTATATCGATCCATCCACAAAACTATATGGAGCTTTAGGACATGAGGTTTTAGAATCCCAGTCTGGGACAATGATTAACGTAAAAGATGGTAAAATATACAATTCTAGTGTTACCAGTATTGATAAATCCACCAGAGGAGATCCAGGAGCAAAAAATGCTAACGTAGACTCTAATGATATATACGGAAATATAATAAAGAATTCAACCTCTGGTGTATTTGGTAAATATACTAAAGAAATAGAGCAAAATAATTTATATGAAGTTGCAGATTATAAAGATATCAAACCTGGTGAAGCTAAAATAATCACGGTGTTAAACGGAAATGAAAAAAAGGAATATAGTATTAATATTTTAAAGGTCAACAATACCAAGGATGATAATAAAAACATACTTTTTGAAGTGACGGATAAAGAACTTATTAATATAACTGGCGGTATAGTTCAAGGAATGAGTGGATCACCAATTATTCAAGAAAATAAGATAATCGGTGCAGTAACAAATGTGGTAGTAAACAATCCAAAAAGAGGCTACGGAATATTAATAACCTCAATGCTTGAGGAAGCGGAAAATTAGGATATTTCCTTTTTTTCCTTTTTTTGATAAAATAAATAGCACTTGGAGAGAAATTAAAATGAAATATACATATGAAAAATTAATTAGTTTTTATAAGGAAATTAGATTATATGATATAAAAATGTTTAGTGAAATAGAAAAAAGAGTAAAGAAATTACCAAACATTATAAATCAAAAAGGCTATGACTTTTATGGAGTATTTCCTAAACTAAATAATAATGGAGTATTAGTTGATTTTGTCGTTTCAATTCCCGAAATCAATGATTTAGATTCATTTTTAGTAAACATTCATGAATATGCACATGCTATTTATTTAGTTGAAATGTTAGGAAAAGTGTTTGAAAGTGATTATATGGACGAAGTGTTACCAAAATCTCTTGAAAAAATATATTTAAATACTTATGAAGATATAAAAACAATAGAAAAATGCAATGAGAGAGATTTAATTACGTATGAAAAAACGCCTAGTTTAAATCATAAGAATGCCATTTTACTTCAATTTATAGTTGCGCAAGAATATAAAAAAACTGGTATAATAAATATTTCATTCAAACAAGAATTTTCAAAATCAAACTTAAATCTTGAAACTTTAAAAAAGTATCTACCAAAAAACTAAGTTATTTCTGTTTCTGCTATCGAAAGCGTTCGGCTTCGATAGTTTTTAAATACAATATACAAACCTATAATTGCTGAAATTATCGCAAAAATAGATGTTTCAATCTGTAAAAGCAAGTCAGGTTCATCCTTATCATGATTTTCTTTAGCAATTTCATACTGTTTGTAATTTACGTAAAAGAAGCAAGTTGCTATTATAAATACTAATATAGTTTGAAATAATGCTAAATTTTGTGCTTCTTGATCAGAAAATAACCTTGGTTTATTTTCGAGTGAAAGCTTTTTATCATATGATAAAAAAAACGATATTATAAGCGTTATAATAAAACCTAACGTAGCTATCATTTGAATATCTAAAAATTTTATTTTCTTAAAGTTGATTTCGTTATTATCTGTTTTTTTATCGTTTCTTATCATATTAAAGTATATTACATAAAAAAAAGAATACCACAGTATTCTAGTTATAAAATAAAGGAGATAATATTGCAGCAAAAGCAGAAAAGACCATCGCTATAAGTGCAATCCATACGAAAACTTTAGCCCAATTTATTTTAATTTTTTTCATTTTTTTGTTTTTTATTTTACCCATGTTAGTCACCTCATAAATGATTATAATACAAACCCAAACTAATTTGAAGTAATATTTAATGTTTTTCTGTAATATATTTTATCAAAGGAGAAAAACATGAAGAAAATAATGGGATATTTAAACGAAACAATAAAAAAAGAAAAAAATAAGCTAATATTTGTAACAATAATGTTTATTATAGGGTTAGTTTTAGGTTCGTTATTTACCAATTTCATAACTTCCAATGATAAAGATCTCTTAATTTCACAATTAGAGATATATTTTGACAGTATTAAAAAGTTATCGAATGATGTATTTGGAGTTAAGGTGTTAAGTAGTGAACTGCTCAATAATGGATTACAACTATTTATCATATTTGCTTTAGGAATATCAATGGTAGGACTACCAGTAGTAATATTTATTTTATTTTTTAAAGGATTTATGCTTGGTACTACATTATCTACTATGTTTTTAAAATATCAATTAAAGGGAATATTAGGAGCTTTTCTTTATGTATTTCCGTGTCTGATAATAAATACTATAATATATATATTAATGTCCTTTTTTGCAGTTCATTCATCAGTAAAGTTTTTAAAAGCTCTGTTAAAAAAGGATAATTTGAATTTTAAGAGTTTTTTAGGAAGATACTTATTAGCGTTCATTGTCTGTGTTGTTTTAATGCTAATTACCTGCATTTTAGATGCTTATTTAACTCCTTTATTATTAAAACTATTTACTTTCATAAACTAAGTTTTAATATTTATTTAATTATATAATTGATGTTTTATAAAGAATATTTAGTGTTCCTTTACTTTTATGATTGATATGATATAATATATACAATTATTAGAGGTGTTTTAATGTTAAAAAAAGTATTGATAAATCACATTAAAGTTTATTTACGTGTTTTAAAAAGGGTTCAAAAAATTTCAGATACTAAGGAAGATTTAATAAAGCATAGTGTAATGAATGAAATATTAATAAGTAAATTGAGGTCTTTAGAAATCATTAATCAAGTGAATTTAATGGAAATGGAATCTATAAGTTGTGTTGAAAGGCTTAATTTTTTTACTGAAAAAATGCAAATAATATTAGATGAAACTAATAAAATGAATATAATGCTTAATCAAATAAAAAAAGGTGAATATTCAGGATTAGTAACTAATCAAATGGTAATCGATGTTTTTAATGATTTAGAGGAAGATATAAAACAACAATTATTATTAGGTGTTGAAATAGAAAATATTCAATCATCACAATCTGTATATATCGATGATAGTATAAAGGATTTTATATTACATTCCAAAGAAAATTTAAAAGCTAACTTTTAAATTTTATAAAATATATGGGTTAAAAAAACTATAAAACAAATATTCATCAAAAAAATAGAGTATAAATACTCTATTTTTTTGATGAATATTGTAACATTATTGACAAAATTGTAAAAAAGTGTAAAATGATATTTGTAATACTATAGTAGGGGAGAGAGTGAACGTGGACAAACTCAATGAAATATTACAAGAACTAGGAATATCTAAAGTAAAATTAGCAAAATACTTAGGAGTATCCAGACAAATGATATATAATTATTTAGAGATGAATGACGTTTCTAAATGGCCAAAAGATAAAAAAATGAAACTATTTAACTTATTAGATATTAAGGAAGCCTCTGAAATTAATAGTATAAAGGTTGACACTGAATTTATAAATAAGGTTGACATGGTTTTAAACGGTGAAGCATCAAACGTTAGTGTTTCACATTCGGAGGTAATTGAGTTTAAAGAACTAAAACCGAGGGAACAAGAATTATTAAATGATATTATATTTATGATAAAAGAAAGGTTTACTGATGGTGCAGCAGATTCATATGCAACGTATAAATATCTATTACATTTTATTCAAGGTTTAGAAAACGTTAAAGAACTAAAATATGTTATGGGTTATTTTGTTAAGTTGTTGGGCTTTGTTAATCCAGAAGAATACGCATTTAATGAGGAAGAACAATTTGTTTTAGAAAGTATAATGCATTCAGCAATGGTTCTTTATCGTGGTGGTGGTGCATCTAAAGCTAGGCTCGCAGAACAACATCGTAAATTTGTTGCAGAAATAGAACATAAAAAAGAAGAAAAATTAGGAAGAACCGAAGAAATAAATAGTGCTAAAATACAAGCTTTACATGAACTAGGATATATGGAAATCACCCGTGATAACGCATCAGAAGTTTTAGCAAAAATAGCTGAAATACAGTCTCGCGACGTCTAATACTACGCTAACTTCTAGTTCGTATAATACATATTATGTTAACATTTGTTTTTTGAATTTAAGATAGCTATATAATATAACAGCTATCTTTTTATTATGTTTATTTACTCTTCTATTAACTATAACTAACGATTTGTGATTAAATCATAAAATTATAAAGCTCAAATATAAATACTTTAAAATATATAATTAATTATTATTTTTAAACTTATTTTAAAGTATTTAATCTGTAATAATTATTACTCCAATTAAAAGGATGCCTATATTAGCCTCCTACTCCCCTTTTATTATATCTTACTTACATAGTAGGGCAAGCATTGAAAAAGATAAACGGCTCACCGGACAAATCGAGATGAACAACTATACATATTTTAAATAAAAATTGCGTTAGAACGCGCGTTTATTTCACCATAAAACCATCACAATAACTAGAAGATTGCAAAAACATATAACAGCTCATTCGGTGTATCTATGTTTTTATATTTAACTCCCCTACTTAAATTCTGATGAATAATAGGGGGCTTATTTGTTTATTTTTTTATTCCTGTATGTTCAAAAATGTCAGTATTTAAATTTTCTTTTATAAAGTTATATGTTTCGAACATGTTTTTATCACTAAAAATAACTCCTTTAAACTCTGAAAGTCTTTCAAGAAATAATTCTCTTGGATTATCATAAATATAATCCCTTGGGTCAACATCAAGACCAATTACTTTAGAATGTATATTTTTAATAATACTACCATCTTTATTAGTGGCGATTCCTATGTATTCTAATAAAGATTTTTTTGACTTATACCGTATAATATCACCGTTTTTCTTTATTTCATATAAATCAAAATATTCAAATTTCTTAAATATTCCGACTATTAAATTTTCGCTTTTTCCATCAGTTATTATACCTTCACAAAAACCTAATTCATTAGTATAAACTTCCGCGGCCGAAATATTTTCTGACGCTTCGTAAAACTCCACTTTATCATAGTAAGTATTTTCAATCATAACAATTATCCTTTCGTTTATCAAACAATTTATTTTGTATATAATCTGGATCATCTAAAAACATTTTATATGTTTTATATATTTCGGTATCTTTATAATTTACTTTATTAAAATCATCATTTAAATCAAATATTTCAGAATTCCTATAAGAAAGTAATATTGGAGAATGGGTTGATATTATAAATTGTGATCCTTCTTTTACAAGCTCGTCAATCAAACACAAAAGACTCATTTGCCTCATAGGAGATAAAGCTGCCTCTGGTTCATCTAAGATATATAACCCATTTGGCCTGAATCTATTTTTAATTAATTTAATAAAGCTCTCTCCATGTGAACATTCGTGTAAATTACCTCCATACCCATTATATAAACCATAAAAATTATCTTCTTCTACTAACCTTTGTATTTCAGTTGCTACATTATAAAAACTTTCTGCTCTTAAAAAATACTTAGCTTTAGGTAAATTACCATTAGTTAATATAGTTAAATAATCAGATAAATTAGAATGTGTATCCTTGGTTTTAAAAGTAAAATTTTGGCTTCCTCCTTCAGGATTTAGCTTGAGTCCAACTGCAATAGCTTCAATTACCGTTGACTTTCCTACTCCGTTTTCCCCTATAAAAAACGTAACCGGTTTATTAAATCTTAATTCGTTTAAACTATTTATAAGAGGTATATTAAACGGATAAATATCATCTCTTGGAACCGTCTCTTTATCATATTTAATACCGCTAACAAATAAATTACTAAAAACAGACATATAAAACTCCTTATCTAAATTTATTTTCATACTTTTCAAAATTCATGTATATATAAGTCAGCTCATCTAATAAAGTTGAATTATAATATTCCTTTTCAGGGAAGATTCCTCTAAAAATATATTTAACTGTAAACGTAAATAATGCCATCATCATCGTGATAATAAAAGAATAATATAAAACGTTAACAATTATATCAGTATTTAATCTATTTGTTACACCATTATAAGCTATTACTACTATGGAAGCAATTGTAACAAATAAATCAGCGATTATACTTGTAAAGCTTGCTTTGGCGCTAGCAGGCTCTTTTTTAATATAGTAATCTATTAATACTCTAATTTTATCTTTGCTATTTATGTTATTTTTCTTTAATGTAGCTATCAAACTATCTGTAATTTTTGAATTTAAATTTTGAACACTTACTTTTAGTAATTTTATAAAACCATGTTTCTTAAACTTTTTATTACCGTAACTTTTCTTTATTGTACAATATATAAAAATAAAAATTGATATTAAAAAGATTAAAAACGTTATAAACGCTAAAAGCCAATTATTAATTTTAAAAATAATATTTAATAAATTAAAGATTACAACCAATATAAAATAATATGCCCAATAACCTTTTTCATATTTTTTATAAGGATTGTTTTTTTTAAAATTTTTTTCTATTATTTCATACATATAATCATCACCTAATAAATATTATATAATGAATATTATAAAAACACCAGTTTATAAATATTTATCGCTCAATTAAAATATAATTAAAAGGAGAATAAGGTGAATAACGTAGATAAAGATTTTTTAAACTTTATTAAAAAAATAGATATGATGGAAGAAAATGAAATCTTCTATAATATAAAAAACACTTATTTAATGCTTACAGAAAGCGTAAGAGACTCAATCGAGGATTTTTTAAATAAATTCGGTTATTGGGGACGATTAGATTATAAAAATAATAACTATGAAGAAATTGAAAATAAAGCGCATTCATTAAAAGAGCACTTAAAAGATTACATGTGGTTATATCAAAACTTAGGAGATTATAAATCAAAAAAACTGTTATACGGGATATTAAGCAATTGGTATAAATATGATTTTTTAACAGTTAAAAGTTGTTTATCGGATCCTTATTTACACTACTTTAACCTTGATTTGATACCTAATTGTAATAATGAAGTACTAGTAGATTTGGGTGCTTACACCGGAGATAGCATTTTAGATTTCATCAAGACATACGGAAAAGAATCATATAAAAAATTTATTGTTATGAAATGACTGATGAAACATTTGCTAAACTAAAAGATAATTTATTAATTTATGATAATATAATATATAAAAATAATGCAGTAAGTGATAGAAACGGGACCATATACATTGAAGAAAACAATGAATCATCGTCCGCTAATAAAGTTGTTTTAGAAGAAAAAGAAAACTTAAAAAGCGTACAATCGGTAACATTAGATGATGATATAAAAGAAAAAATTACCATGATTAAAATGGATATAGAAGGTTTCGAACAAAAAGCAATATTAGGAAGTATAAATCATATAAAAAATGATACCCCTACCCTTTTAATTTCTGTATATCATAACAATGAAGACTTATGGAAAATACCTAAAATGATTAGTGAAATAAACGCTAACTATACTTATTATTTAAGGTGTTATGGCAATAGTATTTTCCCTACCGAAATAGTTTTATTTGCCATTCCAAAAAACAATAAATAGATTATTAAAAAACTGAATCTTAATTTGATTCAGTTTTTTTTGCTATTTTAATTATCTTTTCTTTAGTAATCTTATTATCATCTACGTAAGTAAAATGATCAATAGTTTCTTTTTTATTATGATAATTATTTAAATAATTATAAACAATTGGATTAACTAAATCTTTAGCTAAATAATTATCTAAATACCATTTTAATAAGTAATTTATATTATACTTATTAAATTATATTTTGCAAGTACATGTCATTAAAAACTAAAAAAATAATTTATAATGTTTTTTTCATATAAACTGTATATTTATCTATATATTTTACTTCTTTTATTTCGTACATTATATTTGCCACTCCATCATGTCTTTTAACTTCTTTCTAATCTTTTTTCTTGGCTTTTGATCTGGATAGCCTAGTAATAAGCCACATGCTAATTCCATGTCTTCGTGGTTAGTAATTTTTTCTATTTCTTTTTTAACATATATGGTATCTAATATCCATAAAGAACCAATACCTAACTCAGTTGCTCTTAAACACATGTTTTCTATACACGCACCAAGTGATAATCTATCTCCTTTAGCCCAAGCTTTATCATTTGGTCTAAATATTAAAATTAATACAGGAACTTTTTTTATTGTTCTTGCCGTTGATAAAAGACTACACGGATGACCTATTCTTTTTATTTCATCTTTATCAGTAATTCTTTTAGCTTTATCAATCATTATGTTTGTAATTTCGTCTTTTGTATTACCAGTTGTAACTACAAAGTACCAGGGTTGTCTATTCTTAGCTGAAGGAGCAAGTCTACCACAATTTAATATGTCTTCTATAATATCTTTTGAAATATCTTTATTTTTATATTTATAGTTACTCCACCTTGTTTTTATACTATCTATTGTTTCCATTTTTATCTTCCTTTATAATACCATCTTTTATCATTAATTCAACACTTTTAAAATGCTCTTTATCATCTAAGTTAAGACCAATATATTTATTATTCCATGGTTTTATTTTATCACCGGTTAAACTATAACTAAATATTTTAGGTTTTCCTTCTAATATATCAATTTGATTATCATTTTTATTGGTGTAATATTCTTCTAATTGCATATGCTTTTTATAAAAGTCTTGCGCAACGCTATTCCAAACTTCGTATGTATATAATCTTAAATATTTTTTGTTATAATGCTTAGCAATTTCTATAACATCACTAAGCATTCTTTTGCCATAACCTTTATTTCTGTATTGTTTTAATAATCCAAAATAGCTAAGCCAAATACTTGTTTTATCACCATCTTGCTCATATAATCCTATTATTCCAATAGGATTTAGTTTACAGTAAACTAAATAATCTACGGACACTTTCTTATCACCATTTATTTGTTTTAGGTATTTTGTATAAGCACTAGAATTAGGAAATATTTCATACTGGATAATAGAAGCTAATCGTATGTTATCTTTATTTATTTTCTCATAAGTTAATTCCATTATTTACTCTCTTTTCCAATTAAATTTTTAAGATGAACGTTATTTATTAAACTTTTATAATTTCCTTTTTCTACTATTCTTCCTTTACTTAATATAATTAGTTCATCCGCTATTTTCATCATCTCTTCTTTATGAGTAATAATAATTATTGTATGGTCTTTTTTAAGATCTTTTAACACTTTTATTATCTCTTTGGTAGTTCCTGGATCAAGCGATGATGTTACTTCATCAAATAAAAGTATTTCAGAGCCTGTTAAAAGGGTTTTAGCAAGAGATAGTAGTCTTTTCTGCCCTCCTGATAAATTACCCGCATTCTCGCTTAAAATGGTGTCATAGCCTTTAGGCAGTTTAACTATTAAATCATGTATTCCTACTCTTTTACATACTTCTATTTGTTTATTAATATCTTTGTTGATCATGGATAAGTTATCTTTGATACTCATGTTAAATAAAAAGCTTTCCTGGTTAACTACGGATACATTATTATAATAAACTTCTTTAGTATATTCGTCTATTTTTATATCATCTATGGTAACATATCCTTTATCAGGTTTATATAATCTTAATAGTATGTTAAAGATAGTTGTTTTACCACTTCCTGTTTTACCTACTATAACGGTTATCTTATTGGGATTAGATTCAAAACTAATATTCTTAATGGCCTTAATATCTTTATAAGAAAAAGATACATTTTTAAATAGTACTTTACCATCAATGTAATTATTATTAAAACTTCCATATACATCTTTTTCGTTACCGTTTTCTAATAGATTACATACCCTATCTAACGATATATTATAATTTCTGACGGTTGATACGTCACTTACTAAAGAAGATGCATATGAAAAAATATTATTAAAATAAGTTATAAGTAAAATTATTATACCTACCGTTATTTTATCATTAAATAAAAGATATGCTGATACTACGTATAAAATAATCCTTGATACATAAGTTATGTACTTTAAATGAACTTGATGTGCTATTACGTACTTTCTTTTTAACATATACTTTTCTTTCCATCCTCGCCTTAAGGTATCATATTTTTTATTTAAACCAGATTTCATATTAAAAGTTTTTATCTCTCTTATACCGGTTAATGTTTGAGCAAGTAAACTAGTTAGCTTGTCTTGATAACCTCTTTGCCCTCTAAAGTAATATGCTTCTTTCTTTGTTAGTTTATTTGCTAAAACCATGTATATAATAACTATAATTAAAAGAATAATACCGAGTATTAAACTAATTTTCATAAAAAATATTAACATACATATTATTAGTAAAAAGTTAAATAAAACGTTAAACACATAATCAGGCATTTCTGCTATGTTAATGGCATCTATGTTAGTTGTACCAATTATTTTACCTTTTGGAATGTTTATTAACTCATCATTATAATCATATAATTTATTTATAATCATCTTATGAATATCTATAAATGTTTCTCTAAAAAATACCGAATATAATTTTTTTGCAAAATACGAAAACACGTTTGTTACTAAAAAAAGAGTTGTTAAGATAATAAGCGTTTTAACAAACATATTTAAATTTTTAATAGTTAAATAATCAATTATTTTAGATGCATAAATTGGTAAAATTAAATCTAATACGCCTAAAATAATTAAACATAACAAAAAGAAATAAAGCACCCATTTTGTTTTTTTACAAATATTATAATATCTTTTAATCATTTACATCACCAATATAATTTTAGCAATTAAAAGTATAAAAAAAGAAACAAATCATATATCAGTTTTGTTTCTTTTTTTATTATAATTTAATTCTTTTAATATTCCTTTTACTTCTTTTACTTCTTCATCTGTATAATATTTTGATAATTTTTTATCTAAAATACCCTTTTTTGCATATTTTTCATATTTCAATTGTTTATATCCAGTAGCATAATACAAACCACTTCGTTTATTAAATTCATCAAAGAATTCATCATCACGCTCTACGACGATTTCTTCTGAGTCTGTATATAAATTAGAGCAACTATTATCCTTTTTTAATTCATCTAATCTTATTAATTCTTCCTTTAATTTGTTATCTATGTATATTTCCATTGCCTTTAAAGCATTCAACTTATTTATATCGTTAGATTTTTGTTTTAATGTACGATACGATAACCAAAAGCAAAGTGGTGTAAACATAATTGCATTTGAAATTGTAAATGCTAAGTCAGACCGTATGTCCCCAAAAATCGATTGAGTTATTTCTGCGCCTTGCCAATTAGTACAAAGATTATATAAAAAAGGCACGATAGTTATTACACCCGCATCAATAATTAATGGCATAAAAACGTCTAATAAGCTTGTGTTTTGATTACTTAACTTAGCTATTTTTTCCCTTACTTCTAAGTTTAAGTCTTCTATTTCTTTTAGCTGGTTTTCTTTTTGTAATAATTTTTGTATGTTATCTTGATAATTAATTACTGTGATATTAGCATTTTCATCTACAATAACCGCCTTATCATTAATGACTATAAATTTGTTGTTCATATATTTTCCCCCTTTTGTTGGTAGATACTATATCATATTTTCTTTCTTTTGTCTAGCGGAACATATATATAACAATTATCTTCTGTATAACTTTCTATGTATGGGTCATCAGTAACCTCTAGTTTAGAAGAACCACACCATATTTCGTTTATAAATTTAATTGTTTTAATGATATCTTTTTGATTTTTAGTACCTACTTCGAATATAGCATATTTTCCTTTTTTTACGTCATACTTATCAAGATTGTTAGCTTTTAGCTTACTTCCAACTAGGTATATTAAAGGATCATTATTATAATATGTCAAAGCATAGTATCCACTTTTTAAAAATCGTTCATAAGTACCATCTTCTCTAAACTCGTTATATAATTTTCTTATCTTATAGTGTAAATCATCAAAGGTTTTAGCCTTTACACTTCGCCCATAAATGGTTTTATCATTTATTTTTTTAATTACGTAATTAATTATATTTTTACTTTGAAATTCACTTCCAAATTTTATTCTAGGAAATAATTTATAATTTTCCTCTTTTGATTTTCTTAAATCACTAGGTGTTATTTTAAATTCTTTTTTAAAGCTTCTTGAAAAAGAAATATGTGAATCATAACCATATTTTAAGGCTATATCTATTATTTTATTATCAGTTAATTTAAGTTCCTCAAAAGCTAGTGATAATCTTCTTTTTCTTATGTATTCACTAATTGTTATATTAGTTACAATAGCAAATACTCTTTGCATGATAAAATCATTTAATCCAAGACTTTTAGATAGTTTTTTAATATCTATATCATTTGTTAAATTTTCTTCTAAATATTTTATTATATTATTTAATAATTCATAGTTCATAAAGCTCATTTCCTTGCTAATTATTATAACACGGTTTAACTCATAAGCAAATGACTAATTATCATTATAATAAAACCTATTAAGAAGTATTTTATAACCTTCTTTAAAGTACTATCTTTATAAGCACCTGGAAGTAATTCATAAATAGATATATGTATCATTATACCTGCTATTATCGCATATAAACCTGCCATTATATGATCATTTATAAAAGGCGCTAAAAAAAGGTATGCAAGTATGCTTCCTAAAACCTCACTCATTCCTGATAATAAAGCATACATTATAGCTTTTAACTTATTTTTAGTAGAATGATATATTGGAACGGCAATTGATATACCTTCCGGAATATTATGAAGTGCGATTGCAAATGTTAGGGTAATACCTAGTTTTAAATTATTTGAAGACGTAATAAACGTTGCAATACCTTCCGGAATATTATGAAGAATAATTGCAACCATGCTTATTATTCCGATTTTATATAATCCTTTATTATCTTTGCTTTCATACTCACTAGGAAGGTATTTATCAATTAGCATGGATATAATTACACCAATAACCATAAATATTAGAGTTAGTATTAATCTTGGAAAAATATTACTAACGTTTAAAACCATATTAAAACAATTTGGAAGCAAATCTGTTAGTGAAACACATATCATAACCCCCGCTGCAAAAGATAGACTAACTGTTACTATTTTGTTATCTTTATTTTTATCAAAGTATATAATTAGGGCTCCTATAACGGTTGATATACCTGCTATAAAAGACAAAATAAAAGCATATAACGTACTATTTGGCATAAATATCCCTCCTAGCGAATTATATGCTTTAAAATGATTTAAAATTAATTTTTTAGTTATATGTTACCCATCCTATACTTTCTTTAATAATGAAATAATTACCATCTTTCTTTTTTCCATAATTATTTACCCCTCAAATGAGTTTTTTTATCATTAATAAAATATTTGCTTCCTGCTTCTGAAAACGTATCATATGCTTCATCTAAACTAAATTCATCTTCATATTCTTTAAAATTAAATTTACTACTAATTTTTTCTTTTTCAAAATCAAATAATAACTCCAATGAATATGATAGTAAAAGTTTATGTTTAACAACTTTTGGTAACGTTATATCCAAACTATTGTAATATCTTACTAAATAATAAAATGTTTCTTGGTCAACATTAAATAAATTACATACACTTTCTATAAATTTTTCATCTGTCGCTAATTTTCCATTTATTATATTAATAACTAAAATCGGTAACTTTTCTGTTTTATAAGCTAAATATTCTATATTTTTATCATTAATTTTCATTAAAATATCAATCATTTTTCCGATCCCCGGATTTGGAATTTGGTTTATTTTATTCATAATTTTATTTCTCCTTAATATGTGCCGTATTATATCACAATTAATATGTTTTTTCAATTATCCAAAAAAAATAAGATTTTCACTAAAAATCTTATTTTTTTACAGTTCATCATTGATTATCTTCATTATTTCTAGTCTATGGCTTTCCATTTCTTCTTTAGTTTTTCCTTCAAACCTAACGGTTAAACAAGGAGAAGTATTAGATTTTCTAACCAAGCCAAACCCACCATCATATTCAATTCTAACCCCGTCAATATCTATTACCTCATATCCTTTGTCTTTTGCATAATTAAGAACCTTATTAACTATTTTATCTTTATTTTCTTCCCCAACTTCAATGTATTCTTCAGGGGATGTAACATATTTTGGAACATCATCAAAATAATCGGATACGTTCATATTAGTATTAGACAAAATTCTAAGAAGTCTTCCCGCGGCATATAAAGCATCGTCGTATCCATAAAATTCATCATTAAAACAAACGTGGCCAGAAAACTCTCCTGCAAAATCATAATTATTTTCTTTTATAGCTTTTTTTAAGTAGGAATGTCCCGTTCGGTTAAACATGGTTTTAAGGCCTAGATTTTCTAGGGATTCTTTAAGTGCTTTAGAACATTTAACGTCAAAGGAGGCAGTTTTATTTTTACAAGTTTTATATATCGCCTTCCATATAATTAACATAAACATATCCGTCTTAACAAGATTTCCTTTTTCATCTACAATACCAATTCTATCTCCATCACCATCAAAAGCTATTCCTAAATCAGCTTTTTCTTCTTTTACTTTTTCTTCTAAATCAAACATGTTTTCTTCTACCGCCGGATCCGGGATATGATTTGGAAATAATGGATTAGATTCACAGTAAAGAGGAATAACATCCACTCCTAAATCTTTTAAAATTTCTGGATTATAATAAGACGTTGTCCCATTACCACAATCTACTACTACCCTTAAATTTCTAGGTCCTAATTTTATTTTATCAACCATTAGCTTCTTGTAATCAAACGTTATATCATATGGTTTTACTATTCCTTTTCCGGTTTTAAATTTACCACTTAAAACAAGATTTAAAAAATCTTTAATCTTATCTCCATACATAGAACCATCTTTATCACAAAGCTTAAAACCATTATATTCTTTAGCACAATGACTAGCAGTTATCATAACAGCATACGGCTGGTTAAATAATTCTCTAGCGTAATAAAGCATTGGAGTAGTAACTAAACCTAAATCGATTACCTCTGCACCAGTTTCAATTAAACCTTTAATAAAATTGGTATTTAAAGCGTTGGAAGACGTTCTTGCATCATGACCAACTATTACCGTTTTATCTGCTAGCGTACCAAATGCTTTACCAATTAAATACGCTAAATCATTCGTTAGTTCTTTTTCATATATTCCTCTAATGTCATAACTTCTAAAAATATCTTTTGAAATATTCATTTTATAATCCCCTTTTATTACGTGGATGAAACTCATCGTAATCCTTTCTCTTTTTATTATTTGATAAATGTGTATAAATCTGAGTTGTTTTTATATTTTCGTGACCAAGCATTTCACCGATTGATCTTAAATCTGCTCCATGTTCTAGCAAATGAGTTGCAAAAGAGTGTCTTAGTGTGTGAGGAGAAAAATTCTTTTTTATTCCTCTTTCATCAGCAATATTCTTTAAAATCTTAAAAAAGCCCTGCCTAGTAATGCCTTTTCCATAACTGCTTATAAAAACTTTATCAGTTAAATAACCTTTCATAAGAGATTGCCTATAAACCGTTATGTAACTTTTTAAGATGTCACAAGTAACGTCTGCCATTGGGACTATTCTTTCTTTTTTACCCTTACCAAAAATGCGAACGTAGTTATCAGATAAATTAATATCATTAATTTCTAAATTAACTAATTCACTAACCCTAAGACCACATGCGTACATAAGCTCAATCATTGCTTTATTACGGTATTCCCTAGCGCAAGTTGGAGTAAATTCCAAAAGCATACTTACCTCTTCCTCATTCAAAGTAACAGGAAGAGACTTTTTTAATTTAGGTGACGAAATCTTTTCGCAGGGATTAGTATCTATTTCTTTTCTCATCATTAAGTAGTCAAAAAACGTCCTTATACTAACTAGCTTTCTAGCAATAGACTTATCTTTTTCACCAATATCAGATAAATGATCTATAAAAGACGTAATGTTATCAGATGATACTCTTTTTGCTGGCTTATGGTTATTGTAATCATCAAAAGAAAGAAGGTCATTTAAGTAAGCTTCTTTAGTATTATTACTTAACTTCTTTTCAATATATATGTAATTGATATAATCATTTATATCATCTATCATTTTATCACCTATTATAAGTATACATAATAATATATTTTTTTTCAATTACATTACTCATTCTTTAATAAAATTGACATTAATGTTATAATTAAAAAGAGGTGTTTTATATGAATAGTGAACCTTTAGCAAACGCGTTAAGACCTAAAAAATTATCAGAAGTAATCGGTCAAGAACACTTGATTGGGAAAGATAAGATTTTAACTAATCTAGTTAAAAACAAAAAAATCTTTTCTATGATTTTATATGGTCCTCCTGGGACCGGTAAAACTTCAATTGCAAATGCTATAACAGAGGAATTAAATGTTAAACATAGATTTTTGAACGCCACCTTTAATAACAAAAAGGATTTTGAAATAGTATTTGAAGAAACTAAAATATACGGAAACATTGTACTTGTGGTTGATGAAATACACCGTCTTAACAAAGATAAACAGGATTTATTACTTCCTATGCTAGAAAATGGTTTAATAACTTTAATCGGGCTTACCACATCTAATCCATATCATAAAATCAACCCGGCGATAAGAAGTAGATGTCAGATATTTGAGTTATTGCCACTTACTAAAGAAGAAATTACAAAAGGGCTTAAAAAAGCTTGCAAAAGTTTAAATGATATAAAAATTAAAAATGATGCCTTAAATCTAATTTCCACGATGTCAAACGGTGATTTTAGATTTGCCCTCAACTTACTTGAAGTAGCTTATTATAGTACTAGTGATAAAAACATAACCATAGATATTATTAAAACGATTAACAATAAAGCAGCAAGTCCTATGGATGAAAACGAAACCGGTCATTATGATGTTTTATCTGCGTTTCAAAAATCAATTAGAGGCTCTGATGTGAATGCTGCGCTTCATTATCTTGCACGTTTAATTTCTTCAGGTGACTTAGATAGTATTTACCGAAGGATGACGGTTATTGCTTATGAGGATATTGGATTAGCTAATCCAAACATGGGAGTAAGGGTTGACGCTTGTATAAATGCTTGCGAAAGATTAGGTCTTCCGGAAGCTAGAATACCACTTGGCGATATGGTAATTGACTTATGCCTTGCACCTAAATCAAACAGTGGGCACGTTGCACTAGACTTAGCTTTAAAAGACGTAGAAGATGGAAATATTGGCCCTGTCCCAAGCCATATTAACGCTAGGGCCTTTGGTTATAAATACCCTCATGACTATCCTGGTAGTTACGTAGTTCAACAATATTTACCAGAAAACTTAAAAAACAGAGTTTATTACAAGCCTAAAAATAATAAATATGAGAGGGTATTAAAAACAACCTTAGATAATATAGAAAAAATAAAGAACAAAAATTAGTTCTTTATTTTTTAATCGTTATTTATATCTTTAAAGGTGTCTTCAAACACTTTTTCTATTTCGGAATTTAAATCTACAACCTTTGTTTTGTCTAATGATTCTTCTTCCTCATAAGATACCACTTTCGTTTCTTCTACATCATCATTATCAACGCTTTTATTAGTATTATTTATATTAGGTATTTGAATAGTTTTTTCTAAATCATCAGCTTTTTTATTATAATTACTCTCTTTTTTTGCATTATTATTTTTTTCTTTGTTTTTTTTCTTACGTATCATAAAAATTATTAATAAAATAATAACTAAAACAGATGCTCCAATAACTACGTATATTATATAATTAGGTTTTTGTTCTTTACTTATTATTATACGATAAGTATCAAACTCATTATTTTCAGCCGTAACAACTATCTTAACAACGCTTCCGTTTTTTAAATTGCTATTTCCTTCAATTTCATACGAAGCAGTTTCATCTTCTAGATCAACTTTTATATTAAGCTTATTATCATCTTTATCAATCTTTAGATGATAAGTTTTAGAATTACCATCAAAATTTAGTTTATAACCAGAAACTTTTAAACTGGATATCCTTGTGTTATTAGATTCCTCTTCTAATACTCTTGTAACAATTATTTTATAAAACTTAGTCGTATTATCTTCGGATGTTACCCCTATCGTATATTCGTTATCTCCTACCTCAAGAGTTTGTGGTCCATTTATATCATAGGAAGCAGTTTCATCTTCTAGCCTAGCACTAATTATAACTTTTAAGGTATCATTTGTTACGTTTACGTAGTATTTGGTTTTATCTTTAGAAAAATCATTGATTTGTTTGCCATCTATCATAATGGATGATAAATAATTATTACTTGATTTTTTCTTTGTTGTGGTAGTGGTAGTAGTTTTAGTGGTCGTAACCGGCTTTTTAGCTACTACGGTTACAGTATTAAACGTATTGGTATAATCTTCATTTAGTATACTAATATCAAAACTTCCCTCTTCGTTTGTTTTAAATTCTATCGAACCATTTTCGCTCATCGTTGTTTTACCTTTATATACCTTAAGATCACTTACTACGTTTACCACCTCATCAGTAGTTATAGTGCATGTAAATGGATTACCCGTAGTAACGTTAGAAGGGCAAATAATGTTAGGCCCTTCCGCCTTAACGTTTAAGGTGAAAATAAACCCACAAACAAACAGCATCAATAATAACTTAAATTTTCTCATTTTTTTCAACTCCTATTTTACATAACCATTTTAGCATCTTCTAATTTAAATTACAATAAATTTTATTTACTAATAACGTCGTTTATTACGTAACTTGCAAGAAGTATTCCAGCACTATTAGGCACCGTTGCTAAAGAACCTATAACACCATTTGTCTTAATTGGTTGCTCACTTGAAAAAACAACTGGTAATTTATAATTTATTTTTTCTTTTCTAAGTTCTAATCTAAATTTTTTAGCTAAAGGATCATATTCGGTTTTCCATATGTTTGATATCTTAAGTTTTTCTGGATTAACTCTATTTCCTGTACCACAACATGATATTATTTTGACATTATTTTTAACCGCGTATTTAACAAGTGCTACTTTTGCTTTCAAATCATCACAGGCATCAATGATGTAATCGAAATTAGAAGGTAAATTATTAAGCATGTTACTATCTATCTTTCCTAAAATAGTGTTTATTTTACACCTAGAGTTAATTTCTAAGGCTCTTTTTTTAGCAACATCTATCTTTTTTTGTCCAATATTACTTGTCAAACTTAAAATCTGTCTATTTAAATTACTTTCTTCAAACGTATCATAATCAACAATAGTAATATTTTCAACTCCACATCTAACTAACATTTCAAATGTTATACCACCTACTCCGCCTATTCCAACTAAAAGTACGTTAGTGTTATTTAGTTTATTTATATTATATATTCCTATTATTTTTTCTGTTCTGCTTTGTTCCATACCAATTTTCCTTTATTACAAACTATAAACTTATTTTATTTTTACAAAAATGCCATCTTTATTTTCAATCATTTCGTCTATTTCAATTCCAAGATCTTTTGTAGGAAGAACAGGTAAATGAGTAAAATATCCATCAATCATAGGATAAGCTTGCTTCATTATATCATCAGTTTGTACATAACGAAGTTTTGCTTTTCTTTGAAGTGAATAACCATTATATAATTCTTCTTCAAATATTTTATCACAGTTACTTTGAGCTGTAATTATGATGTTTTGATTCTGACATTTTATTAAAGAATAGTTACAATAGCGTATTAAAAAGTCAGTAACTTTCTCACCATATTCCATAGCTTTTGTTTTAGCTTCTTGCATATCTTTAAAAATATTAATTCCTCTAAAAACTTTATCTGAAATATCACTTTCTAATATAATCGTTCCGATAGGATTATTTAAATCAAAACTAGTCCACTTATATTCTGGATAATACTGTATCATATACATTAAAAATCTTTTAGCGAGTATTGGATCTTTCTTTATTTCTTCTTTATATAATAAATTAATAAATATCCATTCATGAGTAAGGCGAGATTTATATTTATCACAGCTTCTTGCGGTTTTATGATAAACTAACCTTTGATCACGACTATATTTTTCATATGAAGCCATAAAATTTCTCCTTTTTATAAACTATATGTTAGCAAAAAAGAGATTCTACGTCAAATTATTTATTTAAAAATTATGAACACATGTTTTTAAATATTAAAAAAAGACCCAAAGGGTCGTTTACCTAGCAAGATAACCTGCAACTCACGCAGGTGGGCATCCCACAATAGCTTTAGACTTCTTAAATAAATTTAAGCATGAACACCACTACTGATTCTGATTCCCTTTTAATATCTTAGCGGGTTAAATGTGCTAGTTTCACGGAACCTTCAGGTCACTTATATTATATCACTATACTAATACTTTATTCAAGATTTATTAAACTTATTTACACTATTTAAACATTAAAATGAGTTCTTCTATTGTTTTACATATATTATTAAAACACTCTTCATTATTTATAACATCTAATTTTTTATCATTAATTACTATTCTAAGTGCGGGTACACCACATACCAATGAAGTAACTGCTATTATCTCATTTTCAAAAGTTTTATTAGGAACGTTATTTTCATCAACTTTTATTTTATATTTATTACCAATTTCTTTTATTTTGTCTGGCAAATCATTTATACCACATAAAGTAGATCTTTGATTTGTTACAATGTCAATATCAGTATCATCATTAAAACTGCTAGAATGGATGTCAATAAGTAATTTAATTTTATAGGTTTCTATTAAATTTATAATACCATTTTTATAATTATGCTCATCATCAAAGTTAGGATCAGCGTGGGTAAAAAGTTCAAATATTGCATAAGAACTTGTTGCACTACTTAAATATCTAACTAGTGCTCCAGTATATTTTTCTGCATTTCTTACATCATCCCCACGAATCTGATTGACAGCATGCGGAGCGGATAAAAGCACTGGAACATTACCACTTAGTACGCGGTATTTTTCTTCGGTCCAAACATTAGTGCCAAAGTATTCATTATTTGCAAAATCAGATTCTAAATCAAGTATTTCTTCTTTCACATTCCCACTCCTATTCTTATTCTAAACTAATTATATATTATTTTATATTAAAAAACAATAAAAAATAAGTATGCTTTACTAATAACATACTTATTTTACATTACTAAGGCGTAATTCTATTTGGCCCTCTAAATAAGAACATGGTTTCTTTAAGTGAAGGAAGTCCTAAAAGAAGCATTGTCATTCTATCGATTCCAAGTGCAAATCCTCCGTGAGGTGGACATCCATACTTAAAGAAGTCTTTGTAGAATTTAATATCTTCCCCTAAACCTTTTTCGTTAGCTTGTTTTTCCAACACGTCATATCTATGTTCTCTTTGCGCACCAGTTGTTATTTCAGTACCTTTCCATATAAGGTCATAACCTTGAGGAACATCATCTTTTCTCATATGATAAAATGCTCTTTTCGTTTTACTAAAACCAGTTACAAAAATAAATTCGTGTCCATACACATCCATAGCATACTTGCTAGTTAATTTTTCTGCTTCAGCGTTCATATCACCAATATCATGATCAGGCACTTTATAACCATATCTCTCACTTAATTCTTTATATAAATCTTGTAAATCTATTCTTGGAAAAGGTGTTTTTGGAACCACTACTTCTACACCATATAATTCTTTTATTAAATCCCCATATTTTTCTTTAACAGCGGTAAGACCCGCTACTAAAAGTTCTTCTTCAACCGCCATTACATCTTCGTATGAGTTAATGTTAGCGAATTCTAAGTCAAATGAAGTAAATTCTGTTGCATGTCTATTAGTATTTGAATTCTCGGCTCTAAAGCAAGGAGCTACTTCAAATACTCTTTCATATCCTGCTGCTATTGCCATTTGTTTATAAAATTGCGGTGATTGCGCTAAATATGCCTTATCTCCAAAGTAATCTACAACAAACACTTCACTACCTGATTCTGATGCTGCACCGATTAATTTTGGGGTATGAATTTCAGTGAAATCTTCTTTATATAAATACTCTCTCATCGCTCTTACGAATTCGGTTTGTATTTTAAATATATGAAAATTAACGTCGTTTCTAAGGTCAATAAATCTATTATCCATTCTAGTATCAATCGCTGCTGCATCCTTATTAGTTATATTAATAGGAAGTTCAGGTGCTGAGGCGCTTGTTACTGTAATAGAATCAGGAATTAACTCCATACCACCCATTTTAACTTTTTCATTTTCTTTTATAGTGCCTGTTACAGTAATCGTTGATTCATTTGTTAAATTATTTACGATTTCAACCATTTCTTTGTTTTTTTCATCAGATTTTTCGATTGTAATTTGTATTCTTTGCCCTTCATTTCTAAGTACGATAAATTGTACCCACTGTAAATTTCTTACCTTTTCAGCAAAACCAGATATTGTTATTTTTTCATTTATTCTTTCTTTATAATTAATCATATTATTTTCTCCTATCTAATAAATCTCTTATATATTTATCAACATAAGCATTTAATTTTTCTTCCTCAATTTTATCTTCCAAATTAAAATTCATATAATCGAGTTCGTTATTTTTATTCAATATATCATATATAACTGATAATTGTCTTTTGGTTACGGAAATATTATTTATATTTTTATCTGGATATATAATTATAGGTTTTCTATCATAGGAATCATGCCCAAGATAAACATATCCATAAAAGTGAATTAAAATATCTTGCTTATCTTTAAGCCGTGATAAAGTATATAATATACTCTCCGATGGATTAGCAAGTAATTTAATATAATTAAGTTTATTAACAACATATTTATCAGCCCATTCGTTATGCGTTGGTTTATGTTTATTTTTAATACTTACTCTATGAAAACCACCATCAGGAGCTATAAATCCATCATATTTTGTCATTTCATTTATGTCGTATATTGGCTCAAATGTTTCTATATTAATTTCTTTCATACAAACACCTATTTATCCTTGCAATGACAACTATCACCACAACCGCATTCGTGATCATCATGTGAGCATCCACATTCCTCATCTTCTGTTATATTTTCATCTAAATAATAAATTAAAGCGTCTAATGATACTATTTCTTCTTCTTTTGTTTTATTATTTTTAATTTTAATCTCGTTACGTTCTAAATCTTCACTATTAAGTACGATAGTGAATTTACTATTTAACCTATCAGCCTGTTTGAATCCTGCTTTTAAGCTTCTATTTAAATAATCGGTTTCTACAACAAAACCATTCATTCTAAGTTCATTAGTTAAATAAGCAGCATATTTTTTTTCATCTTCATTTACATATAATAAGAATAAATCAACGCTTTCATTTATCGGAATATTTACTTTTTCATATTCTAAAGCAAGCATTAACCTATCAAAGCCTGCTGCAAAGCCAATCGCTGGAGTACTAGGTCCACCTAACTGTTCTATCATACCATTATAACGGCCTCCACCACCGATAACGTTTTGGGCACCAAAGCCTTCAACACTAGCTTCTACTTCAAACACGGTATGATTATAATAATCAAGCCCCCTTACTACAGATGGATCAACTATGTATTCTACGCCCATAACTTCTAAATAATCTTTAACTTTTTCAAATCTTTCTTTAGACGCTTCATTTAAATAGTCTATTGTAATAGGTGCTGTTTTCATAATGTCTTTGCCAGCGTCTACTTTACAATCAAGGATTCTAAGTGGATTTTTTTCTAATCTTTCTTTGCAGTCAGAACATAACTCATCTATATGTGGTTTAAAATGATTAACTAAAGCCTCTCTATAATTATCTCTAGATTCTTTATCACCTAATGAGTTAATATTGACTTTAATTCCTTTTAATCCTAATATTTTATATATGTTAACAGCAAGTGATATTACTTCAGCATCTGCTAGTGGATCATCACTTCCTATTAACTCATAACCAAATTGAGTAAGTTCTCTATACCTTCCCGCTTGTGGTCTTTCATATCGGTACATTGGCATGTTATAGTAGAATTTAGCAGGTTTATCATCATTGCCATACATTTTATTTTCAATAAAACATCTAGCAACCCCTGCAGTACCTTCTGGTCTAAGTGTCATGCATCGATCACCACGATCAGTAAAATCATATGTCTCTTTTGTTACTATATCAGTTGTTTCTCCAACTCCTCTATGAAATAATTCGCTTGCTTCAAATACTGGAACACGTATAAAGTTATAATTATACTTTTCCATTACCTCGTCTATTACTTTAGATACGTATTGCCATCTTTTAGCTTCTACTCCATAAATATCTTTTGTTCCCTTTGGTTTAGTTATCATAATATCTTCCTTTCTATAACTTACTTATAAAGTAATCAAATATTTTTTTGTTATCAGGATCCATTATACTTTCTGGATGCCACTGCACTCCTATAAAGCATTTTTTATTTTTATCTTCAAATGCCTCTGGCATATTTTCGTCGTTATATGCTGAAATATCCAAACTAGTATTTTCAATAATAAGCCTATGTCTACTATTAACGAACATTCTTTCTTTTTCAATTATTTTATACAATAATGAATCCTTTTTAATATTCACATAATGTGCATATTTTTTATCTAATACCATGTGGTCTTCTACTTGTTTTTTTACACCACCAAACGTTCTTCCCATACTTTGATGGCCTAAACATATACCAAGTGTCGGAATATCATTATCAAATAAATATTTAATAATATTAAATTCCATTTGTGTGCCACCTTTACTTCCACCCGGAATAATAACACCATCTGCCATTTTTATCATTTCTAATACATTATCATAATCATCGTTAGAAATGGTATTAATAGGAATTAAATAATAGTTTACATCATAACTCTTAATGGCATTTATAACATCCTGCCTGATTTCAAACTTTTCAATCAACGAATTTTCATTTCGTTTTTTAAGTCTTAATAATATCGCCACTTTTTTCAGCTACAATCACTCCTAACATAAAAAGAGCCTTAAAGTTATAGGGATGAACAAATTTGTCCACGGTGCCACCCTATTTCACATAAGTGCTCTTTGTTTATATTATTTAATTGTCTAGTTTTTATTTTTGGGTGTAAGTTGTCACTTCTTACTAAAAACTAAATATATTTTATTATATTTTTAATGATTAGTCAATTAGGTTTTTTTGGAGAAGGAAACTATCTAAAGCCTCCTCCGCCTCCTCCACCACCGAAGGAACCGCCGCCTCCGCCTCCGGAAGAGAATCCCCCTCCACCAGATGAGTAACTTTGTGCTCTTTGCTGTGATGTGGTTGCTGAGCGCATTCCGCTATGGCTTACCATGTGAATAAACATAATGTCGGTATACGTATACCCAAGCTCTGGATTGTCAATAATTTCAGGATATAACTTTTTAAATTGTTTAGCTACCTTATCTGCAATGCCAAGTATTTGAGCATATATTAAATAATACTCCCACATATTAACTTCAATAGCTTCTTTGTCATCTATTCTAGAGAACTCTTCTAAGAAGTTCTTAAGTCCTTTTAACTTAATAGCTTCTTCTTTCATTGATTGATCTACTATGTATTCCTTAGACTTAAATACTTTAAATGATGTTTTTTCTGCTACTGTTATTTTACCTTCATTTATTAATTTATTTGTTTCTTCATCTATTATTTTATCAAACCATGAAAGTATTTTACTATAATTATCATTACACCATTTTTCAAACTCTTTAGACTCTAATATGCCGTCACGACTTGCTTCTTTCATCATATTATATAAATCTTGTTCTAAAGTGTTATCAAACGTATTTTCTTTTGTTAAATCAATAGCGGTTTCCTCTTTCTTCTTTATAAAACCAGCTTCTACTTTTTTAATAGTTATTTTTTGTTCTTTTAACCATTTTAAAAGTATTGCTCCTAAAAAGTCAGTTTTATTTTTATTTAATTTATAACCTTCTGCTATCCAAAACGTTCTATATATATCTTTATTAAATGGTATATCACGATAATTAGGTATGTCTTTCGGTAAGCTTTTTCCTTGAGGACCAAAGTTAAAAGTTTTAGTTCCAACTTTATTACCAGCGTTTTTAGCGGCTTTACTTATACCAAATATTACTGATGCCCAAACTATAATTTGAATTAATACATTTAAAACGCCTATAAAAAAGCCAGCAAAACTTGAACCTTTATTTTCTTTATATTTGGTAGATCCTTCATCTGCCATATCATGATAGTAATCAAAACCTTCACTTAATACATTAGGTGTATCAAATGTTCCTTTATCAAACTTAACTAATATGGTCATGTATTCATTTGACTCTAAAGTACCTTCTGAATTCATCTCTATATATCCATCATATACATAAGCTGTTCCACCATAATTACCGTAACCCCAAACCGGTACGCTATCACTTAAATAATTATCAGTATGAATCTTAATATGAACATCATTTGGCTTAGATGATAATTCATATGGAATTAAAGTCCAGTATATCATGTCAGCGTCTTCTACGGTAGCTACAAAACCTTTAATATCATAAGTTAAAACATAGTTATGGTAACCATAACTACTTATACCCCAACATAACTCTAAACCATCAGAAATATAATTAATACCATTTTTATACGCTTTATCATTAAAACTATCGTTAGTGTTCCAATAGTCGTTATATGTATATGTTTTACCATTTTCACTAACGTTGAAATTTGTTATATTCGCATTTCCAATGTTATAATATGGTTTATATCCTTCGGTACCTTGATTTAAATTAGCACTCCAAGTTTCAGTCACATGCGCCGTTCCACTTTTATCTACGTATATATCCATATCTATTTTAGAAATACTATTAGCCTTTACAACAAGGGGAAAAATAAATAATAGTATAGCAATGGATATATATTTTAATATTTTTTTCATACACTCTTCCTCCTTTAAAAGAAAAAAGTCTACTTTGTTAGTAGACTAAAATTTAACTTGTACGTTTTTTCTTTCTTCTTCAGTAGCTTCAAAGAAAGCTTCTGGTTTAAAGCCAAACATATTAGCTACTATATTTGATGGAAACATTTCAATTTTATTTTGATAAGATAAGACCGTATCATTGTAAAATTGTCTTGCAAAACGTATTTTTTCTTCTATCTCCTTCAAATTAGCTTGTAAATCCATAAAGTTTTGGTTAGCTTTTAAATCTGGATAACTTTCTGCTAGTGCAAATAAACGTCCTAAAGCCTGGGTTACTTCTCCAGCTGCTTTCATTTCTTCTTCACTAGTAGTAGCACTAGTTGCTTTATTTCTAGCCTCTATTACCGCATTTAAAGTTTCTTTTTCGTGCTTAGCATAACCTTTTACCGTTTCTACAACGTTAGGTATCAAATCATTTCTGTTTTTTAAAACAACGTCGATTTGAGACCATTGATCCCTTACCTTATTTCTTAAGCTTACTAATGAATTGTAAGTTCCTGCTACATATAGTAACAATAAAACGATAATTACTATAACAATAATTAATCCAGTCATATATCCTCCTTATTTAATATAATTATATATTATATTAAATTAAAAATAAAGTTTTTTATTCAATTTTTATTTATATTTACATTTTTCCTTTCACTTTCTTTATAGATAAAGAAATTTCATTTTTATACGATCTTATTACTGACATTATTATGATTGTTAACGGAACCGCGATTACAATTCCCATAAAACCTAATAACGCGCCACCAGCAAAAACCACAAAAATGGTAAGCAACGGTGGTAACTGATTTGTTTTTCCATATATTTTAGGTGATATTATATAACCATCTATATTTGGAAATACTAGCGTTATGATAAGCGTTAAAATAAATAATTTAGACGAAATAACAGATGCTATTAAAAGTGCAATTACATTGGTTATAATACCTCCAAAATAAGGTATAACCGTAGTTATGCAGGCAAGAACACCTAATAACAAGAAATTCGGATGGCCTATTATAAGAAACAAAAATGTATATTCAAAAAACTGAATGATCATAAATATTCCAAGACCCTTTAAATAGGAAGTAATTTCTTTATCAATGTTTGAAAACAGATGATATTTTTTCGCACCTTTTTTTATTAAATATTTTTTAAATTTACCTCTAATTTTTTCCATATCTATTAGAAAATATACTGAAACAATAAAAATAATTACAGATTTAGAAACATAATCAACCGATTTACTTAGAATTCCAATAAACGACCCACTTGATAAAACATCTCCAATTCCACTTATTATTTTAGAAGAATAAAGGTTTATAGTATCATTTATTACCTTTGTATCCACGCCATATTTTAAAGCTATATCAGATGATACTTTGCCTAGATTTGTTAATAAATTAATTAACTGATTAAAGAAAAGTGGAACCACATAATAAGTAGTAAGTCCAACCACTAGCAAAACAAGCGTTATTATAATAAATACCGAAATAGCTTTAGGAATTTTCTTTTCCATCAAAAATTTTAAAAAAGGATATAAAACATATGATATTCCAAAAGCAATAACAAAAGGTAAAATAATCCCAATTATTTTTGATACCGCTCCTAGCCATAAATTTCTCATCAAAAATAATAAATACACAATTCCTAGAATAAGCAAAATGTTTAAATACTTATAATTAACGTTTTTCTTCATTATATATCCTCACTATCTATAATTATAGTAACCGGTCCATCGTTTACTAAACTAACTTTCATATCAGCGCCAAATTCACCAGTTTTAACGTTTATACCTAGGTTACGTAAATCATCATTAAACTTATTATATAGAACAAGCGCTTCACTATATTTCATAGCATCTGTAAAAGATGGCCTTCTTCCTTCTAACTTTGCATATAAAGTGAATTGCGAAACGGATAAAATACTTCCATTTATATCATTTATACTTAAGTTCATCTTCTCATTTTCATCTTCAAAAATTCTTAAATTAACTATTTTTTTAGCCATTTTATTTATTATCTCTTCGTTGTCATCATGAGTTAAACCTACTAATAATACGTATCCTTTATCTATTTCACCCACAATGTTTTGATTTACTTTAACTGAGGCTTTTATGCACCTTTGAACAATTACCCGCATTATTTATTACCTCTTTCCACCTGATTTACGTATGGTAGTTGCCCTAGTGCTGCGATATATTTATTTAATTTTTCAGTATTTTCTATTAAAATATCAATATCAAAAACATTATAATCCGTGTTGCTTATTGTGTTAACACTTTTTACACCAACGTTTAACGACGTTGTTTTAGAAATGATATCTAAAAGTAAGTTATCTTTTTTTTCAGTATAAATCAAAACGTTAGTAACATACTTTTTAGAACTATTTGGGTTCCATTTAACATTTATTATTCTATCATTTACATCACAAATATTATAGCAATTACTGCGATGAATAGTAATACCATTCCCTTTTGATATATATCCTATTATTTGATCTCCTTTAATAGGTTTACAACATCCTCCAAAGCTTACTTTCAAATCATCCATTCCGTCAATAATTACATCTCCGGTTGCCTGCATTTGTTTTGAAGAATATTTAAGGACCTTATCAATAATATTTTTTTCTTCCTTTTCACCCATTATCATTTTAATGATTTGAGTTGGATTATATTTTCCTACCCCTAATTCATAATACAAGTCATTTTCACCATTTAATCCTAATTCATCTAATATAGGTAAAAGATTATCCTGACTTAAAATGTCATTTGTAGAAAGCTTTTTTCTTCTCATTGTCTTAAGAAGTTGGTCTTTACCACTTGCAATTAATTCATCTTTATCTATCTTACTAAAAAAAGCTTTTATTTTATTTTTAGCGCTAGTTGTATAGGCTATGTTTAGCCATTCTTTTGATGGACCCTTATTATTTTTATTAGTGTTTATCTTTACAATGTCACCATCTTTTAATTTATAATCAAGTGGTGCGATGTTACCGTTTACTAATGCGCCAATCATTTGATGTCCAACGGATGTATGTACACGGTATGCAAAATCTATTGGAGTAGAACCAAGAGGAAGCTCAAAAACATCACCTTTAGGGGTATAAACATATATATTATTTGAATTAAAAACTTCATTTTTAACGGTGTTTACAAATTCTTCACCTTCAACCTGCTGTTCATTTAATTCAATAATAGACCTAAATGATTTAAGCTTTTCCTCCATAGAGTTTGTCTTGTTAACACCATTTTCTTTATATGACCAGTGGGAAGCAAATCCATACTCTGCTATTTTATCCATTTCATACGTTCTAATTTGGATTTCAAAAAGTTTGCCATCAACTCCAAAAACGGTTGTATGAAGTGACTGATAACCATTGGTTTTTGGTCTTGCAATGTAATCCTTAAAACGTTTTGGAACAGGTTTATATTTCGCATGAATAAGACCTAATGCTAAATAACATTCAGCCTCAGTGTTAACTAAGTACCTTAATGCTAAAATATCATATATTTCATTAAAAGATTTACCTTTGTTTAATTTATTATATATACTATAAACACTCTTTGTTCTTCCCTTCATCTCATGGGGTATATTATTATCAGTTAAAATCTTAGAAACACTTTGCAGCATCTCGCCAACAGAATTATCAAGTTCTCCTCTTGATTCACTTAGTTTCTCTAATATGTCGCTATAAACTTCAGGTTTATAATATTTTAAGGAAAGATCCTCTAGTTCACTTTTAATATGATTTATTCCTAAGCGATGAGCAATAGGAGCTAAAATTTCAAGGGTTTCTTTTGCTTTTTCCTTTCTCTTGTTCTCTGGAATCGCCCATAAGGTTCTCATGTTATGTAATCTATCAGCAATTTTTAGTATTATTACACGAACATCGCCAGATAAACCTACTAAAATTTTTTTATGATAAGAAATTAATGCTTCATTATCCGCTGATAATGATAACTTATTAATCCTTGATATTTCATCAACTAGATTTTTAATTTCTGGGCCAAATGCTTCTTCAACTTCTTCTAACTTAACATTCGCAAAATTAACAACATCATGTAACAATGCAGTTGCAAGAGTCTGACTATCTGCATATACTTCCGTTAATATATATGCAACATTAAGCGGGTGTAAAATATAATCATCACCAGTTAATCTTAACTGTCCAGAGTGTGCTTTACTAGCAAAATCATACGCCTTTTTAATTAAATTTATATCATCACTAACCTTTATGTAAGTTTTCACCTTATTAAGCAAATCATCTAAAGTGTAAGCATCTTCTTTTTGCTTCATTATTATTACCTTCCTTATAAAATTTTATTTTTTACAGTTTTTCTTTTCTATCATATACCAAATCTGACCTGCTAGTAATACCGATGAATAAGTACCTGCAACAAGACCGAATATCAATGCAACATTAAATGGCAATATTCCTTTAGAACCAAGTAATATTAAACTAATTACTGGGATTAGCGTAGTAATGGTTGTATAAATTGCTCTATTAAAAGTTTCAGAAATACTCTTATTAACAACAGTCTTTAATTCATCTGTTGTTAGTTTTTTCTTAAACGCACTCATATTTTCTCTTATTCTATCAAAAACAACTATCGTATTATTAATTGAGTACCCAACTATCGTAAGGATTGCTGCAATAAATATTACGTTTACTTCTATTTTAAATAATGCAAATAATATAATTACAAACAACACGTCATGTAAAAGCGCTAAAATAGATGATATAGCATAGCTAAACTTAAATCTAATTGAAATATAAATAATTATTGCTACTGCTGCTATTAAAACGGAATATATTGCGTTTTTAATAAGTTCTTGTTTAACTATGTTAGTTACAACGTTAATTTCTGTTTTAGCGTTATACTTTTGCTCAAAATGATTATTTACCTTATTTATTCCATCTTCTTTTAATTCAGTATTTAATCTTATGTATATTTCATTATTTTCTTGTTCGTTAATAGAAACAACATCGTAGCCCATACTTTCTAAGTCTTTTTTAACTTCTCCTACTTTCATGTTATCGGCACTTAATGTTATGTCAGATCCTGCTCTAAAATCAATTCCTAAATTTAATCCATTAACTAATAGGTAAATAGCACCTATAGCTAAATATATAGTAGTTACACAAAAACACTTCTTTATTAAATTAATTGAATCAATATTAACTTTCTTAGTTTCTTTTTTATTTTTCTTTTCAAATCTTATAAATGAGGTAGGTTTTTTATAAAACTTTTCCGTTGAAACAAACATTTTTAAAACTTTTCTATTTACAAACACCATTATAAACATTGTTGCAAAAATAGTTATCATAAGCATTGTTGCAAACCCTTTAATAGAACTTTCTCCAAAGATAAATAATACAATTGCAACAATTAACGTTGTAACATTAGCATCGAAAATAGTGCTCCAAGACTCTTCATTACCGGCTTTATAAGCACTTTCTAAACTTTTCCCAGCCTGTAATTCTTCTTTTATTCTTTCGTTTGTCACAACACATGAATCAACAGCCATTCCAATGCCAAGTACTAATGCAGCTATACCAGGAAGAGTTAAAACCCCACCTATTAACCAAAATATCCCCATTACAACAAGCATGTATAAAAGTAAGTTAACGCCTGATATAAATCCTGAAAATTTATAAAGGATCGTCATAAATACGATTACCAAAATCAGTCCAATTAACCCAGCAGTAAACGTTTTAGTTAAAACTCCTTCTCCGTATGATGCATTAACATTTTGAGAAGATATCTCTGATAGCTTAGTTGAAATAGAGCCAGCATTTATACTGGTTGCTAACCTTTCTGCTTCTTCTTTTTCAAAGTTACCAGTTATAATAACATCACTGGAAAAACCTTGCGATACCGTTGCAGCCGATAAGCAAACGCTCCCCTCATCACCACAAGTTTCGCCATCTTTATCAAATGAATTAACTCCATTTTCAAAGTTATACCATATAACCATTACGTTTTTACCAGCTTCCTTTCCACTAATTTCAGTTGTAACTTCTAAAAACTTAGCTTTATCCGCAACAGATAACGATATTGCGGGTTTACCCGTGTCATCATATGATAACCTAGCACCTTTAATAACACTAGAATCCATTAAAAGCTTATCATCAGTATCTCTAAATGATACATTAGCAACGCTTGACAAAGCCTTTCTTGCTCCTTCTATATCAGTTACACCCGCTAATTTTACCCTTATTCTATCAGTTCCTTCCATTGTTATTTCAGGTTCTGATACACCAAGAGAATCAACGTTTCTTTTTAAAACATCGTAAGTACTATTCATATCACTTGATGTAAGCTTTTTGCCATCACTTCTTTTGACTTGGTATAATACTTCAAAACCACCTTTCAAATCCAATCCAAACTTCATATCATTAAATAGCGGTATATAAACTAAACTAAATAATGCTATGACTATAAAAAATACAAATATTCTTTTAACAAAACTTTTCTTCATCTCTACCATCCTTATAAATATATTCGAAACATAATGACTTCTATCATCATTATCAACATTTTATATTATATAACATATACATGGCAAAATCAAAGAGAAAACGTTACTATTATAGAATTTAATCAGTATAAGGTTAATTTTATGATGCTTATTAATATACTTTAATATGATAAAAATTAAAAATAACCTACTTGTTAAAAACATTATAATTTTATTAGTATCAGGTGCTGTTGCCAAAGTATTAGGTATGCTTGGAAAAATCATATATACCAGAATAGCTGGTGTAACCGTAGTTGGTCTATATGCGATGATTACACCTACTTTTATGCTTATCATAAGTATTACGCAGTTTAGTTTCCCTATATCAATAAGTAAAATAAGTGCTGAAGGAAAGTATAAAAATAAAGACCTACTAAAAAATGCTTACATACTTGGTGCAATAATTAACATTATTTTAATAATACTTGTTTTATTAACATCTAGTTTTATTGCGACCATGCTTCATAATAAAGCTTTAGCACCCGCTATTATGTGTGTTATATTTATAATACCTTTTATAACTGTATCAAGCATTCAAAGAGGTTTTTTACATGGAAAAGAAGACATGATGCCAGCTTCCGTTACAAATGTTACTGAAGAGATTGTTAAAATTGGATTAATCATAACACTCCTTCCTCTTGCAATTACTAAATCCAATATAACAGCAGTTATCTTTATAATATTATTTAACGTTATAACGGAAATAACAAATATTATCATAATGCAAAGAAGCATAAGCAAGAAATATACATTAAAAGAAAAAGGAATTTTCAATCTAAAAATAATTAAGGAAATTCTAAAAATATCAATTCCTACTACATCAGTTAGATTAATATCGTCAGTGGGTTTCTTTTTAGAGCCAATAATACTTACTAATACACTTTTATCTACTGGTTTTTCATCTAACTACATAACTTTAGAATACGGTATAATAAATTCTTATATAATTCCCATTTTATCAATGCCAAGTTTTTTTTCTATTTCCATAGCTTCCGCCTTACTTCCTAATATTACAAAAGCTTATTCTAATAAAAGGTATAAAGAATTTAATAAAAAATTATTAAAACTAATGCTTTTATCAATGATGGTTGGAGCAGCATGCTTAGCAATTATTTTAATATTTCCTGAGGCAATACTAGAATTAGTATACAACGTTAATTATGGCATTAATTACATATATTTAATTGGGCCATTCTTTTTGATTTTATACATGCAGCCTACCTTATCAGTGGCTTTGCAAGCAATGGATAAAACAAATAAATTATTTATAACGTCTACTGTTTCTATGGTGTTAAAATATAGTGTTTTATATATTTTGGGAAAATTAGGATTCGGTATGAATGCACTTATATTTTCGATAATGACTGGTATTGTTGTTACAACCAGTATGGTTATGTACATAGTTTTAAAAGAAATAAATAAAAAATCATAAAATAATTTTATGATTTTTTATTCTTTTTATAAGTTGTAAAAACAACAATATTGCTTAATATAAGTACTAAGTATGATGGATAGGAAACATCTTTCAAATAGACTTGCAAGCCAAGGTTTAATACCGCGATGACATCTAAAATCATCATTGCAACCACAAGATTTTTTAAACTATTTTTATTTTTCATGATTATTCCTTAGAAATTACACAGCTAAAACCCTTATCCGTGTATGCTTTTTGTAATATTTCATAAGTATCAGACTTTTCTGGTTTAACATATAATATTGTTTGACCGTTAGTAAGCATAACTTTATCAAAATCAGAAGTATTATAATTTGTCTCAGCGTTAAACGTAAAACCTTTTTCATTTTTTTCAAAAGTAATGTTATTACCCATGACTGCCGCATTATTTATGTAAAAGTTTTCATATTGACTTTTTAAATCTTCAATAACTGCTGAAGTAGTGTCTAAATTTGACATAACAACATAGTTGAAGTTACTATTAATTACAACACTATTCTTATAATTTGCAACAAACGTTACGGTTTGTGTTTCGGCATCACCTTTTGAATTATAAGTACAAGTTAACACTCCATCTTGAACTTCATGATTATCGGTATTAGAAACAGAAGAAGTCGTTGTTTTAGGTTCAACGTTTTTAGTTGTTCTGCCCAAATCTGTTTTATTATTAACATAATATAAAACAAGTAAGATAAGAATCGCTAATATAGCGCCAATAAGTGTATAATTGGGTTTTTTAGAAGGAAGCAAAACCTCATCATTCGTTACTGGATCTATTACTACCGTATTATTAACCGCTCCGTCGTAAAGTTCATCTAAGTTAATTTCTCTTGTTACACCTTCATCATTTACATTATCTTCTGTATTGTTTAAATCTATTTTTTGAGTAGTTTCATTTTCACCGGTTTTTTGTTTTTCATCATTCATCAGTATCACTCCCTTTATTATAATATCACATTCTTTTTAATTTAAAAATAAAATTTATATTTTTACACCTATTTTATCACCTAATTTAACATAGGTTTCATATTCATTTTTAGAATTATTTATTATTTCATCATCAATTTTTACAACGTCTTTTTTAACCAAAATAATAACGGTAGATCCACCATACATAAAATAGCCCTTTTCCTCACCTTTTTTAAAATTTAAAAGCTTATGGTTATTTATTTTTCCAACTAGCAAAGCACCTACTTCAACATATAATACCTCACTAAAATTTTTGGTTTTTATATACGTACATTCCCTTGTATTTTCCTTAAATACTTTAAATTTGTCATAAACCACTGGGTTTACCGTATGAAAAAATCCGTCTATTTTATAATTCTTCAAAACAATTCCATCATCAATAAAATAATATCTATGATAGTCTTCTGGTGATAACCTATAAACTAGCGCATATCCGCCTTTAAATTTTTTAGCGATTTTCTCATCCTTAACCAAAGAAGAAACGTCATAAAGTGAATTTTTTACCTTAAACGTTAATTTAGAATCTATTTCATAAACCGTAAGTTTTGAATCGCATGGTGCTATAAAAATATCTTCTTTTTTTATTATTTTTCTTTTTCCTGGTTTTATTTTACGAATAAAAAAATCATTAAAACTTTTATACTTTTTTAGTTCATAATCATTCATGTTTATATCATGTTTTTTTATGAAGTGTTTTATTAAAGGACAAGATATCTTGCTATTAAGAACAAAAAATGATATGTTACTTACGGTTTTTGTAGACACTAATGGTTTTAATATAATTCGTCCTATTTTCGTATTATACAAAAATGATAATCCTATACCTGGATTATCTTTAATTTTCTTTCTCATTATAACATCGCCACTGAAATTATTGCTATTTCTATTACAGCTAATATAGAACAAATAACAAACCATATACCAGTTGGTTTTTTTATCTTAAAGTTAAGAACGAACAAAATAGCAACGGCAAACATTACAAGAGGAAATGCTTTTACAAAAACAGCCGGATGCATAAATATATTTAAATTATAAACAAATGGTAATATTATTGCGATACTGGTAACCGGAAGACCATGGTAATACGAATTCTTATCCTTTTTAGGAAAACGGCTTTTTTCTTCGGCTAACACGTTAAAATACGCAAGTCTAATAACCGCAGCTAACACGTACATTACGTACACTATTATATTTAATCTACTAGTAAAACCCATACATATACCTAAAACTACTGGGAAAACTCCAAATGAAACGGTATCAACTAATGAATCAATTTGAACACCAAACTTTTTTTCTCTTTCTGTTCTTTTGCAAGCTCTTGCAACAGTACCGTCAAACATATCACACACACCCGATAAAATAAGACACATTATCGAGGCTGGTATAAAGCCTAAAAAAGCAAGAACCATACCAACTACCGAAAAAGAAAGACCTAAATAAGTTAACGCAACCGATGCGTTATAAACTCCAATAAACATACAACTACTCCTTAATACTTATTTTAATACTATTTAATTATACCATACAAAACATCAAAATAAAAGAAAGAAATTAATCTTTCTTTTCAAGCTTGTTATCATTTTCAGGTTTCATTAAAGGAAATAATAATACGTCCCTAATTGATTGTTGCTCAGTAAATAACATTACTAATCTGTCAATACCATATCCTATTCCACCTGCTGGAGGCATAGCATATTCTAAAGACTCAATAAAGTCATAATCAATATCATTAGCTTCTTCGTTACCAAGTTCTTTTTCCTTTAATTGAGATTCAAATCTTTCTAATTGATCTATCGGATCATTTAACTCGGTATATGCGTTTGCGCATTCATGACCTGATATAAATAACTCGAACCTATCTACAAACCTAGGATCCTCAGGGTTCTTTTTGGTAAGTGGTGAAATTTCAATAGGATGTCCATAAAGAAACGTTGGCTGAATAAGTGTTTCTTCAACGTATTTTTCAAAGAATAAATTTATTATGTGTCCAACGGTTTTTTCATGTTCTTGAACTTCTATATCATGTTCTTCAGCTAACTTTAAAGCTTCTTCTACAGACATTTCCTTTTTAAAATCAATACCAGTTTGTTCTTTTATGGCATCAGTCATCGATACCCTTTTCCATTTACCATCTAAGTTTATTTCATGTCCAAGATAATTAAAAGTCATCTTACCGCAAACTTCTTTTGCAATTGTCTGATACATTTCTTCTGTCAAATCCATCATACCTTCTAAATCAGAATATGCTTCATATATTTCCATTAAAGTAAACTCTGGATTATGTTGTGGATCCATTCCTTCATTTCTAAAGGTTTTACCAATTTCATAAACCTTTTCCATACCACCAACTAATAATCTTTTTAAGTTAAGTTCAAGTGCAATACGTAAATACATATCCAAATCCTGAGTATTATGATGGGTTGTAAAAGGACGGGCAGAAGCTCCAGTTAAAAGCGATGTTAAAATCGGGGTTTCAACCTCACAAAACCCTTTTTTATCTAAAAAGTTTTGAATACATCTAATAATTCTTGATCTCATAAAGGCTACTTTCATAGACTCTTCGTTCATTATTAAATCTAAATAACGTTTTCTATACCTAACTTCCTTGTCCACCAGACCATGAAACTTCTCTGGAAGCGGTCTTAAAGCCTTAACAAGGTGTGTATATTCTAAACATTTAATGGTAACTTCCCCAGTTCTTGTTTTCATTACTTTACCATAAACGCCCACTATGTCACCTAAATCAGCTGTTTTAAATAGGTTATAACTATCTTCTCCCACATCATTAATTGATATATATATTTGAATAGGACCAGTTTTATCCTTAATGGTGAAAAACGATGCTTTTCCCATTTTTCTTATAAACATTATTCTTCCCGCTACTGTATAGGTATCATTAATATTTTCAAATTCTTCATGACCAATATCTTTATATTTTTCCTTTATTTCACTTGCGTAACCATCTCTTTTAAAAGCTTGTCCAAAAGGATCAAGACCTAACTCTTTAATTTTTTCTAACTTTCCTCTTCTAACAATTTCTTGTTCTGTTAATTCTCTCAATTTAAAACACTTCCTTTGCTTTTGCATATTATACCATATTTTTTTATTATTTAAAGTTTTTTATTTACTAACGGTGCAAATATATCCTTCTTTTTCCAAATCTTTTTTTAACGCTTTAAAACTAGGAGTAGAATTAATATTAAAATAACTTATTGGAGCTACTTTTTGATCCATCTTATTTATTTCTTTATAATCAAATAAAGTAAAGTCTAAGTACCCCAATACCTTGAAAAAACTTTCGCTAGTTTCATAAACGTAAGTGAACCCACTCATACCATTTGAATTAATTATAACTGGAATCTTTTCATCTTTAACATATTCAATTTGTTCTTTATACTCATCAGTTTTAGCAGTGTAATTATACGTGGATTCAACGTACAATATCGTATCATTCTTATACCTTATTTTATATTCATCCGTAACTTTATAACCCACATCTTCAGCACTATATGCGCAATTAACAACCCTTTGCCGTCCAATAACAAATTTAATAATAACATAGATAAAAACAAGCCCAATAATAAAACCTATTATAAAGTAAATCATGATACGTTTATTAAATGATTTACTATTCTTTTCATCAATAACCGGTTTATTATCTTCTTCATTTCCATCATTATTAATTTGCGAAGTATAATCATTTATTTCCGGGGCACTAGGCAGAGTATCTAAAGTAAGTGGGATATTTAATGATGTGGCACTTAGGTTACTATCTGTATACTCATTTTTAGATGTTTCTTCTACATTTCCTATTTCTATTACATCATCACCGAAAATATCATCGATTGCTCGTTTTATATCACTATCTTTTTTATCCATGTTTACCCTCCTATTATTCTTAAATGATTATAGCATATATATTTTTATTAAACAAGAAAGCAAGCAAAAGAAATTTTATTGAATGTTGTTCTTGTTACGACTAATATTCTTATTTCTTTAAGTGATTTTTTTCAGTGCTACCAATCATATTTTCCAAGTATTTAAAAAATCAAAAACGCTATTAAGCATTTTTGTTATTTAATTCATTATTCTTTATTATAAATAACTCATTATTTTTAGAGAAAGCATAAAATATTTCATCAACTCGTATTTTCTTATCGATTAAAGTATTTAAAAGCCAACGTTTACTTTTACCAATATTATATAAGTTATCAAATTGAATTTCTCCATCCAAAATAATCGGTAAAGGATATGTTTTTTTATCTTTCTTATCATCTTTTTTAAAAACTGATAACTTACCATTGATTTCTAAAATAGCATATTCAACTTCATCAATACTCCTTATATCTTTTTCTCTTAATTGCAACAATAAATCATCCAAAGTATAACGCTGCTCTACCATGTTTTTAAAATTAATTACTCCATTTTTTATGATAATAACAGGTTTACCATCAATAAATCTTCTGAATTTAATACTTTTTAATGAAATTTTCGAGATTAAAATTTGTAAAGCTACAAGCACTATAACAGGAATTAAATTAAAAAGAAAATCTGTTTTATGTTCTATTGCCATCGCAACTAGTTCAGCTATTAAAATAAACACAACTAAGTCAAACGTTCCGAGTTGTCCAACCTCTCTTTTTCCCATCATCCTAAAAATAAAGGCAACTAAAAGATATATAAAAAACGTCTTAATAATAATTATAAAAAACTCCATATCATCACCATTAGTATTATGATGTCAATCATATTTTTATATTCATTTAATATATTTTATTAGAGGTGATGTAAATGAAGAAGTACCTAATTCCAGCGTTATACACACTTGGAATAATTGTTATAGGAACTCTGGTATCAAGCGCGCTTTATTATTTTAATATAACCAGCAGTAAAATAAACAGTATTTTATTATACTTAATAAGCATTGCGGGTATTTTTACAGGTTCTATTTTATTTTCGAAGGAAATAAAATACAAAGGAATAATAAGTGGAATAATATACTTTATGGCCTGTTTTATTGTGATGGGAATATTATCACTTTTAGTATTTAAATCTAGTTTTAAACTATCAGGTTTAATATATTATATAGTGATTTTAATATTCAGTATGTTAGGTGGGGTTATTGGCAAAAACTTAAAAGAAGAAAACGATGGAATTTAAATATTTCCATCGTTTTTATAATTCTTAACAAAAGATTCCTTAAACTCTTCAAATCTATCTTCTTTAATTGAGTTTCTAATATCTTCGGTAAGCTTTATCAAAAACCTTATATTATGAATAGAAAGAAGTCTACCACCGTTAACTTCCCCAGCGGTTATTAAATGTCTTACATAAGCTTTAGTAAAATTCTTACATGTATAACAATCACAGGTTTCCTCTATTGGAGTAAAATCCTCTTTATATTTAGCGTTTTTTATATTTATTTTCCCATGTCTTGTAAAACAATTGCCATGTCTTGCTATTCTAGTTGGAAGAACACAATCAAACATGTCAATTCCTCTTGATACCCCTTCTAATATATCAATAGGATCTCCAACTCCCATCAAATACCTAGGCTTATCCTTAGGAAGATATTTTGTTGCATAAGTAATCATGTTATACATAACATCTTTAGGTTCCCCAACAGAAGTTCCACCGACCGAATAACCATCAAAATTCATTTCAACGGTTTTAATAGCGCTTTCTCGTCTTAAGTCCTCAAACTCTCCACCTTGAACAATTCCAAATAGTGACTGATTAGGATTTTTAAAGGCCTCTTTACCTCTTTTAGCCCACCTAAGGGTTCTTCTCATAGAGTCTTCTATATATTTTCTAGTGGCAGGATAAGGTGCACACTCATCAAAACTCATAGCAATATCAGAATCTAATTTATTTTGAATTTCTACCGATTTTTCGGGCGTCAAAAGTAAAGATTTTCCATCTATATGGCTTTTAAATTTAACCCCTTCTTCAGTTATATCCTTTGGTTTAGCAAGTGAAAACACCTGAAATCCGCCGGAATCAGTAAGAGTTGGTCCATCATAGTTCATGAATTTATTTAACCCGCCAGCTTTTTTTATTATATCTTCTCCTGGTCTAAGCCATAAATGATATGTATTTGCAAGTACTACTGCCGACCCGCAATCTTTTAGTTCTTCAGGCATTAAAGTCTTAACGTTAGCAAGCGTACCAACCGGCATAAACATCGGAGTCTGAAAACTACCATGATTCGTATGTAAAATACCCAATCTAACATTTTCGTCAACCTTATTATTTTTAATTAATTCATATGTGACTTTCATTGATATTCACCTTCTTTAATTATCATTTCTTTTTTATAAATCTTTTGCATGATCTAGACACTTTATTTTTTCTATTTAATAAGCATATTTGATGATCTAATGCACGGATTTGCCTTAACCTATAATTTTTTTCTTTATTCAAAGTTTTTATAACCTTCTGATTACTTTTTATTTCTTCGCTATTGGCACATGTTTTTGTAGCAAAGTTAATAATATAATTATCTAATGCTAAAATACGTTTATACAACCCATTTCTAAGTGATATAATATCATCCGTATCTTTTATACTAATCTCATAATTTTTTTCTCATGCTATCTAAATAAAACTTTTCAAACACAAAACCCTCCATCACTTATGAATTTTACCTATTTTTAATACTATAATTAAGAGCTCTTAACTCGCGTTTTCTTTTCTTATTTTCTTTTGATAACAATTTTAATAAAGTTTTATTAGTCTTTAAATCTTCGTCTAAATAACTCATATTAAAAACTTTTCCAGTATTGGAAAAATAATCAAATCTTTCTTTTAACAAAGTAGATTTATTTTCTACTTCTAAAATACTAGATGAGAATGTATCAATCATATTCTGTAGCACTTTCTTAAGATAAATAACCTCGTAATAATCATTTATATCAACACCGTAATTTTTTGACATTTTCTTTAAATATAACTTTTCAAACACCTTAACCTCCTATTTAATAAACATACAATCACCAAATGAAAAAAACCTATATTTTTCTTGTGTAGCATGATCATATGCTTTTAAAACGTTATCTTTTCCCGCTAAAGCACTAATAAGCATTATTAAAGTTGATTTTGGTAAATGAAAATTAGTTAAAAGGGCATCTATTCCTCTAAATTTATAACCTGGATATATAAATATTTTAGTGTTACCACTTTGAGCCTTAAATAATCCGTTTTCATCCGCAATGGTTTCCAATACCCTAGTTGAAGTTGTTCCAACCGCTATTATTTTTTTGCCATTTTTCCTTGTTTCATTTAATAAATCAGCTGTTTTACAATCTAAAACATAATATTCAGAGTGCATATCATGCTTTGTTACATCCTCTACTGTAACCGGTCTAAAAGTCCCAAGCCCTACGTGTAAAGTAACATAAGCTATATTTACTCCTTTTTGTTTTATTTTATCTATATAATCATTAGTAAAATGAAGCCCCGCAGTCGGTGCGGCTGCACTCCCTACGTTTTTAGCATACACCGTCTGATATCTATCTTTTTCTTTTAACTTTTCAGTTATATAAGGAGGAAGTGGCATTTCACCTAAACGATCTAGTATTTCCAAAAAGATTCCACCATACTTAAATTTATATTTTCTGATTCCATCCTCACCACAAAAAATGCATTCACACGATAATTCATCGGAAAATTTAACTGTGGTTCCAACTTTGATTCTTTTAGCAGGCTTTGTTAAGCACTCCCACTCATCGTTACCCAAATCCTTTAACATCAAAATTTCTATTACCGCACCAGTATCAGTTTTATTTCCAATTAATCTTGCAGGTATCACCTTAGTATCATTTAAAACTAGCGTATCTCCCTTATTTAAGTAATCTATCAAGTTAACGAAGTTTTTATCTTCAAATTCGCCAGTTTCTTTATCTAATACCATCATTTTTGATGCATCTCTTTTTTTAAGAGGAGTTTGTGCTATAAGCTCTTTTGGTAAATCATAGTTAAAATCATCTGTTTTCATAATACCTCCAAAAAAATAATAAATACGTGTTAGGTATTTATTATAAATTATTTCCAAAAAAAATTCAATTGTTATTGATTTCCTTATTAATATTTAAATGCTTATATGCGATATCAGTTACTATTCGTCCTCTTGGTGTTCTTTTTAAATAGCCAATTTGTAAAAGATATGGTTCACATACATCTTCAATGGTAGATACTTCTTCTCCAATAGATGCTGCAACTGCTTCAACTCCAACAGGCCCACCATTAAATTTATATATGATTGTTTTTAATAATTCATAATCAACTTCGTCTAATCCTAATTTATCTACTTTTAATGAGTCAAGAGCAAACCTTGTAATATCAAGAGTAATTGTTCCATCACCTTTAACTAGTGCAAAATCACTTACACGTTTAAGTAGTCTATTAGCTATTCTAGGGGTTCTACGACATCTGTTAGCGAGTTCTTTTGCAGCAGTATCTTCAATAACTAAATCAAGTACTCTAGCGCTTCTTTTAATAATTTCGGTTATCTCTTCTTCAGTATAATAATTAAGCTTAGAAACGATTCCAAAACGATCTCTAAGTGGCGCTGATAAATCGCCAGCTCTAGTTGTTGCACCAACTAAAGTAAACTTAGGTAAATCTATTCTTAAATTACGGTTAGACCCTTCCCCACCTACAATTATATCTAAAGTAAAATCTTCCATTGCAGAATAAAGTATTTCTTCAACAAACCTAGGCATTCTATGTATCTCATCAATAAATAACACGTCGCCTTCTTCTAACGAAGATAAAATTGCCGCTAGATCTCCTGATTTTTCTATAGAAGGCCCAGAAGCAGTTTTTATATTAGCCCCCATTTCATTTGCAATAACGTAAGAAAGCGTTGTTTTACCAAGACCCGGAGGGCCATATAACAAAACGTGATCAAGTGCTGCCCCACGCATCTTAGCGGCCTTCATAAACACTTTTAAATTTTCTACTATATCTTTTTGACCTATGTATTCATCAATGCTTTGTGGTCTTATAGTCTGTTCAAAACTATCTTCTTTTAATTTTTCGGAGGTAATAATTCTATTATCCATAAGCTAGCTCCTTTCTATTTTAATAATAACTTTAAAGCTTCTTTAACCTGAGATTCTAATGTTTTATTAACATCAATATTTGGTAATATTCTTTTAATATCAGCTGGTTTATACCCTAAAGATTTAAGAGTTTCAGTAAGTTCCGTATAATCTTGTTTTGTTTCTTTTGCATCAACAGCCAATTTACCTTTTAAATCAAGTATTATTTGTCTTGCAACCTTATCTCCAATCTTAGGAAATTTCTTTAAATAATTAATATTACCACTTTCAATAGCATCATAAATACTATCTTTGTTGTCTCCTGAAAGCATAGGAAGCGCCATCTTACAACCCAAACCTTTAACGCTAATTAGTTTTAAAAATAAGTCTTTATCTTCTTTATTTTTAAAACCATATAACGTATTTTCTTCTTCTCTTATTTGTTGATACAAATAGATTAAAGCTTCCTCATTGATTTTATACGAATATGGATTTGCTACAAAGATCATGTAACCAATTCCATTGTTTTCAATAACAACATAACCAGGTTCTATAATTGTTATGACACCTTTAATATATGAATACATATCGCACCTCATTTATTTTCCAATACAAATTAATATTATCACGAACAAATGTATTTGTAAACTTATAATTATTTAATTTTATTATTTTTTATCATTATATAATGTCTTATATTTTCCATTCATTTTAATAAGTTCATCATGTGTTCCCATTTCTTTTATCTTACCATTTTCTATATAAACGATTAAATCAGCTTCTTTAATGGTTTTAAGTCTGTGAGCAATGATAAACGAAAACTTATTTTTAAGAACTTCTTTAGTTGCTTTCATAACTTTTTGTTCAAACTCTAAATCAAGGTTTGAAGTTACTTCATCTAGTATTAAAATATCAGCGTTTTTTAATATTGCTCTGGCAAAGTTTAAAAGCTGTTTTTCACCATAAGATATTTTATCGCTATAAATGTCTATCTTAGTATTATATCCGTTTTCTAACGAAGTGATTTTATCGTGTAAACCGATTTTTTTGCAAACTTCTATTACCTCTTTATTAGTAACTTTTCTATTTTGACCATATTTTATATTATTCATGATACTCATATGAAATATTACTGGTTCTTGAAAGACATATCCAATATTATTTCTTAAGGTCTCTAAACTATATTCTTTATAATCCGTATCATTTATTAAAATAGAACCACCAGTTATATCATAAAATCTTGGCATCAAGTTAACTAACGTGCTTTTACCACAACCACTTTTCCCAACTAAGGCTATTTTCATTGGTTTTGTTATATCTAAATTAATATCTTTTAATATGTCATTTACACCATCATAACTCATCTTAACATGCTTAAATTTTATACTATCTACCTTTTTAAGTAATAATCCATCCTTTTCATCTTCTTTTTCATTTAAGCATAAATTATATATTTTCATATAAGCATTATAATTATTATTAGCTTCATTTTTAAACTCTACGATAATATTCATCGCCGAATCTAAACTTGCTATATAGTTTCTAAATAATATTATTAAAGCAAGAGAAGATACTCCTGATAGAATGTTTACACCACCTACGTAAACTATCAAAATGGTGCTTATAAAGCTTATAAAACTAAGCAAGTATTTATGAATGTATATTACTTTGTTATATTTTAATACTTCATCTGATGTTTTCTTAAGCAGCTCATCTATTTCACTTAAGTTGCTTCCTTCAATCCTAAGTGATTTATTAGTCGAGTAACTATTAATAAATTCATTAGTTTTAGAAGATAATTCTAATCTTATTTTTTGTAACTTTTCTATTACTTTATAGTTTTTCTTATAAAGTGGTTTAAGCATAAAATAACTTAAGAAGAATACTATTGTCGATATTATCGCAAGTTTATAATCTAAAAATAGCATTACGATTATTGTATAAAATACTTCCTTATAAGCAATTGGGTAAATTCTCATGTATGACCACGCAAAAAGAAGTGATGCGCTTTTAGATTCGCTAGTGTTAAGTGCGATTAATTCACCTACTGGGTAACTATCTGTTAGTGATACCTTTGATTTAATTACGTTTTCATACATTTTCTTCTTTATGGTGTTTTCCTCTTTTGAAATTATCTTATTTCTTTTGTTGTTATAGAAAAATATTTGTATGGTTCTTAAAATGGTTAAAACAATATAAATAAATGAACAATAGTAGACGTATTTATAATTATTGTCTGGAAAATACGTGTCAAGAATTAAAGATGTTAATAATGGCCCGGTAAAAACTAAAATACTTGGTAAAAGTCTTACTATGTACCAAAAAGTAAGTGCTTTTTTATTTTCCCCGAACGTAAGTAATTTCTTTATGTTCTCTTTTTTATTCATAGCTATCACCTACTTTATCACTTGCAATATCATATATCTTTTTATATGTCTTATCACTATTAATTAAAGTATTATGAGTACCCACTTTTACCTTACCATTATTAATGTATAATACCTTATCAAATAAAGGGGCATTTAAAATATCATAAGTTACAATTATCTTGGTAAAGTTATCTTTTTTAGTTAGCAAATCCTTTAAAATAACTTTTTTATTCTTATTATCTATCGCTGAAAACGAATCATCAAATATCATAATTTTTTTAGGTTTAACAAAACTTCTGGTAAGGATTAGCCTTTGATTTTGTCCTTTAGATAGCTTAATTCCATGACTTCCTAACATGGTGTTATATCCTTCTTTTAAATTTATAATATCATCATGAAGCATAAACTCTTTTGATAAATTAATCATAAAGTTATCAGGTATGTATTGATCTAATACTTTAATGTTATCCCTAATCGTTTTACTATATATGTAAGAGTCTTGAAGAATCATACATACGTACTCTCTTATGTTTTTACGATTCATTTCCTTTATTTCAACACCACCTATAGTAATGCTTCCAGAATAATCATAAAAACCTATGAGAGTTTTAAATAAAATGGTCTTACCACTACCAGTTTTACCAACAATTAATACTTTTTCGTTTTCATTTATTTTAAAGTTTAAATCTTTTAATATTACCTTATCTCCTAATGTTATAGTTACATTGGTAAATTCTATATCATAATTGTTTAAAGTAATACGCTTAATTTTATTATCTTCTATTGTTAAGTTAACTAGATTAGAAATTCTTTTGTAAGATATTATAAAATCATTAAATTCTTCTAACACGTGGTGAAACTCGCTAAACTGGTTAATTATCTTTGCTGAGTAATCAAATACTACAAGCATAATTGGTAAGGTTATTTCTCCTGCTGCAAGCAACACTGCACCTAATATAAAGTTAAGTGGGCTATTAATCATTGAAACAAACATAACAAATGAGTAATACTTATCATCATAATAATATTTTAAATCCATATACTTTTTATTTTCGTCTGCTATTTCATCAAAGTCTTTTACTGTTTTTTCTTCTAAATTATTTAATTTAATAAACTTAACGTTTCTATAATTGTCTTCTAGTTTTTCATACGCTTTGTTTGATACATCAATTAGTTTATTTAAAAATGGGCTACATTTTTTAAAGTACCAAACGCTTCTTACGATTATTAAAAGTGATATAAAAAATATTAAAATTAAAAATAAATAATGTATTTTAAATAATCTAAGACCAATAAAAATTACAAGTAAGAATAAATCGACAAAAAATATTAGCTGCTTATCAATGAAACTGACTAATTTATTTATGTCACTTGATGCTTTTTGTACCAAGTCAGCAACTGAGTTATTATAAAAAGATGTATAAGTAAGTTCTTGTATATGATAAAAAATATTATGCTTTAGTTCATATTGAAACTTTTGAATAAACTTATCTTTCACCCTTGATTTAAGATAGTTAAGCAAGCAAATAACACCTTGCATTAAAAGTAATATTAAACAAATAATAACAAGGTATATTTTTATATCATTTATGTTTTTTAAGACTTCATCTAAAAAATATATACTATCGTTATTCCCCATTATATGGTTTATACCATAACTAATTACAATGGGTATATAGGTTAATAAATACATACTAAAAATACTAAATATTATAAACAAAATAACATATATTATTTTTTTCTTTATACACCCTAACATTATTTTTAATAATTTCATAATACCACTCCTACTACGTACTTTCATTTTAACATAAATATTATAAAAAGAAAAAAAGATAAATATTAATCATTTGTATCAATATTTATCTTTACTCGTTTTGCTTTTACTATTTCTGATAAGTTAGCGTTTACCGTTTTTCTTAATTCATCTATGCATTCCAATATAAAATCTTCATCATATAAAATTGTCAAAGCATCAAAAGGTACTCCATAACCCTGATACCTGTTTTTTAAATCTTCCATTGTTTTATTTATTTTTTTAATGCAAACGCTACTATAAACAAAGAAATATTCTTGATCAATCCCATCGGTTATGATAATATTTATACCCTCGTCATTGAATCTTTGTTGTAATGCGTTGGATACAACATTTATTTCACTAATTGTGGCAAAATCCTCTCTGTAATAAGTGTTTTTTACTATAATTATACTTGCCGCTATAAAATCTTTTGTCATAAAAAAAGTACTCATTTATATCCTCCTTAAATAATTTATTATTAGTGGTAATAATTTTTTATACATCTATTTTTTAACCTTTTGTTCACCTTTATCAAATTCTTCAAGTGGAATATAATCCGGAACATAATCAGTTATCATTCCAAAAGAATTTTTTCGGTAAAAAGGATAAACTTTTCCCTTTCTATTATTATATGAAATTAAATTCTTATCAATTTTTATACTGTCTGATTTTAAACCACCAACTTTTAATTTAAACTTATATGATATTATGTCATCAAACATTTTTATAAATTCTTCTATGTTCATGGCAAAGCCTCCCTTTGTTACCGACTACTTTAACATATTTAAAATTCAAAATCAATATTACATAAACTATTTTTTATATTTTAAAATGAAGTACATAATTATTATTGAATATATGAATATATTATGGTAAAATGTATTTAGCTTGCCTCCTTAGTTAAGTGGTATAACGCAGCCATGGTAAGGCTGAATTGTAAGTTCGATTCTTACAGGAGGCACCAGATTGGTAATAATCTCAGACTTTTATGGTTTAAGATTAAAATATTAAAGATATCAGAAACTTAAATCTGATATCTTTTATCATTTTAGAAAACACACTTGCAAATTGGCATATCAATTAGTGTGTGTATTAAATTATTAACTTGTTTTAGCCTTAGAATATGGTTCATAAGATAAATATTCTTCATTTTCACCCTTTATCCAATAACCGAATTTCCCAACTAGCTTAATAGGTTTTTCTAAAGGTTTAAAACTAAGATTTTTTGTGTTTGATGCTTTTGCTCCTTCAGCTAAAGATGCAGTAATATGAGGTGGTTTTAAAACATTTGGATTTTGTTCATCATAATTTATATAATAATTTTTTAAATCATCAGGAAGTAATATTTCAAATCCACTATTTTGTCCGTCATTACCATATCCAATAAGATATATTTCAAATGTTTTTCCTACCATTTCATTAAAAATTTCATCAGTTGTTGGATGGTATTTAAAAGTACAATGTATTTCATCGTTAATTTGGGCTAATTTTCCCGTTTCTAAAGAATGTATCAAATCAACCATATCTGCTTCAAAAAAAATTCCTTCATAACTTAACATATGTATTTTTTCCTTTCTAATCAATTAATTCAGAATCTTGATATAAGATTATATTTTTTAGTTCGTTACGAACAGTTCTCAAAACTTCATTGTCAATAAAAATAATTTGTTTTTCAATTTCTAATGATTTTAAATAATTTAATTTTAACTCTTTTGATGAATAATGTGGATTACTTTCTTTTGAAATGATAGTCCTTTTATCTTTTTCAAAAAAAGGTGTATATTTATCTAACCAGTCATTTTTTACTTTTATTTCTCTGGCAAATCTTCAAACTGACAATATATGTAGTTCAACATTTTTTAAGTCACATAATTGACTTAATGTGTTAATATTTGTAATCAAAGGCCTTTTGTTGACAAAATCGTAAGAAGCAATTACACCATCAATATCAACATAGATAATAGTTTTTTATCTTCAGTTGATTTTTTTATTAATTCACAAAAAATGCATATAACACCTCGTTTTTTTAAGGGCTGAAACTATATTGATTATATCGTATTATGGTCAATATTTGGATAAGAGTATTAATTCTACATATAATGCTATATTTTTATTAATTAATAGTTATTTTCTTTTGTCCTAGAAGTTGCTCTACTTCTTTCCTTAGAACAACAGATTGATAGAAAACTCAAACTTTTTAGGGATAAAACAAAGACTACTTTCATAATCAAGTTGAAAGTAGTCTTTGTTTTACTAATTTTGAAACATATTTACATATATGCGTGTGTAATAATTAATAACTTATTTTAAAACTTTTTGAGAGTTACTTGTTTTTTCAATCTTAGGCACTTCTAATTCTTTATATAGGTTAAATCCAAATTCATCAATAGACAAACAATAATTGCATTTTTTAATTTTTTGATATTTTACTTCTGATGAATAAACAGAATAACTATCAATTAAACCACTGTTTTTCAATGATGTAAATATACTATCTACCCTTTCACTTTTTATAACAATTCTAACATCATCTATTTCTATTTGCATATAATTAGAATTTGATTCTATTTTTATAACTGGCATTATCATACAATTTGGATTATCCGAAGTTTCTTTATAAATTTGTAAAACATATTCTAAATAAGGTACTATATTAGATTCCTCTGTTTTTATTTTTTCTGTTCTGTCAAATTCTATAAAACATTCATTTTCTATTGTTGTTATTTCTATTAAATGTTGTTTAAATTTATTTGAAATACTCATTAATCTATCATAAACATCTTCAAGAATATATTTTCGGCTTATTTCTTTAATTTTTTCAATATGTTCCATATAATTAACCTCTCTAATTCTATATTTAAAAGAAAATCTCCTACTTATATTTATTATTTTACCATATAATTTAATAAATTTCATTATTTTTTATGGATTTTATTAAATTCATATTATAACGATTATAGAAATTAATCTTATTAAAAGTTTTCAAACATGTATAACTCACGTGACGATTGACGTTAAACCCAAACTTTACTATTTTGGGTTTTAACATATTTTATTTTTTAAGTATCCTTGTTGTATTTAAAATTGTTAGAAGTGTAACTCCAGTATCCGCAAACACAGCTTGCCACATGCTTGAGATTCCAAATGAACTTAATATCAATACGAGTACTTTAACACCTATTGCAAATATTAAGTTTTGTTTA
>CANEGO010000007.1 GCA_947427095.1 uncultured Clostridium sp. | reverse complement strand
ACTGGCGCGTTGGTGAAGTGGTTTAACACACCGCCCTTTCACGGCGGCATTCATGGGTTCAAATCCCATACGCGTCACCATAGTAGAAAAAAACTCTTGTATAAACAAGAGTTTTTATTATTTATGTTAAATTTTATTTAAAGAATGCCGCCAAGTAATATAGTGTTGCGTTCTAGGTTAACACTATTATTACTTTGAACTTCTTCTTTCTTTTCCTTTAAAAATTGTTCTAATTTTGGAACACCAAAAGGCATTTGTCTAACTATGGCGGTGATTATTAGATTAATTTCATCGTTATTTAGCATACTAAATTCATTCTGTAAAAATACGATTGCTTTATCCTCATCCAGTTCATTAACTGCTTTTTGACATTTATTTAAAATATTTATTATATTTTTGTTTTCAACATTAATATCGACGTCAACTTCTCGCATTTCTTTTTCTATTTTACTTTTATTTGTTTTAATATACAAATTGGTTAATTCACCAACCTCAGTTTGTAAGAAAATAAGCCTTCTTTTTATAGCTGATAATATTTCATTTAACGTGGCTTGATTAATGTCTAAATTGCTAAAATTTCTTTTTAGTTCAATAAAGCTATCATTTAAATCTATTTGTCTATTTATAAGATTTTGTCTTTCAAATGCCTCCTTTAGTATTTGGGCTTTATTTTGACTACTAGACAAAAGTTCAGAAATGGCATCACTTATTATTATAATTATTTTTTTATATCCCAGATTATTTTTTATGGAAAAAGTAATATCATTTAGTAATGTTTCTATAGAAGAAAGAGAAACATAAATTCTGTAATACTTAAAAATTTCTTCAATTTCTGATAAGAGAGTTTGTTTAAACATACTTATTTTTTTATTTATTTCGTATTCGTATTGATCATTATTATCAACAATAGTTCTTTGCAACTTATTAGCATCATATACAATCATCTAAACCACCTCTATTATAATTTTATATTATTCGGTAATAACTTGCAATGATAATGGTTATTTTTTATTTATATTTCTATCATAATTTAAGATAAAAGCAACTCCTAGCATGTAACTTATAAGGGAAGACCCACCATAACTTATAAACGGAAGCGTTATTCCGGTAATTGGTAAAAGACCAACGTTCATTCCTATGTTTTGAATTTGTTGATACAAAAGCATCGCTAGAAAACCAGAAATTATAAACTTATAATTTTTATCATTAGTATCTTTAGCTAATTTAAATAAGACAAAATCAAATAACAATATTATTATTAATAAAAATATTGTTCCTATTAAACCAAAGTTACTTGCGTATATCGAAAAAATAAAATCAGTATGGGCTTCTGGTATATATATTGGGGTATTTCCAATACCAAACCCAAATAATCCAGCTGATTTAATAGCAGCCATTGCGTTTGTAAGTTGCATACCACTTTTATTTGTCCAGTCAAGTAATCTATCGATTCGATAGAAAAAGGATGTTCCAAAAATATTTATAAAATCATTTTCATAATTAAAATAAAAATATAAGAAACTAGATATAAATATTAAGCCAATGGTAAATATTATTAAAAAAATACTTTTTCTAATTCCAAAGATAAATATCATTATAAATGATATTAGAAAGTATATTATTACCATTCCTGTATCTGGTTCCAAAAAGGTTAATATACTAGGAATTAAAGTGATTGCCATGATCATTAAAAATAGCTTAACATCATTACTAAATTTTCTTTTTGGATATTTTTTATTAAACCATTCAAATACTTTTGCGTTTATCAATATTAAAATTATCTTAGCAAACTCACTAGGCTGTAGTGAACCTACCCCTGGAATTGTAAACCAACATTTAGAGCCATTTACTTCAGTCCCAAAAATAAGAAGTAGGAAAAGTAAAATGTTTATAAAGACGTATAAGATTACTGATACATCTAGTATCTTTTTTAAATTTAATTTTGAAGTTATATAAATTATTAGAAAACCAATTAAATACCACATAAGTTGTTTTTTGAAAGCGTCGTTGTTTGAAGAAAGAGACGTACTGTATATCGTAACAAGACTTATAACAAAAAACACCACTAAAATGACCATTAAATAATATTTTATTTTTTTATTATTATTTATGATAATCACCACCTTTTATCATGATTTTATTTTAATAACATAAAATTCTATAGGAGGATTTTGTTATGAGAGATAAGTTTCCAGAAATTTTTAAGAACCCCATAGATAAAATAAAAGGAAAGGTTCAAAAAGAGTTTTATTATCATAACGAGGATAATAATGTTAGTAAAAGTGATGAAACAGAAATTATAGAGAAAAAGGACGTAGATGAGGTGGAGCTTTTAAGAAAAATAAACAATATTTTTTCAAGACCGGATTATGTTTATCAAGCTGATGTTACTATTGTGTACAAAAATGGAAAAAATATAAATAAAAAAATAGTAGGAGTTAAAGATAACTACTTGTTAACATTTGATGGTGAAAGAATATACATAAATGAAATTTTAGATATAAAATAAAAGACCACATATAAGTGGTCTTTTTTTAAACACCTTCAACAAAAGTGTCCCCTAGACATTTTATAGCGCATAAGCAATCTGTATTTATTGTGAAGAATGAGTTTGTTGCTGTATAAGTCGATGTTCCTGCATCAAATGTTAATACTCTAAGAGTTGCACAACAACCATCTACTTTTTCAACCCTGAATGTACTTGAAGTTGTAGTTTCTCCAGGTATGTTAGATACTGGTATTGAAACTAATGTACCGTTACAGGTGTATAGAGTTACCGGTCTAGTATTAAAATCAACTGATGAGTTTGGACCAAAGAATGCTCTTGTACATGTTTCTAAACATGAATCACCAGGACAAACTTCGCTTTGAAGAATGTTTATAACTTTTAGTATTTCTGCGATACAGTTGCATTTTGAACTAGAATTAGAATTGTCACACATAATATTTCACCCTTTCTATCTTTTTCATTATTAGCTTATTCAAATGATGGTAATTAGTACCACTTTAAAAGCCCTAGTATCAGTAATTTGTAAGTATTTTGGTAACTTGATTTTTTATTAATGATGTTATATAATTTGTTTTAGGGTGATGATATGTTAAAGTATTTTATTATTGTTATGGTTCTTGTTATAATTGCCTTGGTAGTAATAAAGGCTAATAAACCAGATTTTAAGTATGAAGCGAATAAGTTAGTAGAGTATTTAGGTGGAATAAAAAACATAACTAATATGGAGGTTAGTGTATCTAGGTTTAAGGTTACCCTAAAAGATCCATCAAAGGTTAATAAAGAGGGTATTCAAAAACTAGGAGCAAGGGGCATCGTTGAAATAGATAATACGATGAAAATTATTTTTCAAGATGATGCAAAGAAATTAAAGAAATATATTGATCAACTAAATGAGGAATAATTCTTACAAAATTTAATAAATTTAAACAAAATTCGACAAAAAAAGACACGGAAACTTGATATAATCATTCTCAATGAAAGGGGATTGTTATGGTAGTTTCCGTTTTTTTAGATATTATATATTTATTATTTCCTTTATTATGTTATTTTCTTTATTTAGTTTACAGTAAAGTAAGATTTGAGGAAGAAAAATTTTTGTTTTTAGATTTGGCTATATTTTCAAGTTATTATATATGTAGTAGATTTGGAGATTTATCGGTAATGTACGGTTTTATAATTAACATTCCGTTTTTACTAGCACTTTATAAAAAAAGAATAGTTCCTTCTTTAGTATTATCGTTTTGCATATCCGTTTTTTTATCTGATTTATATTGTGTTTCTCCTTATTTATTATTATCTGAATATAGTTTAATATTTATAATATCTTTCTTTTCTAAGTATAAGGTAATAAATATTTTTACTATTATAAAAATTTTATTTGGCACTATAATTGCTTTTAATATACCGCGTAATTTCGAAGTCAATTTCTTATCAATCGTTATATTATTTATAATTATGTACTTTGTATTTTATTTTATAATATCATTCTATGCTAAAATTGAGAATATGGTTAAAATGTATTATTCTCTTGAAAGTATAACTAAAGAAAAAAAACTATATGAATCTTTATTTAAGATAACTCATGAAATTAAAAATCCATTAGCAGTTTGTAAGGGGTATCTTGATATGTTTAATATAAATGATACAAAAAAGGCAAATAAATACATTAATATAATAGATCAAGAAATAGATAGGACGCTAACCTTACTAAAAGACTTTTCGGATGTTTCTAAAATACACGTAGATAAAAACATGATGGACATAACCATGCTGATGGAAGATGTATGTGATGAAGTTTCTCTCGCATTTAATGGAAACGTAAAATTTAAGAGTGATATATTAGAAGACGAAGTGTTAATAAATGGAGATTATAACAGACTTAAACAAGTTTTAATAAATTTAGTTAAGAATGCAAAGGAATCAATTAAAGATACTGGGATGGTTATTTTAGAGGGAAAGGTAATAAATAAAAACTATGTAATAAACGTAAGGGATAATGGATGTGGAATGGATGATGAAACCAGCAAAAAAATTGGTACCGCTTTTTATACAACAAAGAAAAATGGTACTGGTCTTGGTGTTTGCTTATCTAAGGAAATAATAGAAAGGCACGAGGGAAGTATTACTTATTTTTCGAAGGAAACAAAGGGTACCACGGTTAGAATAGTGATTCCAATAAATAAAACGTCTTTTTAAGAAGACGTTTTATTTATTCTGTAAAGATATATTGTAGGGTGGTTAAAGAGCCTTGCGTTTATCTTACTGGTCCCAATTCCAGGGTTAATAAATAGTTTGGTTTCGTTTACTTTTTGATAATTCTTTGTATAATCCCCGTCAATTAATAGTTCTTTTAATTTGGGAATATTTATTCCACCACCATGAGTGTGCCCTGATATTGCAAGGTCTATATCATAATTTTTATAAGCATTTATATCATTTGGGTTGTGGATGGCAAGTATTTTAAAAAATGGATTTTCTTTATTTAATTCGAAATAAGTTTTTAATGAATCTTTTCCCATTAACACGATTGGACTTGAACTTTTTAAATAAACTAGTTGTTCGCTAGTGTTTAAATTTACGAAGCCAGATAAATTTAATATTGATGTTGCTTCCTCAAAGTCTTCTTCTCCAGTTACATAATATTTTCCTAATTCAGCATTAATATCATTTAGATTACTTATTATAAATTCTTTTTCGTCAAGGGTGAGTTTGTGTCTTTCATCTATTAGATCACCGGTAAATATAACTATATCTGGTTTTGTTTCATTAATTTTTATTACAAGATCTTTAACGGTTTTATTATTTACGGAAGAACCATAGTGCAAATCTGAGAATTGCAGAATTTTTAAACCATGCATACCACTTTCTATTTTATTTGTAGTTATCTTATATTCTTTAACAAAAATTCCCTTTGTTCCAATAAAAAAAGAGTATAATATAATTCCAATAACTAGCATTAATAATTTTATTTGCCATCTTAGTTTTCTTTTTTTTCTTTTTGTTTCGTCATTAGTCATGTTAACCTCCAATTATTTGGGATAAAACTAATATAGTATTATGTAACATGTGAATTATTATTGGGAGTGTTATATTATTTGTTTTGGTTAAAAGATACGCAAAACAACATCCCATGGAACCGTAAGGAACTATATATAAAAAATCAAGTGGATTGCTATAACTTCCTAAAACGTGTAAGAGACCAAACCCAAGACCACTTACCAATATAAATAACCATTTAAACTTAATTAAACCATAAAGTGATTTTCTAAATACCATTTCTTCAAATATTGGAGCTACTATAGAACATGTAAATAGCATGTATAAGGGTGCGATTTTAATACTTTGTCTAACTAGTGCTTCATTTGTTGAAACCTCTTGTTTTAAAATTAGGCTAATTATAATTGATGAAATAGTCATTAAAAGACATCCTACAATCCAGCAATTAAGTGATAGTATGGTTCTATTCGTAAAATTTTCTTTTAAGTCTTTTAGACCTTTTTTTATATCTTTTTTAAATATTAAAATCAAAATAACAACGTATATTAAATCACTTAAAAAAAAGCAAAATATCCTAGGGTTTTTAGGTATTTTATTAATGCTTATACCAAATGAGTTTACTAAAGATAGTATAAAGTTACTCTGATATAAGATGTATAACAAGATTGTTATCAAAAACTTATAATTCTTTTTAAACCAATTTTTAAAGTATTTATTATAGATATTTTTTACTATGTCGTCCGCCAATTTAATCACCTCTATTATAAATTATATCATAAGCCTTGCTCTTTTTTGAAATAAAATATATAATATCTCCGCTTTAAAGATGTGACGAATTATTATAAGGCAAAGCCGTTTGGAGATTAATTACATAGCGATACAATTTTTACCTTTTTTAGATGATTATGAATATTCTCCAAATAGTTTAATTGGATAAAATACTTTAGTTACAATAATTTCTTTAGCTTCAGCATATAGAAGAATTGAAAATAACATTGACTATGTAGACGAAGATTTAGTTGATAGGATAAATCCCCATCCGTGTATAGTTAAAAAAATAAATAAAGGCAATCAGGACTAGAATTTTATTAATAAAATTAAATTTCAAAATAAAAAAGATTGCAATCCCGTACAATTATGTTATAATACTTGTAGCAACAAAGAGTAGGACTTAAAAGCCCTGCTCTTTATAATTAAGGAGAGAATGTTTATGATTGAGAAAGTTAGGGCGTTAATTGAGGAACCCTTAAAGAAAATTAACGTCAAATTATGTAATGTTAGTTATGAAAAAGATGGATCTATGTACTTTTTGCGAGTGGTAATTGATAAGGAACCTTTCGTTGATGTTGATACTTGTGTTAGTGCAACGGAAATTATTAATCCATTAATTGATAAAATAGAAGATGAATTTGATGATGCGTACGTACTAGATGTATGTTCTATGGAAAAAGGAGATAAATAAAAATGAATAGTAAGGAATTTGTAAAAGCATTAAAGAACATTTGTGAGGAAAAACAGGTAAGTGAGGATATTATTTTTGATGGAATGGAAGTGGCACTTCAGAAGGCTTATACTAAAGAAACGGGTCTTCCAAACATTAGAATAGATATAAATAAGGATACTGGCGAAATAAAAGGATATTCATATCAAAAGGTAGTTAATGAATACACTGATGGTGAGGAAGACGAAGACGGAGAGGAAACTGTAGAAATATTACTTGAGGATGCTAAGAAGATAGTTCCAGATATTAAACCTGGTGAAACAATTGAAGAAGAAGTCGTACTAAAAGATTTTGGACGCGTTGCAACATCAACTGCAAAACAAATATTAGTTCAAAAGGTAAGGGAAGCAGAAAGACAAAGTATAATGGCCGAGTTTGAAGATAAAGAAGGAGAATTATTAGTAGGAACTTTATCAAGGGAGGATGCTCAAAACTATTATGTTGATTTAGGAAGGATGCACGGTATACTTCCTAAGACAGAATTAATAAAAGGCGAGACTTTAATAATGGGTTCAGTAGTTAAGGTATACGTTACAAAGATAGATGATTCTGGTAAGAGTCCTTTAATACTACTATCAAGAAGCCATTATGGTTTTGTTAAAAGACTACTTGAAAATGAAATACCAGAATTAAATGACGGAACAGTAATTTTATATAGTGTCGCAAGGGATGCTGGAGTAAGAAGTAAAATCGCTGTTTATTCTGAAGATGAAAAGGTTGATGCTGTTGGTGCCTGCATTGGTGAAAAAGGTTCTAGAATTAATCGTATAACCGAAGAATTGGGTGGTGAAAAAATAGATGTTGTTATGTATGATAAAGACCCAATAACTTTTATTAAAAACGCACTTTCTCCTGCCCACGATGTAAAGGTTTATATTTTAGACGAGAAAAAAAACGAAGCTCTTGCTATTGCAGAGGGTGATAACTTATCACTAGCAATTGGTAAAAAAGGACAAAACGTAAGACTTGCAGCTCGTTTAACACATTATAGAATAGATGTTAAAACAGAAGAGCAAGTTAGAGAAGAAAAAATTGTTCTAACCGACTAAATGTATCATAAGGTAAGGTGATTTAAGTTGAAGCAAAGAAAAATACCAATGCGCTCTTGCGTTGTTACTAAAGATAAGTATCCTAAACAAGAACTTGTAAGGGTAGTAAGAGATAATCAAGGTTTGGTTTCAGTTGATTTGACAGGTAAATTAAATGGTCATGGTGCATATTTAAAAAAGGATTTAGAAGTTTTGAATATTGCAAAAAAAACAAATATTTTAGAGCGTTATTTGGAAACTGAAATTCCAGAAAGTGTTTATAAAGAATTAGAGGAAATTATAAGTAAATAAATAAAAGAAAGGACGTGGTTAAATATGATGAGTGTTTTGGAATACGCAAATGATATGAATAAAAATACCCAAGAAATTTTAAAAATGTGTGAAAAATTAGATATAAATGTCTCAAGCGAAGATGATATGTTAGATGATGAGGCAATTGTTTTACTTGATAATGCGTTTTCAAACGAGGAAGAAGGAGATTCCACTAAGGGAATAGAACAAGACGAGGAAATAATCAAAAAGATAGAGGAAGATGATTACTATGATGAAGTGGTTGATACCTTAATTGATAAGAAAGATACTATTTATAGTAGTGAACCAGCGCCTTTGAAAAAGAAGAAAAACAAAAGTAAACAAAAGGACATAAAAGATGCTAAAAAGGCAATGTATAAAAACAAAGAAAAATTGGTCTCTAATTATGGTGATGCATTAGAAAACGTTGTCTTATATAAAGACGGTATGACAATTAAAGAACTTGCAGGTAGTCTTAATGTTTCGGTATCGGAACTCTTAAAGAAACTTATGTCTATAGGTATAATGACAAACATGAATGCAAAAATAAGTTTTGATGATGCTTCTGTTATTGCACTTGAATTTAATAAAACTTTAAAAAAGGAAGAGACGGCAGATATTTCTAATTTTGAAAAGTTTGAAATAAATGATGATCCCAAAGATTTGGTAGAAAGACCACCAGTTGTTACAATTATGGGACATGTTGACCACGGAAAAACTTCACTTTTAGATGCTATTAGAAAAAGTAGTGTTGTGGATGGTGAGTTTGGTGGTATAACACAGCACATTGGTGCTTATCAAGTTAAATATAATGATAAAAAAATTACCTTTATTGATACTCCGGGGCATGCTGCTTTTACCGAAATGAGAGCACGTGGAGCATCTATTACTGATATAGTAATTATAATTGTTGCAGCAGATGATGGTGTTATGCCTCAAACTATAGAAGCGATTGATCATGCAAAGGCAGCTAATGTTCCTATTATAGTTGCGGTAAATAAAATGGATAAACCAGGAGCAGATCCGGATAGAGTAATGCGCGAAATGAGTGAACGAGGACTTACTCCAGAAGCTTGGGGTGGAGATACATTATTTGTTCCTATTTCAGCTAAAACTCATGATGGAATCGATAAGTTATTAGAAAATTTATTATTGATTGCTGAAATGGAAGAACTAAAAGCTAATCCTTCTCGATATGCGATGGGAACGGTAATAGAATCTAAATTAGATAAAAACGTTGGATCAGTAGTTACCTTACTTGTTCAAAACGGTACTTTAAGATTGGGGGATCCAGTTGTTATTGGTGAATTTTTTGGTAAGATAAGAACGCTTAAAAATGATTTGGGTGAAGAGGTTGTTGAGGCTCTTCCAGCAACTCCAGTTGAGGTAACTGGTATATCAGGAGTTCCAACCGCTGGTGATAAATTCATGGCGTTTGAATCAGAAAAGCAGGCGCATAGTGTAGCAGAACAAAGAAGTGAAACAGCTAAATTAAAATCAAATACACTAGCAAGTGCTTTAAGCTTAGATGATTTATTTGGTAAAATTTCTGAAGGATTAAAAGAAATTAACATAGTTTTAAAAGCTGATGTAAAAGGTAGTGAAGAGGCTGTTAAAAATACTTTATCCAAAATAGATGTTGAGGGATGCAAATTAAACGTAATTAGAAGCGGTGTTGGAACAATTACCGAAAGTGACATAGTACTTGCAAATGCATCTAGTGCAATAATTATTGGATTTAACGTAAGACCAACTGGGAAAATATTAGATATTGCAAAAGAATATGGCGTTGACGTAAGACTTCATAACATAATTTATAAAGTTGTAGAAGAAATGGAATCAGCAATGAAAGGAATGCTTGATCCTGAATATGAAGAAAAAACGTTAGGACAAGCTGAAATAAGAAAAATATACAAATTTTCTAAAACCGGTAATATTGCAGGTTGCTATGTGTTGGATGGTGTTATTAAAATTAGTGCTAAAGCACGTGTTATTCGTGATGGCGTAGTAATATATGATGGTGCAATAAACACTATTCAAAGAGAAAAAGATCAAGCTAAAGAAGTTAAAGCTGGTTTTGAATGTGGAATTACCTTAGAAAATTATCAGGATATAAAAGAAAAAGATATAATAGAAGCTTACGAACTAGTGGAAATAAAGAGGTAATTTATGAGTGTTAAAACTGAAAGAATAGCAAATATGCTAATAAGAGAAATTAGTGATATATTGCAAAACGAAGTGTATGATGAGGACATTAAATTTGTAACTATTACTGCGTGTAAGGTAGATACTGATCTTTCTTTGGCACAAGTGTATTGTACGGTGCTTAATGATTCAAAAAAAGAAAAGTGCATGCATGATTTAAACGCAGCTAAAGGTTTTATTAAGACTGAACTTGCAAAAAGAAAATTAGAAATAAGAAAAATTCCGGATTTAAGATTTATATATGATGAGTCCATATCGTACGGTAATAAAATAGAAAAAATTATAAAAGAAATAAACGAGTAGATTAGTTTATTTCTTTTTTTAATTATATAAAAAAAATATTGACTTAGGAGTTGTATATGTGTGAATGTATTTAGAAGAACTTAGTTTACCAAAACATCCAAAATTATCAGAAAATATTGCAACTATTAATTATGATATCACTTCTTATTTTTTAATGCAGAACTTTATCGAAAAGATAATTTGGAAAATTATCTTTTTTTGTAGAAATAAAAGTAAAAACATTGTATAATTGTATTAGTAATAAGGTAAGGGTGGTATTATATGATAAATTTGGTAAAAAAGGAAAACCTTAATCTTGGAATATTAGAAACTGACTTTGATGTTTTTGCTGATATTGTTAATACTTTTTCTAGCGAAGAGGCAAAAAAAGATTGTTTATTAGACTTAGATGATTATGTTATTCCTGAGTACTTTAGAAATAAAATTACCATTGTTATTCAAACTAATAAGATGCTTATTGGTTATGCTACCTTTGAATTTAAAAATAATAATAACATTTCTCAAGTCGAAATAAATAAATTATATGTGCTTGATGAATTTAAAAATAAGAACATGGAAGTTTTATTAATCGAAGGGGTTATATATATCGCGGGTGAGGTTGGTTGCCGAAACGTAGTTGTAACAGTAGATGAACATGATTCTATTATGCTTCAGCTATATCAATCGCTTGGATTTTATGAAGTGGGAATTAATGAGGATGGTAGTCTTTTAAGTGTAGGCGTTAATTCTGCTGTTAGGGTTAGAATGCTTAATGACAAATTTAGGGATATACCAAGTGATTCTATTGATTATAAAAGTCTTAAACTAGTAAAAAAAATAGCTCAGGGTAGATCAGGTAATATTTATTTGACCCAAGACGGAAGAATACTTAAGATGTTTACCTCTACTTCATTTACGTATGTTAAGGATAGGGAAGAAACACTTAAATATATAAAAAACATAGATATCTCGGAAATTGTAAAACCAAAACATCTAGTATATTATGATGGTGTATTCGTAGGATACATTATGGAATATTTGCCAGAAGGAGAAGCTTTATGGACTAGAAGTGAAAGTTATAGTTTTGAGCAAAAGATAGATAAGATAAAAGAAATAGAAAAAGTAATGAAAAAACTTCATGAAAAAAACATATATATATGTGATTTAAATCCAGATAATATTTTCTTTGACAAAGAAGGAAAAGTTAAGTTAATAGATTGCGATTGCTTTGTTATTAAAAATAATGTTATTAATAATGAGGTAGATCAAAAGTATAGGGATCCGCTAAATAAAATTGTATCTGAAAAAACTGATCTTTATGCCTTTGCCATTACTACTTTACAACTTTTAATAGATAAAAAAATTCCTAATGATGCCAATTTTCAAGAAATAGAGAGAATATATAACAAGAATAAGAACAAGTTGCCAGTAAGCTTTAAAAATTATTATGACCATATATTTAAAGGTAAGGATAGATATTATTTAACTGATTCTTATGAACGTTATTTAAACGAAATGTATATTACTGAAAATATAGATGATTCTGGCCATAAAAGTGGTAAAATTAGCGTAATTATACTATCATTTATCATGGTTGTGATTGCGGTTATTGGTTATTTTGTATTTAAATCTAGCAGGTAAAAAACCTGCTTTTTGTTTTTTATTAAATTTGATTTCATATGTTATAACTAGGAGGATTTATATGAGTATATTTAAAGGCTCTGGTGTAGCTTTAATAACACCATTTAAAAATGATTTAACAGTTGATTATGAATCTTTAGAAAGGATGATTAATTATCAGATAGAAAATGAAACTGATGCAATAATTATTTGTGGTACAACTGGTGAGGCACCAACACTTGATGATGAAGAACATTTAAATGTTATAAAAAAATGTGTTGAAATAGTTAAAGGAAGAGTTCCTGTTATTGCGGGTACTGGTTCTAATAATACCATGCATGCTGTTATGATGAGCAAAAAAGCAGAAGAATTAGGGGCAAATGGACTTCTTGTTGTAACCCCGTATTATAATAAAGCAACTCAGTATGGACTTGAAAAACATTACGAGGCGATTGCAAAAAATACTAAATTACCAATAATAATGTATAATGTGCCTAGTAGAACGGGTTGTAACATAGAGCCGGAAACGGCTATAAAAATAGCTTTAGAAAACAAAAATATAGTTGGTATAAAAGAAGCCTCTGGAAAAACCATGCAGGTAGAAAAAATCTCTGAGTTAGCAAGAAAAGAAAAGTTAGAGTTTGATTTATATTCTGGTAATGACGATGATGTTATTAATGTTTTAGAAAATGGAGGAGTAGGCGTTATTTCTGTTTGTGCTAATATAACTCCAACTAAGACACATGATTTAGTTATTCACTACTTAGATGGTGACGTAGAGTATGCAAATAAATTACAAGATGAACAAAAAGAACTTTCTGATGTACTTTTTTGTGAGGTTAACCCAATACCAATAAAGAAAGCATGTTATGAAATGGGTTTAATAGAAAGTGGAGCTCTACGTTTGCCATTAACAGATCTTAGTTCTGATAACCATAAAAGACTTATAAAAGTAATGAAAAAACAAGGCCTTGTTAAGTGAAAATTGCTCTATTATTGACATTTATCTTGCTTTGTGTATAATATAAGTCACAAAAAAGGGGTGTTTTGTTGTGAAAAAACTATCAGATTATATAAAGTTTATTAAGGGGTATAAAAGTAAGAAAAAGGTGCTTAGGATTAGTATTATATATGATATTTTGTGTGGTATTAGTGTGTTATTATCAGGATGTATTACTTTTTATTCTATTCCTATTATCTTCTTTTTCTATTGTGTGGCTTCGTCTTTAATTTTTGGTTTAGTTAGCAAAAATTTAATTGATTTATTTATTTTAGATGATGATTATAAAAAGTCTTATGAAGCTATTTCATCTTTTGCAAAGAAATTAAATGATAAGGGTATTAGGATAAGTAAAGATTCTTTAGTGAAAAGTAATGTTCATACAAATAAACATATGAAAAGTATGAAAATAATTAACGTCACTTTAGATGGTACTGAAAAAGACATACAAATAATTGAAGAGCCAAGGTTAGATAGCATTCATGAAAATAATAATAACCTTAGTATGATAACTAGTCCAAAAGGAATGGAAGAAAGCGTTTATTATGTTGATAAAGATTTGGTGGCAGATAACAGTTTAAATAATAATTCGCATGAACCTTTTAATGGTAATGCAAGAATAAAAAGAAGAAATTTTTAATACAGAAGATTAGATTTTTAAAATATTGACAAAATTGTAAAATGATGATATTATATACGGCATTCAAACAAAAGGGGGAGATTTGAATATGAAACCAGATACATTAAGTAAAAAAATAACTGATTTAGAAAATTATATTAATTCTGATGTTGAATTAACTGAAGAAGACAAAGCAGCATATGATTATTATCTTAGCAAATTAAAAACAGCAAGTGTTGAGGAAAGGTTAAAGTTTGATAAAAAGCTTGTCGAAGTTTCTACTAGTAAAATAAAAAGAGATAGAATTAATAATATTATGCCTATTTTAAATAGAATAAAAAGGGTAATAGAAACTTTAGATGTAAAAGAGTTGAAAAAAATATCTATTTTAAGACAAGAGTTATTTAATTCAAATAACATAAATGATTACGAAAATAAATGTCTTATTGATATAATTAAAGAGGTTTATGACGTTATGTATGTTCAAGATAAATTTATTGTTTCTGAAATAGAAAACTTAATTCAAATGGAACACACTAAAGATAACTTAAAATTAATTAGTGATAAAATAGATATGCTTGTTAATCAAGAACTTATTAATCAATATAAAGTTAAATTACTTTTAATTAAAGCTGAGAACGCGGTTAAAGAAAAAAATAAAGATTCTGCTTTTGACTTTTTACACAGTGCTTTAGAAAAATTAGACGAAATTGAAGATATTTCTGTAAAGAATACTCTACACGTTATGCTTGCTAAAATAAGAAGAGATATTAATTCAATTACTGAGGATGAACCTGTTAATAATGAAGATGTGAAAAAAGCAAAAGATGCGTTAGATAAAGCAAAAGCAACATTAAATAAAGAAGATTTACAAAAGGCAATGGATTTAATTAATGCTTTACCTGAAAGCGATGATAAAAAGACTTTATTAGAAGAAGTTAAGTTAGTTGATGAACAAATTAAGTCTAAAGATGCAGACGATGCTCTAATTGAAAAAGCAAGAAATCTTGTTGAAATAGTAGAAACTACTGAAAAATCAAGAGATTTTAACCAAGCTTATGAAGCTGTTACAGGGCTTCCAGAAGTTAAAGAAAGAACAGAACTTTCTGAAAGATTATTAAAAGTATGTGAAAAAAATAAACAGCGTTTTGATGAATTAATGGAAAAAATTCTTCAAAGTATCGCTGATGATAAAGATGTATCATCAGATGAAATAGTTGAATTAACGGATCGTTATCAATATTTAAATAGTTCTTATATATCTACCATAGATGATAATTATAATAGAATAATAACCGTTTATAATAACCAAGTTCAAAATAATTATCAAAACAATTTAACTAAAGAAGATATTAATAAGCATAGTGCTGCCGATATGTTTAGAGAAATGATGGGTGGTATAGTTAACTTTGTTGCGGGAACTAAGATCGCAAGAAATTTTAATAAAGGTAGATTAAAAAAATTAAATGAAAAACTTGCTAAAGCAACTGATGATAAAAAGAAAGAAAAAATTCAAAATAAAATAGATAGAATAAATAATATTATTTCTGAAAGTGACGTTGTAAGTGGCTTTAGATTATTCAAGGCAAGAAACAAATTAGCAAATAAGAAACTTAAGTTATATAAAGAGGGCCTTAATAATTCTGGATTTAAAAAAATAGATGAAAATAGTGATGAAAAAATGTACCAAACAAGAGCTACTAACAAAATTTCTAAATTATTAACGAAGGGATTATCTAGGAAGTTAAAGGATGAATCAATTAAAGAAGACAAATCACGTGTTATTACAATTCTAGATCAATATTTGGAATTAATATCTTCTGGTACTTATGATGAAAAATACAAGGAACAAGCTATTGATTATTTAGAAAGTATAAAAGATGTTACTGTTACTAGTGCGGATGGTAGTGAAAAAACTCTTCTTTCTGTTAGCGAGTATAACGGATATTTAGATGAAATCCAAATGATTGATGAGTATCGTAGAAATAATAATGGTATGCCTTACCATATGAACAATACGGAAAGTAATAATGAAGTTGACGATGTAATTAGTTATTACGATGGTGATGATTATAAAGAAAATAAGAGACCAAGTAGATATGTTAAAAGAAAGTAATTGATACTTTCTTTTTTGTGATAAAATATATTTGGTGATGTAAATGGATGGTATAATTATTATTAATAAACCTAAAGGAATAACAAGTCGTGACGTTGTTAATGAGACGTGTAAAATTTTAAAAACCAAAAAAGTAGGTCACACTGGAACACTTGATCCGCTTGCAACGGGGGTGCTTGCTTTATGTGTTGGAAAAGCTACTAAGTTAGTGGAAGTTTTAACTAGTAGTGACAAGGAATATATAGCAACTGTTAAATTGGGAGTATTAACTGATACTTTAGATACGGATGGTAAAGTATTAAAAACGGGAGAAACACTTATAAATAAAAATGAATTATTAAACGTACTTAATTCTTTTGTTGGAATGTATAACCAGGAAGTACCTATTTATAGTGCGGTTAAGATAAATGGTAAAAAGTTATACGAATATGCTAGAAATAATGAGAAAGTAGTACTTCCAAAAAGGGTGGTTAGAATCAGTAACATAGAATTGTTAAGTTTTTCTAAAGAAGAATATAGTTTTAAGGTGACGGTATCAAAAGGAACTTACATAAGGAGTTTAATTAAAGATATAAATGATAAATTAGGTATAATTGGGGTTATGAGTGATTTGGTAAGAACTAGGCAAGGAAGGTTTACTATAAAAGATTCAAATACATTAGGGGATATAAAAGATAACAATTATAAAATATTATCTATAACTGATGTTTTAAAAGATGAAGCCTGTGTTATAATAAAAGACAAATTATTTAATATAATTAAAAATGGTGGCTTAATAGACAACACTTATGATAAAGACATGGTGACTTTTATATATAATAATGAAGTAGTTGCAATATATAAAACTTATGATAAAGACAATACCAAAATGAAACCATATAAGATGTTTATATAAAGGAGAAAATTAAAAAAACTACATATAAAGTTAAACCAAAACTAATAAAAAAGAAAAGAGGAAGATAATAGATGAAAAATTCAACTATGTTAATAAAAAGCATTAAAAACGAAGAAAATCTTGTAAAACTTAAAGAACTTGTATCGATTTATATCGATTATGGTTATTCTTTAGATGTTTTACTTGAAGTAGTTAAGGATTTTGAGGGTAATAAACGTAATTTAGTACTTAACCTTTTGGTAGATGCTTCCCTAATTTGTGTAAATAAAATAGCAAAGAGCAAGTATTTAGGAGATAATGACAGGGTATATGTTATAAAGAAACTAATAAACGATAATAAATATGTTTCAACAATTGCATATGGTGTAATGATTTATATAGATGATCCTAAAAAGTATTTTAATGATGATGAAATTAAAAAAGTTTTAAGAAATATTAATATAAAAGAAATAATAGATAAGTATGGAGTTTATTTTGCAAAAGAACTATTAAATAGGCCAGATTATTATTATCTTTTAAAAGTGAAAAAAGAATTACCAAACGAAGTGTTAAATCAGATTTATTTTAAATCTTTCCGGTTTAAAAGTGACTACCTAAACGTTATTGCACAATTAAATGAAGAAGATAAAAAAGATTATGTAAAAACATTTTTAAAATTAGGATGTACTAATTATGAAATAGCTTTTGATATTATAAAAAATAAATATTATCAGGAAGAAGACTATGTTAGGTTACTTAAGGTAATTGGACATTATGCACCTGCAAATATAATATATGATATATTAATGAATGAAACACTAGATAAAAAAGAAATTGATATGTTGGAAAAAGCGTTACTTAAAACTGGTAATATAGAATATATTTCATATTATTATTTCTTTAAAGATAGAGAAAAATTTATTTTGCTATTTGGAAGTGCGTTACTATTTTTATCCTTTGTTACTTTGAATAAAGAAAGTTTTAATAACCTTAATATATTAGATGTAATTATAAATAAGATAAAAGAAGAGGAAGTATTGTTTAAGGACTCTATAAATTGTAAGATTAATGCTGCTTATTATAAAAAAACAAAATAAATATATAACAAATTTGTCGTAAACAAGGAACGGTAGAATTTAAGATTATTGACTTTGTTTAAATTGATTGATATTATTAAGATGGTGATATAAATGATAAATTATTATACTCTATTAGGTATAAACAGAAATGTAAGTGAGGAAAAACTTTTTAGCATTATTGACAACAATATTAATATTTTAAAAACGAAAACTGAAAAACTAACTGGCAAAGATAAAATGTATGCATTGGTTTCAATTTCGTTACATAAGAAATTCTTAAAAACTGTTAAGCATTATGGATCGAAAGAAGTGTATGATAAAGCGCTTGGGATGAGTTACGATAAAGTTATTAAATTAAAAGTACCAGAGAAAAAAACTTTAGTAAAGATAGCAATATGTGGTACTTTGGTAGGAACAATTATAGGTGGAATAGCTATTGAAAAAAATTTAACAACGGTTGAAGTGAAACTATATTCTGATGATACTATTGAATCTTTATGCGAAGAGTTTGGTATAAAGAAATATAATATACATGCATCTAATAATAAATTAGAAAAATCTATTGAAAGAGGAGAAAGTGTAGAAGTAGTAGTATCTAATGATAAAGCTTTGGAAATTCAAAGTATAGCAAAAGAAAGACGAGAAGAGGCAATACAAAAGAATAGAATTTATAAATTTAAATATTTGGTGCAAGATGATGATACGATTAGTGGTTTAAAAAATAGATTTAATGCAGAAAAAATAACGGACTCAAAGGGAAATGAAAGATATTCAGATATATGGTCAAATGAAACCATCATAATATATACAAAAGATCAATCTATTGCAGAAGAAATGGAAGTTAAATATGAAGAATATTTACAGTCATTAGAACCAATTGATTTTGTTTATTACGAGGTAAAACAAGATGATACAGTAGGTAAAATAGTAAATAAATATGGTATTACGAGAAATGCTTTATGTAAGTATAATACAAATACTGATGGTTATACGATATATGCTGGTTCTACTTTGAGAATACCTGTATACGAGAAAGAAAATGTTAAGGCTAAGTAGTGAATTTTAAAAAGTGCTTGCATATTTTATAAAATAAGTGTATATTATTAGTGTTACCTCATCTAGGTTATAGGAAAGTACTCCTAACCATATCTTGGATGAAGGCGAATAATTTAAATAAGGAGGAACAAAGATGTTAAAAAAGGAAGTTAAACAAGCTATTATAAGTAAGTATGCAACACACGTTGGTGATACAGGATCACCAGAAGTACAGATTGCTGTTCTTACTGAAGAAATTAATGTTTTAACTAATCACTTAAAGGAAAACATTCACGATTTCCACTCAAAAAGAGGTTTGTTAATGAAGGTTGGTAAAAGAAGAAATTTACTTAACTACTTAAAAAAAGCTGATGTTAACAGATATCGTGAATTAATTAAGAGCTTAGGACTAAGAAAGTAATATTTTAAAAAGTAGGCACTCTTTTTTTGGGTGTCTTTTTATATATTGTATGAAGGAGAGTTAAAATGGAAAAAAGAATATTTGAAACAGAATTTAGAGGAAGAACTTTAACCGTTGAAGTAGGAGAATTAGCTAAACAAGCTCATGGTGCAGTACTTGTAAGATACGGTGATACAGTCGTTTTATCTACCGTTTGCGTAAGTAAAACAGCTAACGTGTTATCTGACTTTTTCCCTTTAATGGTTTTATATCAAGAAAAGTTGTATTCAGTAGGTAAAATACCAGGTGGATTTATTAAAAGGGAAGGAAGGCCTACTGAAAATGCAACACTTGCTGCTCGTATGATTGATAGACCAATGCGTCCTTTGTTCCCAGAAAATTTTAGGAATGAAGTGCAAATAGTTAATACTGTTTTATCGGTTGATCCAGATAATTCACCAGAATTAACGGCAATGTTAGGTTCATCTATCGCAACTTCGATTAGTAAGGTTCCTTTTGACGGACCGATTGCGGGTGTTAAAGTAGGAAGAGTTGATGGTAAATTGGTTATTAATCCTACCGTAGAAGAGCTTGATAAAAGTGATATAGAATTAACTGTCGCAGGAACAAAGGATGCTATAAACATGGTTGAAGCAGGGGCCAAAGAGGTAAGCGAAGACGATATGTTAGAAGCTTTAATGTTTGGACATGATGCTATAAAAGAATTAATTAAGTTTGAAGAAAAGATTATTAAAGAAGTTGGTCAGGAAAAGATGGAATATGAGGTTCTTGAAATAACTGACGAACTTAAAGAAGAAATTCAAAGTCTTGCTAAAGAACCACTTGATAAAGCTATGCGTATTAAAGATAAGTTAGAAAAATATGAAGCTATTGATAAAGTTAAAGAAGACGTTGTAGCTAAATTTGAATATGAAAATGAAGAAATGGAAAAAGAAGAGCTTAATGAGTTACTAACTAAGGTTAAACTTTGCTTAGCAGAAGTTGAATACGACGTATTTAGAAAGATAGTAGTTAAAGAAAAGAAACGTGCCGACGGTAGAAAGATGACTGAAATAAGACCACTTTCTACTGATATAGACTTGCTTCCAAGAACTCATGGGTCAGCGTTATTTACTCGTGGTGAAACTCAAAGTTTATCAGTTGTAACACTAGGGGCTTTAGGAGAACATCAAATAATAGATGGGCTATCACCAGAAGATCAAAAAAGATTTATGCTTCATTATAACTTTCCACAATTTTCTGTTGGTGAAACAGGTAGATATGGTGCACCAGGTCGTCGTGAAATAGGTCATGGTGCATTGGGAGAAAGAGCTTTAGCACAAGTTATTCCATCAGAAGAAGAATTCCCATATACGATTCGTGTTGTATCTGAAATATTAGAAAGTAATGGATCATCATCACAAGCTTCTATTTGTGCTGGTTGTATGGCCCTTATGGCGGCAGGTGTACCTATTAAAGCACCAGTTGCAGGTATTGCAATGGGACTTATTACCGATGGTGATGATTATACAATCTTAACTGATATCCAAGGTATGGAAGACCACTTAGGAGACATGGACTTTAAGGTTGCAGGAACAAAAGATGGTATTTGTGCACTTCAAATGGATATTAAAATTAAAGGTATAACTAAAGAAATTTTAAAAGAAGCTTTAGCGCAAGCTAAAAAAGCAAGACTTGAAATATTAAAAACAATCGCTAAACAAATTAAAGAACCAAGAAAAGAAGTTAGTAAGTATGCTCCTAAGACTCTTGTCTTTACCATTGATCCAGCCAAAATAAAAGACGTAATTGGTAAGGGTGGAGACATGATTACCAAGATAATACTTGAGTCTTCAAACGTTGAAACAGTAACTGACATGAACGCTGTTAAGGTAGATATAGAAGAAGATGGAAGGGTAATCATATATCACACTGATGGGGAAATAATTGATAGAACTGCTGAAATGATAAGAAACGTAGTAAAAGAAGTTGAAGTGGGTAACGTATATACTGGCCGTGTAGTTAAGGTAATTGATGAATTAGGATGTTTCGTAGAACTTTGGGAAGGATGCGAAGGATTAGTTCATATCTCTCAATTATCTGATAAACGTGTTGCAAAAGCATCAGATGTAGTGTCCGAAGGAGACGATATCATTGTTAAAGCAACAGGATTTAAAAACGGTAAGCTAAACTTATCTAGAAAAGAAGTTTTAGTAAAAGATAAGATTAAAGATGAAAAGCCAGAAAAGAAAGAAACTAAGAAGGAAGAAAATACTGAAGAGTAGTTTTCTTCTTTTTTTATGTATCATTCCAATCCCTGTTAATTGTAATATTTTGTAGAAGTTATAAATTACGTGTATTTATATAAAATATATGATATAATAACAGCAAAATTTAAATTATTAAAGGAGAATTTATATGTTAAGTTTTAGAAAAAAAAGTAAACCAGAAATAAAAGAAAATGACGTGGAAAATCTAAAGCTAGAAAATACCAAACTTAAATTATTAACTAATCAGAAAAAATTAAAAGATATAAATGATATTAATACGCAAAGTATGATAGACTTAATTACTAAAGGTAGTAGTTCTACTCCGGCGTTTTTACACCAAGAAGAGCTAGTTGCAGATTACCATTTTTTTATAACTTTAATTGGGATAATTGAAGCTAGAGTAGATGAAGTTAACAAAGATATTGAATTTAATAAAAATTTTGATAACGAAGATGAAATATTAAAATTAGAAAAAGACAAGCTTTATTACTTAGAACAAAGAGATTTAATAGTTAAGGAATTTTTAAGTTACTCTAATAGTAAAATAGATTCAATAAATGATGCATTAAAAGAATATCCTACGTATTCTAAGTTTAATAAAATAGCGGAGGATGCGTCAGAAAATCAAACTCAACTTTCCTTACATTATGAACTAATGATGGCTTATAATGAGGGATATATTGCATCTATGTACATTTTGCCAGAAGATATTTTAAAAGAGTATAGAAAACTATATGTAGACTTAGATAATTATAAAAAGCAAAATGGTCAAAGAATAGCTTTGTATAAGTCTTCGGAGGTATAAAGATATAGTAAACCTATATCTTTTATTTTGACACATTTTGAACAAAACATTATAATAGAATATAAATATCAGGAGGAGTATTATGCTTAAAGTTTTAATTATAGAAGATGAAATAAGTATTAGAACAATAATTAAAAAGTATTTAAGTAAATATGATATTAAATGTCTTGAAGCTGAAAATGGTGTTAAAGGACTTGATTTATTTACTAAGAACAAGGATAGCATTAATTTGGTATTAATGGATGTAATGATGCCAGAAATGGATGGAGTTACTTGTACAAAAAAAATAAGAAAAATAAGTAATGTACCAATTATTATGCTTACTGCTAAAAGTGAAGATGAAGATGAAATAGAAGGACTTGAAGTAGGTGCAAATGACTTTATAACTAAACCTTTTAATCTTGAAGTGCTTTTGCTTAGGATAAAAAAACTAATTAACCTTGATGATACTAATGACTTAGAGCTTGTAAAAGAGCAACGCAGCATAATAAAAAGTGGTAAGTTAATATCTCTTACTAAAAAAGAATATTTAATTTTAGAATATTTTTTTGAAAACCCAAATATGATTTTAACCCGCGATCAAATACTAAATAGGGTATGGGGAATAGACTATTTCGGAGATGATAGGGTTGTTGATACTAATATTAAAAGGATAAGAAGGAAAATAGATGAAGATAAAAAATACATTAAAACGTCTTCAGGAACAGGTTATATATTTGTTAAATAAAAAAAGAGTATCAATTAAATTTAAAATATTCATAGGGGTAGGGATATTCATAATTTTAAATATAATCATTAATTTATTAATTGTTAAAATATCGATTAATGATATATATTTAGGATTAGAAAAAAAGGAGTTAAAAAAAGAGTATTCAAAGGTAATTAAAAGTGTTAATTATGAAGATAAACTAATCGATACTATATATAATGCTAATAACAATGGTATAAAGATAAAACTATTGGATAGTAATTTAAATGTTTCTTATACTATATTTAGTGATAAGATGAATAGTAGGTTTACTGATCTTGATTTAATGCTATTAAATTCTTTAGAGAATGATAAAAGTAGAATAATAACTTTAAAAAATTATAGAAAAAGTGGCTATGATTTACATTTAGTAGGACGTGTAGAAGATGGATATACAATAATATCTACTTCTATAGAATCAATTAGGAAAGATGCTAAAACAACAATAATCGTAATTGTTATAACTTCCATTATTACTTTTGCTATACTTTTATTTATTTCATATCTTATATCAAAGATTTTTGGTAAAAAAATTGATGAAATAAAGGATGTTACCGATGATATAGCTAATCTCAATTTCAATAAAAAAATAGAGGTTAACACCAATGATGAGTTAGGCGATTTATTTAGTAATATTAATAAAATGAGTGATAAGCTAGAAGAAAATATAAAGAAATTAGAGGAAGCTAATAAACAGTTAAAGAAAGACTTAATAGAAAAAGAAAAACAGGAAAATGCTAGAAAAAAATTAATAGCAAATATATCTCATGAGTTTAAAACCCCACTTACAATAATATCTGGATATTCCCAGTTGATGTTAAGTGATATAAAAGATAAAGAATCAAGAAAAAATATAGAATTAGTAATAAGTGAATCCGAAAGATTAAGTGATTTGGTGCATGAATTTTTAGAACTATCTAAATTAGAAAGTGGTAATATTTCTTTAGATAAAACGAAGGTTAATGTAGAGGAGATTATAAAAAAAGAAATAGAAAAATTAAATGTAAAAATTAGTAATAAAAAAATTATTTTAAAAACGTCATTTAATGGTAATCAAGTTATAAGAGCTGATAAAAAACAATTAACGAAGGTTATAGAAAACATTATAATGAACGCAATTAAATTCGTTAAAAATGAAAATATTATTAAAATTAAAACTTATATTAAAGAGGAGTATTTTTGTTACGAAGTATTTAATTCCGGTGATAATATTAAGAAGGAAGATCTTGAAAATATATTCAATTCTTATTATAAAGATAAAAGTACTAGAAATAAGGAAGGTACAGGTCTCGGTCTTACGATTGTAAAAGCAATAATGGATTTACATGATGGTAAATGTGATGTTATAAATTGTAAAGATGGTGTTACGTTTAGAGTATATTTTCCAAAAGATAGTTAAGACTATCTTTTTTATTTTACACAAGTTTTTAAAATATTGACTGGGGGGGGGTATATGTTATTATGAATAGGTAATAATAAAGGTAGTAAAGGAGTAAATGTATGAATAAACAAAAAGGAATAATAATAGGAGTGTTAGCCCTTATGGTAACCATGATGGTAGGTTATGCAATATTTAGTGAGACTATTACAATTAATGGTACTGCAACAGCAAAAGGGGATTTTAATATAAAAATGTTAAATGCAAGTATATCTAAAGAGACTGGATCTAGTGGGGCAACCACAAATATAAGTGCTGATGGAAAAATACTTACAATAAATATTCCTCGTTTAGAATACCCAGGAGCATATGTAGATGTGACTTATAGCGTTAAGAACGCAGGAACGATAGATGCACTTTATACGGGATATAATATAAAAGGAGAGACCGAGCGAATAAAAACATATTTTGTTATTAATAACTTATATTATGCTTCTAATGATATAAAAGCTTCAACCATAAGAATATACTGGGATGAAAATAATAATAGTACAGAGGAGGAAAATGCAACAGTAGTATTGGAAGTTGGATATAAGCAGGTAGCAAATAAGGTGGAAGCCTGTAATGAATTAAAAAAAATGGAACAAATTGTTAATGATTGTGCTAGTTATATATTAGATCCAGAAGATCCAATAAGCTGTCCGACAATGTATGATTTTAATCACGATGGTTTTATTGATGGTAGTGATATATCGGAGATTGATGATGTTTTATATAATAAGGTTCAATGTCCAACTAATTAAAAAATAGATGTTTTAAAACATCTATTTTTTTACATCTAATATAACTGGTAATATTATAGGTCTCCTACCGGTTTTTTCAAACACAAAGGTTAATAGGTTACTTATTATTTGTCCTTTTAACTCACTATAATTGACATTTTTCTTTGTTAATTCTTTATTTACTGTATTAGTTGCAACCTCTTCAATCTGTTTTAATAATTCTTCGTTTTCATTTACTAAAATAAAACCACGTGTCGTTATGTTTATTTTACCTAATAGTTTATGATTATCCATGTTAATATTGCATATGGCAACTAATATACCATCATTTGCCATTATTTTTCTATCCCTTATAACAACGTTTCCAATATCTCCAATTCTATTACCATCAACGTATACATCATCAGCTCCTATGTTGCCGACTTTTCTTACGCCATTTTTATTTAATGCTAGGACGTCTCCATTTTCAAGTAAGAATGTTTTCTCTTTTGGAATGTCGCAGTCTATGGCTAGATCTTGATGAGCTTTAAGCATTCTATATTCACCATGTATTGGCATAAAGTATTCTGGCTTTAACAATCTTATCATTAATTTTAATTCCTCTTGGTTAGCATGCCCAGATGTATGTATTTCATTTTCTGAATTATTTACAAAGACTTCAACACCTTGTAAATATAACTGATTTATTGTTTTAGCAACGCTAGCATTATTACCTGGAATAGGATTAGAAGAAAAGATAACCGTATCAGTTGGTCTTAATTTTATTTGTTTATGAGTACCATTTGCAATTCTTGATAACGCCGCAAGAGGTTCTCCTTGGGATCCGGTACAAAGTAAGCATATTTCTTCTGGAGGAAGAGTATTGGCAACATCAGGTGATACAAATATTTTATCATCCTTTATGTATCCACCTTCAATTGATATTTCAATATTATTTTCCATGCTTCTTCCAAATAAAGCAATTTTTCTATTATTTTTTTTACATGTTTCTACTATATGTTTAAGTCTATAAATATTTGATGCAAAAGTAGCCACGATAATTCTACCTTTTTTCTTCTCAAATATTTCTTGTAATTCTTCTTCTACCTTTGATTCACTCATTGAAAAGCCAGAGGATAAAGCATTAGTTGATTCGCTCATTAAAAGCTTAACACCTGATTTTCCAGTATCAGACATTTTATGAATATTACTCATTGGCCCAATTGGTGTTAAGTCAAACTTAAAATCTCCAGTTTCAACTATTTTACCATTTGGAGTGCTTATTATAATTCCATGTGAATCTGGTATTGAGTGAGTTGTTGCAAAAAACTCAACTGTTAGATGTTTAAATTTTACTTTCGTATTTTCGTTATAAACTTTTAAGTTATCATAACTTATGTTTCTATCCATAAGTTTTCTTTTAATTAATCCACAAGCTTGATTTGGAGCATATATGTAAGGGACGTTTACCGTTTGTAGTAAAAACGCAATCGCTCCTATATGATCCTCATGGCCATGGGTAATAAATAAAGCCTTTATCTTTTCTTCATTTTTCTTAAGAAAAGAAAAGTCTGGAATGACGTAATCAATTCCCATTAACTCATCTTTTGGGAACATTACTCCGGCATCGATTATAATAATTTCATCATCGTGCATTATTGCGTACATATTTTTTCCGACTTCTCCTAAACCACCTAGCGCAACTACTAGTGTTTCAGCACGATTAGTATCAAAAATTTTCATTTATATTTATAAACTCCTTTCTTTTTTGGTTAATAATTAAAAAAGAATTAACGAATAAAATTATACTATTTTTTTGAACTTTTGTCTATTGTTTGTTATAATAATTGACAGAGGTGTTTATTATGAAACCGTTTTTAAATTATAGACTAATAAAAGAAGCTTTAGAAAAACTTGCTAGGACTGATTATTTAGCAAAGGCCATATTAGATTATAGTGAAGAAGCTTTAAAAACCGGAAACAAAATTAAAACTTTAAAGAACGCAGAAGAAATTCAAAAAAGTATAACGAACTTAGTTACTTCGTCTAATTATCTTACTAAAATGTTCGAAGATGAATTAAAAGATGATGTAAATAAAGCAAGTAATAAATATGAATATAATGAATTGACATCATTATATATATTAAATAACTTCATGAAGTTATGCCCAAGTACATTTTTAAGTAGGTGTTATGAGGAAATTTATTTGTTAAAAGGAAAACTTAGTGAACATTTTTCGATTACCATGGTTGTTGCAATCATGTTAAAAGCAGCAGAGATTATAAGACATTTAAGCGTGGAAGAAAATTACGAAGCAATTAGTAATTTTATTAATTTTTTATCGCTTAAAAATAGTGGGAATGATCAAATATTATATAGTGTTTATTATGGTGTGTACGAAGGTAAAATAATTTCTAGTTCAATTGATAAAGAAACTAAAATAGAAAATAAAAGAGTAAAAAAAGCTTTACTTGATGATAATGATAATTTTCCAATGAGTATAGTAAAGCATTTGTGTTTGGATAAGCAATTTAGTGGTAAACAAAAGGAATTAGTTGCTTTCATTATAAACTTATTTATTTATACAGGAAACAAAAATACTCAAACAACTGGTATGGCATATATGTTTGCTAATGATGTTAAAGATCTTAAAAGTGAAGCTGAGTTTTTAGATTTAGAACCCATGATAGATATGGTTACAAATAGCATTAAAGAAAACAATTCAAATTTTCAATGGTATTGTATGGATTATGTGTTAGGAATAAAGAAGTTTAACAGAAGGGAAGATAATAAAGGATATGGGACTATTTAGTAAAATAAAAGATGCTTTAAAAAAAGAAGATAAGAGTGTGTCAACTTACGAAAAAGGACTTTCTAAAACAAGGAAAAGTTTTGTTAATAAACTTGCTAATCTTTCTAAGGAATACGATGAGATAAATGATAATTATTTTGAAGAATTAGAAGAGTTATTAATTAATGCTGATATTGGGGTTAATACGGTTATGGATTTTATGGATAAACTTCAACTTAGAGTATCAAAAGAAAAAATAACAGATCCTAATATGTTAACAGAAATAATTGTTGATGAACTATTTATAATATACGTAAATGATGAAATTTTATCAAACAAAATAAATTATAATGAAAATGGACCAACCGTTCTTTTATTTGTGGGAGTAAACGGAGTTGGAAAAACAACAACGATTGCAAAGCTTGCATCTAGATTTAAAAAAGAAGGTAAAAAAGTACTTTTAGTTGCAGCGGATACTTTTAGAGCCGGAGCAGTAGAACAACTTATTTCTTGGGGGGTTAAAATAGGTTGTGAGGTGGTAAGTGACAACACTACAACTGATCCTGCAAGCGTTGTGTATCAAGGTTTAGAAAGGGCGTTAAAGGATAGTTATGATATGGTATTAATAGATACTGCAGGTAGATTACAAAATAAAGTTAACTTAATGAAAGAACTTGAAAAAATAAATAACGTTGGTGATAAAATTATATCAGGAGCTCCTCATGAAACGTTTTTAATAATAGATGCTACAACAGGACAAAATGGTATAAGCCAAGCTAAAGCTTTTAAGGAAATAACTAACTTAACTGGTATTATTTTAACAAAGCTAGATGGTACCGCAAAAGGTGGTATAGTTCTTGCTATAAAAGATGAAGTGGGGATTCCAGTTAGATATATTGGCCTTGGGGAAAAGGAAGAAGATTTAGAAACCTTTGATATAGAAAAATATATATATGGATTATTTAAGGACATGATGTAATATGAAAAATAGAAATGATTTAATTATTTTATATGATTACTATGGCGAATTATTAAATGAGGATAATAAAAAGTATTTTGAAGATTATTACTTTGACAATTTATCACTAGGAGAAATAGCAGAAAATAGTGGTATTAGTCGTAATGCGGTTCATAAGCACATTAAAAGCACTGAAAGTAAGCTTATGTTTTATGAAGAAAAACTAAAGTTATATGATAAAGAGAAAAAACTTAAGCTTATAATAAGTAAAATAGATAATAAAGAGTTGAAAGAAGAAATAGAAAGAATATTTGATTAAGGTGATTAAAAATGTTTGAAAGCTTAACTGAAAAACTAGAAAATGCGATAGGTAAAATAAAAGGTTATGGAACAATAACCGAAGATAATATAAAGGACGCGATGAGAGATGTAAGACTTGCGCTTTTAGAGGCTGACGTTAACTATAAGGTGGTAAAGGAGTTTACTAATAAAGTTAAAGAAAAAGCACTGGGAGAGGAGGTTAAGAAATCTCTGAAACCTGGAGAGGTATTTTTAAAGATTTTAAAGGATGAATTATTAAACTTATTAGGTAATGATAAAGCAGAACTTATTTTAAATGATAATCCTTCTATTATTATGTTAGTTGGTCTTCAAGGGTCTGGTAAAACAACCACAATTGGTAAGTTAGGTAATTTGTTTAGAAAGAAAAAGGCTAAAAAACCTATGTTTATTGCAGCAGACGTATATAGACCGGCAGCAATAGAGCAGCTTAAAACACTTGGTCGTGAGCTTAATATTGAAGTTTATGATGAAGGGCAAGGTGATGCTATCCAAATAGTTAAAAATGGTGTTAATCATGCTAAGGAAAGTGGTTATGATTTAGTTTTAATAGATACGGCTGGAAGACTTCACGTTGATGATGAATTAATGAATGAACTTAAAAACATCAATGAAAAAGTGAAACCTAATGAGATAATACTAGTTATTGATGCGATGATAGGGCAAGATGCAATAAACGTAATTACCGGATTTAATGATAAGTTACCACTTACCGGAACTATTTTAACAAAAATGGACGGAGATACTAAAGGTGGAGTTGCTTTATCTGCGAAACATCTAACAGGTGTTCCTATCAAGTTTATTGGTACGTCTGAAAAGTTAGATGGGCTAGATGAATTTAATCCAGAAAGAATGGTATCTAGAATATTAGGTAATGGAGATATCATGTCTATAATTGAAAAGGCAGAATCTGTTATTGATGAAAAAGAAGCTTTGTCCACAGCTAAAAAAATTCAAGCTGGTAAAATGGATTTAGAAGATTTTTTATCCCAGCTTAAACAAATTAAGAAGCTTGGCCCCCTTGAAAACTTACTTAAATTACTTCCAGGGGCTAGGAAGATGGGACTTAATAACATTAATATTGACCCTAAACAGTTTGCTAGGCTAGAAGCTATAATATCTTCTATGACGATAAAAGAAAGAAAACATCCTGAAATAATAAAAGCATCAAGAAAGCAAAGAATAGCAAATGGTAGTGGAACAACAGTACAAGAAGTAAATAAACTACTTACTCAATTTGAACAAATGCAAAAAATGATGAAAATGATGAAAAACGGTAATTTTAAGATGCCCTTTTAAAATGTATAAAAGTAGTTAATTTTAAACTATAACCTATTCAAACATTTAAAACTCTCATACTATAAAGTAGGTAAGGGGGATTTTAAATGTTTTTTAATAATAACAAGTGTTGTTGTAAAAACAATTGGCAACAAGAAGGCTTTGGCGACATGAATCAATGTGGTTGTGGACCAATAGTTGAACCAGTAATTGAAAGATGTGTAGAAAGAAACATTTGCCATCAAGTGGAACATGTTTGCCCTATACACACAAGAGTTATTAACAATCACATAATAGAACATACATATAGACCTGAATACAGCTGTTCTGAAGAAAATACAGTAACAAACATTGATCCAGGTTGCTGCGGACAAAACTTCTAGAAAAGGATTCCCAATAAAATGGGAATCTTTTTTAGAATAATTAAAATGTTGATAATATAAAAAGTTATGATATAATACTAAGCAATTGTTAGGAGATGGAAGATTTATATGCTAATTTTTGAGTTAAGTAAAATGATTGATAGTATTTATAAGTATGGGAGATGTATATTACAAGTAAAAGTTGATAGTAAAACTTTTAAGGAATTAGAAATAAAGGTTGATAATGAGAATTTTAATATTGATGATGATTTATTACTTCAAATTTTATCGATATTATATTCGGAGGCTTTTATCCCTAAAAAATATGATAGTTATAGAAGTTTTTTTATTAAAATGGAACAACAAGAAAATAATGAGTTATTAGCTATTAATGATATTTTACCATTTGTGGTGAATGAAAAATCTGAAATTACTACTTCTATAAAAGATTTAAGTGGTTTGTGTTTACTAAATTGTGAAAATACTTATTTAGCAACTTTAAAGTTATGTGGTATGATAAGCAAAATGCTTTCTTGTTGCAATCCGCTAACTGACTCTTTAGATATATCAGCTCATAAAATTTATGAATCTGTAAAAAATAATTCTTATGAAAAAAGTTATGTACTTACAAATTTAGATAATGTTGCAAATGATTACTTTGATAAAAGACTTATTCCCGCAAGTATTATTGAAGTATTAAAATTAAGAAAAAATATTATGAAATCAAAAAACTTAGGGGATGAAACGATAAGGATTATAGATATGATTAGTGAAATATCTTGCTTATTAGAAAACGAAGGTTTCGATAATATAAAAATAGCCGAAATATTAAAAAGACATGATTATAATGGTATTCCAGATGAAAGAAAAAATATATTAAATAACTATTTGAAAGACATAGGTTATGATAAAAATGGTGAATATCATATATAGTTTAAGCATTAAATAAATATGAAAAAGAAATTCCTAATTAGGAATTTTTTTCATTTTATGATATAATGTTTATATATCATGGAGGCGGTTATGAAAGATATCAGTAATCCAATAAAGGAACTTATAGATATAAGAATTAGTAATTTATTAGGAGAAAATAGTCAAGATTTAGAATACGTCCATTTATTTTTTCCAAAACTCATTACGTTAATAGGAACTAAAGGATGCATGGATATTCACGAAGGTAAAGATCCGGTTAAAGTTTTTTTAAAATCAGGATTAACCAAGGAAGACTATGAATCAATATTTTTAATAATTCAGGAAGGTATTAGAATTTCATCTTTAGACAATTCGTTAGGAGCTCTTAGTGAAATCGATAAAAGAAGCGATGTAATGTTAATGGGTTATTTAAAAAAAGTAAGAGATTTTAAGATTAAAAGTGGAGCATCATCTTCTGAAATAGAAAAGTTTGATAATGATGTTAATCTATTTTTTGGAAATGATCCAGTAATATTTACCCCTTGCTCAGAATATGAAAAAAGCCTTGATAATAAAAATAATGTAAAATAATGTACAATCTATTGATATTAGTATTACACTAGGTATATACTAAAAATAGGGAGTGTGATATTAGTGATTTATCCATCGATTGATAAACTACTTACTAAGGTTGGATCAAAGTACTTACTTGTACATGTTGCATCAAGAAGAGCAAAAGAAATGACTGAAAAAGATCATTATCAAATGCCAGAAAGTAAGTATAAATGTAGTAAAAATATAGGTAGAGCGCTTGAAGAAGTGATGGAAGACTTAATACAAATTAAATAGTATTATGTTTTTTTCTTATAAGGAGGTTTTGATGAAGATAATAAGTTTTAAAAAAACTTCAAAAGATAAATATAAGATTTTGCTAGATAATAATGAAAGCATAACCTTATATGAAGATGTTATTATAAATAATAATTTACTAATTACAAAAGAAATAGATAATAATTTATTAGATGAGTTAATGAAACAAAATACAGATGTACATGCTTATAATATAGCTATTAATTATATAGCAATTAGAATGCGTAGTATTAAAGAATTAAAAGAATATTTAATTAAAAAGAACATAAGTAGTACCTTAATAGAAAACGTAATTAAAAAATTAATTCAGGAAGGATATTTAAATGATTTTAAGTTTGCTAAAGCATTTGTTAATGATAGACTAATAATTTCTACGTCTGGGCCTTTTAAGATTAAAAGAGAACTTTTGAAGTATGGTATAGATGAAAGTATTGTAAATGAAGTAATAGAGGAAATTGATGATTCTATAACCCGAGAAAAACTTTCTAATTTAGTAGAAAAGCAAATCAGAATAAAAAAAGGAAGTACTAATTCCCTTAAAGTTAAATTGGTTAGTTATTTTAGTAATTTAGGTTATGATAAGAGTATGATATTAAAGGAGCTTTCCAATTATAATCTTAAATCAGATCCTGATAAGTTAAAAAAAGATTATAATAAACTTTATAATAAATATAAGAATAAATATGAGGGAAGTAAGTTAACTTATTTTATAGCTCAAAAACTATACACAAAAGGATATACTAGTAGTGATATAACTAGTATAATAAAGGAAGGTTATGATGAATAATAAACATACTATACCTGTTACTGCGGTAATAGAAAATAATGGCGAATTTTTATTTATAAAAAGATCTAGAAATGCTAAAAACATGGCTGGTAAATGGGTTTTCCCAGGAGGTAAGTGTGAAAAGAGTGAGGATGTTATTGGTGCTTTATATAGAGAATTAAAAGAGGAAACAGGTCTTTCTTTTACTAATGATATAGCTTTTTTATCGGTCTATCATTTTTCAAGAGAAGAGGATAATTCATCATCTCAAGGGCTAGTATTTTTAGTAAGATCTATTAATAGAAATATAAAAGAAAATCCTAGTTGCGAAGAGTATAGATGGATTAAACCAGAGGAAATAGTAAATTATAATTTTAGTTATAAAAACATAAAAGACTTTGATAAACAAAAAGATGTTACTATTCCTGGAATGGAAGTTCATGTTAGAAATGCTTTAATAATTTTAAAGAAAAACTTGCTTCTTGATAAGAGATTATTTTCAGTTACAGAATATCAAGATAAGCAATGTACAATGGACAAAGATTATTTTAAAAATGTTTCCGATATTTGTGAAAAAGAAGAGCAAGTATTTGAAAAAATAAATTATTTTCCAACAAAAAACTAGTTCATATGAACTAGTTTTTCTAATTATTATTTGTTGTAGTAGTGGTTGTTGTAGCTTCTTTTATATAGCTATTATAATCACTTTTAATGGTTTTATCTTTTATTTTTATTTTGTATTTTTCCCTTAAAGCAATCATTGCTTTAACACTTATTGTACTATCATTTGTTTTCTTTTGTTCAACTAATTTTTCAATTATTGTATCCTTTGATTTTTTATAACTTGGTTTTTCTTTTTGTCCAGTTTTCATTATTATGTGATATCCGTAAGTTGTTTTAATAGGGGTAGTAGTATATTCATTAACCGCTAGTTTATAAGCGGCATCTTCGAATTCTTGAACCATGTCTCCAGTATTAAAGTAACCTAAATCTCCACCATTTTCCTTTGAACCTTCATCTTCTGAATATTCTTTAGCAAGGGTACTAAAGTCTTCTCCTTTTTTTAGTTTTTCAATTATTTCTTCGGCTTTTAATTTAGCTTCATTCTCTTTTGCTTCTTTTTCCTCATCACTAGCATCGTCGTCATAATCGAAAGAAATTAAAATATGTTTAGCAGATATATCACCATATATATTATTTTCATAATATTCCTTCATTTCTTTCTCAGCTAAATTATTTTTTATATAATCTTCTGTAACAAGTGTTAATTTACTATTCTTTATTAGTATTTCTTTTAATTCTTTATCGTCGTTAATTCCGTTATACTCAAGGAAAGCTTCATAGTTATCACCATATGTAGATTTATAACTATCAATTGTATTTTCAGCTGATTTTTTCATGTCATCAGTTGTTTTGTATTCCTTGTTTAATATATAATCATCAACTATATTTATTGCCACGTTTTTTCCGTTTTGCTTTTTTAACTCAGAGTATAATTCATTAGCAGTGATAGTTTTACCATCAACACTTACTACTATATCATCTCCATTTTTAGTTTTAGTATTTTTTGTTGAAACGAAGATTAAAATAATTAATAATAACGCTATTATGATAACGCCACCTATTATTATTCTTTCTAGGGTTAAATCATTAAACCATTTTTTAATTCTTGATTCCTTTTTGTCCTTTTTTAATTTTGAAGCATAAGTATCTACTACTTTTTCTTCTGTTATTACGTCCTTTTTAACTTCTTTTGTTTTTATGCTTTTTTTACTAGTAGGCTTATTTACTTTCGCCTTTGTATCTTGCTTTTTAGCAGGCGCTTTAGAAGCTGTGTTAGTAGTTTTTTTCACATTCTTATTTTTACTTGCTGCATTCTTTTTTTCTGCCATTTTTATTTATTCCTCCTATTAATTTTACTTATATATCATAACAAATTATATGCTTTCGTGCAACTTTTTTGATAAAGATACTCACACTTTTGTTACAAATACCATAAAATACTTTGAAAAGACAAAAAGGAGGAATGAATTATGGGAAACAATTGTAATTGTGCTTCTAGCGCTGGAATCATATTAGTATTATTTATCTTATTAGTAATCATAATAGGTGCTTTTGTTTAGTCTAGTATAAAAGGAGGTTTGTAAACTATGGCATGTTGCGGAACAACCACAACTACTAGCTCTTGCAACACATGTGGAAACACATGCTCAAGAGGTAGAGGCAATGGATTTTTACTAGTAATAGTACTTTATATCCTACTTGCTATAATAGTTGGTTCATTTATATGCTAAAGGAAGCTAAATTTAGCTTCTTTTTTTCTTATTAACACACCTATTTATTATTGACAGCTTCACAGTTTAGGATCCTATTTTAATTTTATTGTTAATTTTTATAAAAAGAGATACAATAATGTTAGATATGGGGTGATTTTTGTTGGTTACAATTAAGTTTAGAAATAAAAGAATTAAAGTATTTAATTTGATTTTTTTAATATTAGTTATTTGCCTTGTATTTTATTTATTATTATCTTTATTTTTTTCTCTTCCTTTTTTTAAGTCAGATTATAGTTATGATCATGATGGCGGAAATTATAAAGTAAATACAAAAGTTACTTTTAATAATAAATGGTTTAATTGTTATGTGACGGAGATATTAACAATAAAAACCATTGATAAGACAATTTATGATGCATACGTAAAAGATTTAAACCATGATGGTTATAAGTCTTTTGGAAAAAATATTTATAAGAGGGTCTATAAAACAAATAGTTTTTGTGATTCTGTAAAAAAAGATTATAAAAGAGTTCACGATGGAAATTATTCTTTATTTAAATTAAATGGCTATAATAGTTATAATATAGAATATAAATCGGATTTTACCGATCCCTACGTAGTAAGTAAAATAAATGGAAAAGATACAAAAAAAGTAGACGTATTTTCTAATTTAAATAATAATAAAACAGGATCTTACGTTATTTCGTATAATCTTAAGGTTGATAATTATTATACAAAAAGATTGTATCGGGTTATAAATATTGTTGATAGCGAAAAGCCTATAATTAATTTAATTGGAGAAGAAAATGTAGCATTGGACTATGGAAGTAAGTACGTAGAGGAAGGTTTTTCTGCGATAGATAATTATGATGGTGATATAACAAGTAAAGTAAAGGTTAAAAACACTATTGATACAAAAAAACCAGGAACATATAAAATAACCTATAGTGTAACTGATACGAATGGTAATAAATCAAAGGTGTATAGAAATGTTGTCATAAAGGAAAAAAATAGTGCGGTTAGTAAAACAGAACCGATTATAGAACAAAAAGATGGTATTACTTACGTAAACGGAATAATATTTGTTAATAAGGATTACTCACTTCCTGAAGATTATGATCCAAAGGTTAATAAAAAGGCATATAAGGCATTAGAAAAAATGCAAAATGATGCAATGGTTTTAGGTCTTGATTTAAACTTGATTTCGGGGTACCGATCCTATAAAACACAAAAAGAATTATTTCAAAAGTACGCTTTAAAAGATGGTGAGGAAAAAGCCAATACTTATTCTGCTAAACCAGGACATTCAGAGCATCAAACAGGTTTTGCCTTTGATATAGGAAGCGTTGATAGAACTTTTGAAAATACCGATGAGGCAAAATGGATAGAAGAAAACGCCCACTTATATGGTTTTATAGTTAGGTATCCAAAAAATAAAACAGATATAACGGGTTATATATATGAACCTTGGCATGTTAGATATCTTGGAGTAGATGTTGCAACAAAAGTAAAAGCCAGCGGTTTAACTTTAGAAGAGTATCTAGGAATAAATTAAAAGAAGCTCTAAGTTTAAGCTTCTTTAATTTTTTCATATATTTTTTTAGGATCACTAATAAATTCTTGATGCTTTATTAATTCATTAGGCTTTTTACCATTATAATATGGTTTTATGTGTAAATGATAATGTTTAACTTCTTGAACATCACCGTTATTTTGAAGTAAACTAAAACCGTCGCAATTTAACTTATTTTGTAATAATTTCATTATTTTTTTAGATGTTTTATAAATATGAAGTAAAACATCATCAGGAATATCATTTATATCCTTATAATGAGTTTTAGGTATAATAAGAGTATGCCCATCACTATCTGGATTTACGTCTAAAAATGCTAGGATAATATCATCTTCATAAATCTTCATACTTGGTATTTCATTATTAATAATTTTACAGAAAATGCAGTCTTTCATATAATCACCTCTACTTAGATTGTATCATATAATTATCCAATATGTTATAATTTTAGTAGGTGATAATATGAAAAATTTAAAGACTTTGTTTAATTGTGGAATAGACGTAGTAATAAGTGGGGTACAATTAAATTCTAAACAAGTAGAAAAAGGGGATTTATTTATATGTCGTAAGGGCATAAATAGTGATGCGCATGATTTTATTAATGAGGCAATAGAAAACGGTGCCATTGCACTTGTATGTGATAGAAACGTAAACGTTAGAGTGCCAGTAATTATGGTTAATGATGTTAATTTTAACATTCCAGAGATAATGGACTGGTACTATGGTAATCCTAATGATAAGTTTAAAAACGTAGTAGGAGTTACTGGAACAGCTGGTAAGACTACGGTATGTAATTTAATAAATGAAATTTTGAATTGTAAGCTAAATTGTGGATGCATTGGAACTAATGGCATTCACTCTAAAAAGTATAATTTTGAAGAATTTGGCGTTCCTAATACAACTTTACCGATTGATAAGTTATATAAGACAATTGATAAATTTAAAGAAAATGAAGTTGATAATATTGTTATAGAAAGTTCTAGCTACGGACTAAAACAAAATCGTATTGGTAACATTACTTTTGATATAGCATTAGTTACAAATTTTTCTGAAGCTCATATTGGTGAACATAGTGATATAAAAGATTATCTTTCTTCGAAACTTAAGATAGTTCATAAAATAAAGAAAAATGGTTATTTGGTTTTAAATGCTGATGACATAAATCATCATTATTTTAAGGATAAAAGTACTGCAAAGGTTTTTACTTTTGGTAAAAATGATAAGGCAGATTTATATTTTAAAGATATAAAAGAAAGTCTATATGAAACAGATTTTATAATCGTTTATAAAGGTAAAGAATATAATATTAAAACAAAGTTAATAGGTATTAACAACGTTTATAATGTTTGTGCATCAGTTTTAACTTGTATACTGTTAGGGTTAACTATAGAGGATTGTATTTCTGCAATAAATAATTTTAGTATGAAAGGTAGAATGGAGAATTATAAAGGTGTAATCATTGATTTTGCTGTTACTGCCGATGCGTTAAGAAAGGATATGAAGTTTTTATCTAAAAATAAAAAAGGAAAGATAATTTCGGTAATAGGAAGATTAGAAGAAAGAGATATCTTTGAATATAAAGAGTTTGGAAAGATATCCACGAAATACTCTGATTATGTTATTTTTACAACCGATAGAAATAAGAGCGGTATTTCTTTAGCACTAGAAGGCATGACAGGCACGCTTTCATGTGATAATTATGAAGTAATATATGATAGAGAAAAAGCAATAGAAAAAGCGCTTGAAATGAAACAAAAAGATGATGTTGTATATATTGTTGGCTGTGAGTATTTATATAGAAGAAATAAAGAAGTTTGTGTTAATCCGTATGATTTAATTGATCGCTATGTCCACTAAACTTTGATATGTAGTTAAAATTGACAGAAACGAACAAATATGTTAGTATATATGGCCAATAAGTTTATATGATGAAAGTGGTAATACTTTGGGTGTTGTTGCTTTTGTTGATGAAAAAATGATTCTTTTAAAGTAGGAAAATCTTATGGATACATACGAAAAAATGGAGAAAAGTATGAGTTTTATGATGTACTATGTAATAATACTTTCATTTTATATGAAGGACAAGTATCTAATTATTCCATTCATTATGCTCCATTTTCTAAGTTATTATTGGATAATGATTTTAATAGAACTATCGGATATGAAACGGTTGATAAATGTGCAATAGATGCTATGGAAGATAAGGTGTCTGTTAAAGAAAGCATTAATGGTTATTATTTTGTTACTGGTAGTGGTTTTACTGATAATTATGCAAAATTAGAAAAATTTGAACCGGAAACATATTTCGTTGATAATGAACAAAATAATAAAGAGCAAGAATCAACTACTTTAGTTAAGAATAGATAAAATAGAGAGAATTCTCTGTTTTTTTGTTGGTTGTATATAAAAAAATAGTAAAAAGTGTTAAAATAAATACATGAAAGAAGCTGATTATATGTTAGAAATAAAAGATTTAACCGTAAAGGTAGAAAATAAAATAGTTTTAGATAAATTTAATCTAACCATTAACGATGGAGAAGTACACGTTATAATGGGGCCTAATGGGGTTGGTAAGTCTACGCTTACTAAAGTTATTATGGCGGATCCTAATTATAAAGTATTAAACGGAGATATTATATATAACGGCAAAAGTATATTAAAGCTAACTACTGATGAAAGAGCAAGAAAAGGTATTTTTTTAGCTATGCAAAATCCTTTAGAAATAGATGGCGTTACAAATGCAGATTTTTTGAGAACTGCTCTTTCTAGTAAAGAAGGTAAAAATATAAATTTATATTCTTTTATAAAAAAAATAGATGAAGCTAAAGAAAGCCTTAAAATGCCTGAAGAAATGGTTCATAGAAGCGTTAACAAAGGTTTTTCAGGTGGAGAAAAAAAGAAAAACGAAATACTTCAAATGCTTATGTTAGAACCATCTTTTATCATGTTAGACGAAATAGATTCAGGGGTTGATGTTGATGCTTTGAAAATTGTTGGTGATAATATTAACGTGTATAAGGAAAAGCATTCTAATTCATCTTATTTGATTATTACTCATTACACGCATTTATTAAATTATGTTAAACCTGATTTTGTTCACGTAGTAAAAGAAGGTAAGATCGTTAAAACTGGTGATTATAAATTAGCAATGGAAATTGAAACTAATGGTTTTAACTTTGAAAAAGTTGTGACAAGCGCATTTGATGGAAGTGAAGCAAGTGAATAGGATATTAATAGGAAGCGGTAATGATAAGATAGGAATAGTAAAAAGGGATAAAATAATTGTTAACGTAACTCATGATGTTAATATCTTGATACGAAATGATTCTTTTAACGAGTATGTTTTTAACGTTTTTGATGCAAATTTAAATGTTTTGGTTATTTCAGATAAAAAAAGTGATGTTATCTATGATATAAACGTAAATAAAGGCACCGTTTCATTTAATAACGTCTCGTATGGTTGTGGTAATGTCTTTTTAAATGTTGACCTTAATAATGAAGATTCTAACGTTTTAATGCATAACTCGGTTGTTGCAAAGAAAAAACTTAAATACTTTATAAAGGTTAATCATAATAAAAACTTAACTAATAGTTTTATTTATAATAATGGTGTAACTAAGGATGATGGATCGATTGAGTTTGATGTATCTAGTTATGTTCCTAAAAAGAGTAAAGGATGCTGTGTTAATCAAGATAGTAAGATTATAACTTTAAATAATGTTAATGAAAGTAAGATAAATCCAATTTTGTTAATAGATGAATACGAGTGCGAGGCAAAACACGCAGCGTTTATTGGAAGTTTTAATAAAGATGAGCTATTTTATTTAATGAGTAGAGGACTTACTTTGATGGAATCAAAGATTCTGCTTATAAATGGGTTGTTAATTGGAACATTAGATGTCTGTTTTAATGAAAAAGAAAATTTAAGAAAAGAATTAAAAGAAGAATGGAGGTGACATTAAGTGGATTTCAATAAAGATTTTAATATTTTATCCTCTGGTATTACGTATTTAGATAATTGTGCCACGACTTTAAAACCAAATTCAGTTATAGAGGCGGTTAGTGATTATTATATGAATTATAGTGCTAATGCTCATCGTGGAGATTATGATATGAGTCGTAAGGTGGATGATAAGATAACTGAAACTAGGAAAAAAGTTGCTAGGTTTATAAACGCTAAGGATTATAAAGAAATAATTTTTACGTCTGGAGCAACGGAAAGCTTAAATATGATAATCATGGGATATTTTCAAAACTTTCTTAAACCAGGAGATGAAATATTAACAACTAAAGCAGAACATGCATCGCTTCTTTTACCATGGTTTTATGTTGCAAAAAAAACTAATGCTAAGATTAAGTACATCGATTTAAATTCAGATTTAATGGTTACTTTAGATAACGTTAAAAAAGGTGTTACTAAAAATACTAAAGTAATTTCTCTTGCGCATGTAACAAACGTAATGGGAGATATAAGGCCGATAAAAGAAATAATACAATACGCTCATCAAAATAACATATTAGTTGTAATTGATGGTGCGCAAAGTGTTCCGCATCAGATGGTTGATGTATCTTCTTTGGACGTAGATTTTTTAGCTTTTTCAGCTCATAAAATGCTCGGGCCAACAGGTCTTGGGGTACTTTATGGAAAAGAAAAATTATTAAAAGAAATGAATCCAATAATAACTGGTGGTGGTATGAACGCATTCTTTGATAGCTTAATGAACGTAGAATATAAAGATATTCCAGAAAAGTTTGAGGCTGGAACTCCCCATGTTGCGGGAATCATCGGTTTTTCTAAAGCAATTGATTATTTAAATGAACTTGGTATGGAAAACGTGCATAAGTATGAAGTTGATTTAAAAAAATATTTGGTATCAGAACTTTCAAAATTAAAAAACATTATTATTTATAATAAAGATATACCAAATGGTATTGTTACTTTTAACGTAAAAGATGTTTTTGCTCAGGACGTCGCAGCTTATTTAAATAAAAAAGGTATTTGTGTTAGAGTGGGTAGTCACTGTGCTAAAACTTTATCAGAAGTGTTAGGTGTAAGAAATACTTGCCGTGCTAGCCTTTATTTTTATAACACAAAAGAAGATGTAGATAAGTTAGTTAGTGCATTAGATAACGATAATATATTATATGATTCATTATAGGAGGTTTAAATGGACGAGAACTTAAGGAAAAGTATTATTTTAGAACACTATAGTAATCCGATTAACAAAGGTCTTATAAGCGATGATGGATATGTAAAAATCAACATGAATTCATCATCTTGTATTGATAATTTAGATTTTATGGTGAAAATAGATAACGGGGTAATAAAAGATGCTAGGTTTGATGGTGAGGCTTGTGCTATATCAACATCTGCTTCTTCTATAATGATGAATTTAATAATTGGCAAAACTATAAAAGAAGCAGAAAACATAATAAATAACTATGAAGCAATGATTGATGAAAGGCCTTATAATGAAGAAGTTTTAGGTGAGGCTTTAGTATTTAACGAAATATATAAACAAGCTAATAGAAAAAAATGTGCACTATTGCCATTTGAAGGATTAGAGAAAATATTAGCGCAAGAAAGGAAGTAGTAAAACATGGGAAATAAAGAACAAATAATTAATTCTACAAACATTATGTATGCAAGAAGTTTAGAATTTATGGATGAAGATTTGAGAAATAATAAAACCGATAATTTTAATTTAACTTGTACCTTTAGAGGATATATGGTAGGTACATTACAAAAAGATAATTATGGAGTATTAAGATTTTTGGATATAATTAATGATGAAACTTTTGGATATTTATATTTTAATAAGGTAAGTGAAGCTGAACGTGTTTTATTAAAGCAATCTGTTACCGAGTTGTTTGTTATGAATGCTAATCCTATAAGGGATATTGGTATAACCGGAGAATTTACTAAAGAAGAATTAGTGCAAAGATTAAGAAAAGTAGGTTTATATTTTAATTTTATGGATGATGGATTGGGAAAGGATCCAAAATTAATAAAAAAATAGAAAGGAAGTAATCAGGATGATTGAATTTAAAAAGGGACTGAATGAAGAAAAAATTAGGAAAATTTCAGAGTTGAAAAACGAGCCTAAATGGATGCTAGATTATCGTCTTGATTCTTATGAGAAATTTAAAAAAGCTAAAAATCCATCGTTTGGGCCTAAGATAGAACTTAATCTAGAAGATATTAGATATTATAAGTCACTAGACGATGGTTTAACAAATGATTGGAATAATGTTTCTGACAATATTAGGAAAACATTTGAAGATATTGGTATTCAAAAAGCTGAGGAAGAGTACTTGGGTGGTGTACACGTACAGTATGAATCAGAAGGTTTATATAATAATATGCTTAAGGAATTAAAAGATAAGAATGTGATTTTTTTAGATACCGACACTGCTTTGAAAAAGTATCCTGAAATATTTAAAAAATACTTTGGCACATTAGTTAAAAATGATGATAATAAGTACGCTTCATTAAATGGAGCCGTATGGAGTGGTGGTACATTTATATATGTTCCTCCACACACTAAATTAGATAGACCGCTTCAAAGTTATTTTAGAATTAATTCGAAAGACATGGGTCAATTTGAAAGGACGCTTATAATAGTTGATGAGGGAAGTGACTTGCATTATATAGAAGGTTGTACGGCTCCTACGTATTCATCAGACTCTCTTCATGCTGCGGTAGTTGAAATATTTGTTGAAAAAGGTGCAAGATGCCGTTATACTACCATTCAAAATTGGTCTAATGACGTATATAACTTAGTTACAAAAAGAGCTTTAGTAGAAGAGTCTGGTGTAATGGAGTGGATTGATGGAAATATTGGTTCTAAGGTTACTATGAAGTATCCAGCATGTGTATTAAAGGGGGATTATTCTAAAGGTAGTTGCATAACAATTGCGGTGGCAACTAAAGGACAAGTACAAGATACTGGTGCTAAGATGATTCATTTAGGAAAACACACTAAAAGTAACATTTTATCTAAGTCTATTGCCAGAATTGGCGGAAATGCATCATACCGCGGATTAGTAAAAATAACTAAAGATGCAACTGATTCTCATTCGAATGTTAAGTGTGATACAATTTTGTTAGATGATAAATCTAAAAGTGATACTTTTCCAATAAATGCTTGTTATAATGGTTCTAGTTTTATTGAACACGAAGCTACTGTTTCAAAAATAGATCCTAACGTACTATTTTATTTAATGTCTAGGGGGATTAGTGAAGAGAAAGCTACGGAACTTTTAATAATGGGATTTTTAGAAGCTTTTAGAGAAGAATTACCTCTTGAGTATGCTGTTGAACTAAATCAATTATTAAAAGGAGAAACAATAAAGGAGTGCAAGATATAGCGCTTCTTTTATGTTATAATAAAATAAAAAGGAGTAATTATGAGAATTTTATTGGTTAATCATTTCCCGTTAGAGGGATCAGGTAGTGGGGTTTATACTGTAAACATAGCAAAAAGTTTAGTTAATAAAGGGCATGAAGTTTGTATTATAATGCCTGAGACCACAAAGAGTTATAAGCGATATGATAATATAAAGCTTCATCCGGTATATTTTTATGATGGTGAGTATATAGAAGGACAATTACCATTTAATTTTCCTTGTTTTACCACTCATCCTAGAAGCACTAATAACTTTTTTGATATGACAGATAAAGAAATAGAATTGTATAAAAGAGCTTTTGACATTGCTATAAAAGAAGAGGTAAAAGAGTTTAAACCAGACATTATTCATGTTCAGCACATATGGATATTATCTTCTTTGGCAGTAAAACATAATATTCCGGTTGTAATAACAGCACATGGAACTGATATAATAGGACATCAAAGAAGTACAAGATTTCATGAATACACAAATAATGCCGTTTTAAAATGCAAAAAAATCATCAGTATTTCTGATGATAATAATTATTTAGTACTAAATAATTTCCCAGCATCTAAAGATAAATTAGTTCAACTAAAAAATGGATATGATGAAAAAGTATTTTATAAATCGGATTATAAAAAATCCGAAGTTTTAAAAGAACTTGGAATAGAAAAAAACTATGATAAAATTATTTGCTATGCAGGAAAAATGACTAATATAAAAGGTGTTGATGTTATTTTAAAAGCAGCTGAATATTATGAAAAGAATGATGTTGCTACAATATTAGCAGGTAATGGAGAGTTGTTTGATGATCTTCGCTTATTATCAGATGATTTAGGTTTAAAAAATACGTTTTTCGTAGGCAACTTAAATCATGAAACATTAAGAAAATTATATAATATATCTAATGTTTCTTTAGTGCCTTCTAGATTCGAAGCTTTTGGACTAGTTGCGGTAGAAGCGCTGGCATGTGGCACACCAGTTATTGCATCAAGTGTTGGCGGATTACCTGGAATAATAAACAAAGAAGTTGGTTTTATAACTAAGGTGGATGATTATGTTATGTTATCTAAATATGTAAACAAAATAATTAATAAAGAAACTTCTTTTGATTCTGATTTAATAGCAAAATACGCATACGATAATTATGCTCAGTCATCATTAATAGATAAACTTATAGATATTTATAATAGTGTAATATAAATATTGTCGAATTTTGTTTTTTGATTTATAAAATTTTAAATTTTATTATTTATATAGAACCAAATTATATATTTTTATAATCTTGGCTCTATTTTTTTTATTTAATGATATGGATAAAATTAATTTTTGGATTTTTGTTTGTTTAGGCCTTAAAATGTATAGTATTTCACGAAAGGAGAAATAAAAATGTTAAATCAATTAGTAGTAATAGGAAGGCTGGTAAGGGATCCAGAACTTAGAAAAACAGAAAATGGTAGGAACGTAACTAATATAACCCTTGCGGTACCAAGAAGTTATAAAAACTCTAATGGTGAATATGACACTGATTTTATTGATTGTGTTCTTTGGAGTGCTGTTGCAGAGTCTACTAGTGAATATTGTAAAAAGGGGGATTTATTAGGGGTAAAAGGAAGAGTACAAACAAGAAAAATAGAATCAGATGATGAAAAGCCTAAGCAAATAACTGAGGTTGTTGCAGAAAAAGTTACGTTTTTATCCTCTAGAAAATCTAACAAAACAGATGAGTAGTCTGTTTTGTTTTATTTAATTATTGACTTTTATAATGGTTGTTTTATAATAGTAATGCTTAAAGGAATGATAAAATATGAAAAAATATAAGTTGGTAAAAAATGCATTAGCATTTACTATGTCTTTAGTTTTATTAACTCAAGTTACAGGATGCGGTAATAAAGCAAAAAAAGACGTTAATGAAAATGTTAAATTAGAAAATGAAAATGGGGAACAATTAGTGGTTATGACCTTAATAGATAAGGTAAGTAAAGCTCCTATTGGTAATGAAAAATATGGATACATCGATTCTGATTTAACGTTCCATAGTGCTATTAGTGATTATACAATTAGCTTATACACGAGTGGTAATACTAATTGTGATGTTTATTATACGAATTATGTTAATTGCTTAAGTGAAGAAGACCTAGATAAAATAATTACAGATAATGAGATTTTATTAGATGAGATAAAAGCTTTTGAAAGTAGTTATTACGTATTAGCTAAAATGGGATCTATTAAAATAACAGACGGTGAAAACGAAATAAAAATGGATAAGTTTGATGCTACTTCATATTTTAAAGATGCTGATGAAACAACTATTGTGCTATCAAAGTTAAAATAATTATAAAAAACAAACAAATTAGTTTGTTTTTTTGCTATAATATTAACATATATAATAAGGGGATTGATGCAATGAATATAACTAGTATTATTGAAAAGAAAAAAGATAAAAAAATACTTACGGCTGATGAGATTACTTACGCGGTTAATGCTTACGTAATGAATATTATATCTGATGCACAAATGTCATCTTTGTTGATGGCAATTTGTATTAATGGTATGAACACGGATGAAACATATTATCTAACAAAGGCCATGATTGAAAGTGGGGATGTAATAGATTTATCAAAAATACCCGGCATTAAGGTTGATAAACATTCTACTGGAGGGGTAGGAGATAAGACAACCCTTATTGTTGCGCCAATCGTTTCTGCTTGCGGTGTTAGTGTTGCTAAATTATCTGGAAGAGGGCTTGGACACACTGGTGGTACAATTGATAAACTAGAATCCATTAATGGTTTTAGGTCAGATTTAAGTGAGGAAGATTTTATAAAACAAGTAAAAGAAATTGGTATTGTTGATGCGGAGCAGACAAAAGAAATCGTTCCGGCTGATAAAAAAATGTACGCATTAAGAGATGTTACAGGAACAACAAGGTCGGTTCCTTTAATTGCCTCCTCAATAATGAGTAAGAAAATAGCGGCGGGAGCAGATAAAATAGTTCTGGATGTTAAAACTGGGTCAGGAGCATTAATAACTGATTTTGAGGAATCGGTAGAATTAGCCAAAACCATGGTTTATCTTGGTAAAAAATTTAATAAAGAAACTATCGCACTTATAACCGATATGAATGAGCCGCTTGGCAATTCTATAGGTAATGCCTTAGAAATTAAAGAAGCAATACAAACCTTGGAAGGTAATGGTGATAATAGATTAACAAATTTATGTTTGACACTCTCATCTTACATGATAAGCATGGGTAAAAAAGTGTCTTTTGAAGAGGCAAAAAAAGAAGCGTTAGATGCTTTTACATCAAAAAAGGCATTAAATAAATTTAAAGAATTTGTTAAATATCAAGGTGGTGACATAAATGATATTAAGACGTCAAAAAACACTTATGATGTTTATGCTACTTTAGATGGATACGTAAGGGATATAGATGAAACCCTTCTTGCCATGGAATGTCTGAAAATGGGATCCGGAAGAATAAATAAAGAGGATAAGATAAATTATGGCGTTGGCATTGTTATTAGAAAGCATATTGGGGAACATGTATCAAAAGGGGATGTTTTAGCAACCGTTTACTATGACGAGATAAAAGCTGATAATAAAAACATATTAAAATCATTTATGCTAAGTGAAAAGAAAGAGGAGGGCTTTCCTCTTGTTTATACGGTTGTTAAATAAATAAAACTTGAATGTATAAATTGTAATAAAAGACATATTTTTTATTAGAGGTGTTTAAATGAAAAAAATATGTTTTTTTATTATTTGTATGTTTCTTTTTGTACCATTTGTTTTTGCTAACGTAAGTAGCGAAAATGATGATGTTAAGGTAACCACTACCAAAAAAGAAAATGTGATTGAAACGGAAGATGGTTGTAAAGATGAAAGTTGTAATGAGAAAAATGTTAGTGAAGAAACCGATTCCAAGACATTAAATGATGGATTATTAAATGATGGCAAAAGTGCAATACTAATTGAGGCGTCAACCGGGAAAATTCTTTATGAAAAAAACGCCCATGATAGGTATGCTCCAGCTTCTATGACGAAGATAATGAGTATGATTCTTATCATGGAAGCGATAGAAGATGGTAAACTAAAATGGACTGATACCTTAGTTGCAAGCGAATATGCTGCATCTATGGGTGGCTCACAAATATTTTTACAACCTAATGAAAAAATGAGTGTAAAAGATTTATTTAAAGCTGTTGCAATTGGGTCTGCTAATGATGCAACGGTTGTTTTCGCGGAAAGAATAGCAGGAACAGAAGAAAAGTTTGTAAGCAAAATGAATGCTAAGGCTAAAGAGTTAGGACTTAAAGATACTAACTTTAAAAACGCGGTGGGATTAGATGAAGCTAATCATTATTCATCAGCATACGATATGTCTTTGATGGCTAGGGAATTAGTTAAACATGAAAAAATATTTGAATTTACTACCATTTATGAAGATTATTTAAGACAAAATACTGATAACAAATTTTGGTTAGTTAATACTAATAAATTGATTAAAACTTATGATGGTGCGGATGGGCTTAAAACTGGTTATACTAAAGAAGCCGGATATTGTCTTACTGCAACGGCTAAAAAAGATAGTATGAGGCTTATTGCAACAATTATGGGTGCGAGTGATAGTAAAAAAAGAAACAGCAACATGTCCACTTTACTTGATTACGGATTTAATTCTTATGAGATGCAAGTAGAGGTAAAAAAAGGTGAGATAGTATCAAGAAAAACAATTTCAAAAGCTAAAAATGAAACCGTTTTAATAGTTCCTAAAAGTGACGCTAGTGTGTTAAAAGAAAGAGGAGAAGAAAATAAAAGTTTAAATTATGAAATAAAATTAGATAAGATGAAATTACCAATTAAAAGTGGAGATAAAATAGGTATATTAAATTTAAAGGATGGAAATGAAGTAATAAGTAAAGTTGAACTAACAGTAAAAAAGGATGTAGAAAAAGCTAACATATTAGAATTATATAAAAGATCAATAAAGAGTATATTCTCAGGAAATATTTAAAAGGCTAATAGGCCTTTTTATGTTATAATAAAAAATAATGTAGTTATTAAGGTATTATGGTGATAAAATGAATGGAAAATATGAACCCTTTTTTAGAAAAATAAAATTAATTTTAGATACGATAAAAAATGAATTTGACTTAATAATATCAGGTTTTGATAATGATGGTACGATAGAAAAAGTGTTTTCTCATATTAAATTAAATGATTCAGACAGTAAGTTTTTAAATCAAATAAAACCAAATTTATCTAGTTTTATGAAAGACATTATTTTGGATATAGATGAGGCAAAAGTTACTTTAAGGCCATGTTCAGATGATTTGCCTAATAATGAAATAAGAACTATAAATAAGTCTTTGGACGCGTTTTATGCTATAAGGTATGTTAGGCATAATATAATCATGAGTTTTATTATGCAAATATACTTAACGTTTGAAAAGGAATTGATATCTTTTGTTAACTTAGATTTACACTCTTCAGTTAATTCTTTATTTGGTGCAATAAAGATTTTAGAAAAGTCGGAAAATTTCAAATTTGATGAGGATTTTAAAGAAACTATTGATAAATATAGAAATGTTTGTAATGTTTATAAACATGGGGATGGGCCTAGCTTAGAGTATTTAATAAAAAAATATCCTAACTTAATTAATGACTTTAGTATTGGTTCTAACGAAGTTGATGGATCTTTTATTTTTAATTTAAATGAAATAAGTGTTAATGAATTATATAATTTAATAGTAGGTTATTTTTGTAAGCTTCATATTAAGAATTAGTTTAATATAAAATAATAGATGGAAGACCATATAGCTAAATAATAAAAGATATAAGATATTATATAAAAGATATAATTATTTTAAGGCGGTGGATTACATGATATTAAACGTAAGCGGTAGAACTGATATAGTAGCTTTTTATACCAGCTGGTTTATGAAAAGGTTAAATATGGGATTTGTTGATGTTAGAAATCCGTTTTATCCTAAGAAGATAAGCAGAATAAACTTTAGCGATGTTGATGGAATTGTTTTTTGTACTAAAAATCCTATTCCAATTCTTAATAAGCTAGATAACATAAAAATACCATTTATATTCCATGTTACTTTAACACCTTATAAAAAAGATATAGAACCAAACGTACCTTCTAAGGGAAAGGTAATAGAAGCTATTAAAAAATTGTCTAAAAAAATAGGAAAAGCTAAAATATGGGTAAGGTATGATCCAGTATTTATAAATGATAATTACTCGTTAGAATATCATGTTAAAAACTTTGATAGAATGTGTGAATTACTTGATGGATATGTAAGTAAAATAATAATATCTTTTTTGGATATGTATCAAAATGTTAGGTATAACTTGCCTTATTTAAAGCCTAAAACGTTAACTGAAGAAGATTATAAGGTGATTGGAACTTCTTTTTATAATAGTGCCAAAAAACATGGTATGACTGTTCAAACTTGCGCAGAAAAACGTAACTTAAGCGAATACGGATTTAAAGTATCTGATTGCGTTACTAAAGAAGTAGCGAAAGCTTTAACTGGCAAAACTAAATTTAAAACGTGGACTGCAAGAGGCAAAAAGTGTAAGTGTGTTTCGATGGTAGATATAGGAGAATATAACACGTGCATGCATATGTGTCGCTATTGCTATGCTAATTATGATGAAAAAAACGTAAAAGAAAATATAAAAAAACATAATCCCTCTTCATCTTTATTAATAGGTAATATCTCCAATACTGATACCGTAAAAATAAGAATGAAATGAAAGATTGTAATAATAACAATAATATGTTATCATAAACGTTACATCAAAAAGGAGGGGCGTTATGGAAATAAAAACTGATATGAAAAAAGAATTAAATATCTTTGAACAACATAATCTTCAAAACATGAGTAAAAATAATTTTCCTAAAACGATTTTGATTAATGGAAATAAAGAAAAAAAGATAAGCAAAAAAAATATGGCAGATGAAATTTTAAGCGATTTTAACGAAATAAAAGGTACTGCAAAATATAGTGACTTTGATTGTTTAAACATAGGAATACCAACAACTTTGCCTTTGCTATCGGCAATCCCATATGCTGATTTGATAGAAATAAGTGATTCATCTGATGAGAAGAAATTCGGGAATGTTATAGATTACAATAAAAATGCCTTATTTGAAAATATAAATAAAGAAATCGGCGTCAAATACTCTTTTTTAAGACCATATACTAAAACTAGTTATTCAGTTTATACGGATGAAAATTTAAAAACTTCGCTAGTGTTTTCGTCATTTGGCTTTTATCTAGAACTAATGAATATGTTTAAAGTTAAAACAGGATATAAAAAAGAAGCATGGGACAACCTTGAACTATCAGGGAGTTTATTAAAGGAACGATTAAAAGATTTAAGAAGTATAAAATATCCAAAGGAATTTAAAAGGAAGTATCCAAATTTATATCAACAATATGAAGAACATAAAAACTATATTAAACTAATTGATTTAATTGATGATAAACCACTAGCCATTAAAATAAATTGTATTAAGGTATTTAATAATATTTATGGCAATTTTGATGAGTATAAAGAATTTGCAAAAAATTTTTCTATAGAAAAATACATATCAGAGATCTCTGATATGTATGATAAATACTTTAGTAATCTAAAGGATGTTCTTAAGCTAATGTCATCAACTCCTATTTACTTTACTGAAAGTTGTATGGTAAACGAAAATAAAATGGCTTTATTAGTTGCATATATACATTTAGTAAATGCTAAAACAAGTGAAGAAAATACGCAAAATTATTTATATTATATCGCAAGTTATTTAAGAGAATTTAAAACTAAACATAATAATACATCAATTGAAGTTTATAATATAATGCCAGGTACTAAAGAGAAAAAGATAAAAATTAACTATGATTATTTAAAAGAAGCGTTTAAGGAGATTTTGGTAAAGAGTCCAGAGCTTAACTTTATTGATTTATCAAGGCAAAGATTTATTGGTATGACTCCAGAAGAAATAAATATGTACATGGAAGAGTATTTAGAATATGTTAGATTAAATTGGGATTTCTTACTTCCTAATGATGAATCAATTGAAAGAAAAACATTAGAGTTAATTAATAAGGAAAGTAAGCGAACTAAAGTTAAAGATGAAGAGGCATTTAAGAAGCAAAAGCTAGAATTATATTATGAAAAGAAAGAATTATTTGAATCGTCTGAACCTTTCTGCATTTTAGAAGGAAAATCCGCTTTTAATGGCTATAGAGCATTTTGCTATTATAATGGTAAAGTAATTTTAGATAAGTATTTTGCTAACGAAAATACAGGTAGATTAGCTTTTGGAGATGCAATATACATAATGGACTTAGCAAGTTTTTATATGTTATCTAAAATGAGTAAAGCAGAGATAATAAATGGCAAGTTATGCCAAAGAATTTATCATAGAGGTACTTGGAAAGAAAGAACCTTAGAAATAATAAATAGTGGAGAAGCTGTTTCAATGGATAATTCTTTAGCATATGAATTTAAAAAATTAAAAAGTAAGAAGGGTTAAATTATGTCCGATAATTTAAAAGTTTTAAATAATAAAAATTCTAAAGTTCCTGACTATGGCATCAACATAACGGATGGCCTTGGCTTAGGAAACAAAAGTTATATTGATAAGGATAAAAAACAAGAAAAAAGATTCGATACTTTCAATTGTTTAAATATTGGAGTTCCAGTAACTGCTCCTGTAGAATATTGTATATATTTTTCAGAATTAGGAGAGCTAAGTGAAGATAAGCAAACGCTAAGCCTTATAATATTAGAAAATGTAAAATCTATTTTTTCATCCATAAATAAAGAGTTCGGAATAAAATATTCTTTTCTTATTCCATCTTTTGGCTTTGCTTTTTCGTTTTCAACAGATGATGATTTAAAAACTCGTTTAGTAATATCTAGCAAATTAGCACTTCATAATATTTATGATGCCTTACTAAGTAAAAAACTGGAAGTATTTTATGAGAAAACAGATTATGAGAATATTTCATATGAGTTAAATAAAGGAATAGAAAATTTACGAAATGTTAAAACAGAAAAAGAATTAAGAAAAAAATTTCCAATTATTTATGAAGAATATATTGATTTTAAAGAGAAATTTAAAGAGGTGCTTGCAATAGAAAGTTGTGAAATCTTACCTATGAAATTAGCAGCAATTCAAAATATGAATAAAGGTTTTGGTAGTTATTCAGAGTATTATGAATATTTTAAAGGTGGCTTTTCATTAGAAAAATACATTGATTCAGCCTCATCGATGTATAGTATATATGCTAATAATCTTAAAAGTTATTTAGAATTTTTAGATAAAATGCCTATTTATTTTACAAAAAGTTGTAAGATAGATGAAGATAAATTGTCTTTGTTTACCGCTTATCATTATTTAATTAATGGTGTTCTTAATTACAATGATAAACAAAAGTATTTGTATTATGTTGCAAGTTATTTAAAAGAATGTGAGGTTAATAAAAAAAATACTACTTTAGAGGTATTTGATTATTTTGGAAAAAACAAAGGTAATCATATTAATCGTATTACTATTAATTATAAATACATAGAAAAAGAATTTAGAAATATGTTAGTAGAAAGTCCTGAATTAAATTTTATAGATTTTTCTAGAGATTATTTTAATGGTATGACACCAGAAGAAATTAATTCTTACATGGATGATTATTTAACTGACATAAGACTTAATTGGGATTTTTTGTTGCCTAATGATGAGACGATAAATAAAGAAACTACTGATTTAATTAATAAAGTCAGTAAAGAAACCAAAGTAAGAGATGAAGAAGAATTTAAAGAACATTTAATGAATTTATACATGGATAAAAAATCATTCTTTGACTCATCAAATCCATTTTGTATGTTAAAGGGCAAATCTACTTTTAGTGGATATGTAGGTTATTGTTATAGTAATGGTAAGGTTATATTAGATAAATACTATGAAAACGAAAAAACTAAGCGTTTAGCTTTTGGAGAAGCAATATACGTAATGGATTTACCGAGTTTTTACTTGCTATCTAAGATGAGTAAAGCAGAAATTATAAATGGTAAGTTATGCAGAAGAATTTATCACAGAGGAACTTGGAAAGATAGGGCTCAAGAAGAAATAGAAAGTGGTAATCCAATAGCTAAAAGTGAATTAGGAGTTTTAATAAAGAAAATGAATGTAAAAAAAGATATGAAATAAAAATTAGAAAAGAGTAGAAATTATTTATATAATTTGATAGAATAATAAGCATTAACTTGTGGGAAAAATTTAAGTGATGTAATTTGATTTTAGTGTGTGTAATTACAAGTTAAAATCAAAGAAGTCACTTTTTTTAGTGTCTTGTAAGAAGGGGAAGAAATAATGCATGATATAGCAGAAAACATTAATATTAAAGACATGATTTATGAAGTAAGAGGAAAAGAAGTTATGCTAGATAGTGATTTAGCAAAAATATATGGTTGCAAAAATGGTACTAAAGAAATAAATCAAGCTATAAAAAATAATCCTAATAAATTTCCAAAAAGATATTGTTTTAGAATAAGCGAGTTAGAATGTTTAACTTTGAAGTCAAAAAATTTGACTTCAAAGTTAAATAAGGGTGGCTCTAGAAAAGGACACACTGTATTTACGGAACAAGGAATATATATGTTATCAACTATACTTAAAACAAAAAATGCAGTAGAGGCAACGTTAAAAATAATGGATACGTTTGTAGAAATGAGAAAGTTTATAAACGAAAATAAAGATTTATTTAAAAGAATGATATCTGTAGAAAATAAAACAGAATTTATTCAAAGAACATTATTTGAACATGATGATAAAATAATGATGTTATTTGATAGGCTTGATCACAAAGAACAATTTAAAAATAAAATATTTTATGATGGAGAAATATATGATGCGTATAGTTTAATTATAGATATTATAAGTAAAGCTAAAGTAAAAATCATAGTAATAGATAATTACATTGATAAAGTAGCACTTGATATATTATCTAAAAAAGATATTAATGTAAAAGTACTTTTAATAACGGATAAAAATAAGAATAAATTAAATAATACCGATATAGATAAATTTAACAAAGAATATCCATTATTAGATATTAAATATGTAAATACTTTTCATGATAGGTTTATAATAATAGATGATAAGGATTTATATCATTTAGGTGCATCCATAAATTATATAGGTTCAAAAATATTTGCAATAACAAAAATAGAGGATAGGATAATTATTAAAAACTTACTTAGTAAAATAAACGTATAACTAATAATTATTAATAATTAAATTTAAAAGTTAATGTTATAATAAAAGGGGAGTTGATAATAATGAATATAACAATATTAGGCGCGGGAGCATATGCGTTAGGACTTGCTCTAAGATTTAATAAAAATGATAATAAAATAATAATTTGGTCTAAGGTAAAAGAAGAGATAGATACTTTAACAAAAACTAAAATGAACGAAAAGGCTTTGCCTGGAGTTAAGATGCCAAATAATTTTGTTTATACAAAAAACACAGGTAAAGCAATAGATGGAAGTGATATAGTAGTTATTGCGGTTGCAACTAAGTTTTTATCTAGTGTTTGTGAAGAAATAAAACCATATGTAAAAGATAAACATATTGTTATAGCATCTAAGGGAATAGAACAAAATACTAATAATTTTGCTAGTGACATTGTTAAGACAAAATTAAAAACCAAGAAGCTATGTACGATATCAGGGCCATCCTTTGCTAAGGATATGGCAAAAGATGAACTAGTTGGATTATCCCTTGCAACCACTAATAATAAAACTAAAGAAGTTGTTATTAAAGCACTTTCAAGTGATACGTTAAAGATAAGATCAACTAACGATTTTTTAGGGGTAGAACTTTGTGGTACATTAAAAAACATTATTGCTTTAACCTCTGGAATGTTAGATGGAATGAAGGTATCAGAGTCTACTAAAGCCATGTTTTTAACAGAAAGTATAAACGATACTAGAAAATTAATAAAAAAATTAGGTGGTAATGAAAAAACTATAATGTCTTTCGCGGGATTTGGAGATATACTACTTACTTGTACTTCTAATTCTTCGCGTAATTATACTTATGGTAAAAAGCTTGGTAGTGGTGCATCTAAAAAAGAGTTAGAAGAATATTTAAATAACACAACTGTTGAAGGAGTATATACCTTAAAATCAATTTATGGTTTAATAAAAAGTAAAAGAGTTAAGATGCCATTTATAGATTTCGTATATGACGTTGTATTTGGTTACCGTAACATAAATGAGATATTACCATTTTTAAAGGAAAAAGAGTAAATGAAAAAAATTATTTTAAATGATAAGAATTTAGTTCCTAGTTCTAGTTGGCTTAACTTTAGAAAAGTAAGAGCAATAATAGAAAATAAAGAAGGAAAAATAGTTATTAGCAAGGAAGGCGGAGTATATATATTTCCTGGTGTTAAGTGTGATGGTGATGAAAAAGAAGAAGTTGCTATAAAAAGAGAGATAAAAGAAGAAACTGGAATTATACTAACCGACGAAATGTTAGAAAAAGTATTAGAAATAGAAGCTTTTTACGATGATTTTTGGGATTATAGGTCAAAAACTTTTAAACCAAGACATATGCTTACTACATACTTTTATATCAAAACTAATAAAAAAATTAATGTAGATAATATGGGCTTGACCACGGGTGAAATTGAAAAGGGGTTTGAGATTTTTACCACAGGTAAAAATAACTTATATAAGTTATT
>CANEGO010000006.1 GCA_947427095.1 uncultured Clostridium sp. | reverse complement strand
ATTGCTGCACCCATTGCAACAACTTCGTCTGGGTTAACTCCCTTAGAAGGTTCTTTACCTAATTCTTCTTTAATTAACTCTTGTACTTTTGGTATACGAGTTGAACCACCAACTAATAATACTTTATCAATATCATTCTTAGATAACTTAGCATCTTTAAGAGCACGTCTTACTGGTTCTAACGTAGATTCAGTTAAATCATTTGTTAACTCTTCAAATTTAGCTCTTGAAAGGCTAGTTTCAAAGTTAATTACTCCGTTTGGTCCTTGTGCTAAGAATGGTAATGAAATTTGAGTTGTAGTCATACCAGACAAATCTTTCTTAGCTTTTTCAGCAGCATCTTGTAATCTTTGCATAGCCATCTTATCATCTTCTAGGTCAATGTCATGTTCTTTCTTGATTTCTGAAACTAAGAATTCAACTATTCTTTCATCATAGTCATCTCCACCTAAATGGTTGTTTCCAGAAGTTGACTTAACTTCAAATACACCATCACCTAATTCAAGGATTGATACGTCAAACGTACCTCCACCTAAGTCATATACAAGTACTGTTTGCGCGCTTTCTTGTTTATCAAGGCCATATGCTAATGCTGCAGCAGTTGGTTCGTTTATAATTCTTTCAACTTCAAGTCCAGCAATCTTACCAGCGTTTTTAGTAGCTTGTCTTTGAGCATCGTTAAAGTATGCTGGAACAGTAATAACTGCTTTGTCTACTTTTTCACCTAAGTAAGCCTCAGCCGTTTTCTTTAAATCTCCTAAAATCATTGCAGATACTTCTTCTGGAGTATATTCTTTTCCATTTGCTTTAACCTTTTCTGAAGTACCCATTAATCTTTTAATTGATCTTATAGTATCTGGATTAACTACCATTTGTCTTTTAGCAGCTCCACCTACTATAATATCTCCTTTTTTAAATGCAACAACTGATGGAGTTGTTCTTTCTCCTTCTGGATTAGCTATTACTTTAGCTTCTCCCCCTTCAAATACAGCAACACATGAGTTTGTTGTACCTAAGTCAATTCCTATTGTTTTTCCCATAATTTATCATTTCCTTTCTTATTTGTTAACTTTAACCATCGCTGGTCTTATAACTTTATCTTTCAAAGTATATCCTTTTTGGAATACTTCTAATATAACATCTTCTTCTATACCTTCCTTTGATTCTGTTATAACAGCCTCATGAAGGTTAGCATCAAATTTTTCGCCTTCTGCTTTTATTTCTTTAACACCATATTTTTCTAACGTGCTAACTAATGCATTATAAACCATTTTCATACCGCTTAAAAACTTTGATACGTCATCCTCTAAGTTGTCATCATCCATGTTAATAGCTCTTTCAAAATTATCAAGAGTTGGAAGAAGTTCTAATATTAAATCCTCATTAGCAAACTTAAGAAGTCTTTCTACTTCCTCATCTTTTCTTTTACGATAATTAATAAGCTCTGCCTTAGCTCTTAGGGCTTCATCTTCAGCATCACTTGCTTTTTTATTTATAGCTTCTATTTCCTCTTTAGTAAGTTTAACTACTTCCTCTTTTTTTTCTTTCTTTTTATCTTTATGTTCTTTTTTTTCTTCTTTATTCTTAATTTCTTCTTTCATACGCTACCTTTCTATATTATTTTTAATGAAGTTAAGCAGTGTTACTACTCTTTCGTAGTCCATTCTCTTAGGTCCTACTATTGCAATAGTTCCCTCTTCCCCATTTAAACAATATTTAGTTTTAATAACCGATACGTTATCGTCAAAATTATTCTCATGCCCAATATATACGTTAATATCATTATCGTCAGCTTCAATTTTTCTTACCATGTTATCATCATCAAACTTGTTTAGAATTTCCTTTATTTTGGAAACGTTATCAAATTCCTGGTAATCAAGCAATTTTGTTCTTCCAGCCATATGCATATGGCTTTTAAAAGAAAACTCATTAAAAGCATTATAAAATGCCTGATATAAAGTTTCGTGAGACTTAACGTAATTACCGATTATTGGCTTGATTTCAAATTCTAGTTTAGCACTTACCTCATCAAGTGGTGTTCCAACAAGAAGCTTATTAATTAACTCAACTACCTTTTTAATTTCAGAAGGATTTACGTTTTCTCCAACGTTAAGTTCTTTGTGTTCAATGTGTCCTTTATCAGTTATTACAATCGCAATAACTTTATTATCATCAAACGGAACTACTTCTACTTGCTTAAGCTTATTATAAGAACTACTTGAACCTAAAACCACCGAAGTACAATTAGTTATCTCAGATATTATTTCCATACTTTTGGTTATTACGTCTGATAAAACAAGTTGTTTATTATCAAATATCCTTTGAAGTTTAAGTACGTCCTCTCCAGTCATTTCCTTTGACTTCATTAAATTATCTACGTAATATCTATATCCTGCTTCACTTGGAATTCTACCACTAGACGTATGAGTTTTTTCTAAATATCCTACGTCTTCTAAGTATGCCATCTCATTTCTTATCGTTGCTGATGAACAATTAAGTTCATCACATAAACCAGATGATCCAACCGGATTAGCAGTTTTAATATACTCTTCTACAATAAGTTTAAGAAGCTTACGTTGTCTTTCACTTAACAAATCTATCACCTTCTTTTTTGTAGTCTAACAGTATTATAATATGCAAATTTAGCAATGTCAATACATGAGTGCTAAAAAATGATTAAAAATTATAAAAAAAGAAACCTATCAAAATAAGTTTCAATTATTTTTATTGTTTGTTTTTTTAGACTTTCTTGTCTTAATATAGGTACTACTCTTTATATCAATTCCAGGAAATTCTTTGTTTAATTCTTCTGCCCCTTTAACCGCATCTATATCAGAAAAGTCATAAACAACACCAAAAGGTATATAATCATCAGTTGATTTTAATATTTTTTCAAAACTAGTTATTGGATTATTACTTTTTTCATATTCACCGCTTAAAAGTAAATTTAAAATTGCATTAAAATTATTAGCGTTCATATCTGATTTAAACGTATCTAATAAACTAAATACTACATCAGAAAATCCCTTTTCAACCATATTCTTTACACCGGATAAATATTCTGGATTAATAGTAGCGTACAGCTTAGTTAATTCTAGTGTTTTTGGACATATCTTGCGGCTTATACCACCACGAATAAAATAGCAAGCATATTTAGCATTATCGTCTGTATTTGCATTTGCAATAGTACTCGCTAATTCTACTATTATTTGTTTTAATTTATCACCTTTTATATCGCGTATAACATAGTAAGCATATTCAGCATTAAAACCTGTCTTTGCATTCGCAACAATACTAGTTAACTCTACTACTTTGCCAGAATCGTTAGCATTTATACAAAGTGCGGTTTTTTGGGCTATAATAGCATGTTTTTCAGTTGGAGAATTTAAAATAATTTTAAATAAATCTGAAATATATTTTCTTTTAATGTCATCTTTTTTTTGCCAAGAAAGATATTCGATACCAATATCAAGGAAGGATTTGTTAGGGCACTCATATAAAGCACTTAATATTTCTGGTCTTATTTTTTCATTAATACAATCAAACACTTCTTTTAACTTATAAAAAGACCCATCATCTTTTTCTAAAATTAAAATTTTAGTGTCGGTATCAAAAAGTTTAAAATAACGATCATTAAAATAATTTTCTATTTTGCTAAGATCCTTATTACTATTTATTATGGATTCTATTAATTTATTATCTTCCTGTAATAATTTATTCATTAAATCTTTACTAATCATTTCATCCTTAAAATTATATTTATTATATAACTTCCTAATTAAATCCACTTGCATATTTATTTTCCCTTCTTCTTAAGTGCTCTTATTATACTAAAATATGAATAATTTTCAATATAAAATGTAAAAAAAGCAACAAATGTTACTGTTACTTAATAAAACTTAAAACTTTTTCTATTCCTATTATGTATATAACTAATGCTACAACATCAATAACTAAAAGAATTGAAAGTAAAACTATTAAAGGTGCTTTTTTCTTTTTAGGTTTTTCTTCTAAAGTTTGTTCTACTGTTTCATACGTCTTTCCTTCGTTATTACCATCTTTTTTTAAATCATTATCAATGCTATTTTCATCGTCCTTAGATGGATTAGTTTCTTCAACAATTGAAGGTTCTATACTATCTTCTAAAAGCACTGTACTTTCTAAAGAATTATTAACAGATTCACTTTTCTCAGTATCATTTACATCACTATCTATTATTTTATCTGGAACTATATCATTAGTTAATAAACCATCATTTTGTTCAACTGATTCAATATCATCTAATTCTTCAATTATTTCCTCTTTATTATTAGTATCCATAGCCATACCTCCATATCATAGTAACATTATATCTTATTTTAATCATTAGTTCAAGTTACAGTTAGAAATTACCTTTAAAATTATTTCGTTTGATACGAATAGATACTCTGGTGAAATAAACACATTTAACGGGGTTTCCTTTAATAAACCATCCTTAATCATCTCATTAATATTAAATACATCTTTAAGTTCCATTTTATATTTATCTTTAAAATCTTTCTTATTAATTCCGTTTGTTTTTCTAAAACCTAACATAATCTCATCTTTTATCATTTGACTTTTATCAATATTTTCTTCATAAACCAAACGCTTGCCATTTATGTAATTTATAATACTTTTAGTATTATCATATCTAACATTATTTATAAAGCCAGAGGCTCCTGCTCCAAAGCCGTAATACTGTTCATTATTCCAATATGTTAAATTATGTTTAGAAGAAAATCCATCTTTAGAAAAATTGCTTAATTCATAATGATTATATCCGTTATCTTTTAATTTACTAACTATTTTATAATACATTTTGTTTTGTATATCTTCATCTAATTCTTTTATATTACTTAACCCTAATTTGGTATGCTCTTCAATAATTAAAGCGTACGTACTAATATGTTTTACATCTAGATCTATAAAGGTATTTAAATCACTTTCTAAATCTTTAGTGCTTTCTTGCGGTAGTGCATACATTAAATCAATGTTAATGTTATCAAAGTATCTTTTTGATAAATTAATAGTATCTATCATTTCTTTTTTATTTATTTTTCTATTTAAAATATTTTGATATTTTTCGTTAAAGGTTTGAATACCGATACTTAATCTATTTACCCTATTTTCTTTTAATAACAAAAGTAATTTTTCTGTGATATCATCATAATTACATTCAAAAGTAAACTCATAAGTTTTTGATAACTTAAGCCTTTTTAAAATACTAAACAATTTATTTAAATTAGAACTTGACAGAAAACTTGGAGTTCCACCACCTATGTATAATGTATCTAGTATTTCTTCTTTGTAACTAGTTTCAATTTCCCTTTCTAATGAACTTAGATAATTATTTACTGTGTTTTCATCATAAAAGTTTTTACAAAAATCACAATACGTACATATACTTTTACAAAATGGGATATGTATATATGCTGATTTTACTGAAGTACTTTGCATATAGCTTTTTCTTTCTTTTGATTTATAAAATTATCGTTAACCACACTAGCGATATAATCTAAGTCATCTAATTTTTCTTCTTGAATCCAAAGCTCAATATTATTAAAATATATAGGATTAATTATCGTACCATTAGATGAAAGGTGAAAAAACAAATTATATGATGGCATATAATCTTTATCCATATAATATACATCTGAATCCAAAGATTGATATGTATATCCCACGTTTTTAACACCAATGGTTTGAATGTTGCCATCTTTATTCTTGCTTTCTAATATATCGTCAAATTTAATGTTTGAGAGTTTAACATTACTTACGTCTAAAACCATATACTCATTATCAATTAAGACAATCGCCATTTCATCACTTAAATCATCATAACCATCAAACTTCATCATTACGTTTAACTTAGGTTTCGTATTTTCACCCGTTTGGTTTAATGGTTTTTCAAGATCAATTAATAAAAACGTTTGATCACCTTTTTCATCAGTAGTTTCATAAATAGCTTTTTTATTTTTAAATAAAGTAATAGATTTCAAATCATCTTTTGAAACATTAAATGGTGTCACAATTTTATAATTACTGTCAATTATACCACTTACATAACATAATCCTTCTACTTCAAATTCTATAACAGCATACCCATCAATAAAATTAATATCTTGATCACTCATTTTCAATTCTAAAAAAAGGTTATCCATGATAAGGAACATAACTACTCCTCCATCTTTATGCACAATATATTCTATCATCATTCATCACCTACACTTAAAACTGATAAAAATGCTTCCTGCGGTATTTCTACGTTACCTACGCGTTTCATTCTTTTTTTACCTTCTTTTTGTTTTTCTAAAAGTTTTCTTTTTCTAGAAACATCTCCACCATAACATTTTGCAAGTACGTTTTTCTTCATGGCTTTAATATCGCTTCTAGCAATTACTTTAGTACCTATTACCGCTTGGATAGGGACTTCAAATAATTGTCTTGGAATTAATTTTTTTAAGTTTTCTACTACCATCTTACCCCTTTGATAAGCAAAATCTTTATGCGTTATAATTGATAAAGCATCAACCGCTTCACCATTTATTAAGATATCCATTTTAACTAAGTTACTAGGTTTATAACCAATCACCTCGTAATCAAAAGATGCATAACCTTTAGTAAAACTCTTTAATTTATCAAAGAAGTCATAAACAACTTCAGAAAGTGGTATTTCATAGTGAATGTTTACTCTAGTAGTATTAATGTAATCCATGTTTATATAAGAACCACGTTTATTCTGGCAAAGTTCCATAACAGGACCAATAAACTCACTTGGAACAAAGATATTTGTCTTTATGTAAGGCTCTTTTATCTCTTTTATTAATTGTCTTTCAGGCATCTTATTTGGATTATCAACCAATATTTTTTCTTCGTTTGTTTTAATTACTTCATAAACTACCGAAGGAGAGGTTGCAATTATATCTATTTTAAACTCTCTTTCAATTCTCTCTTGAGTTACATCCATATGAAGCATCCCTAAAAAGCCACATCTAAAACCAAATCCCAATGCAGTAGAGGTCTCTGGTTCAAAGATAAGAGCTGCATCATTTAACTTTAGTTTTTCTAAAGCATCCCTAAGATCAGTGTATTTATTTGACTCGATTGGATAAAGGCCGCAGAAAACCATTGGCTTCATAGGCTTATAACCAGGAAGTAATTCTCCTGGATTTTTAGCGAGCGTTATTGTATCTCCTACTTTTATATCACTGACACTTTTTATAGAAGCACATAAATATCCAACTTCCCCAGCGGATAATGTACCAACCTTTCTTTCCTTAGGGTCGTGTTTTCCAAGTTCTACCACTTCATACTCCATACCAGTTGAAACCATCTTAATTTTATCACCAACAGACACCTTACCATTTACTATTCTTGTCCAAATAATAGCGCCTCTATACGATTCATAAAAACTATCAAATATAAGCGCTTGCAATTTGTCAGTATCATCCATTTTAGGACTAGGAATTCTATCTACTATAGCATCTAATAGTTCTTCTATTCCAACACCTGTTTTAGCACTGGTTAATATTATTTCTTCTTCTTTAAAACCAAAGGTATCAACTATTTCTTTTTTTACCTTTTCTACATCTGCGTTAGGTAAATCTATCTTATTAATAATTGGTATTATTGTTAAGTTATTTTCCATTGCAAGATAAAGGTTAGCTAGCGTTTGCGCTTCTATTCCTTGAGCCGCATCAACAACAAGTATTGCTCCTTCACACGCAGCTAGTGACCTTGATACCTCATATGAAAAGTCTACGTGACCAGGTGTATCAATTAAATGAAGCAGGTATTCCTCATTATCTTTTTTATATTTTAGCTCAATAGCATTTAGTTTTATCGTTATACCACGCTCTCTTTCTAAATCCATTGAGTCTAAAAGTTGTTCTTTAAGCTCCCTTTTAGTTACCGCACCTGTTTTTTCCATTATTCTATCAGCAAGGGTAGACTTTCCATGGTCTATATGTGCGATAATACTAAAGTTTCTTATGTTTTCTTTTTTCATGTAACTCACCTGTTTGCAATTATATCAAATAAAAGAAGAAAAGTCTCATATAAAAAGACTCTTTATTCAAAATAATCAAGCATCATAGCTTTCTTAACAGCTTTTAAAGTTTCACTAGCTTTTTTTCTTGCATTAATAGTACCCTGTTTTAGTATTTCGTATATTCTTTCAGGATCTTTTGCTAATTGTTCTCTTCTTTCCCTAATAGGAGCTAATTCCTCTTGAATAACATCATTTAAAAATCTCTTGATTTTCATATCCCCTAGACCACCTTTTTGATAATGGGCTTTCAATTCATCTAAATTATTATATTTCGGCAAATATTTTTTAAATGAATCTTCCTTGCAAAATACATCTAAGTATGTAAATACAACATTACCCTCTACTTTACCAGGATCCTCAATTTTTATATGATTTGGATCTGTATACATACTAAATACTTTTTTCTTAATTACCTCAGCACTATCCTTTAAATATATACAATTATTAAGTGACTTGCTCATTTTTGCATTACCATCAATACCAACCAATCTTCTTTCATTTTCTTTTTCAGGTAGTAATGCACTAGGTTCTACTAAAGTATTTCCATATATAGAGTTAAATTTTTTAACTATTTCACGAGCTTGCTCAATCATTGGCAATTGGTCATCTCCAACAGGTATAGTAGTTGCCATAAAAGCAGTAATATCTGCTGTCTGACTTACAGGATATGTAAAAAATCCTGCCGGAATACTTTCTTCAAATCCACGTAATTTAATTTCTTCTTTAACGGTAGGGTTACGATGCAATCTAGCTACCGTAACTAAATTCATATAATAAAATGTTAACTCAGTAAGCTCGGACACTTCAGATTGAATAAAATAATTTACCTTATTTGGATCTATACCGCATGCTAAATTGTCAAGTACAACTTCAAGTACATTATTGCGTACTTTCTCTGGACTATCAAAGTTATCTGTTAAAGCTTGAGCATCCGCAGCAAAAAGATACATTTCGTCATAGTTTCCTTCGTTTTGGATTTTTACTCTATTTTTTAATGAACCAACATAATGTCCAATATGCAAAGGTCCAGTTGGTCTTTCACCAGTTAATATAATCTTTTTCATAATAAACTCCTTCTTTCTTATTAATTATTTTATTTACTTACTAATTTATAATGCACCATCGTTTATCTAGTACCATTTTATCACACATCCTTTGTTTTCTAATTTCTTTTGAATTTCAGTAAGGTTTTTAATTATCTTTTTTGCATGAGATGGTTCATACGCACTCGCATCGCAAAATTGTATTGTAAATAGTTTATTGTATGATGCCAACCATTTTTTTTGATCAAAGCCCTTTTCACATTCTAATGCTGGAATAATTTTAAAAATAATATTCTCATTATCCCTAATACTTTCTTTAACATTTTTAACTAACAATATATTTTTTAGTGTTTTAACATCACTCATAATTTTTTTCACATCCTTAAATTTAAAAAAACTCCTATCCCAACTAGGATAAGAGCTCTATTCTTAAGTTTAATGCCACCTAATACGTACTATTTATACATATGTTATAAGATAACGGGTAACTTCCGTGATAGCCTACTTATTATTTTCGGTATCCACTCACAAGTCCATTTACTAAAACTCATATATAACCTTACACCAAACGATTACTCTCTTTAATACTTGCTTTAGCTACTACTCTTGCTCAACACTTTAAATATGCTCAAATTATATACAATAAATATTATTTTGTCAAACATAATCTTATTTTAATTTTTCTATTTCTTTCTTTGGTAATTCTGTTATTTTAGAAATTAATTCTATGTCAATACCTTCATCAAGCATCTTCTTAGCCATTTTCTTTTTTGCTTCATTAAGACCTTCTTTTTTACCTTTTTCAATACCTTTTTCAATACCTTTTTTAATTCCCTTTTCAATACCTTTTTCAAGGCCTTCAGCAAAACCTTCATTAATGGCTTCCATTTTGTTTATTGCATTAACCCTTTCCATAGCCTTTTCCTTGTCATATAAACCAACAATACCATCATTAAGAGCCATTTCTTCTAATTTATCTACCATATAGTTCATCTCCTCGTCATCTTTAGATATTTGTCTTAAAACGTTTTTATCTTCCGTTATCATTAATAATAATATTTTTTCAAGCCTTGTTAACTTGTCTTTATTATACTCTTTTTTTAAAATATTATCTATATTTATATGGTAATTTATAAACTTATCATCCAAGACATACTTGCCAGTTTCATCCCTAAGCCTAAATTCAGTCACTAATTTATCAAACTTGTTTTTTCTATCAATATTTATTTGTATTACTAATGGATTTAATTTATTTTTTATAATTTCACTTGCTATCTTATAATGATAACTATTATTCTTATCTATTAATCCGCTGTTTAACACCTGATTTGCTTCAATATTAATAATATTATTTTCTATATATACTATTAAATCTGCTATTTTACCTTTTTCTAAATACCTATTTCTTTTTAATTCAGTATCTTTAAAATCTATGTTTTCCATTACGTAATTTTTATCCAATCCAGTAATCTCACTTATTAAAAATGAAAGCACTCCTTTCATTTTCTCATCTTTTAAAACACTTTTGAATATCGGATCAAACAAAAACGGTACAACTTTGTTTTCACTTCTTAGTCTTTCTACTACGTTTTCTTTTGTATCAAGTCTTGTAAACATATTATTTCTCCTTCGAAAAACAATATATAAAATATTTTTTATTAATGCAAATTACTAAAACTTGTTGTTTTTTTATAATTTTAAGCATTTTACCTTTTTTAGCTAAATAAAAGCAGTGAATTTATACTAAAAAAAATACAAAAATATCTTTTTTGTATTTTTTTAATTAGTCGTTAACCATTTTATCTATACCCCCAAATATTCCATTCATGCCTATTTTAAAATACTTGGCAAATGCTTTAGAAGTAAAAAGCCCGAATGAGGAAACTTTATTACCATAATCTTTTTTTATATTAACTACGTAATTTTCTACCTTAATTTCTTTACCACTTTTGACGTCCTGTTCAAACTCCTTTATTTTTTCTTCTGTAAGTGTAGATTTTTTATTATTTAAATCTTCATAATAACCGCTTGCTTGAGAAAAATATAAAACTAAAAAGCCTAAAAATAAAAACCATATAAACCCACGAAAAATTTTTTTGTAACTTATCATACCGTGCCTCTCACATATTCTATAATAGCCTTTTTAATAACGTCTAACGTATTTATTACTTCTTCTTTATTATTATTGTTACCCCCGACTTCTATTAAAAAGGAATTAAATGAAACATCTTGGTTATATATTCCATTTACTCCTGAACCACCTTTTTTTATTACCCCTCTTGTTATTCCTGGAACTATATTATTAACGATTTCGTTTAACCTTTGTGCGTTTGCTAAATTATTAGAAAACGCTTTATTATCGGTTCCAACAATAAACATAACCTTAGCATAGTTTTTGTTGTTTACCGTTATAGTACTTTTTTCCTTTTTTAGAGCATCTCTATGAATATCAAAGTAATAAACTATGCTAGGATATTTTTCCTTTGCCTCACTTAAATATTTTCTAGATACAGTATACGATTTATAATACTTCATATTATTAGCCTGCAAAAACGTAGTTACACTCTGCTCTTCAAAATACGTACTAAACCCATCCTGATTTAGCTTTTCACTTAAATATAATCCGGCATCCGTTATTAAATAATCAACATAACTTTCTGTTTGATGCGTATTATAAATATATATTAATGGCTCAAAATTTTTATTTACCATCGGTTCTTCTGTTTGGTCTTTTTTTACGCTTACATTAGTTTTTTTAACACTAGTATATGATGCATTTTTGACTTTCCAATTAAGTAAGCTAACTGGTTTATTTATAATTTCATCTGCTTTTTGTGACAAAAAATTAGGAAGAGTAAAATTTATATAGTTAGTTTTACTATCTAATATGTTTTTGTTAATTTTATTTTTTGATAAATAAAGGGCCATAAAAATATATGAAAGAGAAAAAAAGAAAAAGAACAAAAAAAAGTGTCCTCGTTTTATTTTTTTTACTTTTTTAGATCTAAATCTTCTCATTACAATCACCTCTTTCATTTAAAGTAACATAAATGAAAGGGCATTATTGTCGAAGTAAATAAAAACTCTTATATTTCATTTAAGCTATGGTTTATACCATAACTTATAACATCACTTAACTTTTCTATAACAAAGTCAATCTCCTTTGGCGTTACCATTAGATTATATCCAATCGGTGTTAAAACTTCATCCGTTAAAAGGACAAGTTCTCTTTCACTTAATAAACCCACAAGTCCAAGAAAGGTTTTTTTATCATCATTAGAAGCCGAGACTTCTTTATTTAAATAATTAACTGGTCTCGTTACCAATTTAGATGCCCTACTTTTAGAAAAACTTTTATTATAAACGTAATTTTTCGTCATATAATTAATTGTATCAGAAACAATTACAGAGGCTGATGTAACGGTAGGAACCCCAACTGCAATAACAGGAATTCCAATTGTATCTTCTGATATTTCTTTTCTTTTATTACCGATTCCGCTTCCAGGAGATATTCCAGCATCTGATACCTGAATACTTTTATTAACCCTCGAAATAGAAGACGAAGCAAGTGCATCAACCACGATTAATAAGTCTGGTTTAACAACATTCGCAACACCTTTTATTAAATCACTAGTCTCAATTCCAGTTGATCCTGTTACACCAGGATAAAAAGTAGAAACCCTAGAAAACTTATCCTCTACTGATACTCCCATATCAAAAAAATGTTCAGTAACAATTATCTTATCAGATACAAAAGGCCCCAAAGCATCAGGCGTTGATTTTATGTTTCCAAGTCCAATAACAAGTGTTTTAGTATTTTTATTAAATCCAATTTTTTCCAGCATATTTGAAAATTCTTCTTTAAAAACAATAGATACGTTTTTTTTAGCATCATCATCAGTTACATCATCAAATTCTAGCGTTAGGTAACATCCTGGTTTTTTACCGATATTATTGTTTTCATCTAAGGTAATCCATGATACTCTAACACCATTTTTACTATACGTTTCAGGTTTGTAAGTTTTTTTATCTTTTTCTGTTAAATCGATCGCCATATCAGTTCTTATTTCATATTTTTTTAAATCTATTTTATGCATTAATTCATCACCCATTTTTATTTTTACCAAAAATAGTATTTATTATTGATTTTTTATATTTTTTTTGTTAAACTATAAGAAGTTGAAGAAAACGCCAGGAGGTGAAAAAATGCCAAATATTAAAAGTGCTAAGAAAAGGGTTAAGGTTATCGCTTCAAAGCATGACGCTAACATTTTAAAAAAAGGTGCAATGAAAACTGCTGTTAAAAAAGTAGAAAAAGAAGCTACAAAGGAAAACCTAAACACCGCTAATAAAAGAATTGATAAAGCTTTAGGTCAAGGAATTATAACTAAAAACAAGGCTGCTCGTCTTAAATCTAGATTATCTAAAAAAGTAAACGAAACGAAGTAATTATACTTCTTTTTTTTATGCTTTATTGGTATAATTAAAATGGTGATAAAATGAACACAAAAAAAATAGTAAAACTAACAATCGCGGTAATCTTAAGCGTAATTATTGGGTACTTAGTATATGACAACTATTATCTATTAACAAATAAAATAGAATACGTTTATATAAAATATTTTCAACCAGACATAAGGCAAAGTTTAACCGATGGTAACTACCGTAAAAAAGAAAATTATGAATATGTGAAAATAAGTGAAAATATTACCATAAAAAATGAAGAAGATGCTAAAAATATTATATACACCTTTCTTGATGCTGGTTGGAATGAATATACGGTTAAATGTGATCCTGATTACTTATCTTGCGTAAACGATGTGAAAAAAATGGTAGAAAATAACACATACTTAACTGATTTAAGTAATTTTGTTCACCCGTTTAACACCTTTAATAAAGTAAATACAACTTTTAATAGTACAGGAAGAATAATACTTAAAAAAGAAAATAGATACACAGATGAACAAATAAAAAAAATAGATGAAAAAGTAAATGAAATTTATAATAAAAACTACGATAAATCTAAAAACACAAGAGAAAATATAAAGATATTTCATGATTATATAATAAATAATACCAGATATGATTCTAACAACACATCTGGAAAGACCGATATATCTTCTTCTACTGCTTATGGTGTTTTGTTTGATGGTATTGGTATTTGTAGTGGTTATGCCGATGTAATGAGCTTATTCTTAGAAAAAATGAACGTTAAAAACTATCGTATATCATCAGATACTCATGTATGGAACTTAGTTTATTTAGAAGGATCGTGGCTGCATTTGGATCTTACTTGGGATGATCCAATAACTAGTGATGGTTCCGATATGTTAAGTCATAAATACTTTTTGATTGATACAAATACACTTAAAAATAACTCTGATACAGAACACAAATTTAACGAAACAATTTACGTAGAAGCAAAATAATAAAGAAGCAAATTTAAGCTTCTTTATTATTTTCTAAAAAGCAGATAACTTCTTTTATTGTTTTATCAAAATCAGTTACGTCCACATTAAACCAATTTACATCCATTTGATGTTTAAACCAAGTATACTGTCTTTTAGCATAATTTCTACTTCTTTGTTTAATTAAACCAGTTGCTTCTTCTAGACTTATTTTGTTATCAAAATATAAATATAATTCTTTATATGCAATAGCAGTGTTAATCGCTTTACTGCGTATTTTTTTGTCATAAAAATATTTAGCTTCTTCTATTAACCCATTACTAATCATTTCATCAACTCTATTATTAATTGTTTCATAAAGTTCTTCTCTAGGTCTTGTAAGACCAATTATTTTTACATCCTTATATAGCAATTCACTTACTTTTTTTTCTTCACCAGATTTATGGTTATTTAAAAAACTTTCTAATCTTTGTCTATTATTAATATGAATTTTAGACTTTTTATCAATACTTAATACCATCTTATATAATTCTTCATTAGTATAAGAGGAAAAATCCTTTTTTGAATTATCATCCGTTTCATTAAAATTGTAGTCATATAGTAAAGCCTTTAAATATAGTCCAGTTCCTCCTACTATTATCACGTTCCTATTATTAGATAATAATTTATCAAGAACATATCTGGCATCCTTTTGATAATCATATACAGAATAATCTTCGCTAACATCTTTTACGTCAATTAAATGATGTTTAATACCTTCTTTTTCGTCTTCTGTTACCTTAGCGGTTCCAATATCCATTTTTTTATATATTTGCATACTGTCACAACTTATTATTTCCGCATCATACCTTTTAGCAAGACAAACAGACATTTTTGTTTTTCCAACTCCGGTAGGTCCAACTATTGCTATTATCATAGTATCACCCTCTTTTATATTCATTTAATTTTCCAAAAGTATCAATAGAGCCATTAGTTAATCTTTTTATATAATTAATTTTATCATCAAGATATTTTTCATTTTGAAGTTTTTGCATATCTTCATCTGTAAAAAGTCCATAATTAGGAACAAGATGTATAGAAAAATAACATAAAAAGTTGCGAAAACAAGAATTAACTTCTAATAATTTTTTTTTATAAGTTTCATCACTTGAACTAAGAACATCTGAATAAAAATCTGTATCTATTAAATAAAAATTATCATCAATAAATACATGTGCCATTTTTACATCATTTAACAACGCATTTTCTTTTTTTAATTCAGGTATAAATTTATCATAATATAACTTTAAAAAATCATCAAATGAAAAATCTGTTACTCCAGTTAATATATTAAATTTCATAGTTTCAAGATCAATTCCAGTATCTTTATTCATATAATACCCACTAGGTTTTACTTTTAAATGTTCTACCATATATAATTTACGCTTTGGATACATTACAATATTAGATTCTCTTTTTAAATTCTTATTAATGTCTGACAACATATCAGAATCTATGTCATAATTAAATACTTTTAAAACTCCATTTTTATAATTAAAACAAGAACCAAAGTTACCACTTGAGATTGGTTCTAGTCTATTTATTTGTTTACTTGTTAAATATATATTTTTCATAATTCACCAATAATAGTTATTATACATAAAAATAAAGCCATGTCAAATTACATAGCTCTCTTAAACATTTTTTCGAGTTCATAGTTACTATAAAAAATAGTAGTTGGTCTTCCATGCGGACAGGTATAAGGATTATCACAACGTCTTAAGTCATCAATTAAAGCTTCCATTTCTTCTTTACTTATGTTCATGTTTGCTTTTATCGCCATTTTACAACTAAGCATAATTGCTGCTTTTTCCCTAAACTTTTCTACCGAAAAGTTTTTTTCTTCACTTATTAATACCTCGAATATTTTTTTTATGCTATCTACTTCGTAACCTTCCTTTATCCAAGTTGGATGTTCTTTTATGACAAATGTATTGATTCCACTTTCTTCAATATCAAAGTGCATATCTTTTAAAACGTTAATATTTTGTTTTATTATAATAAATTCATTAGATGGAAATTCGAGTGTCAACGGAATTAACATTCTAATACTACTTTGATCAGGGTTTCCAAACGCTTTTTTATACCCTTCATAATTAATTCGTTCCTTTGCGGCATGCTGATCTATCATATAAAGCCCGAGTTCGTTATGGCATATAATATAAGTTCCTTTTGCAAGACCAACCGGATACATTTCTGGCATAATAATTTTTTTCTTTTCTTCCTCATAAGATACTTCATCTTCTTCATTATTATAATCTACTAAGCCTTCGTTTACTTCAATAACCGGCTCATCAAACATAGAATAATCAATTGTATCGCTTTCTATAACACTTTTTCTTTCAAGATTTAATTGTTGTAATTCTAATTTTGGTCTTTCTTCCTTTATTTCTTTCTTTTCTATTTTAGGTATTAATAACGATTTATCTAAAACATCTTTTATTCCTCGTTTTATTAATTCCTTTAAATCCTCAAAATTACTAAATTTAATATCTAATTTAGATGGATGAACATTTACGTCAACTAATGAAGGGTCAGTATTTATATTTAAAACTACTATTGGGTATCTTGTCTCTGGTTTATATGTATGATACGCATCATTTATCGCACGATTTAATTCAACGTTTCTAACAACTCGGTTATTAACAAGTGTAATCATATGAGTTCTAGATGACCTAGTAACCTCAGGAAGTGATATGAATCCATCAACGTCATAATCATCATTAAAAACGGATATCTTCTTCATTTTTCTAGCAACTTCGCTTCCATAAATTTCTTTTATTACTTTAAGTAAATTCCCAGTTCCATCCGTATTTAAAAGCACCTTATCATCACTTATTAAAGTAAATTTTTTATCTGGATAAGAAAGAGCCATTTTGTTAACGTATTCACATACGTTTGCAAGTTCACTATAAATACTATTTAAATATTTAAGCCTTGCTGGTGTATTGAAAAACAAATTCTTGACGGTTATCTCGGTTCCACGTCTGGCATCTGATGCCTCATCGGTAATTAATTTACCACCTTTTATAAAAAGTTTAGTACCAACATCACCAATAGAAGTTTTTAATGTCACCTCTGATACAGAAGCGATTGAAGGAAGGGCTTCTCCTCTAAATCCTAATGATGAAATTCTAAAAAGTCCCATTTCATCTAACAACTTACTTGTTGCATGTCTTTCAAAGGCCATAATTGCATCATCATGATCCATTCCGGCTCCATCATCAACAACCTTAATTAATTTTGTACCAGCTTCCCTAACTTCTATTTTAATTTCACTTGCCCCAGCATCAACACTGTTTTCCACTAATTCTTTTACAACTGAAACACATTTTTCTACAACCTCTCCAGCTGCTATTTTATTAGCTAAAATATCATCCATTATTCTAACTTTTCCCAATTTATTACACTTCCTAACTTCCTTTGTTTTTACATAATAAGATATTTTATATTATAACATTTTTATTATGCTTATGTCACTTTATTTGTTATAACATATACTATTTTAGAGGAAGGTGATTTAATTGAATCAAGGATATCAAGTTTCTAATAACATACCACAAAATAGTAACATGTACGGTTATTATGTGCCAACAAACTACCAAACAGCTAACACTAATGATGAGAGATTAGCAGGTGGTTTTGTATTTCCATTTTTATTAGGAGGTGTGACAGGAGCTGCGTTAGCACCGTCATTTTGGAATAACAATAGGCCGCCAGTATACTACTATCAACCGGGGCCTTATAGACCAGGACCTTATTATCCATATCCACCTAGAAGATGGTTCTAAAAAAGATTTAACCAAAACGGTTAAATCTTTTTTCTTCTTAAACAGTATGTGTCAATATATTCGTAATTAATCCGACAACGATCATCATCCATTACATACCAAACAAAACTCGTTGGCGCCGTGATTAAAGTTTTTGTCTTATCTTTCTTTCTAACAACATCGCAAGGCGGCTTATGTGTCCATATATCTTCACCGAATTTTTTCTTAATAAAATGAAAATCTGAAGTTTTTTTCCCATGATGGAAAAATGGCTCTGTATAATAAAGAGCAACTAGCCATTCGTTTTCATCAATTAATTCATAATCTTCTGAAACAGTTTTTACTTTTATACCTAAAACTTCGCAATCTTTTAAAAATGATGTTCGAGTTTGCTCTTTTGTGCTAGGTATTTTAGAACTATCACTTACTTCTCCTAAATTATTTCCATAATGGTATTCTCCGGAATCATCAACATAAGTAATATCATACGGCGATACATCACAATTAATTGCGTATAAGAAACAATTCGAAGAAAATTGTGGTTCATATACACCATCTACAACTATATTTTTTTTCATATAATTAATTATTTCATCACTTAACATATTAACCTACTCCTCGATGAAATTTATTATATATTACCTAAATTAATTAGTCAATCTATAATATATAGCTGATATCAACATTACCATTTATGCCTGGCATGGTTCCTTTTGAAGTATACTGCCACATTGAATATGGTTCATCGTACTTACAAGTGCTGTTATATTCTGCAACCCAATCAACGTAAGATTTAGCAATAGGACCAAGCCTATTCATCGCGTACCATCTTCCAGAGTACACTTTCACTTTATACTTATACAAAACATGAGAAGAAACATTATTTACATATAGCCCAATCATTTCATCATACCTTGCTTTGGTAATGTTATCTGAACTATCATTTTTTGTTTTCCAGCTTTCAATGTCATAATATATACCAAGCGTTGGTTCTAAGTTATATTTATCAATCATTTCATTCGTAAAATCACTTTCTATTTTAGCTCCATTTAAAGTTGTAGAATAACTAAATAAATATATTCCGTACGGTATTCTTAATCTTTTTAACTCACTTATGTTTCTTTCAAACATTTTATCTAAGGTTTTGTAATATCCAAGTCTTAATATAACCCCATAGCAATCACCTTCACTTGCAAACTTATCCCAATTAATAATTCCCTGATAATAACTAACATCAATTACTTTTATATTTTTTTCACCCAAGTACATGCCACTTGGACTATAATAACCCATTTTATTTTGAAATGGCTTTGTTTCAGTCATCTCTTCTAATAATTTATTATTATCAGTTTCAACATCTTCATTTTTGTCATTCAAGTTAGTATGTTCCCCATCGTTTTTAATTGAATTTTCATTATTTTCTTCATTTATCTTATTATCAACATTTTCATCTATTGTTTTTTCTTCTTTTTTTTCATCTTTTATAATAACATCATTATTTTTCTTTTCTTCCTCGTTATCTTTTATAATAACATTATCATTTTCTATTTCTAGTTTCTTATTTAAATCTCCATCCTTTTTGATATCTTCCTTCAAGGATATATTAACGACTTCTTTTTTCATGTCTTCTTTATTATCATTCAATACATCATCATAGTAATCATCATGATTCACATAGGTAATAGTGCTAGCATAATAACTATATTTTTCCTTTATTTTTATTTCTTTTACAACATCTTCATCTCCTTCATTCTTTTCACAACCCGTAAAAAGAAAAACAACCAATAATATAAATAATAAAGATATATTTTTTTTCATCTATTCCTCCTTTACATATTTTATTTTGCATAACACAGGTGAATAAAACTAGCAATACTAATTGTTTTCTAAATTTTAAGTTCACCTTAAAAACAAAGATAATTTTTATGCTTCCTATTTTATTTATTAGACATAAGTTTTAAAATCCCCCTAAAAAAATAAAAAAGATTAAAATTCAATCTTTTTTATACTCTTTTAAAAATTGATATAAATCGTCAGCGACTTTAGAAGGTAAATCTTTTTCTAAATCCTCTTTAGTTAAACTTTTTAATTTAGTAATGGTCTTATATTTTTTTAATAATTCTTTTTTTCTTACGCTCCCAATTCCAGGTATGTTATCTAAAACACTTGATAAAGAGCCCTTACTTCTAATATCCTTATGATAACTAATAGTATACCTATGAACTTCATCTTGTATTCTTGTTAAAAGATGAAATACATCAGAGGTTTTATCTAATTCATATTCCCTTTCTTGATCTATTAAAGCTGTGGTTGTATGTTTATCATTTTTCTTAAGACCTACTACTGGAATATCTAAATATAAGCTATCTAGAACCTCTTTCGCCGCGTTAACTTGAATTATTCCTCCGTCCACAATAATTAAGTCTGGTTTTTCTAATCTTTCATGTAAAACTCTATAATATCTTCTATAAATAACTTCTTGCATTGTATGATAATCATCTTTCGAACCAGAATCTATCTTATATTTACGATATTCCTTTTTATCTGGTTTACCATTAGTAAATACCACCATACCACTTACGGTATAAGTGCCAAATAAATGAGCATTATCAAACGTTTCAATCCTTTTTAAGTTTTTAATACCGATTAATTCTCCAAGCTTTTCGTTCGCTCCAAATGTTCTTCTATCATCTCTTATAATAAGTTCAAACTTTTCTTCTAAAACAGCCTTAGCATTATCATAAGCCATATCTATTATTTTTTTCTTAATGCCCTTTTGTGGAACCAACACCTTGGTTTTTATTGCTTTTTCTAATAACTCACAATTAAAATATTGCCCTACTAAAACTTCTTTAGGAACTTCATTTTTATCATAAAAACTAGTAACAAAATAAGATAATGTTTCATCTAATTCGTCGATTAAAGGAAAAACTTCTCCATCACGCATGTTTATTCTGCCGTCTCTTAAATGTAAAACCTGAAATGATATATAATCATTTTTGACATAATAGTTAATGACATCCCTTGTTAGGCTATCATTTAAACTGATTTTCTGTTTTTCCAAAACTTTATCAATGTACTCTAACATTTCTTTATATTCAATTGCTCGTTCAAAATTAAGATTTAGAGACGCATCATCCATTAAACCCTTTATTTTCTTTCTTACCTCATCATAATTTCCTTTTAAAAAACTAGTTACTTCGTTTATCATATTTTTGATAACATTTTCTTCTATCTTTTTTTCACAATATCCTAAACATTGCCCGATATGATAATATAAGCAAACCTTCTTATCCATCGTATGACATTTTCTAAACGGATATATTCTGTTTAATAATTCAACTGTTTTTCTTGCTGCATAAGCATTTGGATAAGGTCCAAACAATTTTCCTTTATAATTTTTTATTTTTCTTGGTCTTGATATTAAAAGCCTAGGATATGTTTCATTCGTAATTTCAATATATGGATAAGTTTTATTATCTTTAAGTAAAATATTATATTTTGGAGAATATTTTTTTATTAGATTTATCTCAAGCAATAAAGATTCTACTTCACTTTCTGTTATTATGTACTCAAAATCATAAATGTTTTCAACCAAAGCCTTTGTCTTGCCAGTATGTTCTCTATTAAAATAAGAAGAAACCCTTCTTTTTAGGTTTTTAGCTTTACCTACGTATATAACTTTACCAGAATTATCCTTCATTAAATAACATCCAGGTTCAATGGTTAATAATTTAAGTTTTTGGGTTATTTTATCCATAACAAATCACCTTTTAATATTATAACACGTATGTATTCTAACAACAATTACCATAATTCATTTAATACTTAAAAACAAGTCTAAGTATTCTTAGTCTTGTTTTTTATACTATCTTCATCAATATAGTTTAAATCAGTCTGATTTAAACAGTTATTAGCAAGCGCTAATAACTTTGCATCTTTTGGAATTCTAACTTCTTTATAATAACCTTTAATTCCTTCAAAAACACCTATAATTTCCTCTTCGGTAATACACCCTAACTCTTCGTAATAAGCAATTGGTTTCTCAATTAGTTCTTTTATATTTGGATGAGAAACTTTATTTAAACCATTTAGCTCACTTGGTTTTATAATTGTTTTGACAGGATGTTTTAAAGTATGAGTATTAGTAAATGGTATAAAACACATTTTATCCTCTAATTCACCAAGGAAAAGACATGGTCTTCCAGATTTATATGAATGATCTATTTTACCATCTCTAAAACATATATTTTTAATATTAACAATACTTCCAATTTTCATAAATTCTCCTAATCATCTATTTTTTCAATTCGAACAACATTTTTAGTTTGTAAATATTTTAATACGGTTTTTTTATCATTAAAAGGGATTCTTTTATTATCTTTTACAATCATAACTTCCTCGTGACCCTTACCTAATATAAGTAAGGCATCTCCAGTATCAAGTAATTTTATTCCTTTTATTATAGCTCTTTTTCTATCTAATTCAATCTCATAATTAGTATTTACTAATCCTTCTATCATGTCATCTACAATTCTATTTGGATCCTCGTTATGAACGTCATCACAGGTAATGATAGCCTTATCTGATGAATCCGTAACTATTTTTGTCATTATTGGTCTTTTCGTGCGATCCCTATCTCCCGTACATCCAAAAACGGTGTAGATCTTTCCATCACATACTTCTTTTACCGTACTTATAACGTTTAAAACAGCATCAGGCGTATGTGCATAATCAATAATTATACGATTATTTTTATACTCAACCATGTCCATTCTTCCCGCCGGAGAATTAACGTGTAATAAAACGTCATATATCTCTGAATATGTAAAACCTAATTCATATAAAACTATAATCGTTACAAGAACATTATAAATGTTATATTTTCCTATTAAAGGTACCTTTATGTTTTGTTTTACTCCATCACTTATAAAAGTAAAACTAGTGCCCATGATACTCATTTGATAATCACTTACACGATAATCTCCACCAATAAATCCATAAGTAATATTATTGTTATAATTTAAAGTAAAAATATCCTTATTAGGATCATCATAGTTTATGATGGCTTTTCCACCCGGTCTTATTTGATTAAAAAGTTTTTGCTTACATCTAGCATAATTTTCCATGGTTTTATGAATATTTAAATGGTCTTGTGTTAAGTTAGTAAAAATAGCATACTCAAAAGGAACGTTTTCTAATCTTCTGTGCAAAAGGCCTTCACTGGAAGCTTCAACAACAGCGTAACGATACCCATCATCATAAGCGCTAATTAGCATGTCATATATCTCCGTTATTTCAGGCGTCGTGTTTGGAATATCAGATATCTTTTTATCTTTAAAATATCCAATTGTACCAATATAACAACATTTTTTTTCAAGTTTGTTTAAAGCATCATAAATTAGATACGCTGAAGTAGTTTTTCCGTTGGTACCAGTAATACCTATTATGTGCATTTCTTCTAAATATTTATTATAATTATTCATTAAATAATCATTTAAATATTTTCTTGTATCTGGAACTATTTCATAAGGGGATAAGTAAGTTCCTTCTTCTGCAATAATTTTTGAAGCTCCATTTTCTATTGCCTGAGGAATAAAGTCATGTCCATCCCCAACAATACCACGAAGGGCAACAAAGATATCACCAGGTTTTACTTTTCTTGAATCCGTTTTTATATTAATCACTTATTATCACCATTTTCTTCTTGTGTAACTATTATATAATATATTTGAAAAACGAGCAATAATGATTTATAATTGTTTTGGTGATTTTAAAAGTGTTTACAATAAAAGAAAACGTAAAAAATGAGATGATTATAAACAAATCAAGATTTATAACATTAGTATATAAAGTGAGTTCTGTTTTAGAAATTAACAATATATTAAATAATGTAAAGAACAAATACAAAGATGCTACACATTATTGCTATGCTTACATAATAGATAGCACAAAAAGATTTAATGATGACGGAGAGCCTTCCCACACCGCAGGAATGCCAATTTTAAATGTTTTAGAAAATAAGAAACTAAATAATATTTTAGTGTTAGTAGTAAGATATTTTGGAGGTATAAAATTAGGTGCTGGGGGCCTAGTTAGAGCATATTCTAATTCTGTTAGTTCTGCAATTAAAGATGATAATATAATTCCACTAAAAAAATATTTAAAGGCAAAAATAGAATTTAAATATGACTTTATTAAAGAAATTAATTATGTATTAAGAGACTTTAAAATCACATACAAAGAATTTGATGTAAATGTAATTTACGAATTCGAGTACGAAAAAGGTAATTACCCAAAAGAATTAAATAGCTATTTAATTCAAAAAAACGACATTTAGCCGTTTTTTTATTTACATAACTCTGAAGACTTAGCCTCTCCTATTTGCACTTCACAACCGCAATCATTATATGTTACATCGGTTCCATCTTCATTAACCACTATAGAATACTTAATTTTAAGAGGATTTTTGCACTGAGATTTAGTAACTTCTTTACTTAAAAACTCAGAATATTTTTGTTCATCAAAATCGACGTAACCATTTTTTTTTAAAGTTTCTACCGGAACCGGGTCATTCATATTTATTTTTTCCTTTGCATTATATTCTTTTGCGCCAGTTAAAATACTGCTTATAACATTTTCTTTATTTTTTACTTCTTGTTTTTTTCTTAGTGTATTTACCGCAACCGTAGTTATCGAAATTAAAATACCTAGTATTGCTATTACTGCTAATAATTCAATAAGTGTAAAACCATGACTTCTTTTTTTCATACTACTTCACCCATTCCTTAAGTTCTTCTTCACTCATAAAGCCTGACGTTCTTTTTACCTCTTTTCCGTTTTCAAATATTATAAGAGTTGGAACAGAAAATATCTTATACTTACTAGATAAATTTGGCGCTCCATCAACGTCTATCTTAACTATTTTTACATTACTTTCTTTTTCGTATTTTTCCATCACCATACCAAGCATTTTGCATGGTCCACACCATGTTGCATAAAAATCAACTAATATTCTATCAGCTTTTAATACTTCATCAAAGCTTTCTTCAGTTACATGTTTTATCATTTCTACCTCCACTTTTATTACTACATTATCTACAATTTTATTATATAGTATTTTAAATAAAAAATACATATTTAAAAGCTTATTTTACATTAATTTGCACCTGTTTATTTTAAATAAATTATTTTTATGTTAGAATATTGATAGGAAGTGATGATAATGGTAGTGGTATACAAAATAAGTGAAAATACAAAAGAAAAAATGATTGAATATTATCAAGATAAAAAAAGAGAGAAAACGCCCCCTTATGCAATATTTCAAGCTGAAGAAGGTGGAACTATAATTACACTTTATGAATCTTTAAAAGTAATGTTTCAAGGAATAAGTGCAGACGTTGATGCTAATATGTGGCGTGATGTAGAGGCTCATTTAAATAACGGAAAATTACCAGAAGAAACCAAGAAAAAAGAAAAAGAAAAAAAAGATGAAAAAGAGCTTTATGAGGAAAGAAAAAACTACTATTATATTAATTCAATAGGGTCGGATGAAGTTGGAACTGGTGATTTTTTCGGACCGATAGTGGTAACAGCATCATTTGTATCTAAAAATGATATAGAATTTTTAGAAGAACTAGGTGTTAGGGATTCAAAAAAACTAACGGATGCCAAGATATTAGAAGTGGTTCCTAAAATAATTAAAAAAATACCATACGAGACAATTATATACACTAACGAAGAATATAATAAAGCAAAAGATCATAACATGAATAAAATAAAAGCTATTTTGCATAACAAAGCGTTATTAGGATTAATGAAAAAAGACAATTATAATTATGATAAAGTTGTGGTCGACCAATTTTGTTTTCCGAGAAATTATTTTGGTTATCTAAAAGAAAGTAATAATGTTTTTAGAAAAATTACATTTACAACTAAAGCAGAAGATAAATGTTTATCTGTCGCATGTGGTTCACTAATTAGTAGGTATGTGTTTATTAAGGAAATGGAAAAAATATCTAAAAAACTTGGCAAAATAGTTCCTAAAGGTGCTGGAGAAAAGGTGGATAGCTTTGGGAAAGAGATTGTAAAAACTTATGGTAAAAATATACTAAAAAGCATTGCTAAACTAAACTTTAAAAACACTGATAAAATATTAAAAGAGCTAAAAAATTAGCTCTTTTTTGCACTTCCATGCTCTACCCTTTTCCACGTAACCTCCTTAGAAGTTAACGCCCTTATTGCACAAGGTATGTACGTAATCATAAAAATTGGATTATAAAATAACACCTTAACTTTACTTTTAAAACTCAAATCAATTTTCTTGCCCTCTAAAATAAGCATTACAAGAGTCATAATCATAAGCCCGAAATATACAACTAGTAAATAAATTATTAGTTCAAAAACGTTAGATACCCAATTAACATCATTCATAAAATAATTATATACAGTAAAAAACACTAACGATAAAAACCATAAAACTAGTCCTATAACCATAAATATATAAGGGGTAATTCCAAATGCCTCATCCAACTTAGACCCACTATTTGGATTATTAAAATCTAATGCATTAAACATTTTTTTAGTATATATTTTTCTAACATCAAAAAATCCTCTTATCCATCTTATTCTTTGGTTTATCGTGTCTTTAAACCTTAGGGGCTGTTCATCATAAAAAACAGAATTTATATTATAATAAGTCGTTAAGTTATTTAAAGTTGCATATGAACTTAATTCATAATCTTCCGTTAACGAATGAAAAGGATATCCCTTCCATTTTTCAATCAAATACCCTCTTATATAAAAACCCGTACCAGAAAATGTTATATTTCGAGTTTCAACGTTCTTTTTTGCGTTAAAAACTGTATTTATAAGAGAAAAAGTAAGACTAGATGCTGCCGCAACAACACTTTCATTACCATTTTTACAATTGCGATATCCTGCTGCTAAATCATATCCTTTATCAAAAATAGGAATCATGTTCTTAAAATAATTTTTATCCAAAACATTATCGGCATCAAATATAAAATAAGCATCATATTTCTTATTACAAGATAAAATATATTTAACTACCTCATCTAGCGCGTATCCTTTTCTTTTTAAATTAAGTTTCTTTCTTACGAAAACATTAGCATTATATTTTTTACATATATTAACACTCTCATCTTCACTAGATTCAACTACTACGTATACATCTTCCATGTTTATCTTATATGTCTGATTTTTAATACTTTTTAAAAGACCTTCAATAACCCTAAATTCATATCTTGCAGGAATAAGTATACAAAAATTATGTTCATCATTTCTTTTTTTTGGTTTATTATTATTTTTCTTTGCCAGAAAGTTTATTATAATCGCGGTTACTATACCAATAAAAATAAGTATTAAACTTATTATCCTAAATACTATCATATTATTTTTCCTTTACATAAAATACGCTAAAAATACAAGTGTTATAACTAATATTATTGAACAAATAATCCCGTTTATCTTTTCAAACCTGGATGTCTTATATTTTATTCCAAGCGTGCTAGAAATTAACATACCGCTTATAAAACCACCCAAATGAGCATAAATGTTAATTCCAGGAACTAAAAATCCTAGCATTACATTTATTATTATTACTGGTAATATTTCTCTTTTTAAAGCTTCTCCCATGTATGTTCTTTGATTGATAGCAAAATATAAAATGGCTCCCATAAGTCCAAATATAGCACCTGATGCTCCAGCCGATATAACACCATCATTCATTAAAATTACTGATAACAAATTACCAATAACACCACTATAAACAAAAATCAATAAGGTTTTAACATGACCATAAAATTTTTCCACTTGTTCTCCTAAAAGTTTAAGTGCCCAAGTATTCATTAAATAATGCAAAATACCAATATGTAAGAAAATACTTGTTAATAATCTAAGCATATTACCATCCTTAACAAGTGCACCAAACTTATATAAGGTTTTTATATCAGTAGAACCATTTCCAACTAGGTACATTAATAACATTAAAATAGTAATGATCGATATTAAAATATTAGTTACTACCGGTTTTTTAGGACTAAATAAATCATTTATTTTCTCGCTTTGATCCATGTTCTTTTTTAATATGTCGTTATTGATTTTCTGATATAATAAAGACCCCTCTTCAGTAAATTTTAATTTTGAAGGCATATCAGGAAAACTGTTTTTTATCGTTTCATTCTTTTTCAAAGAATTTTCATTTTTTACCCTAACTTGATAATTAAGCTTATTATCCGTAAGTGAAACATTATCATTCAAATCTAAATAAAGCGTTAAAACCTTCATTTTTAAAGTAAAGGTTTTTAGTTTTATTTGTTTTACCATTCTATTAACCTTAAAATTATCAAAATCCAATTGTTCACTATTATGAATATAATTCATAACTATTCTTACTATCCTAAACTCCGCATCCATGTTTTCTAACCAAATTTCATTTTGAATACCATGAACCACAACTGGATTATAGTTTTTTTCAGTTATAAAATAATGAAGAAACTTCATTACTAACAAATCTCTTTTTTCTCTAGTCAAACTCACTAAGATATCCTCCTATTCATTTTTATATTTTTCTAATATTCTATTAAATTCCTCTGGTACAGGACAACTAAAGGTCATTTTTTCTTTCGTTTTTGGATGTATAAAGCTTATTTCCTTAGCATGAAGCATCTGCCCAAAAGAAGAAGATTTTTTCGTTCCATAAACTGGATCATTTACAATAGGATGCTTTATATAATTCATGTGCACCCTTATCTGGTGTGTTCTTCCCGTTTCCAACTTAACTTCTAATAACGTACTATTTTTATATCTATCAATAACTTTAAAATGAGTGACAGCTTCCTTAGCATTAATATCAGTTACACACATTTTTTTTCTATCATAAGGGTCTCTTCCTATCGGAGCATCAATGGTTCCAGTATCATGATTTATTCTTCCATAAACTAATGCAATATATATCCTTGATAAGGTCTTATTCTTAAGTTGCCCCGATAACTCTTCATGAACCTTATCATTTTTAGCAACAACTAAAAGCCCAGAAGTATCTTTATCAATACGGTGTACTATCCCGGGTCTTAAATCACCATTATTGCCACTCAGATTATTAGTATGATATAAAAGCCCATTTACTAACGTACCAGTAAAATGACCTGCTGCCGGATGAACAACTAACCCAGAAGGCTTATTAATAACCATTAAATATTCATCTTCATATACTATATCCAAATCTATCTTCTCTGGTTTTGCATCAGTTTCTATTTTTAATTCTCCAGTTACTAACACAACATCATTAATTCTTAACACATAACTACTTTTAACAAATTTATCATTTACTTTTACCAAGTTTTCTTTAATCATTTCTTGTGCTTTACTTCTTGAAATATCTAAATTATCAAACAAAAACTTATCTAATCTTACTAAGTCTTTTTCTTCTTCTATTTTAAACTTCATAAAAATTCACCCTCAAATAAATTTACTTTTATAATTATAACATACTTTACAAAAAAATAAAAAGCAGCGGAATGCTTTTTAAAATATTATTTATTCTAGTTTCTTGTAACTAGTATTTGATTTGATTCTAGATCATTTTCAATTAAATTTGCAACCCCGAGAGGTCTCAAATTATATTCTTTTAATTTTTTTATCTCCAGCCATTCATATTGATGTATTTTCTTTATTCCCTTATCCATTTCCTCTATCACAAATGAATGTGTAGGTAAATCATTTTTAACATTTATTAAATAGTAATTTACAATTTCATTGTATGGTTTATTATTTTGATAATATATATTCTCATTAATGCAAAGAAGGTTTTTAATTTCTATTTCTGTATTTAGCTCTTCTTTTCCCTCTCTTAAAGCCGCCTCACATGCTAACTCACCTAACTCAACGTGTCCACCAGGAAAAACATAACCGTCAAAACGCTTAGATTTTACGCACAAAAGCTTATTATCCTTTATTAGTACCAAACCTACTCTAAACTTAAAGCTTCCAAATAAATTATCAATTTCAATATCAGGCGTTATACTATTACTAATAAGTTTTATTTGAATTCCAACTACGCCATATTTTTTTATTTTTTCTTGTTCATAGTATTTTAACATATCATCAGGATTTACCACGTCATCTTTTTCATAACCTATAGAAATTTTATTATGATTATTATAAAGTTCACTAAAATTTTTATAATAAAAAAGATTATTTACTTCACATAGGATAATTTCATTAGTAACAACGTTTTGAAATTCTATTATATCACCTTTATTTATTTTCCTTCTTTTTTCGTCATTTAATCTCATTTCAATTGTTTTATTACCAGTTTTTATTTTTTGAAACGGATAATTTTGCAATTTCATTGTATGTAACATTATACCTTTCTCCTTTAACTTGTTTTTTAATCATCTTTTAAGCTTACAGCCATAAGAATTACCCCTATTGTTATAAAAACATCTGCTAAGTTAAATATTGGGAAAGAGTATCCAAAAATATTAAGCGCAACATAATCTATTACGTATCCCCTTAAAATTCTATCAAATAAATTACCAAATATACCACCAATTAAAATTCCGAAGGTAAAGTTTTTTAATTTACTTTCTTTTTTTTCTTTTAAATAATCTTTATTTAATATCCATAGCAAGATAGCCATTAATAATACAGATGATATTATTATAAACCATCTATTTCCCCAAAACATGCTAAAAGCAACGCCCTCGTTCTTAGCATAAATAAGGGATAAAACACCTGGTATTAGACTCATGTAAGTTAAGTATTTTGTAGCTAATGCTTTTATTATTTGATCAATTAAAAAAACGAATAAAGATATTATAAATATTTTCTTTTTCATTTATTATCACCATTAAAATTATATCATATAATTAAAAAATATAGTTATACAATTGGTATGTTATCTAAAGGTATGAAAAAATCGGTTGAACATATCTTTTAGAAAAAGAAATCAACCGATTGTAAAAAAACATTTAGCTAGCTGTTACTTGCTTAAGTGGTATGCCCATTTTAAGACCAATTTTTAGATCGGCACTTTTCGCATGTGTTAAATAATCAGTAAATCCACCTCCATCCGGGTGATGTTTTAATTTTTCTGGAAAAGCCAAATACAAAATAAAATAAAATGATTCTCCTGTATCTAAAATATAATCTTCTTCAACACCCGCGTCGTACCCCTGCCCAAATATTCCGGCGAAATCATCAGTATCAGTAAAATCATTTGTTGTTAAATTTTTAACTTCATCATATTTACTAGTCACAGTACCTTCAATCGTTACAATAGGTAATAACTTCTCCATTTGCACAAGATCAAAAGTTACCGGTATGGATCCTTTATTAGTCACTTTAACAGTAAAATACCTTCTTGCTCCCGGCATAGAAAGCTCAGAATTTAAAGAAACGTTATTATCTTTTACAACACAAGAATCATTTTTATATGACCCCTCTGGATATTTTGATAATTGCTCGGTTAAAGTTAAGTCAGAGCTATAAAAAGGGCTATAAATAATATTATCACCATATAAATCATTTGATATTCCAGAAACACAAGTGGTTTCTATGTTAAAATCACCCTTAGCAGTTGCAGTACCATTAATTGTAATAGTCTCACTAAATATTGCATAACCTACCATCATTGTTACCATAAGGGCTAACACTCCTATTATTATTCCTTTTTTCTTATTCATACTTTTACTCCTTTACTACCTTTATTATTACATGTTCATAATAACATATACCCCCCCCCGTCAAGATTTTAAAATAACTGTGTAAAGAAGTAAAAATAGAAATTTGCATACAAAAAAGAAACCATATGGTTTCCTAATACACCAAAAGCACTAAAATAGCTGCTAAAAAATTTTGAATAAAATGCATTGATATCGAAACAAATATATTATTTGAATCACTATAAGCCTTAGCTAAACAAATACCTAAAGTTGCATATTGTAATACATAAAGCAATTCATTAAAAGAAGTTATGTTATTTACTACGTGAAGCACGCCAAACAAAACACCACTTATAATAACAAATAACGTTTTATTTTTAAATAGTTTTGATAAAGATAGTCTGAAAATAGTTTCCTCTGTTAAAGGAGCATAAAAGCAAGATAATAACAAAGTTACTACTGGTACTTTTTTAAACATTGTATTGATTACTTGTTGATTACCAGATACCCTACCACTATTTATAAGGACAACCGGTATTGCAACAATTAACATAATACCTAACATCATAAAATATCTTTTAATAATAAACGGAAAGTATATACGAATGTTTTTTAAAAACACTTTTAAATTATTAATTAATTCTTTATGATATAAAATAATTACTACCATAAGTATAAATATATAAACAAAATATGACGGAAACTTTTTAAAGCCATCTATCTTAGGTAACACAAACATTATCAGAATAAAAAACGATAACATAATAACCCCTTTTATTTTTTCTATTTTACTTGGCTTTTTTAGTTCTACTTCAGGTAATTTATTTTGTTTTTTGTCTTTTAGTGATGATAAAAAGAAGAATCCCAAAATACCAGGAATGATTGGTTCGAAAAACATCCAAATACTACATAATAGTATTTTCATATTATTATCTTTTAAATAGTTAAAATCCTTTTTAGACTCTTTATATAGAATGATTGTAAAAAATAAGCTTATCGATAACATAAATAAATTAGCCATTACCTCATTATTAAATTTTACAAAAAATAAATTATAAATAACCATACAAATTATATAAATCATTTCTATAAAACACGCAATTTTTAAATAGTTTCTTTTGTCTTTCATTAAAATCCTCCATTTTTAAAAAGCCCTTATTTAGGCTTTTTAAAATAAATCGTTAAAATCAATATCTCCGTTTACTACCGGCCCTACATAATTAATGTCATTGCTAAATGCAATAATAGCAACAAAAACCGGGCTTAATAACCATAATCCAATTCCAAAACCAGTTTCTTTACCAAATGCTTTAGCTAACTTAATGTTGTATGATATAGTAAATAATATTGCAGCAACGGTTCCTATTACAGGGATTATCCCTAGGAATAACAAAAATATGTAATACCATTTATAACCAATTATTTCAAACAAAACAATAACATTATAAAATGGAACTATTGATGCCCAACCAGGCTTTCCTGCCTTTTTAAACATTTTCCAATTTGCAATAATTAAAACTATACATATTGCAAGCCAAAAAAGCCAAACACCTGCAAAAATACTTAAAAGTATTGCAACTAAACTTGTATTACTCATTTTATACCTCCTTTATTTTAGTATAACATAATTCATATATTTCTACTAACTAAAATAACATCAGTTCCTATTTTCTTTATTTGTGGCCATGTTATCATCACTTCTTCTCCACCTCTTAGCATGTTTATGAATCCCTTTTTTTCATAAATTATCATTTTTAAGATGTTTCCGGTAGTACCTTCTATTTCTACATCTATAACGTTTCCAATTCTCTCTCCTGTTAAAATATCTACTACGTCTTTATTTTGCAAGTCTGATAAACGCATATTCTTCACCAATTAATTATATAGAAAAATGTATAAAAAAAGACCTTTCATAGCATTACAAACTATAGAAAGGCGTGATTACCATGGCAAAACACAAAGTAGAAATTACAGGAATTAACACCAGTGAAATAAAAGTATTAAAAGAAGAAGAAAAAACAAAACTTTTTAAAGAGTTAAAAAACGGTGATAAAACCGCTAGAAGTAAACTTGCCGAAGGAAACTTAAAACTAGTTTTATCAATTCTTAAAAAATATCAAAACAGATGTGATAACATGGATGATTTATTCCAAATCGGTTGTGTTGGATTAATGAAAGCAATTGACAACTTCGACCTATCACATAACGTTAGATTTTCAACTTATGCAGTCCCACTTATACTAGGAGAAATAAGACGTTATTTAAGGGATAATAGTAATCTTAGAATATCTAGAAGCATAAAAGATTTAGCATATAAAATTCTTAAATTAAAAGAAGAACATTTTATAATTACAGGGCGCGAATTAACTAATGAAGAAGTTGCAAAAAAATTAGATGTTAGTGAAATAGATGTAATAATAGCACTTGATGCAATGAAAGACCCAGTTAGTATGTTTGAACCTATATATAATAATGGTGGTGAGACAATATACCTTGAAGATCAACTAGAATCCAAAAAAGATAAAAGTACTAATTGGGATTTAGTCATAGCCTTTAAAGCCGCAATTGGTGAACTTAAGGAAAAAGAAAAAAGAATAATAACCGACAGATATTTATTTGGTAAAACCCAAATGGAAATAGCAGAAGAAATAGGAATTAGCCAAGCACAAGTCTCAAGATTAGAAAAAGGCGGTATCGAAAACATAAAAAGAAAAATGATGTAATTGACAATCATCATATGAAAAATTATAATTGTGTTAGGAAGTGGTTTTAAATGTATAAAGATACAAAAATAAGTCTAGAAGTATATAAAAAATACTATGAGTTAGTTGACTTACTAAAACAAAAAGGCGCTTCTTCTTCAAAACTAAATGAATTAGAAACATTACTGTTATATTTTAATAATAATTTTGAGAACTTTAATAAAGAAGAAAAAAGCCTTATCAAAAACGTAATTATAATAGCGACTGGCATAGCAAATAAGACAAATACATACTATAGATTCACTGATGAAAGACGTAATAAGTGTCTAACCCTGACTAAAAAACTAAAAGAAAAACAAAAAGAACCTTTTAAATAGGTTCTTTTTTTAGTGGTATAAAGGAGTAAGTAGTGTTTTTTTGAGTGTATAAGTAATAGTTAGAAGTACCACTATTTCTAACTACAATTTTATTATATAAAACAAATATTAAATTTCTATGTCAAAATTATTAAATTTTATTAAAAGCTATGCTAGGCAGTATAAATATAATACTTAAGCCACCAATACTATTATTTTGAGCATATATCCTTCCGCCATGACTACTTATTATTTGCTTACAAATTGAAAGCCCTAAACCGGATATTTTTCTTGAAGGATCAGTTGTATATAATGGTTCAAATATCCTCTTCATGTCTTCTTCATTTGATATACCACCACCATTATCTAAAACTTCAAATTTAATTCTACCTGATTTATAGGAAATATTAACGCATATCACGCCAGGTTTATTTTTGAAATGAGTAACACTATTAGTAATTATATTACTAAAAACCCTTCTTAATTTAACAACATCCACGTTTATGTATTTATTATCACAACTACTAGTCATCTTAAATGAAACGTTTTTATCCTTAAGTTCTTCTTCAAAGTCTTTACTTATACTATCACATATTTTTTTAATACTAATGATTTCATACTTAAGCGTTTCTTTTATATTACAACTTTGATAATCATCAAACTCTTCTAGTATCCCCTTCATCAAAAGAGCTTTATTATATATTTTATTAACGTAATTTATTTTTTTATCATCTGATAAATCTTTATTTTTAAGCCTATCTGCATATCCAATAACAGATGTTAATGGAGTCTTAATATCATGTGAAATAGAAGCAATAATCTGATTTTGATAATCCTTTTCTATTTCCAATTTATCAACCATATCAACGAAGGTGTTTTGTATTTTTTGCATCTTCTTTGGCATCTTTCTTTTAAACGGACGCTTACCATACTTATAATCTGATATATCTTTAGTAATTGTTTCTATCGGGTCAATTAATTTTTTAGAACTTATGAAAAACACTATTATAACAAAGGTTGAAACAAGTATTATTTCATAAACAATAAAATTTTTTATAAGCTTCATACCTGGCAGTATTGAAATTCTAGAATAAGTAAGTTCATATTCTAAATCATCAATATAAACTATTATAGTTGATGAAAAAAGCTTAGTAAAATCACCTTTATTACTATAAATAATTGTTCCGTTTCCATCTTTCAAAGATACGTAACCACCATGTTTGTTAGTATACAAAATAATTTCATCAACTGCATCATTTAAGCTTTTATCATTTATTTTTTTAGAAATATTATATAAACTTTCATAATTTTGATTTTTCGCATTAGTTAAATCCAATACGATTTTATCGGATAAATAAAAATTATAATAAGAAAAAAGTAAACCAGAATTAATACCAAGTAATATTATAACCATTAAAAGGGTCAAGGTTTTTGTTTTAATATTCTTCATTTTATACCCTAATGAATTTATAACCCATTCCCCAAATAGTTTTAATGTATTTTTCTTCCGTATCTAATTTATTTCTTAAACTTTTAATATTAACGGCAACGGTTCCAATATCACCATAGTTATTTTTCCATACACTTTGGTATATTTGCTCTTTTGAAAGTACTATCCCAGCATTTTCCATTAAGTATGTCAAAAGCTCAAACTCCTTAGTTGACAAAGCAACTATTTCTCCTTTTTTATAAACTTCAAAACTTTCTTTATTAATTTTTATATCACCAATTTCAATAGTATTGCTTTTTTTCTTATCGCATCTTCCTTCCCTTCTTAAATGAGCCTTAACCCTCGCTACTAACTCTTCATTTATAAACGGCTTAGTTATATAATCATCTGCACCCACTTCAAATCCAACTAACTTTGATGATAAGTTAGTTTTTGCGGTTACAAAAATAATTGGACAAGAAGTAAAGTTTCTAATGTTTGCACATACTTCTGTACCAGATAAATCAGGCATCATAACATCAAGTAATATAAGATCAAAATCTTCTTCTTTTACAGCGTTAACCGCATCCGTACCATTATTTTTTATAACGGTTAAGTATCCTTCGTCTTCTAATATATCGGAAATTAATTCCGCAATATCATTTTCATCGTCCACAATTAGAATTTTTTCCATATAAATCACCTTCATTATAAATATTATAACATTATAAATTGTTACTTAAAATTAAAATTTATTAAAAAAAGCAACCCCAAACCACAGGATTGCTCATACTACTCTAATCGCATACTTCACGATTAGTTTACTGCTTTTACTGCCGTACTACAAATTGAAAGTACTTTCTTTACTTCAATCAGCTATAAACTTCATAACTGACAATTTAATAATATCACAAATGACATTTTTTTACAATACTCTACAATTTAAAATCTTCATTTATAAATGATTTATTATCTATTAAAAGTTCATGTATTTCCTCTTCAGGGTTATTTAAGTATACCTCTTCAATTCTATCAACCATACATTTTTGGGCCTCTATTATAGCATTTACCTTTTTCGTTGCTTTATCAAGTTCATCATTAACAACAACATAGTTATATTTAGAAAGTTCATTAATCTCTTGATAAGCCTTTTTAAATCTTTTTAAAATTTTATCGTCCGTCTCCGTACCCCTTTTTTTAAGTCTTAAAATAATGTCTTTCATAGTTGGTGGCATGATAAAAATAAAAATGGCTTCTGGTATTAAATGCTTAATTTTAAGGGCACCCTCTACTTCAATAACCAAAATTACATCAGTACCACCATTTAAGTAATCATTAATTCTACTTTTTGGAGTACCATAATAATCATTATTATAAGTGGCATATTCTAAAAAATCTCCGTTTTTAATTAACGATTCAAACTCTTCTTTAGTTTTAAAAAAATAATTAACTCCTTCTTCTTCACCTTTTCTTGGTTTTCTAGTTGTACAAGACACAGAAACCCAAAAATTGTTATTATACTCTTTTAATCTTTCACATATTGAATCTTTACCAGAACCTGATGGTCCTGACAAAACGATTAAACTACCCTTATTACTTGATTTTAATATATTAGTCATAAAGTTCCCTTTCTGTACAAAAAAAGACCTACTGGCCTTTATTTACATCTTCCTTCTCCAGGATTATCACCTTTAACGTAAGTTTCACCAACTAACTCACATGAAGTTTTAGTAATCGAATCCTTTAAATATCCTCCAAAAACCTTTATTAAACTAACCGCTATAACCGTAACTAACGCGATGATTAAAACGTATTCAACTAAAGCTTGTCCTTTATTTTCTAATCTTTTCATCTATTTCACACCCTTATATTATACTAATAATAGTTTAACATTTTATATCTTATTTTGTCAACGAGAAAAAAAGTTATATAACAGTAATGTAAAGATATAATTTGTATTATTAATATATATATGGTAATATTAAAATGGTGATTATATGTTAACGTTTAATAATATAGAAATTAAAGAAGCTAAAGGATTATTTAATAGATTTATAGGTCTAATGTTTAAGAAAAGTATTACTTATGGCCTTTTACTTAAAAATTGCAAAAGTATCCATACGTTTTTTATGTTTGATGAAATAGACGTAATTGCAACTGATAAAGATGATAATGTAATTAAAAAATATAAAAGCCTAAAACCCTGGAAAATACTAATCGCACCTAAAGGCACTAAAAATATTTATGAATTACCAAAAAATACGATATAGCCTATCGTATTTTTATTTATTTTGCTTTTGCCTTTACGTAATATCTTTCTTTGCCCCCCTTTGTACAGGTAACTAAAGTTATAATTTTATCTTCATTATTTTCTGGTTGAGCTAAATATCTAGCATCATCAACGGTTGTAACACCATACTCATAAACGTAATAATCTACTGATTTACCAGACAAATCAGTAATGGTTACCTTATCATCATTAACTAAACGATTTATTTTAATAAAAAAGTTGCCTTTCATAAAATTATGACCACCAATTGCAACATTGCCATTAGTATTTAAATCTGGTCCTGACATCTTAACAACCGAAGCATCATACGCTTTTTTTGTATTTTCCTTTAATATCGGTTGATATATATTTATTTTTTTTATTCTTATTTTTCCGAGTACGGTATAATTAACCCCACCATAAGTAGCAACAACTTCCGTCGTAGGATTCTCTTCCTGTTCGTTTTCCTTTATTTGTTCATCAACCTTCTCAATTATTCCGTCTGAAATTTCCTGCCTTTTTCTTTCTCTAAAATTACTATATATAAAAAGGAAAACAGAAACATATAAAGCAATAACAATAAGAATAATTATTGCATTAAATAACTTTTCTTTATTTATTTTAGATATTATCCTTTTCATGCTTCCTCCTATACCTTGATTATTGGTTTTAATACTTCATAACCAAAGAAATAAATAACTAACCCAAGCACTAAAAGTACAATTAATGATATATATATACCCCGCATAAACAAATCGCTTTTATTAATTTTATTATCTTCAGATACATCAACTAATTTCATGTCATCATTCATATTAATCACCACTATCCTCGTCCATTCGATTATCAACATAAATTAATTTTCCATTATAATTATAATACTCATTTTTCAGTATTATATAATTATCATAAGCTTTATATTCAGTATTAAATGATGTTAAATTAATAATGTTTAAATCCTCTGATGTTATTAGCATATCTTTAGCATCAGTTGAAGCCTTAAATAAAGGTTCTTTTTCATCAAATACAATATCATTATAATATGTCTTATTAACCCTTTTTCCATTTGAATTATATATCGCATATTTGTTATCTTTTTTTACGGCGTAAAAAACATTGTTGCTACCAGAAGCACTTTTTTTCTTTACTATATCTGATACCATTTTTATTTCTTCATTTTCAAATTCTATTATTACTTTGCCATCTTTATTTATAACACCATACCCACCATCCGTTTTACATACAGCTTCTCCATAAGAATCAAAAGAATTAGCTTCTATAAACCTACTATCTGAAATAAGACTTCCTTCCTCATTTAAATAACCGTAAGTACCATCAGTAAACTTAACTATTGCAATACCATTATCAAAAGGTTTTTCAATAACAAAATCTTCTTCAAGCGTTTTATATATTTCTCCGTTTTTAACCATAACCAATAAATCCTTATTCTTTTTGTAGTTATGATCAGCATAAACAAAGACATTATCCCCATAATACGTATTATCTTCTTTTAAACCTTTTTTTATTTGCTCCATTGTTTTGGTACTAATAAACTCATACGTATAAGATGAAGTTAGTGCTTTTAAAACACCTGCCTCAATAGAATTTATAGTTAAACTCGTATAGTCATCAGATTCCAATAAAACCTTGTTATCTTGAACATAAATATATCTTTTACTTCCGTTTGAATTAACTTCATAAAAAACATTGTTTTCTTCTGGTACCACTTCATTAAGTGTTGCACCTGAAACTACTGTTCCATCGTTTATGTTAACTATTTGAGAAGATGAGTTAACCTTTATAACAGCATACCTTTGGTAATCTTTATTCGTAACACTTGACGCAGAAACCTCAATTATTTTATCAGCATCATCAGTTAATTTATATCTATATATATCCCTTCCATCAAGGTTAATAATACCAACCGCGTTAGAAATGGTATACGTATAACAATCACCAGAATAAGAAATCATATCATATTTAAACTCTGTTTTTTCTTTCAAATCAGCATCTAATATGCCGTATTTCAAACCCTTCTTAGTTACTTTCGAGGCTATTATATCAGTTCCCACACGATATATAGAAAAGTAAGTACCAGTTGGAATAACTTCCTTACCACCCTTGTCAATAATAAGTGGTAAATTAGATGAGTCTTTAACAATCGCGTATCCCTTAATAAACTCTTCTCCATAAGAATACTTTGGATTTACAATCTTCTTACCAGTATGATCTATATAACCATATTTATTATTCTGAACTATTCTAATTGGTGCATTATTACTTGCATAAACCCTTAAATTATCAAGTACTTCACCAGTTTTATTAATAAAAAATTCAAATCCCAAAAGCATAACTATAATAACATATAGCATAGCCTTTTTTACCATCTTTTTCGTTTTTGCATTTTTAATATTAAAATCTTTTATGGAAGGTTTATATTCGTCCAATTTTTCCCTTGATGCATCTATTTCTACTTTAGTTTGGATTGTGCTAGAACTATCAAGCAATTTTTCTAATTGTTCATCACTCTTAGTATCCTCGGAAACATCAGAAAGATCAATAAAGTCAAGCATCTCATCTATTTGATTGGAAACTTTTTCATCTGCTTCAAAATCAAGCATTTCAATTTCTTCATCAGCGTTTTTCAAAAGCAAACCCTCCTTTCCAGTATCTAAGATAATTTTATAATAAAAACATATAAAACACAAGAAAGATAAACTTAAAATGTAAATAAAAACCAAGTTTATTCACTTGGTTTTAAACTTGCAGGAAAACCTATATAATTCCAATTTGAATTAAACCTTGTTTGATTTCCCATTATGGTTATTTCCGAAAAAGAATTACTAGTAAATGCATAATTTTCAATAGTTTCTACGCTTTCTGGAATTACAATGCTCGTAATTCTATTACTATCAAAAGCATAATTACCTATTCTAGTTACAGTATTTGGTATCAAAACATTTGTTATTTCGTTGTTTTTAAAAGCATAACTATCAATACTTTCTATCCCATGTGGTATTACGACATTTGTTAACTTATTACTCATAAACCACCCATTACCAATATTTTTTATGCTACTAGGTAATGATGGCAATTCTGTTAATAAATTGTTAGAAAAAGCATATTTACCAATTGATGTTACACTACTTGGTATTGTCAAATTAACGATTTTTGCCCCACTAAATGCAGAATTTGGTATTGACTTAACACCTTCTGATATTATTAAAGTACATCCAGAAGACTTGTTCCCAGAAAATGCATTACTCATGGTTTTAATATTTAATGCATTAAAATATATCGTATCTAAGTTATTAGAACCAAACGCATTATTACCTATATCCGTAACACTATTTGGAATCGTTATACTTGTTATTTTATTATTGTTAAAAGCATCACTTCCTATTTCAGTTACACCTGCAGGTATTGTTATACTCGTTATTTTATTATCACTAAAAGCAGAATATCCTATAGACTTAATGGACTCAGGTAATACAAGAGAAGTTAGATTTTGATTTCGAAAAGCATAATTTTCAATTTTTTCTACGCCATAACTTAAGTTTAATTCTGATAGTTTTAAACCATAAAAAATATTTTTGATGGTACTAACATTTGGTCCTATTGTAAGTTTTACATTTTCTGATTGGTTAGAAGAAAATGGCTGATAGGTTGATGCATTTGTATCCCAATATACTTCATTTAATTCATTATCAGAAAACACATAATCTCCTAAATTAGTTATCGAGTTTGGTACTGTTATAGAAGTAAGTTTATTTTCTGAAAATGCATAACTTTCTATATTTGTTAATTTTCCTGGTATCAAAATATTTGTTATAGAATTATTATCAAAAGCTCTTTCACCTATGCTTTCTATCTTTTTTGGTAATTTAACTTCCGTTATTCCACAATTCCTAAAAGCCCTTTTTCCTATACTTTTTATATTATCTGGTAATTTAATCGCATTCATCTTAGTGTTTTCAAAAGCGCTTTCTCCTATTTGTGTTAACGTCTCTGGAAGACTAATATTATTTATTTCACTATCGGAAAAAGCATTGTTAGATATTTTAGTAACCCGGTTACCAATTATTAAATTATTTATTTTAGAGTTCGATGCAAACACAGATGTTTCATTTATCGCGCTTGAATTTATTATCAATGTCCCTATTTTTGCATTTTGTAATGTATAATCAGAGACAAACATAACGTTTTCATTAATCTTTATCTCATCTGAAACGACATATGCTAACGATGGTAAAACTTGTACATCATCATTTATTATAACCTTTGTTGGTACTGGCATATCAATAATTAGCTTTACTAGTTTTACAGTATCATCAAAACTAACCTCACTATTAGCATAACCTAAAAAATCATATGCTATTTTAACATTTTCACAGTTTTCATCTGTTAAATAGTTATCTTCCCTACATTCTTTATTTTCTATCTTATTATTAGCATCTATAAACTGGTATCTATAATTAATACCTTCAAATTCTTGACCACTTGCAATGACAGAATAAATCATTGAAACCATCATAAGCACAAGTCCATCGTACTGTCCGCCAGTTGATACTGGTTTTATGTCAAGTCCATTATTTGATACATATTTAGTAAGCGCGTCTCCTAAAACAAAATAGAAAAAGTCAGGATCCATTTCTTCTTCCATATTAAAATTTCCAACGGTTTTTAAATGAATCGTACCATCACTATAATAATCGTAGTATGTGTTATAAAAAGTTTTACTAGAAGCAATTATATCTTTATTTTTGTTAGCAACTAACGTTACGTTAAGATTTTTGCTTTCTAAAACTTTAGTCTCATAAGTTTTATAACCTTCTTTTTCTATCCTTAAATCGTATTCTCCCCTTGGCAACACATAAGTAAAAGATGTATAATCATTTGATTTAACCGTAACTTCTTTTGTAAACACTAAATCACCACTTACTACGTTTACGGTTGCAACTCCATCTTCTCCCTCATCCATTATAATGGTTCCATCTATCGTCATAAAGTTTTCGTTATCAACTGATATGTTACATACCTCGTTTATAAATTCATTACTTATAACCTCAGTTTCGTTATTAGTATTTACGCTACTTACTTCTCCCGTTAACCGTTTTATTAATCCCGGTCTAAATACTATTAGTAATATTACTAATATAAGTATAACAGTTACTACTGTTATTACAGCTTTCTTTTTCTTTTCCATAACTACTCCTTTTTTCTATCTTCTATTCTATTTAAATTATAGCACAAATAAAAAAGGCATGCAAATAAAAAGAACAGGAATTTCTGTTACTTCCTATTCTTTAAATTCAAATATTAAATCCATTATTTGTACACGATCACCATATTTAGCACCCATTTCAAGTAATTTTTCATCTATTCCCATTTGTCTTAATTTTCTTGCAAAACGAACGGCGCCTTCATCGGTAAACTTAGTCATTTTAAATAATTTTTCAACTTCCTTTCCTTTTACAACATAAATATCATTATCCCTTGTAATTGTAAACGGAGTTTCTTTTTTAAATTTATATAAAACATGTGACTCAAAAGATTCATCTTCAAACAAAGGTTTTTCTTCTTCTTTATCTAATACGTCTGCTATCGCAACTAAAGCATCTTCAAGACCAGTAGACGTAATAGCACTAGTTTCATAAACCATCAAGCCATATTTTTCTTTAAATTTCCTTAAGTTTTCCTTAGATCCTTCTAAATCCATTTTGTTTGCAATAATAACTTGAGGTTTTTTCATTAATTTTTCATCAAAGTCTCGAAGTTCTTTATTAATTATTTCGTAATCATCAATTGGATTTCTTCCTTCCTGACCTGACATATCGATTATATGAGCAATAACTCTAGTTCTTTGAATGTGTTTTAGAAACTTATCTCCTAGCCCTTCTCCAAGTGATGCACCTTTTATAAGCCCAGGAAGGTCAGCTGCAACAAAAGTTCTACCATCAATGGTTTTTACAACTCCTAAGTTAGGATTAAGTGTCGTAAAATGATATGCTGCAATCTTTGGCTTAGATGCTGAAATTTTAGATAAAATGGTTGACTTTCCAACGGAAGGCATACCAACAAAACCTACGTCTGCAAGTAGTCTTAATTCTACTTTAAGTGTTCTTTCTTCTCCTGGTTCACCATGTTCAGAAAAATTTGGAGCCGGATTGCTAGCCGTTGCAAAAGCAGTATTACCTCTTCCACCGCGACCACCTTGGGCTATTATGGCGCTATCATTTTCCTTAGTCAAATCCGCTATTATTAAACCAGTATCCATATCCTTAACCGTTGTTCCAACGGGAACCTTTATAATAACATCATCAGCTTTTTTACCATTTCTATTTTTTCCTTCACCATTACAACCCTTAGGAGCCCTAATTAACTTTTGATACCTTAAGTCAAGTAACGTTCTAAGACCTAAATCGGTCTTAAATATTATACTAGCACCACGACCCCCATTACCACCAAAAGGTCCACCATCTGGAACATACTTTTCTCTTCTAAAAGCTGTACAGCCATCACCACCATTACCAGCTTTTACCTTAATTATAACTTCATCTACAAACATAACTTCACCTCTTTTCCATATTAGATTTTAGCATAATTACCCTTTAAAAGAAGCATCAACATAATAAATCTTACGATGCTCTTTAAAATATTGTTTTTCAAAATCAGTTAAAACATTTTCTATTCGTCTTTCATCGTTATGTAAGTCTAAACTCACCTTATCAAAAACATACCAATATTTACTTAAACTTTCCATCGCTGACGCAAAAAGTATCTTATTATCTGTTTTTAAAATTATGTGCTTATTTTTCCTAAATATTCTATCATATAGTTTTAAATAGCTCTCGTGAGTAAATCTTTTTTTCTCATCTTGTTTTTTAGGCCAAGGTTCCGAAAAAGTCAAATAAATTGTATCTATTTCCTTACCAAAAAAATCCACAATACTTTGCGCGTTAGCACATATCATTTTTAAATTCTTTAACTTTTTAGAACTAACGTTTTTAACCGCGGTCGCTGTTTGAGATTTATCTAACTCCAAACCAATGTAATTTACATCAGGATGGTTTTTAGCCATTTCTATAATAAAACTTCCACGTCCCATACCAAGCTCTAAACATATAGGATTGTTATTGCCAAATAACATCGCCCACTTACCTTTATAATCTTTTGGATTCTTTACTAAATATTCACTGTTTTCCATAATTTTATCAGCATCTTTTACAACGTTATAACGCATAACAATCACCTCATAAGAAATTTTAACATATTTTCTAAAAAAAAAATAGTTATATGCTAACTATTTTCTTCACTAATTTTACTGCACCAAGTATACTATCTTTAGCATCATCACTATAAATATGATAAATATCTTTAGACAATGCCTTTTCTAACTTTAACGCTATTTTATTTAATTCGAAATCACTTAATTTTCTATAAAAGCCCTCAACCATGTCTTTATTTATTTTACATATACCAGTAAATAACTCTAACTGATCAAAAGTTACATAATAAACAATTCCATTTATTTGTGTTAAATAAATTACTTTTTTATTACTATTTTTAAGAGATATCACATCTCCAAATTCATAATATCCAAAATCAGACTTTTCTATAGTCTTTACTATTGAAGACGGGAAATTAAAAATAACAACAAAATCATTATCAGTACTATCTACCATTATGGTTTCATCAAGGCAAATACTATATTTCGAACCTTTTATTCTGATGATTGCTTCATTGTTCGTACTTTCCTTTAATTCTGCTATTTTATATTTATTAATATCTTTTTCCTCTTTAATAACTAAATATAAATTCCCATCCTTTAATATTATACTACCTTCTTTTAGTGGAAAATTTGCTGATAGAAAATCTATGTTATCATAAGATTTACTTTTTTTTGCCATTCCTCTCATAATTTCATTATAAATTATCTCTGATACAGTTCCTCTTTTCTTTAGAAACTCATCTTTTCCTATTTTAAATATTGTATTCCATCTATAATGTAAGCACTTATTTCGAAATTTATTATTACATTTTTTATAATTTAAATTTTGTGATTGATCCATTGGTGTTATCCTAATTGTATATAAATAGTCTTCATCTTTTCCAACAACCAAAAAATTTTTTGTTTTCTTTATTCCATCATCAATAACTTCTGCGATTATAGTATCTTTTGGATTAATATTTTTAATAACTTCTTCAAAATCATTCATTATAATACCTCTTCCTTGTACATCAACCGAATTTGATTAAAAAATTATAAACAAAAATATCATCTTTAGATGATATTATTTAGTTTCATATACACTAACTTGTTTTTTATCTCTACCCATACGTTCATACTTAACATATCCGGTAATTTTAGCAAATAACGTATGATCTTTTCCCATTCCAACGTTTACTCCAGGATAAATTTTAGTTCCTCTTTGACGATAAATAATTGATCCAGCACTAATTAATTCTCCATCAGCAGCTTTAGCACCTAACCTTCTACCTTCACTATCACGACCGTTATGGGTTGAACCTTGCGCTTTAACGTGTGCAAATAATTGTATGTTTAACTTAAGCATTAAAAGCACCTCCTCTATATAATTTTAACGTTTTTTTTATAATCTTTAGTAAGTTCTTTTAACATGGAATACATATTCTCAAGAACCATATTTATTGTTTGTTCTTCTTTTAATACTTTTAGTTCTATTAGCCCTTCTCTTTGTTTAACATAAATAGCATTTTCATCCATCTTTAAGATAAGATTTACACTAGTTATTACAATGGAAGATACAGAAGCACAAACTATGTCTTTTCCATATTCATCATAACCAGCATGACCGGTTATTTTTATTTCTTTAATATAATTATTGTTATAATCTACCTTTACTTTTATCATGCTAATCACCAACTAAAACTATGCATTAATTTTAGTTATTGTAAGTTTAGTATATGGTTGACGGTGCCCTTGCTTTTTATGAGAGCTTTTCTTTTGCAAATATTTAAAAATAACTATTTTTTTATTTTTACCATGTTTTTCTACTTTTGCTTCAACCGTAGCACCTTTTATGTAAGGGGTTCCAACTTTACTATCAGCCATAATTACTTTATCAAAAGTATATGTTTTTCCAGCTTCTACGTCTAACTTTTCAACATAAATAACGGAACCTTCTTCAACACGGTATTGTTTACCACCAGTTTCGATAACTGCTTTCATCTTTTATTCCTCCTTCTTTTAAACTTAGACTCACCATTAAGGTACATATATTGTTTACTTTAAACCTTTTCTGTGTGGTTGAAGAACAAGAAGTTCATTCAAACGAATTAATTTTATCATACATACGTTAATTAGTCAAATATTTTTGACAATATTTCCCTTTCTTTATAACGTTTCTTATCGATTATAAAGATATGACTTTTTTGTCTTTTTAACCTATCTATATGGTACCCATTTATAATACTAATTTTTTTATATTTATTAGGATATGCATACCTCTCAAATAAAAAACGATTAAATAAATGAGGAATATCCTTATAAAATGAAACGACTTTTTTAATCAGAAACAAAAAAATCATAATATAACAAAACTCCACTTTAACAGGCAAAAAAAGCATATAGGAAACTATTAAAATAATTGTTATAAAAGATACTATAAAAGTTATTTTAAGTGATTTTTTAAAAGAAAACACCTCGTTTAATAAAATGTTTATAATCTTTGAACCATCAAGTGGTATTATAGGAAGCAAATTAAATATAAAAATAGAATAATGATACTTTTGTATTAAAACCATTAATCCGGAATCTAACAGGCCTTTTTTATATAGAAAAAAGGCTATTAAATAAAAAAGAGTTTGAAATAAAAAACCAGATATAGCAATTAAAAATTCTTCTTTAAATGGTTCATCAATTTTTTCTTCATAGGTAATAAAACCACCGCAAATACTAAAACTAATTTTTTTAATTTTCCAATCATATAATAAAGAACTTATGACGTGTCCCATTTCATGAACAAAAATAATTAGGAAAAAGATTAAAACATCCCTAAATAAACCCGATATAAAAGCTAGGAAGAACAAAATTAATAACTCCGGTTTTACATCTATTTTTTTATAAATACTCCTCATAGGATAAATACTTATCGTCCTTTTCAAAAATTAAATATAATTTTTTATCTGCAGTACCTAAAATTTCTCCTTTTGATACATAATCATATAGTTTCACATTAATATTATCTAAACACCCATAGGTAATATTAAGTCCACTTTTATCTTGAATAGTTATCATGGTTTTATAAGATGATTTTTCATCTACTTTAATAACTATTCCACTTTTAATCGCTGGAGCAAGATAACTATTTGAAACTGATAACATGTATCCACTATTTTCTTTTATTATCTTTTCATAGGTTATTTTTTCATCACTTACAAGTTTAGTATTGTCATTTAAGGTGTTTTTAAAGGGAATAACATCTCCCAAATACTCCTTATAAACATTATAAACCTTAGCAAAGGAAAGAGAATTATTATATACTATTCTTTCGTACGCTTCCTTATTTTTATCACTTCTTTTTATGTATATAAGCGATGCTAAAAAAAGGATTATTACGATTAAGATTTTAACAATAGTCCAAAAAATAAACTTACGTAAATAATGAACGTTTTGTTCATCTTTTTTTACGCTATTTAACTTACTAAATGAATCTGGAGTTATCATAATTTAATCACCCTAATTCATTAATATGAGTGTTTTTTTAATCTATTCTTAAATATACAATTAATGACAAAGTACGTTAAATAAACAAATAAAAAGAAAATGGTATTAATAAACAAGCCATCATATAATATGTGAATTATGTTAATTACACTATAAGATTTGTATAAGAAAGTAAACAAAATTAACAATAAAACATAGGTTACCATAAACAATAAATAATATCCAAATACTTTTAGAAAATTACTTTTTTTAGGTAATATGACAGATGATAGCCAAGCAAAAAATAGATAAATAAAACCATGTAAAAAAATAGTATTAGTATATAAAAGGTCATATATAACTCCGAAAATAAAACAAGTTAGATAAAATGTTTTACTATCATTATTATTAATACCACCTAATAAAATCACTGAAATAACAAAAAAAGGAGTTATGCATCTTAAAAGGTTTGGAATAATACCTTCTAATAAAATAGAAATTAATAATAAAATAATCGTAATTATCATTTTTGCTCCTTTACTACTACAGCAAGTATTAAATCATCAAAATTAACACTTGATTCAACCCATATCGTTTTACTAAGACCATAATTACTTATTTCTTCTTTTACTACCTGACCTAAGTATATGCCCTTATATGACGGTTTATCGTAACCAGATAAAACCACCCTATCCCCTGCTAAAACGTTATTTTTACTCATTACGCCTGTTACTTTAAATAAACCAGTTTTATTATCATAGCCATTAAGAACTCCAGATATATTGCCATCTTTTGCCTCGATGATAACGGATAACATGTTATCTTCTGATACACCGGTAATTAAATCTACCTCACACACTTTTTTAGAAACCTTACTTACAAATCCAATTAACCCTTCGTTAGATATAACAGCAAAATCCTTGTTAATACCAGAATCATAGCCCTTAGATATTTCTATCTTATCAAACCAATTTTTCATGGTATGATTAATAACTTCAGCTACCACATATTCATTTTCTCTTTTATCTAGGTCTAAACTTTTTCTTAATTCCTCATTTTCTTTTTCTAAATAAGCTAACTTAGACGATAAAACATTAGTACTAAATTCATTAACCGAGTAACTATTAGATACAAAATATGAGTTAATCATACTAGATATATTTTTAAACCCTTTTTCAATTAAAAAATAATTCCTATTTACTAAAACAAGAAAACTACATATAAAAAATAAAAACATCAATATAACCGTAAATAAAACGGCTTTCTTTTTTGACTTTTTATTATTAAAATTCATTTTTTTTCTCATCTTTAATGCCTTTCTAACATGTTATTTTCATAAAAACTATAATAATTATCACTACCTACTATTACGTGATCAATAACAAAAATTCCTTGTAGTTTACCTATTTCAACTAATGCATTAGTAACATTTATATCATCACTCGATGGAATAACGCTTCCTGATGGATGGTTATGAACACATATAATATAAGCCGCGGAAGATAAATAGGCCCATTTAAATATTTCTCTTGGATGAACAAGACTTTTATTCAAAGTTCCTTTAAATAAAAGTTTTTTATCAATTAATCGTTTACTTTGATCTAAATACAAACAAAAAAAATACTCTTGATTAAGCCCCATCATTTCTGATCTAAAATGCTTATATATTTTACCAGCACTGTTAAATCTTAAACTATTTTCTAACGGAACTTCGTCATAAACTCTACGGCCCAATTCTAAAGCTGCCATGAATTCAATCGCTTTAACGACTCCTATCCCATTAATTTTTATCAAACTACTTAATGTTACGTTTTTTAAATCTGATACATTTTTTACTAACTTTAACACTTGCTGTGCTAAATATTTTGATGAATAATCCTTAGTCCCTGTTTTCATTATGATTGCAATTAAATCTTCGGTAGATAAACTTTTAGCGCCATACTTAACCAATCTTTCCCTTGGTCTTTCACTTACCGGAATCTCCCTTATTAATACGTCACTCATTATTTACGACCACCGTCTCATAGCATGATAAGATTTGATTTTGAATTATTAAAAGCGATTTTTCATCAACAGTAGCATCTAATAGTTTCTCGTACTCATTAAGATTTTGAATGAATTCATCATTGTTTATCGTTACTTTTTCAATGGTTAAATTAATGTTCTTAGCATTATATATATCTTTTATTTTGTTAGCGTTTTTCTTTGTTGTTGAAGCCGCAACATAAGCCGTTACACGATTGTTTTCTTCAATGTATATATACCTATCAACCTTAGTTACATCATCGTGCATCTCATCTATATTAGCATACGTACCATACTTTAACATATAGATTTTATCATTTAAGTTAATAACGTTTTGAACTTCCAAATTTTGATACTTATCAAATGTTATTTTACCCAAAAGTGCTCCTGATACAAGCGCAACAAAAACCCAAAGAAAAGTTTTTTTCATATTAATCACCCAATTACATATTAGGATAATATATTTAAAATTGTTGTCGAAAAAAAGAGGTTTATAACTTTTTTGTCAAAACCTCCTTTGATTTATTATCATCTATAGATAAATAACTTTCATATTGTTCTTTTATTTTTAAAGATTTGATATCAGTAGAAGATAGGATTTTATCCTTAAAACAATCCCACCAAAAATTCATTATTGCACCGGTAGAAAAACGAACACATTCGTCTGGACAAAACTTTGAAACATCACCACGTAAAAATTCAGCTTTTAAGTTTTCAAAACCCAAATGATCGAAATATTGTTTTTTTATAATTATATCTATTTCATTATCTGAGGATAATATATCATCTTTATTTTGTAAAAACCACTCGTTAACAAACGTTCCATCCGGAAATCTTAAGTTACTATTAAAACTAAATTTATCCATACCATCCATAATAAGAAAAATATACTTATATTTTCTTAAATAAAACGAGTTTTTTAATTGATTTTTTTTATTTCTTTCATTATATTGTTTAATTATCTCTATGCAAAAAGGATTTTTTGATTCACTAATTTTACGTAAATTCATGCCAAACCAATATCCCATAGGAGTTCCATCTTCAAAAAGCACGTTGCTTCTAGGGTTAAATTTATCTAAGTTAGGACACTCCAAAAACTCTTTATACCTTAAATTATTTGTTATCGTAACCGTTATAGTTTTTCTCATTGAGTCATTACAATTTTTTATTTTATCATCTTCTTTTATACCCATATAACACACTTCTTTTCTTTTTCGTATTCCTACAATATTATATTTAGTTTTTTTTGTCAATATAAAAGAAAAAATAAAGAACTAATTCTTTATTATATAATATTGTTTCTTTGATATATTTTAACATTTTCCTTTACGTAAACATTTATTTTAGCTTCCTTTGTTATTTTACAAAAACAAAGTCCACTTATAACAACGTCTTTTTTTTCATCTAAATCAAAACTATTGCATTTTAAGTTTCTTAAATAATCATTAGTATTAATATTTATCCTTTTTACTTTTATTTCGTTAGACAAATATAATGTAAAACTATTTTTCATATCACTTAAATAATCTATTCTAGCATAAGAACCAATAATAATAGACTGTCCTGGTTTCATTTGATAAGTTCTTGGTTTTATTTCGCTTTTAGCCGAAACCATTTTTACCACAACAGGATTTTCGTTATATAGAAAATTATCCGTATTTACAATGCCAGGAGTATCAATTAAATTAAGATGATTATCCAATCTAACCTCTATAACACCAAGTGTTGTAGCAGGAAGCGCACTTGTAGTTACATAATTAAATGATTTATTAGAAGTGCATTTAATAAGTGAATTTATTAAGGTACTTTTACCAGCATTAGTATTACCCACTAGATAGACATTTTCACTTTTTTGACATTTTTTAATACGATTTAATAAAAAATCTATATTGTAGTTTTTTTTACTACTTATAAAAATTATGTCATTAACGTTTAATTTATAATTTTTTCTTATATAATCGTTTAGCTTATTAATTTTCACTGATTTCGGTAATAAATCTACTTTAGTTAAAACTAATATAACAGGTCCTTCAAAATAATTAAGCTCATTTATACTATCATCTAAATTTAAAATATCACACAGGAATAAAACAAGATCCTTTTTTTGTTTTACTACGTCAAACATTTTTTTATAATCATTAGAGTCCTTATCTATTACTTGGTAATCACCATAGTTCTTAATTCTAAAACACCTCTGGCAAACTAATGATTCATCATTAAGTTCTTTTTTTATATATCCTTCTTTGTTAGGATCCTCCGTTTGGAACAAGGCCCCACAGCCAGTACATTTTTTAGTCATAATAACGTCCTTTTACAAGATAGTTTTTTTCTTCGAAAGTTTTAAATATCTTTTTTTCGATTTGTCTGTTAAGCCAAGTTTCTGTTTCGTCTATATCACTTAAGGGGTTAACCAAAATAGTTGTTAAACCCATTTTATTTCCGCCCTGAATATCCGTTAATAACTGATCCCCAATAGCAGCGACTTCGCATTTTTTAAAACCATATTTTCTTAATATATACTTATATTTATATCTAAGAGGTTTTAACGAAACACAAGCAATATCAACCAAATAATAATCGCCAAACTTAGATACTCTTTTTTTGAAATTATTAGAAAACAAAACTATCTTAAAATCTTTTTTTAGTTTCTTAAATAAATTTTTTGTTTCCCTATAAAGAACCACTTCTTTAGCTGGAGAAATAGTATTATCAAGGTCAAACAAAAGACACTTAATCCCTGATTTTTTTAATTTTTCATAATTAATGGTAAATATATTTTCCTGATATATATCTGGCAAAAATCTTTTTATCATTATTCATCATCCTTTTTGTTTTTTTTTGTCAAACTAGTTTTTTCGTACAATATGATTCTTTTTTCTCTAGAAGAACTATCAAGATATTCCTGGTTAGTCATTAAAAAGCCATACTTATCATCATACTTTCCATCAATAATAAATGTTTGATTAAGATTAACCGCTTTTTTAGCAAACTTACCAGCAATGTAAAATAACACAACCATAATAACAAGTAATGGTAAAATTTCAAAAATCAAAACTAAAATGATATTCCCATAATCAATCTTTAAATTACCAAGTAAATTCATCAAAACGTTAAATGTACCATGAATAAAAGATGGTATTAATACCGCTAACCCAAAATTAATGTACTTTTTAGTTTTATCTTTGGAAAAACTACCTAGCGAAATGAAAAAACCAATTACTATGCCACATATTACATGAAGTGGTACGGTTGTAAAATCCCTCATTAACGCTAAACTTATACTGCTTGATATCGTGCTTTCTGAAAATGCGTACATAATGTTTTCTAAGCCCGCGAACGAAAGTGCAATAAGCATCATATAAACAACACCATCATATATATCATCATAGTGTTTATTATCAAAAATAAACAAAAAGAAAATTGCTATTTTAGAAAACTCCTCAATAAATGCCCAAACATAAGTTAAAATAACACTGTTAGAAAAAAAAGGCATAACAAGATTTTCAAGATAACTTGCAACCGCAATCGTTAGTATTCCCGAAAGTAAACATATGATAATGTTTTTTGTTGGTTCCTTACTTTTTCTATCAGTATATAAAACAAAACAAATCAAAAAAATTGTTGGTACAAGAGAGAAAAGAATAACCAATAAACGCTCATAAAAGTAATAATAATTATTAAACAAATTAAAATCAAAACTTATATTTACCATAAACTTCCCTTTCTGGTTAATCAAGGAAGAACAACTTCAAACTAACCATTCTTTTATTTTCTTTTTCTTCTAAAATCACCTTATAAATAAGTAAATTATATTCTGTTTTATAACCTTTTTTTACTGTTTTAAAACTTATTTTAGGGGTTTTATTATCACAAACTTCTTTATATGAAAAATAAGCAATAAATGTATTAATCAATACAAAGAAGAAAATAACCATAAAAATAATGTTTTTAATTTTTTTTCTTGTCATATTCTTATGCCCCTTTATCTTTTTTATTATAACATAAATTTTGAATAAAAAAACTATCAAATGTATTTGATAGTTTTTAACTATTTAGTAAAGACAGGATTGCAACTATTTTTAATATTACCTAAAGCTAATGTCATTGGATCATCATCACTATATTTTAAAGTTGTACCCTCAATTACTGCTTGTTTCTTTTCACCATTTACTTTCCATTTCATAGTATCGCCATCTATCTGTTCCACCAACTCATTTACTACCGCATCTATTTCCGATTTAGTATAAGTGTCGGCGTTGTTTTTTCTATCAGGATATTTTCTACTTAAAGCAGTATAAAAATCACCATAGCCCAATGGAGTACCAAGCATATTTTCGTAATTATATATTACATCTTCAAAAAAGTCATTTCTATCAATACCCTTTTCTCCTTGTTCTTTATAAAGTACGGCAGATGTATAAAAATCATATATAGTAACACATGGTTTTGCAATAATTGTTTCATTAGTCTTAACGAGAACATGCTTCACTTCTCCATTACCATCTTTATAGTATAAAATTTTCCCCCTAAGAACACATGATCCGCTAAACGCCATCTCTGATTCTGTTTCACTAGTATTAACTGATGAGGTGTCTTGCTTAGTTTCTTCGCTACATTCTTCTTGCACCGTAGTTTTTTCATCTTCTAATGGTAGTTCATTATTAAGCTTGCAAAGAAGTTTATCAATTTCCTCGGCTGAATAATAAGCTTTTTCTCCATATTCAGCTACTACATACTTACCAAAATTCTCCTTTGATATTTGTTTGCCTAAAATTTCTATATACTTGTCTATTGCAATAGATTCTATCATGTCTCTATTATATTTATTAGCCGTTTTGTAAGCATCATCAGAAAGTTCCCAATAATACAAACAGTTAACCTCATTACCAACAAAGAAAACTTTACCACCACAATATTGATCACAAAAAATATCACGATAAACTACACTAGAACTTAATGCTATCGAAGATTCCTTACCATTTGCATCCAGATATTTAACTAACACTGAATCAGAAATATCTCTGTGTCTAATAGATGATGAGCTATAGTCTCGTTTTAATTCATATTGACTTGTTTCTTGCATAACTGAAGCATCATTTGTATTAACACATCCAGTAAACATAGTAGCAACCAAAGTACCAGCTACTAATATTATAGCTCCTTTCTTTGCTATTTTTTTCATTAATTCGTTATCTTTTTTCATTCAAATATTCCCCCTTCTTCATTTGAATGTGGATTATTATAGCATATCCCCCCCCCCCACCTGTCAATGCTTTTTTGTGGAAAATCAAAAAAAGACTATTAAAGTCTTTTTTACATACTTTTACTTTTTTTATTAGCTTTCATTTTAAGAATGTATTCGTTCTTTTTTTCTTCTACTTCTTCTTTTTCAGCTTTTAGCAATTTAACCGTATTAAAAACGTCTGAAGATGTATATATACCACCAACAGATAATAATGCAAGTATAATCATAAAAATAATTTGACCTTTCGACTTATTTTCTTGAAATAATAACCCTAAAGTTCCAATACCAGTACTAGCACCAAAAAGAAAGCTTAATGCACTCATAAATATTGTTTGTTTTATTTCAATATCCAACTCATTCAGTCTCATTTCATAATCAAGCAAATTAAAATTAATATACGGATTTATCATAGAAATATCATTTTCCGATTCGAATTCGTATTTAACTTTTGAAACTTCCTTTATAATTTTTTTCATGAACTTAAATAATTTTTCAAATTCTTGATCATTACCATTTACATAACCAAGCGTATCAACAACTTCCTTAGCCTCCAATAACAACTCTAAAGCTTGCCCTTTATCCCAAGAAGAGTATGCCGATTTACTTAATATTTCTATTTCATTTTTAGTACCTTGATAAGTTTGTGTGTTTTCAAAAATATCGTTAGCCTTTTTATGTAAAACCTCAGCGTCTTTATATATCTTAATAGCTTTATTTGACATATCTTTAGCCATTTTTTCATTAGCTTCTCTTTCATTTTTAACCGAACTAACTTCATTTTTCATTAAAGACAACTGTTCTAAATAATCATCTAAAATCGATTCGGCATAATTATATAAAACTACATATCTTTTAGAATTAGGATGTTTAGACAATATTTTAGAAATCTTTTTTACTTTATTTTTATTTTCACCCCATAAAGCCAAGCAAGGTTTTAATTCCTCTTTTAATTTCTCTATCTGTCCTGCTTTCACAGCTTTTTCGTAAGTATCTGGCATTATTAATAACATACCATCTAAATTCGTTAACATTTCAAGTAATTGTTTGCATTCTTCTTCTAAATTTAAAGTCCCAGCTATTTTCGCTAGCTGCCTTAATCTACTAGCAACTTCATTTGACTCTAACACAACGTTTTGTAATACACTTTTATATTCCAAATGTGATATTTGCCTTTCATAAGAATAAATTAAAATACTTCTTAATTTGTAAATAACTTCATCACAATTAGCTAGCTCCTCTGATATCTTTAATCTAACTGACTCTTTATATTCTATTTCTTTAGTATAAATACCAGCATCTTTAGGAGTTTTAGGAATATCTTTTAATTCTTGTTCTAAATAACTGATAGTCTGACTTATTAATTCTTCCTCCTCTAACAAATCATACTTATAAGCTTCTTTTGCCAAGTTATTTAAATCATTTATAAAATTAAAACCTATACTAACTAAATCTTTGACCATATTATAATACTCTCTTTTATCAATGTTGCCTTGATAAGCATTAAATATAATCTCATTTTTAGAGTTTATTATTATCTCTACCTTCTGTAATTCTTCATTAATAATTTCCTTTAATGCTAATTGCTTAGCATACCTTTTTTCCTCGGCGGTATAATTATTTTTAATATCTTCATAGTTAACATTATTTTGGTTTTCAGAAGTAGTATTGCTATTTTGGTTTTCATTATAAGTACCATTTTTTCTGGCATCCCATACAGCGTCATATACCTTCTTTTCTTCCTTATTGCTCAAAACATCGTAAGCATCATTAATTTGGGCAGTCTTATCGTGTGCATCCTCGCCATGATAAACATCAGGGTGATATTTTGCAACCAATTTACGATATTTTTTCTTAATTGTATCAAAACTAGCTTCTCTATCAATATCTAATACCGCATAATAATCAACCCAATTTATTCTCCAACCAGACATTTTATTTTTTACCCCCAAGTCTTAACGTCGAATCATCATCTGAATAATGAATACCATCACCTAAAGCTAAATTATTGTTTAAAATTGGAGCAGCCCAATTTGGATCAATTTTTCCATTCGCTCTTATGCTCCTTAAAACGTTACTAACAGCTCTAAAATTAAGCAATATCCCATTGTTCTCTAATCTATAGTTTTCAGCGTGAGAAGCATCAATACCTAACTTGCCCGCTTCTTTTTTTGCATCAATACCATTACCTAGAAAAATAAATTCAAACCCCAAGGCTTTACATTTTGAAATAATTTCTTTAGTGTCTCTTAAATCATAGTATATACTATGTTCATCATTACCATCTGTCATTATCGTAACAATAGTTTTTTTCGGAGAAGACACCCTAGCTACTTCATCTTCCTTTATTATTTTACTTAAATTGTCACACAAACAATCATAAAGTGCCGTTCCACCTTTTGCCAAATAGTTAAAACTATTTACTCTCTTTATATCCAAACGGTCATGAATAATTTCATAATCATTATCGAATAAAATTGTAGAAACAGTGGTTGGAAATCCGCTTCTTTTTTCCTTTGCAATCAAATCATTAAACCCACTAATAGTGGCCTTTTCGGTTCCAGAACATGAACTACTCTTATCAAAAAAGAAAATTAATCTTGTTGAGCTTTCTTTTAAAACAGTTGCCGCTTGTGGTAAAACACTAGCAGCCATATTATTAATTCTGTTTTCCAAGTTATTACCACTAATTGGTTGTAAACTATTCTTTAAAACTTCCAATCCGGCTCTATTATTAACAGTAAGTCCATGACTGGTTCCTTTCTTTAAATCTTCTAATGAAAATCCCATAAAAATCCCCCTTCTTCATTTGAATGTGGATTATTATAGCATATCCCCCCCCCCCACCTGTCAATATTTTTTTGTGGAAAATCAAAAATAATAATTTTATAAAATAACATATACTTAACTAGGAGTGATAAATTTGTTTTTAAGTATTATTACAGAAATCATTAAAGGTTTTTTAGTTGGCACCGGAAGTTATGGAAGTAAAACGTTTCCTGACCCATTATCTAAAGATGAAGAAGATAAACTAATTAAGCAAATGCTTGATGGTGATAAAAATGCTAGAAACAAGCTAGTTGAACATAATCTAAGGCTAGTTGCCCACATTGTGAAAAAATATGATAATGGAAAAGACGACGTTGATGATTTAATCAGTATTGGAACAATAGGTTTAATAAAAGGAATAGATACGTTTTCAAATAAAAACGGAACTAAGCTTACTACCTATGCCGCAAGATGCGTAGAAAATGAAATCTTAATGTTTTATAGATCAAATAAAAAAAACGCTAAAAACATCAGTATAAATGAATCAGTAGGTTTTGATAAAGATGGAAATGAAATTTCTTTTCTAGATATTTTAAAAACCCCTAACCCTGATTATGTTAGTGACATAGACTTACAAGATAATATAAAAATGTTATATAAATTCATAGATGTTTTAACAGATAGAGAAAAAGATATAATAATAAGAAGATATGGTCTTTACAACCAAAAAGAACAAACGCAAAAAGAAATTGCAAAAGACTTCGGTATATCAAGAAGTTATGTTTCAAGAATCGAAAAAAGGGCCCTTACTAAAATATTAAGAGAATTTATTAGAAATAATAAAAAGTAAGGAAATAACCTTACTTTTTAATTACGTATACTATACCGCCAATAAGACCAAAAGCAATCATTGATAAACCCATTATGATTAACGGATTTTTTTCTGCTGTAATATTAGGTGTAGCTTTTTTGGTTTCTTTAGTACTTTTAACAATTGTTAAAACGTATTCTTTTTTAGTACCATCTTCTGCAGTAACTAAAATCTTAACTTTAGAACCATCTTCTAAGTCCTCGTTCCCACTAATGCTAACCGTTGAATTTTCATCTGATGTAACATAATCAATGGTCAATTTAGTAACAGAATCATCTATTTTAACATCATACGAAAATTTATCTTCTTTAAGTTCAAAATCCTTACACTCTTTTATTGATAAGCTTTTTAAAGTGGCATCAGCAGTTAAAGCTTCTCTCCTAATATTAATTACGTAATCCTTTTCGGTTCCGTCTTCTGCAGTTACCCTTATCGTTATTTTATTATTTTCTCCAGCCTTTAATTCATTAGTAGCATTATTACTAATCACCATATTTGATTTAGGATCTTCCATCGTAGCATTAATTGAAATAGTTTTAATAGAAGCATCTACAGTAGCAGAATAATCATAAATATCACTAGAAAATTTAGGAGATAAAACAATGTTACTATCATCACTTGCTATTACCTCTAAAGTCTTTAAGTTGGCATTATTTGATTTTACCGCTTGAGTAGTGGTTGTAGTTTCTTTTTTAGTCGTAGTTGTTGTAGATGTAGTAGTTTGTTTTGTTTTAACATTAACAGATACCGTTTTTATATCGTTATTATTAAGATCTTTTATTGAAAAAACAATAACATAATTATTTTTTATATCCTTTGTTTTAAACGTTATACTTCCTGTTTCCGAAGTAAAAGATAACTTATCAAAACCAGAAAAGCCAACTGGATTTCCATCTCTTTCTATATTGCTAGAATTAGTATAACTAAATTCGTACAACGGTCCTATCTGTGATATACTAGCATCGCTAAAATTAACAGTAACATTACTGCCAGCATTAATATCAGTACTGCTTGCAGACATATTAATTGCTTTAACATTAATTATACCAGCAAACGTAAACATAAGAATTAAACTAACTAATAAACAAATTTTTTTTATGTTCTTCATCTAAAACACCTCTTCTATTCTAGTTATAATTTTAATATAAATAAAATGATAAGTCAATTACTATAACATATCTTAAAATTTATAATTTTTATTTACTAAAAAAGAACACTTAATTGCGTTCTTTGAATTGATTTAACGTTTATAATTTATACATAATAGATTTATCTTACGTATCATATACCAGCTTTAGAAAGTTTTAAACTCATCTTTTTAGTTGGCTCTTGAACTGATAATTCATAATTCTTACTTCCTATATTATGTTCTTGTAATAAAGTTTCTGTATAACCATTACATAGTGGCACTTCGATATATTTTTCTTGCTTTAAAACAGGCAATTTATCACTATCCCTAAATTTAATTTTATAATTTGTTTGTATAACTTCCGAATCTTTTAATAATTCGGTGGTTGTTTTCACATTCAAATTAGATAAATCTGTAGCAAGACATATAAGTTCTAAAGTAGCTTTTAACTCGTTTGAATCCTTAAGTTGTTTTTCAAGAAAATAATCAAGTCCCCCAATTGATGCATTAAGTAATAATACATATAGTATATTTAATAAATTTGACCTTAAAGAACTCAAAGCATAAAGTGGTGATACAATTCCTAAGGTAATTCCTACCACTTTTAATCTATCTTTAACAATCTTATGCAATCTAACACCAGTTTTAGATTCCTTTATTTTTTCAATTAAATCATAGTTTACTTTTATTTTCATAATAATCCCCTTCTTAATTAGAATGTGGATTATTGTATCATAAGTCCCCCCCCCCCGTCAAGTTTTTTTGACGTGTGGAAAAATACACGAAAAAGAGACCTTACAAATTAAAAAAAAATAGGGTTTTCTTACACTCTATTTTAGCTTGAATTTTCATATTTTAATTTAGTCATTATTCAGCTGTTATCTGTTCAAAACCAAGTTCTATATCATACGTCATTGTTACCCCTTCTTCAGGAAGCTTTGGTTGTTCATAAATGCCAATATTATTGTAAGTAGTTTCATCACTATTATAATCATCCCATACATGATTTATTTCCATTAAGATACTTTTACCCGGTTGTAATGTTATTTTCTCATTTTCTACTTCAGTATCTCCTATAGGTCCAGGAAAAGGAAAACTATACCATGCTAATAATAATGTTTCTTTATCAAGATAAATTTCATTACCCTTAGCAGTAAAATCCATATTATAATTATTAGAAGATTTAGCACTCTTTAGAACCACTGGTATGCTCCCGCTATTAGTTATTATTATATTATACTGCGTACTAGCATCTGGTCTTGGTAGGTTGCTTGTCGTTATTATTTTATTTCCATCTATAGTACATTCCCCAATTGCTCCATGGTATTCAATCGCATCACATGTATAACTTATATTAAAATCACCCTTAGCAGTCGCCGTTCCATTTATGGTTATGTTTTGTGAAAATATTGCATAACCTACCATCATGGTTACTGCAAAAGCTAGCACTCCTATTACTATTCCTTTTTGTTTATTCATACTTTTACTCCTTTACTACCTTTTATTATTCCTGTTCATAATAACATATACCCCCCCCCCGTCAAGATTTTAAAATAACTGTGTA
>CANEGO010000005.1 GCA_947427095.1 uncultured Clostridium sp. | reverse complement strand
GGCATAAATATGTTTATAATGATAAATACATTATGGGATTAGATGAATTTGGATATTCGGGAAAAACTGATGACGTACTTAAAAAGTTGAAATTAGATGATGAAAGTATTTATAAAAGAATAGAAAAGCTACTTAAATAGTGGCTTTTTTAATGTTTGTGTTATAATAAACTTAGAAAGGACTGAAAACTTTGAATAAACTAGATGAAGAGAGAAAAAATAAAAATATAGAAAAAGAAAATGAAAGATTTACATTAGAAACTCATATATTTAATGAAAAGTATATTAATAAGGCGGGTAATATATCTGATGAAGTGTATCAAACTAAATATGTCGCATTAGATGGAGTTGCGGTTACTAATGATTATATGTATTTAAAACGAATAGATACAGACACATTTATTTTTGCAAATTTAATTGTTGATTCAAAAGATTATGATTTAGCTTGTAAAGAGGATTTTATCGGTAATATTGTTGCAAAAAAGAAGCATGGTATATTAAAACTTAAAAGGCGCTTGTTTGTAGGTGAATTAGTAATAGATAAGTTAAAAGAGGAAATTATTGTACCAGCAGTATATGATAAAATAGAACATAACAAAGATAAAGTTGTTACTGTTTATGGAAATAATTCAAAATCATATTTTGATTATGAAAGAAAAGCGTATTTATCACCATTAATGCTAGAGGAAACTGGGAAAAATATAAAAACGGAAGATAAACCGAAAAAAATAACTGATGAAGAAAGAAATTGTTTGAAAAAATTTGAAACAGCTATTACGAATTATGAAAATAATTTAGAAGCAGCAATGGAATTAGACAATTTATGCAAAAGAGATAGGTATGTAGAAGATAATATGTGTATTGATCCTACAATCTCATTTCATAAATAATTTGTCATATCTTGCATAAAATAGTGGTGGGATTTTAAATCTTAATACATTGTCTTTTGAATTTAAGTATAGTATATTTAATTTGCACATTTATTGTACTAAAAAGTAAATGTTTCTTGCTCTCGGGTGGTGCGAGTAATAAATTATCTTGATCGTTAAATGTTTAATCGCTGTCGGGTGGTGCGAGCAATAAATTATCCCGATTGAAAATTTAGAAGACTTTGTCATATTACGACAAGGTTTTCTTTTTGTATAGGTATAATAACCTCCTAATTTGAAGTTAGGAGGAATTATGAAATTATAAACTGGATGTATTTATCATATAAAGGATGACTTTTTTTGATTTTATAAATGATAAAAATTTAATGATTAACTATGAAAATGGTCATTCTAGGCCAACTTATTTTGTTATTAAAAATGATGGTATTTTATGGTTTATATCACTTAGTAGTAAAGTTAGTAAATATCAAAAAATAATTGAAAATAAAATACGAAAATATGGTAGATGTAAAACAGTTTTAATAAGAAAAATAGCTAATAAAAAATCTGTAATATTACTTCAGAATGCTTTTCCAATTTTAGAAAAATACATAGGCCATCCATACATTGTAAATGGTAAGGTTATAAAATTAATACCATCATTAAAAAAAGAAATATTGAATAATTTTAAATTTATGATATCAATGAAAAAAAGTGGAAAGAATTTATTTTTTCGGATACTGATAAAATATTAGAAAAACTAAGAAATTTTAGATAGACTTATTTATGATATTATAAATTTGTACAAACAAGGGAGGTTTTTAGATGATTAAACCTAAAGAAAAAGTAGATATTTATGAAACATTAGTTAATGTTCAAAAAGTAGGCTCAGATGGTAACGTTGTATCTGTACCTGTTGATAAAATGTATATTGGAGTAAAAAATAAAATATTACAAAACATGATTGAACAAGTATCAAAAGATTATCTTTCTTTAGAACGAATAGATGATGACATTTATATATTTGGAGAAATATCAGTTGATCCATTAGCTGTTAATTATCCAGAACAACATGATAATAATTTTTCTGCCAATATTAGATATGGTATATTAAAACTTACTAGAGACAAAGAAGGTAATATAATTCCTATGAAAGAAAAAATTATATCACAGGCAATATATGATAGTATTTCTCAAAATAATGAAAAGACCGTAACTGTTTGCTATAACGGAAATTATACGTATTTCGATTATGAAAAAGGTATTCAGCTTACACCAGTAGTATTAAATCATGCAGTACCATTTGATGTTGATTATGAAGGGTTTGCAGAATGCTCTACCAAGGATAAATCCGGATATTTACCTAGGAATGTCATACCAGTAACTAAAGAACAAGACATTGAATTATTAGATAAAAAACAAGTTGAACTACTTACTAAATATCAAGAAGAAATTGATACTATAGTAGAAACTGATAAATTATATAATGATATTACGGATTGTTCTTATACTCATAGAAAAAAATATGATTAATAATATAATATTCGACACCTTTTTTATAGTGTTAGTACTATTCTATAAAAGAGGTGTTTTTAATTATGAGAGTATATTATTTATTTAAAATTAATGATTCGTTTTCTAAACTTTATTATAATAAAACATATTATTTGTATAAAATGTTAGAACAAATATCAAATTCTAGTAGAAATGACTTTATAATATCTTATAGATTGTTTGAACAAATGGCGGTTCCCTTTAGTAAAACTAAAATAAATAGCGAACTATATAGAAGCTATGCTTACGATAATAGTTACTATAAAACTCTTAATAAGCATATACTTAATAATGGAGTTGAGAAGACAAAGTTAACCGTATATAATACTTATATTAAAGTTAAAACCAATAAAAATATAACAGAGTTTTTTAAAATAATAGAAAAGGAAGAAAATGTGTTTGTCTGTGACTTCCTTAATAAAGATTATTTTTGGCTTAGTAAAGTATTAGCAAAAAAGCTTGTATAAAAGCTTGAATGATAGTAAAATTGTATATGGAAGGAAGGTAAATAATATGTGGGAAAACATTTTATGGTGCGTAATTGGTCTTATAGTAGGATTAGTTGTAGGTTTTCTTTTAGCTAGAAAGTTCATGAAAAAATATTTAAAAGAAAATCCACCTATAAACGAGAAAATGATAAAAATTATGATGCAACAGATGGGAAGAACTCCAAGTCAAAAGCAAATTAATCAGATGATGAAAGCAATGAACAAAGTACAATAGTTCATTAGCTTTTTTATTTCGACAAAATTTATAAAAATAGTCTATATAATAAATGACCCGAAAGGAAACGTATATGGATTATTACAAAGAGATAAAAAATATAATAGAAGAAAAAGAAGTAAATGAAAAAGTAAGATATTTAGAAAGTAATAATGAAGCAATAAAAACATACTTTGAGATAGGAAGATTATTAATAGAAGCTCAAGGGGGAGAAACAAGAGCAAAGTATGGAGATAGTTTGATTAAGGAATGGTCTAAAAAATTAGTAGAACAATATGGCAAAGGCTATAGTCAGAAAAATTTGAAAAGAATGAGAAAATTTTATAGTTATTTTAAAGATAAGAAAAGGTCAACGCTGTTGACCCAATTAAGTTGGTCTCATTGGAATTATATTCTTTCTTTTGGTAACGAAAATGAAAGAAATTATTACATAAATAGATGTATAGAAAATAATTTATCAGTAAGAGGACTTATAAATGAAATTAAAACAGATTCATTTAATAGATTGTCATATGCCGATAAAAAGAATATAAAATTAATAGTTGAAAGAGAAAGTAATGAGTTAAAACTAGAAGATATGTTACATGACCCAATAATTATAAACATAGATGAAGAAGGAAAGTTAAGTGAAAAGGTACTTAAAAAATATATATTAAAGGAATTAGAAAAAGTATTCTTAGAACTAGGTACTGGATTTACTTTTGTAGGGAGTGAAAATAAAGTAACGTATAATGATAAAAATTACTTTATAGATTTACTATTTTTCAACTATAAATTAAATAGGTTTATAGCGTGTGAACTAAAAAAGACGCAAGTAACTGCAAAAGATATTGGACAAACCTTAAATTATATGAAAGTAATAGATAAAACGTTAAAAGAACCTAATCACAATAAAACAATGGGTATAATAATATCAAGAAAGAACAATAAGTTAATACTAGAATACGTAAGTGATTTAGATATTTTTCTAACTACTTATAAGTTAAACAAAGTAAAAGAAAAAGTTAAGTAAATTTAAAGATATGACAAAAAGTGTCAAGAATTTTGCACTTTTTTAAATTCTTATGATATAATGCTTTTGTAGGTTAAGAAGGTAAGGAGATGGTTTTTTATGGCAAAATATGATGAATCATCAATTAAAATATTAGAAGGTCTTGAAGCAGTAAGAAAAAGACCTGGTATGTATATAGGATCAACTGACAAAAGAGGTTTACACCATCTTGTCTGGGAAATAGTTGACAATGGTATCGATGAAGCGATAAACGGGTATGGTAATCATTTAAAAGTTACTATTCATAAGGATGGTTCCGTATCAGTTTCTGATGAAGGTCGTGGTGTACCAGTTGGAAAGCATGAATCTGGAAAATCAACTCCAGAGGTTATTTATACTGTACTTCATGCTGGTGGTAAATTCCAAGAAGGTGGATATAAAGTATCAGGCGGACTGCACGGTGTTGGTGCATCAGTTGTTAATGCACTTTCCAAATGGATGAAGGTAAGCATAAATCGTGATGGTGGTAAATACGAAATATCATTTAAAGACGGTGGACATTTAGATGAAGATTTAAAAAAGGTTGGTACCACTAACAGAACAGGAACAACCGTTAGGTTTATGCCTGATGATGAAATATTTTCAACTACTACTTTTTCATTTACAACCATTTGTGAAAGAATGCAAGAATCAGCTTTTTTAATAAAAGGTCTTATGATTGACGTAATAGATGAAGAAGACGAAAAAGAAGCACATTTCCATTACGAAAGAGGTTTAGAAGAGTTCGTATCATATTTAAACGAGGGTAAAAAAACGATTCATAACGTTGTAGGTTTTGAAGGAACTAAAAACAAGATAGAAGTAGAGTGTGCTTTGCAATACACTGATTCATATAACGAAAACGTTGTATCTTTCGTTAACAACGTTAAGACAAGCGATGGTGGAAGCCATGAGGTAGGTTTAAAAAGTGCTCTTACTAAAGCGTTTAATGAATACGCTAGAAGTAATGGGTATTTGAAAGCTAAAGATAAAAACTTTGAAGGTAGTGACGTAAGAGAAGGATTAACCGTTATTTTATCTTTAAAGATTCCTGAAGATTTATTACAATTTGAAGGACAAACTAAAGGTAAACTTGGAACGCCACTTGCTAAAACGGTTGTTGATCAAATCGTTTATGAAAAGATGCAGTATTTTCTAGAAGAAAATAAAGGAATAGCAACCGATATAATAAATAAAGCCTTAAAAGGAAAAGCTGCAAGAGAAGCAGCTAGAAAAGCAAGGGAAGAGGCTCGCAAGGGAAAAAATAAAAACGCTAAAGAAAAGAATTTATCTGATAAGTTAGCACCAGCAACTAAAAAAGATCCTAAGAAAAACGAATTATTCATAGTCGAAGGAGATTCAGCAGGCGGTAGTGCAAAAACTGGTCGTGAAAGAAGTTTCCAAGCAATATTACCGCTTCGTGGTAAGGTTTTAAATACCGAAAGATGTACCATGGATGAAGCTTATAAAAACGCTGAGATAAACACTTTAATATACACGATAGGTGCGGGTGTTGGACCAGATTTCCACATTGAAGATTGTAATTACGATAAAATAATAATAATGACCGATGCTGATGATGATGGATGTCATATACAAGTTTTACTTGTAACATTCTTCTATCGTTACATGAGGCCACTCATAGAAGCTGGACGCGTATACATTGCAAATCCACCTTTATATAAAGTATCTTTCTCTAAGAAAGAAGAAGTATATGTTTACTCTGATGATGAGTTAAAAGAAGTAACTAATGGTCGTAAGATGGAAGACTTACAAAGATACAAAGGTCTTGGTGAAATGGATGCAACGCAACTTTGGGAAACAACCATGGATCCGGAAAAGAGAAGCTTATTTAGGGTTAAGATAACTGACGTTGCCTTAGCAGAAAAAAGAGTATCCGTTCTTATGGGTGATAAGGTTGAACCTAGAAAAGAATGGATAGAAGAAAACGTAGACTTTACATTAGAAGATAACTACGAGATGTTAAAGTAAGGAGGTGCACAAAATGAAAGAAGTATTACAAAGAATAGAAGAATATTCACTAGAAGAGATAATGGGTGAACGTTTTGGTAGATATGCTAAAACCATCATTTTAGATCGTGCACTTCCTGACGTAAGAGATGGCTTAAAGCCTGTTCAAAGAAGAATTTTATACGCGATGTATAAATCAGGTAATACCTATGATAAAAAGTATCGTAAAAGTGCTAAAGCAGTTGGTGAAATAATGGGTAACTACCATCCACATGGTGACTCATCAATTTATGATGCATTAGTTAGAATGAGTCAGGATTGGAAGATGATGACTCCATACATTGATATGCATGGTAATAATGGTTCAATGGACGGTGATGGAGCAGCAGCAATGCGTTACACCGAAGCAAGACTAGCTAAAATAAGTAACGTACTTTTAAATGATATCAACAAAGATACCGTTGAAATGGCTCCAAACTACGATGATACCTTGATGGAACCAGTAGTACTTCCTGCGGGATTTCCTAATCTTTTAGTAAATGGATCAACAGGTATATCAGCAGGTTATGCAACGAATATTCCAACCCATAATCTAGGAGAGGTAATCGATGCAACCATTAAAAGAATAGATTCTCCGAATTGCAGATTAGATTCGGTATTAGAAGTTATGCCTGGTCCAGATTTTCCGACTGGTGGTGTAATAGAAGGATCTAAAGAAATTAAAAATGCATACGAAACTGGTAAAGGTAAAATAATCGTTAAATCTAAATATGAAGTAGTTAAAGATAAAGGTAAACAAATGATTGTTATTACCGAAATACCATACGAAGTTAATAAAGCAGCGCTTGTTAAAAAGATGAATGATATTAGAATTGATAAAAAAATAGAAGGTATACAAGAGGTAAGAGATGAGACTTCACGTGGAGAGCTTCGAATAGTAATAGAACTAAAAAAAGATGCTAACGTAGATCTTGTTACTAACTATTTACTTAAAAATACTGATATGCAAGTATCATATAGTTTTAACATGATTGCAATAGTTAATCGTAGGCCAAGACAAGTAGGGGTACTTGGTATTCTTGATGCGTTTATTAATCATAAAAAAGATGTAGTAACAAGGCGTACTAAATTTGATTTAGCACACGCTAAAGACAGATTACATATTTTAGAAGGTTTACTTAAGGCAATAAGTATTTTAGACGAAGTAATAAAAGTAATTAGAGCTTCTAAAAATAAAGCGGATGCAATCGCTAACTTAATAAAAGAGTTTTCATTTACCGAAAGACAAGCAACCGCAATCGTAATGTTACAATTATATCGTTTAACTAATACTGATATAACGGATGTTGAAAACGAGATGAAAGCTTTAGAAGAGTTGGTAAAAGAATATGAACTTATCTTATCTGATGAAAACGAACTTAAAAAGGTTATGAAAGAAGAATTAAGAGCGGTTAAGAAAGAATTTGCTATTTCTAGAAAAACCATTATTAAAGATGAGATAACAGAAATTAAGATAGATATGAGCGCAATGATACCAAAAGAGGATGTTATTGTTGCTATTTCAAACGAAGGGTACGTAAAACGTGTGTCTAAAAAATCTTATGCTGCATCAGATGGAGAAGCAACACTGGTTAAGGAAGATGACTTTGTAATTGGATTATTTGAACAAAATACTCTTGATACACTACTTTTATTTACTAACAAAGGTAATTATTTATATATACCAGTACATGAATTACCAGAGCTTAAATGGAAAGAACTTGGTAAACATGTAAGTAACATAGTACCAATAACCCAAGATGAAAAGGTAATAAAAGCACTTCCAATATCTAAATTTGATGATCGTGAAATAATTACGTTTACTAAAAATGGTATGACTAAAAAGTCTGTTTTATCTGACTTTGTTGTGCAACGTTACTCAAAACCAATTACTTTTATTAAGCTAAAGGATAATGATGAAGTAGTAGATGTTACAATGGGAGCTTATAACGAAGTGTTTATCGCAACTAAAAAAGGTTATGGGCTTTGGTATGATAGATCAGAGATACCTGTAATAGGTTTAAAAACTGCGGGAGTTAAAGCAATTAATCTAAAGGACGATGAAGTAGCAAGTGGATGCGTGTTTGATGGGGAAGCAGAATACGTAACTGTTATAACTCATAAGGGACTTGCAAAGCGTGTTAAGCTTTCCGAGTTTGAAAAAACATCACGCGCGAAAAGAGGTTTATTATTACTAAGAGAAGTAAAAAGCAATCCACAGGAAATCATAAAAGTATTTGTAGGTGATGCTAAACGCAATATATTATTAAAAGTAAGTGGTAAAGATAAGGAGCTTAAGTTAACTGAGATTCCTATTATGGATAGATATTCTACTGGTAGTAGCATTACTAAATCAAAAATAGATTTAGTATCTGACATAGCAAGCTTAACTGGAGATAATATAGAAGCACCAAAAGAAGTATCTAAACCGGTTACTAAAGAAGAAGCTAAAGAAAAAAAAGAAGTATCAATAAAGGAAATTGATGATAAGTTTATGACCATCGATGACTTTTTAGATAACTTTGATTAATTAAAAATAATTTCATATAAAAAATCATCATAAAATATTATGGTGATTTTTTTGTCGGTTCTTTTAACCATTATTAACATAAATAAATGTTTATCTAATTATTTTTAGGATGATATATTTGGGTGTTTTACTAATGAATATTGTTATGAGTACTTCTTAATATTAAAGGATATTTATACAGACGCTATACTTGTTGTTCAAGATAATAAAGAACATTGTGCTGCTTTGATTAATGATACTTAACAGGGATTAGAAACAAAGAAGATTTCTTTATTGTGGATTTTAAATATGAAAATTTTGTTTATAGTTTTTAAAAGAAAATAGATGAAAAAGATAGAATAATTATAAGGAGATTAATAGATGTCAATTGTAAAAAGTTTAAAATGTAATTTTGTTATTTAAATTTTATAAAATATGTTATTATTAAAGTAGGAGGAGTAAGAAAATGAAAAAAAGAGTATTACAATTAGTTTTGGTTTTATTTATATTTTTTATATCTATACCCGTTATATCAGCGTCTAGGTCTAACGATAGTAATAAAATAGAAAATAAAACTCCGTTTAATTATAAAGGAAAAACTTTATATGCATCTGTTGAAGTACATTTTAATATTAATCAAAGCGGGTATAGTAATGATGCAAAAATAATAAAAAATGTATCAGCAAGGTATGATGATGCTAGTGACGTATTTTATTTATCAGTAAAAAGAAGCGACATAAATAAGCTTTTTACGGAAAAATATGATAATGTTTATTCATTGTTACAAGCTAATATAGATTATCATGCCCCATCTAAAGAAGGAGCATATTTCATGCAACTAAATCATGAAGCTACTGATTGCGGATATACTTTAACTAGTAATGAAAGTGATTATTATTTTAGAAATTATGGTTATTTAGAAGTTTTTTCTTCTACTGCACCACTTTCAGGAACCCTTAAGGGTGAACCATCCGTAGGAGGTGGAATGGCCATTGTCGATTCATTAAATGGACTAGAACAAAAGGGAGAATATTGTGTATCTGATATACAAAATCTAAATCCAGTAATTGATTTAAAAAAAACTAAGATGTCTATTATTATTATTGAGGATGAAAAAATTGATTTAGGAGAAAATAATAACGTAATTTCTGCTAATTCTAATTTTACTAATAAAGATAATGAAGATAATAATTTGATTAGTGAGAATATTAATAATTTTTATGCTGAGTATGATCAAAAAAACAATCTTAAATATAGTTGGACACTATTTGATGAAAATGGTGATGCGATAGATATAAATTATGATACAAAAATAGAATTAGATAATTCTTCATATGAAGATGAAATAGTAGAATTATTTGAATATAAGAAAAAAGATCTTAATGATAAATTGAAATTTATATCTTTTAAACATGAAGGAAAATTAGGTGGAACTGCTAAAGTAAGTATTTATGTTGGAGATAAATTTAAAAAGGGGAAAAAACTTAATTTATTCTATTACAATAAAGAAAAGAAAAAATTAGATAAAATGAATTTATCTAGTGATGATAAAGATTATTATGTAGTAGTTGATGATGATGGATACGCAGCTTTTGATATAGATCATTGTTCTGAATATGTTTTAGCAGCCTCAGAGCTTAAGGTATCTGAAACTAAAGATATATTGAAAAAAAATAATAGTAATAAATTAAACCCATATGTTATAGGTTCATTAGTAGGAATTGCAATTATAATTACATTGCTAATAATAATTCTTCTGGTTAAAAGAAAATCAAAAATTAAAGATATTAAAAAGTAAGACTTTCATTATTTTAGCGATAATTTATTTGAACGTATTTTTTCAAGGTTATTATTTAGATTATATATTTGATATGAATGGTTTATATAAAGAAAGTTCTTATAAAAAATAGGTTGCTGTTTTTTCGGCAATCTTTTTGTTTACAATAAATACATATTGAAATTTAAAAAATATAAATAATTTGATATAATAATAAAAGAAGACAATTTAATTACCTTTATTTTTGTATTATTAACATGGGTGATAATATGAGAGTTAAAGTTTTTGATTGTGATCATGAAAGGGATTTAGAGGAATCAGTTAATGATTTTATTGCGGATAAAGAAATAGTTGATATAAAATATCAAGTATCAATAGCAACTTGCGGGGAAGAACAATTATATTGTTTTTCGGCAATGATAATATATATAAATAAAGGATGATATAAATGAAAAAAAATAGTTTTATAAACGGAGCTTTAATTTCAACCATAGGTATTGTTACAACTAAGTTTTTAGGAATTATATACGTAATACCATTTTATGCGATAATAGGAGAAGCTAATATTGCTTTATATGGTTATGCATATACTATTTATAATTTATTTTTATCATTATCAACGGTAGGTATTCCACCTGCGATGAGTAAGTTAATTAGCGAGTATAATACTCTTGGATATTACGATACAAAAGAAAGAGCTTATAAATTAGGCAAAAGGTTACTTGTAGTACTAGGTATAGTTTTATTTATGGTAATGTTTGTAGGGGCACCTTTTATAGCACATCAAATAATGGGTAATAATACTGGTGGAAACTCTAAAGAAAGTATTACTTTTGTAATTAGAATTATATCAACGGCAATTTTAGTTGTTCCGCTTTTAAGTGTTACAAAAGGATACTTACAAGGCCATAAGTTTATGACGCCATCGTCTGTTAGCCAGGTAATAGAACAAGTAGTTAGAATAGCAGTTATTCTAATCGGTAGTTACTTATGCATGAGAGTATTTAACGTAGGCGTTACAAACGCAATTGGGGTTGCTGTTTTTGGCGCTACCGTAGGAGCTATTGTTGCCCTTTCTTATTTGCTCATTAAGATAAAGAAAAATAAGAAAGATATTATAAAAGAAACTAAAGATGAAGAAATAAAAAAAGAAGAAAAGAAAATAAGTAACAAAGCTATAATAAAGAAATTACTTATTTATTCAGTCCCTTTTATATCATTTGGACTTGCTTTATCAGTATATGATTACATTGATATGACAACCATTATTGGTACTCTTACTGATTTAGGATTTAAAACTAAAGACGCCGAAAGTGTATTAGGCGTTATTAATACAACGGGAAATAAATTAAATAGTGTTGTTCTTGCAATATCAACTGGGTTAATGACAAGTTTGGTTCCAAATATTACCGCAAGCTTTGTTAAAGGAGATAAAAAAGACGTTAAGAAAAAAGTTAACCAATCGTTTTTAATGTTACTTTATGTAACTATGCCAATGGCAGTAGGTTTATCTATTTTAGCAGGCCCTGTATTTAACGCGTTTTACGGAGCAAGCACATGGGGACCAAAGGTATTTTGTTTTACTATCTTTATAGCACTATTTAGATGCATGTTTACAACATCTATATCAATTGCACAATCATTAAATAAGTTCAAAAACGTATTTTTAAGTATAATAGCAGGTATTATAGTTAAATTAGTGCTTCAAATACCAATGATGCATTTATTTAATGCTTTAGGTTTATATCCTTTCTGGGGATCAACACTAGCTACTTTAATAGGTCTATCAACGTCTGTTATAACTAATTTAGTAGTAATTAATAAAACGGTTGGTTTAGATTTAAAAGAATATTTAAAAAAGATGATAAAATTTATTTATCCACTTTTAATAATGATAATTGTGTTAATTGTAATGAAAGTATTTTTACCATTTAATTTAACTAATAGACTTACGTCTATTATAACTATTTTGCTATATACTATTGTTGGTGCTATTATATATTTTGGTATTACCATTAAAAATGGTGCTTTCAGTAATATTTTTGGTGATAATTTATTTAGAAAGTCAAAAAAAGTAAAGTAGGTGTTAAAATACTTTGCTTTTTTGTTTATAAACTTTAAAATAACAAAAAAATTAAGTTTTACATGTTATATTAGTTATAAGGAGTGATTTATATGCCAAATAATTTATATGAAGCTTTAAAACTGGACTTAGATTCTTGTGGCTTTAATGAAAAACAAGAACTTAGAGGTATGCTAAGATATTTTCTTGGGCAAGCTTATGTTGGAAAAGAGGATAATTCAATTACTAGCAGATATGTTAAAGAAAAAGGGATTAGTAAAATTAATGAAGAAATTATGGAAATAGCAAGTAGCAGAATTTATAAAGGAAAGCAATATTTAAGTTATGAAGTTTTACTTGATAAAATATCTGATGTTTTAATTGATGATTATTTGAAATCAAAAAATGAAATTAATTCATTTAATGAGGTAATGCAAAAAACGCTTTCTTATTATCAAGCAAAATTTAATCCTAAAGATAAAAGTGAAGTTGTTAAGTTTGCTAAAATAATCTTATCCGATTATTTTGATAATAAACATGTTTATATTTTTAGTTCGAAAAATGGTACAAGAACTTATGTTACTAAAAGAAGTCTAGAACAGATATTAGACGAGATGTCAAAAGAATTAAAGATGATATCAAGCGTTCCTGGAGCAGTAATCAGTGTTTATGCAAACAAGGTTGCTAATGACTGGATAAAAAATAATATGAAAAATTATGAAGAAAATGGGTTAAATAGTATCACGGATATGATTGTTGATGAAATTAATAGAGCAAATCTTAATGATAGACAAAAAACTTATTTGATAAATGAATTTCAAAATGGTAACGTTGATGCACTTGAAAGGTATATTCCTCAAAACTTAATAGATGAATATAAAAAAGTAAGTACATCCTTAAACGATGGTAATTATTCAAAATAAAAAAGTCTACTTGTGTAGACTTTTTTACATCATGTACATTTCACCATTATATCCGGTATTGTTTTGGGTTGTTTGATATGGAACACCGCTATTTTGGTTTTGCGTGTTTGCCCCAGATTGTGGGTAGTTTTGGTTATTTGTATTTTGGTATGGGTTTTCTAGTCTTGATATTCTATTTTCTAAAACTTTTACTTTTTTTTCTAATGTGTTTATTCTGCTATCTAAGTTAGAGTAGTTATCATTCATAAAATTTGGGAACATCATCATGTTGGTTGGCATGCCCATCATTGGGTTAAAAGGCATCATTTGAGAGCCTAAGTTGTTTCTATCACTTTTCATATTTATGTCCTCCTGTAAATTAGCTTTCATTTAATTATATGTTTCTTGCCCGTTTTGGTGTATAATTATAGCTAGGTGATTATTTTGAGACTAAAAAACGTTAAAAATGCTTCAAATATTATAAATGAATCTAAATACGTTATTAAAGATTTTAAAAATAACAAAGGCAAATGGGATAAGGAATTTAAAAATAACAATCCCATAAAAATTGAAATAGGCATGGGAAAAGGTGATTTTATAATAGGTATGGCAATCCAAAATCCAGATATCAATTATATTGGAATAGAAATGTTCGATAGTGTTATGGCACGGGCTGTTCAAAAGCTGGATGATAAATATATTCCTAATTTAAGATTAATTAGGATGGATGCTAATTATATTAATGAGGCATTTGAAAAAGAAATAGATACCATATACCTTAACTTTTCTGATCCATGGCCAAAAAAACGCCACGCTAAAAGGAGACTTACCAGTTATGAGTTTTTATGTAAATATGATGATGTGTTTAAGGAAAAAAAGGTGATAATACAAAAAACTGATAATATTAATCTATTTGCTTTCTCGATAGAAGCATTAAGTCTTTATGGATATACCTTGAAAAATGTTACGCTTGATTTATATGATAATATGATAGAAGGTAACGTTGCAACCGAGTATGAAAAGAAATTTAATGATAAAGGTGTTAAGATTTGCAGGTTAGAAGCTTATAAGGACAAATAATTTATTTAAAAGGTGTTTTATGAATAAAAAAATAGTTTTTTTTACTGCGATTTTTATATCTTTGTTAGTAGTTATATTAATCATTTATTTTGATAATAAAATAGTAGATGATAATAGTGGCTTTACGTTAAAAGAAGATTTGTATTGTAATGTTTTTGATAAGGTTACGGTAAATGATTTTATTGTTGATAAAGATTTAAAAATAATAAACAGTGATAAAATAGATACTAAAATTTTAGGTACAAAAGAAATTTCTTTTATATATTTAAATTATAAAGGGAAAAAAAGAAGGGGCACCTTTAAAATCAAAGTTATTGATGATGAGGCTCCAATTATATGGTTAAATGAAAGATACTTTATAAAAGTTAACAGTGACGATAATCTAGATGAAAAGATAATGTGCGCTGATAATTATGATAATAGGCCTAATTGTAAGATAAAAGGAGAGTATGATCTTACAAAGACTGGAAATTATAATCTTGATTATGTTGCTATAGATAGTAGTAATAATCAAAAAAACGTTAAATTTACTCTTGTTGTGTATGATGAAGAACGCAGTGAAAATACGTCTTTAAAGTCTTTTACTGATTTTAATTATTTTTTAGAAAACTATAAAAATGATAATACTTTAATTGGCATAGATGTTTCCAAATGGCAAGGTAAAATAGATTTTGAAAAGGTCAAGGCTGCTGGATCTGATTTTGTTATGATTAGGTTAGGAACGCAAGACGGTATTAACGGAAAGTATGTTATTGACCCTTATTTTAAGGAGAATATTAAATCTGCTACGGATAGTGGATTAAAGGTAGGAGTTTATTTTTACTCATATGCTAATAGTTTAAAAGAAGCAAAAAAACAAGCTAAATGGGTTGTTCAAAATATAAAACCTTATAATATTACCTTACCAGTTGCACTAGACTGGGAGTGTTATTCTTATTTTAATCAAATGGAAATTAGCTTGTTTGGTTTAAACGAAATATCAAATGAATTTTTAAAAATCATTAAAAAAGAAGGATATGACGTTATGTTATATGGTAGTAAAAATTATTTAAATAGTGTGTGGAAATATAATAATTATGATGTCTGGTTAGCTCATTACACTAAAAATACTGATTATGATAAGCCTTTTTTAATGTGGCAATTATGCCAAAATGGTAAGATAGATGGTATTGATACATTCGTTGACATAAACGTTTTATATCGCTAATACCATCAAAAGGTTTTATTTTTTACCTTTTTTTGTTATAATATTTTTAAAGTAGGTGAAGGATTGTTGAAAAAATTTTTATTGATACTTTCAGTTTTAATTTTATTATCAGGTTGCACCATAACCCGAGTTGATAATTACAATTATGAAAAAATAATGGATAAAATACTATCTCTGGACATAAATACTTACAATAAAGTTGGAAAAGGTTATAAGTATTATGCGCCACGCGGGGTAGTTAGAATAGATTCTGAAGATTATAATGATGTCTTAAAAAGAGGCGATAATAAATATTATTTATACGTTGATGTTGTAAGTTATTATTATAAGTCTAAAATTGATTATGAAGTTAATAATAATTCCTATTTTTTTCGTAAAATTAGTAATAATGGAAAAGAAGGATATATAACAATCGAAAAAAAGAAAGATAAATTATATGTTCAAATGAAGTATAATTATGCTAAAATAGAAACGTATGTAAAAGAATCCGATTTAAATCTAGCTATTATGGATATTAGTTATATTTTATCTAGTACTAATTTTAATGATTCTTTGTTAAAAAAGATGTATGAGTCTGGAAATTTTGATTCTAAAGAAGAAGTATATAAGCTTTTTGATAATAAGGAAAAAGAAGGAAATTTCCTTGAGTACATTAAGGAATTTGATAAATATGATGGCGGTACCGATGAAACCAAAGAAGAAGAAATTATCATAGAAGAAAAAAAAGAAGAAACAACAACTAGCAGCACGAATGTTAAAACAACTGATAGTACTAAAAATGATAAAACTTCAGAAGCTTAGTAAGAGAAAGGTGTGAATGTTCTTATGGGATTAAAAAGTAAGTTAAACAAAATGAAGAGTTTCTTATTTGATGAGGAAGATGAAGAAAAAGAAGTTAAAAAAACTCCTAAACTTTCTTTCAAAAAGGAAAATAAAAAGGAAGTTGAAATTGAAAATGATGATGATTTGTCAAAAACTCAAGAAATAGAGGAATTATACTTTGAAGATGTTTCGGAACCTAAGGTTACTGAAGCTAGCGAAATCAAGTCAAGAACGCTTAAAAGCGAAAAAGAATTTAAATTTCCAGAGTTTGATGATGACGATTTCATGGTTACTAGATCAAAACCAGAACCTATTATTAAACCTACTAATGAGGAAGTAAAACCAATATTATATCAAGGCAGTAAACGTAAGGAAGAAACTAAAAAATTTAAACCTAGTCCTATAATATCGCCTATATATGGTTTGTTAGACAAAGAAGGCAATAAAATCAAGAATGATTCGAAAAAAAATGAGAAGAATAAATATGATGATGAAATGTCACTTGATATTGTTAGAAAAAAAGCGTATGGTTCGTTGGATAAGGAATTAGAAGATACAATGAAACGCTTAAGTAAAAAGACAATAGAAGAAGCAGAAAAAGACATGGAGCAAGAAGAAAAGGAACTTTCTAGAACAAAAGATAAAGCAAAAAAAGTTAATACTCAAAAACCGGTTGTTATTCGCGAGGAAGAGAAAGATGACGATGATGACATGATTTTACCAAACGTAAACTTCAAGGAAATAGACGTTGATAAAGAACGTACAAAGGATTTGAAAAATGATTTATTAAAAGAAAAAGAAGTTTCTAAAGATTTAGATGATGATGACGATGATGACACCAAAGAGCAAGATTTATTTAATTTAATTGATTCAATGTATCAAAAAGAGGGAAGTGAAGAATAGTGCAAGGCTTTTTAAATGAATATTTACCGATTTTGATTTATATACTATTATGTATTTTGATTATTTTACTTATTGTAATATGTGTTAAAGTAATTAAAACCATGAATAGGGTTGAAGGAATCGTTGATGATGTAGATGACAAGGTGAAATCACTTAATGGAATTTTTAACATCGTCGATTCTGTGACTGATAAATTATCGGCATTAACCGAAGTGATATCAGATTCAATAATACTATTTATAAGAGGTATTTTTAAAAAAAGAAAAAAGAAAATCGAAAAGGAAGAACAGGAGGAAGAGGAATATGAGTAAAAAAAATATGAAGAAAAAAAATACTGGGAAGTTCGTTTTAGGAGCCGCTATAGGAGCTGTAATTGGCCTTTTATTTGCACCTAAATCGGGTAAAGAAACTAGAAAAGAACTTAAAGAAAAAGCAAATGATTTGATTGAAAAGGTAAAAGAAATTGACGTAAAAGAAGTAAGGGATACCATTGAGAAAAAAGTTAATAACATAATGGAAGAACTTAAGGATTTAGATAAAGAAAAAGTATTAAAAATCGCTAAGAAAAAAGCTTCTGATTTGAAAAAAAACGCTGAAGAATTAGTTGCTTACACGAAGGAAAAAGCTACTCCAGTAGCTCAAGATGCAGCTGAAATTTTAAAACAAAAGGCAATAGATGCAACAAAGAAGGTATTAGAAAAATTAGAATCTGAAAAATAAAGTGCTAAAATTAGCACTTTTTTTAGTTAATTAGCATAGATTAAAACGAGGAGGGGATTCTAATGTTTAAAGAAATAGTTACCAAAGCGGTTATAGGAAAAGGTAAAAAGTATTTTAAAAATAGTTATAATCTTTTAGCAGAAAATAATGCTAATACAATATTAGGTTGTTGGGTAATTAATCATGAGTTTAAAGGTACCGTAAGTGGTGATAAAGTAATTATTGATGGAAATTTCGATATTAACATATGGTATTCATACGATGATGACAAAAAAACCGCTGTTGCTAGCAAACGTATATCATATAGTGAAAGCGTTAATGTTAAAACAAAGGCGGGAACTTCACTTTCTGGAAGCGATATAATTGTCAGGGCACTTAAACAGCCAAGCTGTAGTAATGTCAATGTAAAAGATGATGTAATAGAGTTTGATATTGAAAAAGAATTGGGTATAGAAGTTGTTAACGATGAAAAGGTAAAAATAGCAACCCTAGAAGAAGAGGAACCATGGGATACAATAGACGATGATGAAGAAACGGTAGAAAAAGCAATTGAAGAAGAAGTTAAAGAGGATTTTATTTAGAATCCTTTTTAAATGTTAAAAAATACCTTGTTAACAAAAATAGTTGACACGTATATATTAGTATGTTAAAATTAATATGTAATGAAGGAGGAATAAAACATGGCAGTTAAATTAAGGTTAAAAAGAATGGGAGCTAAAAAAAGGCCATTTTATCGTATTGTTGCGGCAGACTCAAGAAGTCCAAGAGATGGTCGTTTTATTGAAACTATAGGAACTTATAATCCATTAGTTACCCCAGCTGAAACTAAGATAGATGAAGAAACAGCAATGAAATGGTTAAGAAATGGAGCAACTCCTACTGATACTGTAAAAAATATTTTTTCTAAAGCTGGAATAATGACTAAGTTCGCTAACGAAAAACAAGGTAAGTAATTATGAAGTTAGTAGAATTAACAACGTTAATCGTAAAAGAACTTGTAAGCGATCCAGAATCTATTACGGTAAAAGAGTTTCCAAGCGAGAACGAAGATGAAATTATTATCCAAGTTATGGTTCCCGAAAGTGAAATGGGAAGAGTAATTGGTAAAGAAGGAAAGATGGCAAAAGCACTTAGAACAATAGTTCAAGCAAGTTCATACATAAATGATAACAAAAGGGTGAATATTAATATTGACTCATATTAAGAAGCTTAAAGGCTTCTTTTTATATTTTTTGAGGGTTTTAAAAAGTTTTGTCTAACAATAAAGATGAGAGAACCTAATAATGGGTAGTAGCTTTCCATCTTTTTATGAATAATAGAAGGGTGGTGATATTTATGAAAAAAGAAACTAAGTTTCTTAAAGTAATAATTATCCTTTTAATTTTATTATTAGCCATACTAATTTTTAAAATGTAAAAGAAAAAGCGTACTTACCCAGGGGGTGTACGCTTTTTCCTTAAGTAATATTAAGGAAAGCTACTAACCTTAAGTTAGGTGCTCTCACTAATTAAATTATACATTATTAATTAATTTATGTAAACATATCAACTCAAATAATAATTTAATTGTTAAAAAATGTTAATTGTATTATAATAAGAACATAAGGATGTGATTATATGAAGAAAAGAGTAATTAGTGCGATTGTTGCTCTAGCTATATTTATTCCACTTATTATTCTAGGTGGTATGTGGTTTAAAGTTGCTGCTACTATTTTGGCAGTATTAGGTATGAAAGAGTTTTTGAGTTTACCAGGAGAAGAAAGAAGACCTAGGTATGTAGATATGATTTTATATGCTTTGGTTATATTACTTGTTTTTATTGATAAAAATCGTATAACTTATTATTTCTTAACGATATTACTTCCAATGCTTGCGGTTATATATTGTAATGACAATAAAAAGTATAATGCCGATAATGCTTTTAAATTAATTGGTATGACGATTCTTGTTGGAACTATATTTCATCAATTTACGTTAATAAGAAATGAGGGATTAATGAAGTTTATTTATTTATTTTTAATTACTACCCTTACTGATACTTATGCGCATTTAGGCGGTACTTTAATTGGAAAACATAAATTAGCTCCTAAGATTTCACCAAATAAAACTTGGGAAGGTAGCATAATCGGCGGTATATTTGGTACCCTTTGTGCAGCAACTTTTTACTTTATTTTTGTTGATGGTACAGTCAATATTCTAGGGCTTTTGATTATAACGCTATTCTTATCTTCTTTAGGACAATTAGGTGATTTGTTCTTTAGCGCTGTAAAAAGAAATCATAGTATTAAAGATTTTTCTAATATAATGCCAGGGCATGGAGGCGTGTTAGATAGATTAGATAGTATTATTTTTGTTGTTATTGGATATATTTTATTATCAGGAATAATCTAGGAGGATTAAAATGACACTAATATATTTTGTTTTAATGCTTGGAATAATTGTTTTTATACATGAACTTGGCCATTTTTTCTGGGCAAAAAAATCAGGTGTATACTGCTATGAGTTTTCGCTTGGTTTTGGGCCAAAACTTTTTTCTTTTAAAAGAAAGAATGACGAAACTTTATATTGTTTAAGACTTATACCAATTGGTGGATATGTTGCAATGGCAGGAGAGGAAGTAGACGATGATAAGTCTGTTCCTAAGAGTAAAAAAATGTATAATAAACCTTGGTATAAAAAGTTAATAATCGTTTTGGCTGGTGTAATGAACAACTTTATTTTGGGATTTATTGTTTTATTTATTATTGCTCTTATTTATGGCTCTTACACCACTAAACCAATTCTTGGTACCGTAGTAAAAGATTCGGCAAGTTATGAATCTGGTCTTAGAAAAGGAGATAAGATTTTAAAAATAAATGGAGAAAGAACAAAAACATGGGATGATGTGACCTTAAAGCTTACTTTAGCCAATAATGAAAAGACTCAAGTTTTTACTGTAGAAACATCAGATGGTGAAAAGGAACTAAAAGTTAAACCTACTAAAGTAACCGACAAGGAAGGTAATGTTTCTTATTCTTATGGTATAGCCCTTGATGATACTAAGTATCATGGTATAGGTAATGCATTTAAATATGCCACAAGTAAATTTGGTTCTATTTTTAATTCTATGATTGTCACAATAAAATCCCTTATAACTGGTAAAGTAGGATTAAATTCATTATCGGGACCGGTTGGAATATATTCAATCGTTGGTTCTCAAAGTAAGGCTGGAGCCTCTGGGTTGCTTTATTTACTCGCGTACTTATCAATAAACGTTGGTTTTATTAATTTAATTCCATTTCCAGCTTTTGATGGTTATCGTGCAGTGGTTATATTAATTGAAAAAATAACTGGTAAAAAGGTTAATGCGAAAGTCGACGCAGTTATAAATAGTATTGGTTTATATTTGCTATTTGCTCTTATGATATATATAACAATAAAGGATGTATTAAGACTTTTCTAATAAAAGTCTCTTTTGTTAAAGAGGGTGAAAAAAATGAAAAATTTAAAGGTAATATTTATGGGTACACCAGAATTTTGTGTTCCTATATTAGAAAGTTTGATTAAAGAGTATAACGTACTAGCGATAGTAACTCAGCCTGATAAAGAAGTTGGTAGAAAAAAAGAAATAGTATATTCTCCCATTAAAAAGAGAGCCTTAGAACATAATATAAGAGTTTTGCAGCCGATTAAAATAAGAGATGAATATGAGGATATAATAAATTTAAAACCAGATATAATAATTACTTGTGCTTATGGGCAAATAGTACCAGAAATAGTTTTAAATTATCCGAAATACGGATGTATAAACGTTCATGCATCGCTCTTACCGAAATTAAGAGGGGGAGCTCCTATTCATAAAGCGATTATAAATGGGTATGCCAAAACAGGAATAACCATTATGTATATGGATAAGGGTATGGATACGGGAGACATGATATCAAAAGTAGAGGTAAAAATAGAAGATAATGATACCGCAGAAAGCTTGCATGATAAATTACAAAAAGCAGCGGTACCACTTTTACTTGAGACTTTACCAACTATTATAGATGGCACTAATAAAAGGGAAAAGCAAAATAACGAAGAAGCTACTTACGCTTACAATGTATCAAGGGAAGATGAACACATTGATTTTAATAAAACTTCAAGAGAAATTTTTAATCAGATAAGAGGACTTAATTCATGGCCTGGGGCCTATGCTATATTGAATGATAAGAATATTAAATTATGGTTATCTAAAATAAGTGATAAGAAGTATAATGAAAAACCAGGTACAATTGTAAGCATAGATAAAAATGGTATGGAAGTAGTAACAAAAGACGGAAGTATTTTAATTACTGAATTACAATTGTCAGGTAAAAAGAAAATGAACATAAAAGATTTTATAAATGGAAATAAAAAAGAAGACTATTTAAGTAAAGTACTTAAATAGTTTTTTTATTTTAAGGAAGTTAATTCAAGATATTAGACAAAAGAATTAGGTAGATTTTATTAAAACGTGAATAGGAAATAAAAGCTCTAAAGTAGAATGAATTATTTTACTGTTATAAGAGTTTTCTACGAACTTAAAAACAGCCCTTTTAACATTGTTTAAAGTATTGAAAGATTGTCTACTTTTAATTTACACTACACTTTTTTACACAACTTTTATAAAAACTTGACGGGGGGGGGTTATATGATATTATCAACATAAGAAAGGAAGTGAAGTAGATAAAAATGGAAAGAGAAATTGAGGTTTTAGGAGGTAGCACTCTTGAAAGTGTTGTTTATACATTATTAGCTGCTAAATCAAGGGGTGAACATGTTTATTGTATTTTTAACGGACATAAATTGCATTCTGATTCTGTTTCTATGGATTCAGCATATATGGAAGTTTGCGGATATACTAAAGCAGAGCATGATCATAAAATGAATGAGTGGCAAGAAAATTACAAAAAACAAGAGGAAATAGCAAAACAAAGAGCAAAAGAAAACATTCCAAGTTGGATTAAAAAAGGTCAAGAATTAATTTTTCCTGAAAGATATGAAGAATGGGAAAAATGTGTTCAAGCAAGAGCAAATGATTTATATCATGGATTAGAATTGGATTCGGCGTTAGAAATAATGCAGGCATTGGAAAATGGTGCTTCAATGGAAGAGGCGTCGAAAATTCTAGACAATCAAGGACATTCTGGTATGTCGGCATCATTGGTAAGAAATATTTTATTTAGTTTTTCAAGTAGAGGGCCTGAATTTTGGGAAGCAACTGCTTACGGTGAAATATCACCTGAAAATAAAAAAATATTAGAGGATAAAAAACAAGAAAATATGAAGTTGGCTCAGATAAATGTTTCAAAGACAGACGATACTAAAAAACATATGTAAATGTAAAAAAAATCCCCTATGGGATTTTTTTGATATAGAAATTAAGTGTTATTTTCCTTCTTTAAAACTATCACAAATAGTTTCTTTTTTTTGTGCGTTATCAGGTTTGCAATTACAACTTACTTTAATTTCGTTTAAAGTGCAGTATTTATTGTTGTTATCATTATATTTACAAGATAAAACATCACACTTTATAGATTTATTGTTATCATCCATTTTTTTACCTCCGCTAATATTATTTCTAATTTTTATTAAACTATTCTTTTTATATCAAATTATGTAAAGATTATTTATAAATATGATTGTTACTGGATTATATTTACCTAAATATTATTAACCTTTATTTATATATTTGGTATAATTGTTATTAGTTAAGGAGATTTATATGAATAGTATTTACGATTATCCTCTAGAAGATTTGATAAACTATTTTGAAGATATTGGAGAAACTAAATATAGAGCTAGTCAAGTTTTTGATTGGCTTTATGTTAAAAGAGTTAAATCATTTGAAGGGATGTCCAATTTAAAAAAATCGTTAATAACTTTTTTAAATGATAATTTTAAAATGGATGAATTAAAATTGGTGAAAAAAGAAGAGGATGTTGATGTAAAAAAATATTTATTTGAGCTTTTCGATGGCAATAAAATAGAAGCAGTATTAATGAAGCATGATTATGGTAATAGCATATGTGTTTCTAGCCAAGTTGGTTGTAATATGGGATGTTCATTTTGCGAGAGCGGAAGACTAAAAAAAGTAAGAAACTTAAATGCATTTGAGTTAGTTGAACAAATTTTAGCAGTTGAAAAAGATATAAAGGCACGTATAAGTCATGTTGTTTTAATGGGAATTGGAGAACCATTTGATAATTATGATAACGTAATTAAATTTATTAAAATAATAAATGATCCTAAAGGAATAAATATTGGTATAAGACATATTACCATATCCACTTGTGGTTTGGTTCCTAAAATAAAAAAATTTACCAGCGAGAAAACTGGCGTAAATTTAGCGATAAGTTTACATGCACCAAACGATGAATTAAGAAGTAAAATAATGCCCATTAATAAGGTTTATAATATAGAATCTATAATTTCGACTGTTAAGGATTATATAAAAGTTACAAATAGAAGGGTTACTTTTGAATATATTTTATTAAATGATGTTAATGATAGTGAAGAAGATGCCAAAGAATTAGCAAAACTTTTAAAGGGAATAAATTGTTATGTTAATTTAATTCCTTATAATGAAACTAGTCATATAAAGTATAAGACTAGTAAAAAAGTGACAATTGATAAATTTTATGATATATTAAAAAAGAATAATATAAACGTAACAATAAGACGTGAGTTCGGTTCCAAAGTATCAGCTGCATGTGGACAGTTAAGAAGCGAACAAACTATTGGAAAGTGAGCGAAAATGATGAAATCATATTATATAACTGATACGGGAAAGGTTAGAACTCATAACGAAGATTCCGTGATGATTGTAAAAAATTTGACTGGTGAATATTTAATGGTAGTAGCCGATGGTATGGGTGGACATAAGGCTGGAGAAATTGCATCATCGATCGTTGTAAATGGTCTTACTGATAAATTTAAGGCTTTAGAATCTATTGGTGAAAAGCAAGAAGCAGTAAACTGGATAAGAAAGAATGCAGGCGACCTTAATGATTCTATTTTTAAGTATACGGATGAGTTTCCTGAAAGCAAAGGAATGGGAACAACGCTTGTTCTTGCGGTAATAACAAAGGATTATATATTATTTGGAAACGTCGGTGATTCTTCTGGCTTTGTAATGAAAAAGAATGTTTTGTATAAGGTTACTAAGGATCATACCCTTGTTAATTTGCTTGTTGAAACTGGAGAACTTACTCCTGAAGAAGCAGAAAACCATCCTAGAAAGAATGTTCTAATGAGAGCACTTGGTGCTAATAATCCGATAGATGTTGATATCTTTGACGTTGATACTGGTTGTGATGCAGTTCTTTTGTGTAGTGATGGTCTTACTAATATGCTTACAAATGATCAAATCGAAAAGGTTTTAAATAGTGATTTAGGAGCTGAAGAAAAAATAGTTAAATTAATAAGAAAGAGTAATTTAAGGGGTGGTACTGATAATGTATCCATCGCGTATTTGGAAAAAGAAAGTGGTGAAGTTAAGTGATTGCAAAGGGGCAGAAAATAAATGATCGCTATGAAATAGAGAAATTAATTGGTGAAGGGGGAATGGCTAATGTTTACTTAGCATTGGACACCATATTAGATAGAAAAGTAGCGGTTAAAGTACTAAGAGGAGATTTAGCGGGCGATGAAAAATTTGTTAGAAGATTTCAAAGAGAAGCACTTTCTGCGTCTTCTTTATCTCATCCTAATATTGTTGAAATATATGACGTTGGTGAAGATGATGGGAATTTTTACATCGTAATGGAATTTATTGAAGGCAAAACTTTAAAGCAATTAATAAAAAAACGTGGCGTATTATCTCTTCCTGAGACCATGGATATTATGCTTCAACTTTTAGATGCTTTAGCTAGTGCTCATGATTCTTATATAATACATAGGGATATTAAGCCTCAAAACATAATGATTAAAGAAAGTGGCTTAGTGAAAATTACTGATTTTGGTATAGCGATGGCACTTAATAATGCACAACTAACACAAACAAATTCAGTAATGGGAAGTGTTCATTATTTACCGCCAGAACAAGCTAGTGGTAAAGGATCTACAATAAGAAGTGATATATATTCCCTTGGAATACTTATGTTTGAAATGTTAACAGGTAAAATGCCATTTAAAGGTGATAGTGCCGTTGAAATTGCATTAAAACATATGAAAGAACCCCTTCCTAGCGTAAGAGATCTTAACCCTGTTGTACCACAATCCGTTGAGAATATAATATTAAAAGCATCTGCTAAGAACCCTAAAAACAGATATCGTGACGTAAGGCAAATGGCTGAAGATATAAAAACTTCCCTAGATGAAGAAAGAAAAGATGAGCAAAAAATAGTTTTTAAATATCCTGAGACTGATTTTTCTGATACTAAAACGGTTAACGTTCTTAAAGAAGAAAAAAAGGAAAATAAGGATGAAAAACCAGTAGCAAAACAAATAACTGAGGAAGATAAAATAGAAAAATCAAACAAAAAGAAAATGATTATTATTGGTTCTATAATTGCTGTTTTTGTTTGTCTAATGGTATTTATTATAATAGTTTTACCTAAGGCAACTGAATCTAAGGAGATAAAAGTTCCTGATGTATATGGTATGGAAATATCAAAAGCTGAAGATATGATTAAAAAGTCTGGTTTTAAAATTAGTTCTAAGGAAAAACCTAGTGATGAAATTGATCAAAACCTAGTAATAGAAACTGAACCTAGTAAAAACAGGTACATTAAAAAAGGAAGTACGATAACGATTTATTATTCTTCAGGCTCTAAAAAAATAACGGTTGAAGATTATACTGGTTTAAATGTCTATGAAGTGAAGGCAAGACTTGAATTAGATGGAATTAACGTGGAAATAGAGGAAAAAGAGGTTGAAGATTCTGTTAAGTATGAAGGAAAAGAACAACTAATAATTGAACAAAATGTTAAAAAAGGAGAAAAAATTGCATCAGGTCAAAAAATAATATTATACATTCCTAAAATATTGTCTATGTATCCAGATATGGTAACTGACGCTTGGACAATCGAAAGAGCAACCGAGTTTTGTGAAAAATATGGGCTTACCATTAAAGTTACTTATAAGGAAACAAATGAAGTGGCAGAAAATATAGTACTTGCTCAATCTCCTAAAGCCGGTGAGGAAATATTCGAAAATGATATATTTAAGGTTGTGGTTTCAAAAGCACAACCAACTACAACTACAACTACAACAACTAAGGTAACTACCACAACTGTGAATGAAAACGAAAATCAAGGTGAATAATGGTTGGTAGAGTAATAAAATCAATAAGTAATAAATGGACGGTAGAAATAGAAAATAAACAGTATGAATGTTCTTCTATTGGTAAATTTAAATATTTAAAAATATCTCCCTTAGTTGGAGATATGGTAGAAGTTGATGTTAATAATAAGGTTATAACTAAAATAATGCCAAGAAAAAATGAACTTATAAGACCTCCAATTGCAAATGTTGATCAAGGGATAATATTAGTAAGTTGTAAAGAACCTAATTTTTCTAGTAATTTACTTGATAAAATGCTAGTTATAATAGAGTATAATAATGTTAAACCAATCATTTGTTTTACTAAGTACGATTTATTAAAAGATACTAGTGAAATTGACTCCATAATTAACTACTATAAAAAAATAGGATATTGTGTATATATAAATAACGAATTATTAAACATAAAAAAAATATTAAAAGGACATCTTAGCGTTCTTACGGGACAAACCGGGGTAGGTAAATCTTCCTTATTAAACAAGTTAAAAAACGAATTAAATCTTCCAACCGGAGAAATATCAAAAGCTTTAGGTAGAGGAAGACATACCACTAGGCATGTTGAATTACTTAAAATAGAAGATGGACTAGTTGCAGATACCCCTGGTTTTTCGTCACTTGATTTTATCGGTATGAACAAAAAAGATATAAAAGATAATTTTATTGAATTTTATAATAATGAAGATAGATGTAAATATCAAGATTGCATTCATGCAAAAGAAGATGGATGTTATATAAAAGAACTAGTTAAAGAGGGGAAAATATTAAAATCTAGGTATGAAAACTACTTAAAATTTATTGATCAAATAAATATTAATAAGAGGTAATGTATGAAAGTTTCAGTATCAGTATTAAGCGTTTATGATAGGCTTATAAACGCTGTTAAAAAAGTAAATGAATCAAGCGCTGATTTTTTACACATTGATGTAATGGATGGAAGGTTTGTTCCGGATAAGAAATTCCCAATAGAAGTAGTAAAAGATATAATTAGTATTAGTAAAAAGCCATTAGATGTTCATTTAATGGTTGATGAGGAAGATTTAATAAAAAGATATGCTTTATTAAAACCCGATTATTTAACATTTCATGTTGAAGTAATTAAAGATTATGAATTAATTGACCATGTTAAATCTCTTGGTATAAAGGTAGGGCTTGCTATTAATCCGGAAACTACCATAGATAAACTAACACCTTACATAGATGATATAGATTTAGTTTTATTTATGAGTGTAAACCCAGGACTAGGTGGTCAAATGTTTAAAGAAGAGGTTATAGATAAAATAAAAAGATTAAAAGAAATAGCACCTAAAGATTTAATTATCAGTATTGATGGTGGGGTTAACAATAAAACGATAGAACTATGTAAATATGCAGTTTGTGATATGGTTGTTTCCGGTTCTTACGTAACTAATAGTAATAATTATGATGATAAGATAAAAGAGTTAAGATAAAAATTACATTTGTAAAACAAAAAGGTATGATTGACAGAATTATACCTTTTTTGTTATTATAAACACCATTAAAAGGAATGTGTTTTAATGGTAAAAAATTTTATTAAAGAAATGAATATTAAATGTGCAACTAAATATAAAAATCCTGCAATAATAACTCTAAGTGGATTACCAGGTAGTGGAAAAACCACGGTTGCAAAAGAATTATCTAAACGTTTTGGGCTATTTGTGTTAAGCAATGATTACATTAGAAATTATTATTTTGTTAAGTTTGAAGATGATCAAGAAAAGCAATTAAAAATACCTAGAATTGTAGCTCGTATTAATAAAGAAAGATTAATTAAGCTTTTAATTAATAGACGTTCACTTATAATCGATGCTAATTTAAATACTTTAGAATCAATTTCAAAAATTGAAAAAATAGCTAGTTTATTTAAATATAGTGTTATAAAAATAAAAATAGATTCAAAAAATGATGAAGAAAACATAAGACGAATTGAAAATAGGATAATGAACTATAATTATAAAGATGCAAATGTAATTGGAGATAATGTTAATTATTCCACGTCATATGATCAAGATATGTATTACCAAATTAAAAAGGGAAAACCCGAAATGTTAGAACCAACGTATTTTGATTTTATTATTGAAAATAATTCCGATTTAGAGAAACTTAATAATAATATAGAAAACGTGAGTTTTCATTTAAAAAGATATTTCAAAGGAAAGAAATAATAAAATAAGTTTTACAATGATAATGGAATTTAAAACAATCCTTCGGATGATTAATTTATAGAATATGGCTATTTTAATTTTTGTGTAACTAATTTAGATGGTTATAATAAATTTAAGTTAAAATTGAAAGTGGTGAAAAATAATTATGGAAACTTGGAAAGAAAGAATAGACTTCTTAAATGAACTATATAAAGAAATGTTTAGAGAAAAGTTAAATATCATAGAAAAAAAAGTAGGAAATAAAGAAGAATTAACTTTTCTATTTGATATAGAAAAAGAAATAAATCAGTTTGGATTAGTAGGGAATCCAAGGCTAAAGCAAATAAAGAGTTTACTAAGTGAAAAACATAATTTATCAATTCTCTTTGAATGTCAAGAGGAAAATATTGCGATAAATGAAATTGATTTTAAAAATAATGATTTATATGTTTGTAGTAACCTTAATATAGATGTAATAGATAATAATAAGATTAGAAATTTGATATGTGTTTTAGGTGATATATTTAGCAAGAAAGAATCGGTTAATTTAAGTAATTTAAAAATAATTGGTTATACAGCAAATTTTGAAAAACTAAAAGATGCATCAAAACTAATTAATTTGACAGTTATAGGTGTAAGGGCAAATTTTTATAGTTTAGAAAATTCATCGGGGTTAGGGAATTTAAAAATAATTGGTGCCGAAGCACATTTTGAAAGTTTAATAAGTGCATCAGGATTATATAATTTAAAAATAATTGGTGGAAAAGCCATATTTAGTAGCTTAAAAGATGCGGTAGGGTTATATAATTTAAAAAGTATTGGAGGACTCGCACGATTTAATAATTTGACGGATGCAACAGGCTTAAATGGGTTAGAATCAATAGCCGATTTAGCGGACTTTAGTAGTTTAAAAAGCGCATCAGGTTTAGGGAGTTTAAAATATATTGGCGGAACAGCATTTTTTGATAGTTTAGAAAGCTTGAATGGTTTGAATAAGGAGCTAGTTATTGATGGTGATGCTTACTTTGGTAATAAAATAACCGTAGATGATATAATTAATTATGGTATAACAATAAAAGGTAATATATATAGAGATGAGGTTTTAGTACCAAAAGAAGAGCCAAAAATTAAAACGTTATCTAAAAAATTATAAGATTTTAATAGTAAAATAATAAAATTGCTTTACATAACATAAAATATGTTGTATACTAAAAAAGTAATTTTGATATGAAGGAAAGAAGACGAGTATTCATCTCACCCGATTACAACTAGTAATGGGTCAAACGCCAGCTTGTGATTAACATATTTTTTAAGCGTTTTTATAAGGTGAATACTAATCTCGTATTCACTTTTTATTATGGAGGTGCTTGACATAGCAAAAGAAAAAGACATGCCAGTTAATGAGCAAATAAGAGTAAGACAAATGCTTGTAATTGGACCTAATGGTGAACAGCTTGGTATTAAATCTAAGGAAGAGGCGTTAACACTTGCGTCTTATGCTGGGTTTGATTTAGTTTTAATTAATGATAAGGGTGAAAATCCAGTATGTAAGTTAATGGACTATAACAAGTTCAAATACGAAAAGAAAAAGAAACTAAAAGAATCTCAAAAGAGACAAAAAGAAAATAATGCTGAAACTAAAGAATATCGTTTATCACCAAACATTGACGTACATGACTTTAATACGAAACTAAATAATGCTAAAAAATATTTAGAAAAGGGTCATAAAATCAAGCTTACTATTCGTTTTAGAGGACGCGAAATGCAATTTACTGATAAAGGTAGAGATGTTTTGCTAAAATTTGCGGAAAGCTTAAGCGACGTTGGAGCGTTAGAAAGTGCTCCTATGCTTGATGGCAGAAACATGATGGCTATGATTAGCCCAGTAAAAAATAAGTAAATTAAAGTAGGAGGAAAATAATATGGCAAAGAAAACACAAAAGACTCATAAAGGTACTAAAAAGGTATTAAACGTAAGACAAAGTGGAACTATTACTATTGGACATCCTGGTTCAAGACATAATACTGGTTCAAAAAATGCTGCTTTTAACAGAAATAAAAGATCTAAGTCAAATTTAAGCAAGGCAGATCAAAACAGATTAAAGAGAATAATCGATACTTTATAAGATAAGAATTAAGGAGGAAACAAATAATGGCAAGAGTAAAGAATGGTGCTGTGACAAAAGCACGTCGTAAAAAAGTATTAAAAGAAGCTAAGGGATATTTTGGAAGTAAACATCGTTTATTTAAAACTGCAAAAGAACAAGTAATGCATTCTTATATGTATGCATATAGAGATAGAAGACAAACTAAACGTAATTTTAGAAAGTTATGGATTGTTAGAATTAACGCTGCATGTCGTGAAAATGAAATTAGTTATTCAAGATTTATTAATGGTCTTTCAAAGGCTGGCGTTACCGTTAACCGTAAGATGCTTGCTGAAATAGCAATTGATTCACCAAAAGCCTTTGCTGATTTAGTAGTAATTGCAAAAGATGCTTTAGATGGTAAAATGCCAAAAGAAGCAAAAGCTGAAAGTAAACCAGCTGCTAAAAAAGAAGTAAAAGAAGAAACTAAAAAAGCTTCAGCTAAAACAGAAGCCCCAAAGAAGGAAGAAACTGAAGACATATCAAAATTAACTGTAGCTGAACTTAAGAAAATGGCTAAGGAAAAAGGAATTGAAGGATATACTTCAATGAAAAAGGCTGAATTATTAGAGAAACTAGCATAGTTTCTTTTTTTATTGTATAATTAAAATGTTTTAAGGAGTAAGTTTTATGAAATGGGTACTTAATTTTGATAAAGAAAATAAACTAAAATACTTTCTATATAATTTTATGATAGTATTTGGAGACGTACTAATGATTTTTCCTGCAATATTAATGGGAAAAATGGTTGATGATGGTCTTATTGGTGGAAATAAAAGTATTATATTACCACTTGCTATAACAACCATAGTAATAGTTGTTTTTGGCACTGTTTTAGCATATTTTGGAGTTATTTTAATTGACTCCTGGGGATTTAGATTATGTAAGAAATTAAGAATTAAAATGTACGAGAAATTAAATAGTTTAGATTCTAGTTTTTACAATGAAAACCCTCTAGGAGAAGTAACAACTATTTTTTCTGATGCATACCAAATAAGAATGAATATGTGTTTTACAGTTAAAACCGTTTTAGCAGCAGTACTTAGATTTTTTGGAGCACTTGCTTACTGTTTTATAATAAGCCCTAAATTAACGCTTATAATAATGATTCCACTTCCAATTTTATTTTACTTTTCAAATAGGTACATAAAAACATCAAAGAAAAACTATCAAGATAAAAGAGAGTATTTATCTACTTTTAATAACTTTATACAAGAAAACATTGATTCTAATAGACTAGTTAAAAACTATGGAACAGAAAAAGAAGAAATAAAAAAATTTAAAATTAAAAATAGAACACTTAAAAATAAGAATTTAAAAATCAGGTATAAGTTTATAAATTACAATGTAACAACTACCGCACTTAACGAACTTATTTGTGCTTTGCTTATATTTTTTGGATTTTTATTTGTTATGAATGGTGAAATAACAATAGGACAGTGGCTTGTTTTTGACTCTCTTTTGTGGTGTTTAAAAACTCCGTTTGAAAATGCTAGTACACTTTTAGATAACTGGCAAAACTTTGGTGTCGCTTTAAATAAAATGAAATGGATTTTGTCTAGGAAGTCAAAAATTTTAGACGGCACTTTAGAATTAAAAGGTAAAAAACATGAAATAGAATTTAAAAACGTGTGGTTAAAATATGATGAAACTTTTGTTTTAAAAGATTTTAATATGCATATTATGCCAGGGAAGACTTATGCTTTAATAGGCTTAATAGGTAGTGGAAAATCGACTATTGCAAGATTATTACTTAGATTAGAAGATGTAAGTCGTGGTGAAATACTAATTGATGGGATAAATATTAAAGAGTACAAAATGAGTTCTTTAAGAAAGAATTTTGGATATGTTAGTCAAACTCCGTTCTTGTTTTCTGATACTATAAGAAATAACGTTCGTTTTGGAAACTCTAAGTTAACGGATAAAGAAGTAATTAAATATATTAAACTTGCAAAAGCAGATTATGTTTTTAACTTAAAAAACGGAATTGATGAAGTAATCGGTGAGGGTGGTGTTGATTTATCAGGTGGTGAAAAACAAAGGTTATCACTTGCAAGAACGCTTGCTGTTAATCCTAATCTTTTAATACTAGATGATATTACCTCAGCACTTGATTTTGAAACTGAGCTAGAAGTAACTAAAAACATAAATGATTTAAACCTAGATACTACTAAGCTTATTATTGCACAAAAGATCCTTTCGGTTAAAGACGCAGATGAAATATTTGTTTTGGAAAAAGGCATTGTTAAAGAGTGTGGTACTCATAAATCCTTACTTAAGAAAAATGGTATTTATAAAGAAATTTATGATATTCAAAAAAGGGGGATTAAGCTATGAGAGTTAACAAATACGACGTGGACGAGCGTAATACAAGTTTTAGTTTTAAAAACCTTAAGCGTGCTCTTAAGTATCTAAAAGACTATAAGAAAAAGTTATTTATAGCATTAATCGTAAGTTTAGCATCAACCTTATTAACTCTTATTTATGCTAAGTTAATTCAATATGGGATTGATAACATTACAAATGGTTGGAACTTTAATGGTCTAGTAAAACTATGCTTGATAGGTATTTCTATTCAAATAGGAGTTATATTAACAATTAAGATAAAAAATGATATATTAGTAAAGGTAAACCAAAACATCGTAGAAGATTTAAAAAACGATTTATTTTCACATTTACAATATTTATCTTCTAAGTATTATGATACAAGGCCACATGGTAAGATTTTAGTTCGATTAACCGAGTACGCTGAAAGTGTATCATCACTTATTACAAATAGATTAATCGATACGATTTTGCAGTTAATAAGTCTTGTTTTAACGATAATATTTATGCTTATAACGAGTGTTAAACTAACGTTTATAACGTTTATTGGAGTAATAATATTAAGCTTAATATTTAATTTTACTACCAAGATAAAAAGAAAAAAGAAACTTAAGATAAATAATAAACGGTCAAATATGAATGCTTATTTATATGAATCATTAAAAGGAACAGATACAACCAAGGTGTTTAATAGACAAAAAGAAAATGGTGCAATTCACGATGGATTAACAGATGAATATTTTGAATCTTGGTGTGATTATATAGTGTATGGAAACATAACTTGGAGTAGTACTAACATCATCTCAAACGTTGTTCAAGTTCTAATTTATACGATAGGTGTATTTTATCTTGTACCAGGTATTTCTCTTGGAACGATAGTTGCAATGGGAAGTTATTCTAGCAGGTTTTGGAATCCGATAAGAAACCTTTTTGTAGCAATGGATGATTTTATTGAATCGATTACTTATCTAGAAAGAATATTAGAAACGATAGATGAGCCAATTACGATAACGAATATAGAAAATCCAGTAAAAAAAGAAATAATAGGTGATATTAAATTTAAAGATGTTGTATTTTCATATAATGAGGATAAAGTAATTTTAGATAAGGTATCTTTTGAAGTAAAACCTGGACAAAAAATAGCGATAGTAGGAGAAACTGGAAGTGGTAAAACCACTATTGCAAACCTTATGGCAAGGTTCTATGATATAAATGATGGAGAAATACTAATCGATGATATAGATATTAGGAACTATGATTTAAATACTCTTAGAAGACAAATATCCATAATGCAGCAGGATAATTATTTATTTACTGATACGATAATGAATAATTTAAAATATGGTAATTCTAAAATGAGCGATGAAGAAGTTATAAAAATATGTAAAAAACTTGATTTAGATAATTGGATAAATGAATTTGAAAAAGGATATTATACCGTATTAGAAAACCATGGTAATACTTTATCAGATGGTCAAAGACAGCTAATTAGTTACATAAGAATTTTAATAAATGATCCTAAGATATTAGTCTTAGATGAGGCAACTAGTAAGATTGACGTTAAAACTGAAAGTATAATTCAAAAGAAGATTAATACTTTATTAAAAGATAAAACAACGATTACCATCGCACATAGACTATCTACCATTGTTAATTCTGATGTTATAATGCTTATAAAAGATAAACGGATTTATGAAATTGGGAGTCATAAAGAACTTATGAATAAAAGGAAAGAATACTATAAATTATTTTCAAGTCAAGATAATTTGATATAAAATGAGTATTGTTATACTCGTTTTTTTTCTGTTTACATGTTATAATTTCAATATAAGATATTTATTATTTTAAGGGTGGTTTTTATGCTTTATTATGAGAACGTTAATGATGAACTAAAAAAATATTTTTTAATTTTATGTGGTAATGATTATCCTTTATTTATAGAAAAGTATTTAGATACAAAGGAACTTAAAAGGATTTCAAAAGTAGGGCAATTTTGTGGGTGTGATTATACTAAATTACATAACGTTAAATTTTTTTATTCAAGGTTGGATCATAGTATTTCATGTGCGCTAATGGTTTGGCATCTTACTAATGATAGATCTAAAACTTTAATGGCACTATTTCATGATTTAGGAACCCCTGTTTTCAGTCATGTGATTGACTATTTATTAGGTGATACTGAAAGACAAAATTCATCGGAAAGAAATATCTTTAAAATAATTGAGTCTTCAAGTGAACTAACTAATTTATTAAAAGAAGATAATATTAGTTTAGAAGATTTAAAAGCGGCTTATCAATATGGTGTAGTTGAAAATGAAAAACCAAAGTTATGTTCTGACAGGTTGGATGGAGTTTTACATACGGCTTTTATTTGGCAAGGATTTTGGAATCTAGATGATATAAAAAAAGTATATGAACATATTACTATTTTAAAAAATGAAGAAGGTCAAGATGAGATAGGATTTGATGATAAAAAAGCCTGCGAAAAGTTCTTTGATGCATCGTATAAATATAGTATTGTTTTACAAGGTAATGAAGATAAATATACAATGCAATATATTGCAGATGCCTTAAAAGTTTTAATAGATGAAAATGTTATCAAACTCGAGGATTTATATACTAAATCAGAAGAATATGTAGTAAAATTACTTGAACATAACATTAATTCATTCTTTGAATTTGAAAATGCTTCTCATTTAGAAAGAACCGACGAAAGACCGTTAAATTATTGCGTTAGTTTAAAAGCTAAAAGAAGATATGTTATGCCGCTTTGTAATTATGAAGGTATTAATTATAGATTAGAAGATATATCGGATTTATGCAAAAATAAAATAAATAATTATATGGTATATAAAGATAGTATGTATTCTTATGTGCCAAATATAAAAGATATAACTTTAAAAAAAGAAAATAGGTGATATACATGAATACTTATTTAATATATGGAACTGATTACAGTTTAATAAAAAGAGAAATAGATAATATAGCATCTGGTATAACAGATGTTGTTAAATATGATTTGTCAGTAGATAAAATAGATGAGTTATTAGATGATGCTTCTTGTATATCGTTATTTGGTGATAAAAAGGTATTAATAGGCGAAAATGCTTTATTTTTAACTGCTACTACAAATAATGTGAATCATAATTTGGATTATTTATCAAGTTATTTAGAAGATGAAAATCATGATAACGTTGTTATTTTAACGGTTGAAAGCGATAAGCTAGATGAAAGAAAAAAAATAGTTAAGACCTTAAAGAAAAACGTTACTGTTATAAAAAAAGAAGTAATAGATGAAAAAGATTTATCTAGTTTTGTTTTATCCGAATTTAAAGCTAAAGGTTATGATATCGATTACAAAACCGCTAATTATTTTGTTAATTACGTAGGTAAAAACGTTGACATATTAATTAGTGAAATAAGAAAAATGATTATTTATAAAGCAGATGATAAAAATATTTTATTACACGATATTAATGAAATATCGTGTAAGGGGTTTAAAGACAATATCTTTGACTTAACTGATGGAATAATGAAAAAAGACTATAAAAAAATATTTGAATGCTATAAAGATTTAATAACGGTAGGGGAAGAACCAATAAAGATTATTGCTCTTTTAGCTAATCAATTTTTATTAACGTATCAGGTTAAACTACTAAGTTCTAACGGAAAGACTAGTAAAGAAATCGCAGAAGTTTTAAAGGTTCATCCTTATCGTGTTAAACTCGCCTTGGAGACGGACTATTTAATATCAGAACTAAGTGATATTTTAAAAAAATTACATGATCTAGACTTTGGTATAAAAAGCGGAAACATAGATAAAACGTTTGGCTTAGAAAATTTCCTTTTGCATATTTAAGTTGAAGTTTTAACTAAACTATGTTAGAATGAAAACATAATATGGAGGCCTTATGAACAATTTAAATGAACAAGAGAAAAAGAGCATTATCGTAAAAATGGTTATTTGCGTAGTTCTTTTGCTAATTGTAATGATAATAGGTTTATTGATATAAAAAGAGATTCTAAAATGAATCTCTTTTTATAAAAATAATATTACGAGTATTCCAACTACCAAACAGTATATTGAAAAATAACCTAATTTTCCTTTTTTCATTATATTTATAAACCATTTTGCACTAAAGTAGGTAACTATCATACTTGTTATCATTCCAAGCATGTATGGTAAAAATAAATTAGAAATGTTAGGGGTATTTATTAAATCTTTTATTCCTAGTATCATGGTTGCTACGCTAATAGGTAAATATAACATAAAAGAATAGTTTACTGCGGTTTGTCTTTTAAAATCTCTTGTCATAGCACCTACTACCGTAGATCCACTTCTTGATATACCTGGAAATAAAGCAATAACTTGAAATAATCCAACTGTTAATGCATCGAGGTAGGTTATTTCTTTTTTTTCTTTTTTCCCCTTCATATCCTTTATTAAGAAAAGTGCTAGCGAAGTTATTAAAAGAGCAAGCCCAACTAGCTTTACGTTATTTGATATAGCATCTATTTTATCTTTTAGGATTATTCCAAATATTCCCGCAGGTATGGTTCCTATAACAATTAACCATGCATACTTATAATTCTCTTTATAGGTATCTTTTTTTGTTTTAACAAATCCAAAAAAATCAGATATTATTTTTATAATTTCTTTTCTATATAAAAATAAAATTGCTAGAAAAGATCCAAAGTTAACTACGATTTCAAAATTAATGTCATTTAACATATCAAAGTTAAATAACTTTTTAAAAATTAAAAGATGCCCACTTGAAGAAATTGGTATTGGCTCAGTAAAACCTTGAATTATTCCTAAAAAAACATACTGAATAACTTTTATTATGTTCATTATATCTCTCCTTACTTTCTATTACATTATATACTAAAATAAGTTTAAAATAAATAATATTTATTAGGTGATTAAGATGGCTTTAAAAATTTTTTTATTTTTATTGGGATTTGCTCTAATGGTACTTGGACTTTCAACCTTAATTTTATACATAAATTTATTTGGCTTTGGGTATAATTTTAAAGAATACATCTGTTATATAATAAAATTACCCGAATTTTATTATTTAATAATAGGATTTGTATTACTTAATGTTTCGATTTTACTAAAAGGAGATAAAAATGAAAAACACATATGATATTCTGGTGAATTTTAAAAAAAGAGCGTATGAATTTTATGAATGGAATAAAAATGATGACATAAAACATATCAAAACAATTCCAACTTTTAGGGTTTCTAGCGCTTGTTTACTTGACTTTTATAATAATGAGTTGTTAGTGAGTACGGATTTTTTAAAAAAAATAGAAGATAAAACCGAAGTATTTTGTAAAGGTATAGTTAAGGTAGAAAAATATGCATGTGTTTTATTTTCTGACTGTAAAGCCTTAGCATTTACATTTGATTCTAATGGAAATTTAATTGGAAAAAGTAACCTTTTATTTGATGAGTCAGACGATATTATAACGTCTTGTTTTAATCTAGAAGAAACGATAATAGATTATAATATTATATCGGTTTGCAACGTTAGAGGAAATTATACTAGAAAAGAGTATAAAACTATTGAATCATTATTGGAATACTTAAAGTCTATTTATGAAAATAAAGGTGACCTTGAAATTATGTATATGTATTTAGAATGCTTTGATAAGGAAACTAAGGATGAAGAAAAAGCTTATAACGAGCTAGTAAAACAAGTTGAAACAGCTAATTTTAACGTTATAGAAAAATTAAGTGGTCTTATTAAAGTTGTAAAAAAATAGTATAAAAAAAGAATTTCCTGCCAAATTATTACTGAAGGAGGATAAAAATGAAAAAAATTTTGGTTGTTTTGTGTGCGGTTTTACTTTTTACTGGATGTAGTTGCAGTATGAACGATAATAAGCCAGAGGAAGCTGTAGAAACTTTCTTTGAAAAGTATCGTGCTAAAGATGATGATATAATAACACAGCTAATAGATACTATCAAAAACGAAGATTTAAATGATGAATCTAAAGAAAAATATCAAGATCTTATGGAAAAGCAATATGATAGTTTTGCATATGTTATAAAAGATATAAAAGAAGAAAAAGATGAAGCTGTGGCAACGGTAGAATTAACGGTGCTTAATTATAGAAGTGCAGTATTAAAGGCCGAAGAAGAATTAAAATCTAATCCTGATAAATTTAATAATGAAGAAGGAAATTTTTCTGAGGAAAAATACATGGATTATAAAATAGAAAAAATGCAAGAAGTAACTGATACTACTACTCATACTATTGAGCTATCCCTAACCAAAGAAAACGGTATGTGGAAAGTAAATCAATTATCTAGTGATGACATATCTAAGCTTCATGGATTATATTAAAATTAAGGGTTTTTCTCTTAATTTTTTTTAATAATTAGTTAGCACTCTGATATTGACTTTGCTAAAAAATGGTATTATAATCGAAGTAAGCAAACATATTTGAGGAGATGATTTTATGTCTAAAAGACAATTTAAAGCTGAATCTAAGAAATTATTAGATTTAATGATTAATTCAATTTATACTAATAAAGAAATATTCTTAAGAGAACTCATTTCAAATGCTAATGATGCATTAGATAAATTATCTTACGAGTCCTTAACTAATAAGAGGCTTAAAGTAGATAAAAAGAAATTAGGTATTAAAATAAATATTGATAAGGAAAAAAGACTACTTACTATTTCTGATAATGGTATTGGAATGGATAAAGAAGAACTTGCAGAAAACTTAGGTACCATTGCTAAAAGTGGTTCTTTAGCATTTAAAGAAGCATTAGATAAAAAAGATAAAACTAACATAATAGGTCAATTTGGTGTTGGTTTTTATTCAAGCTTTATGGTGGCAGATAAAGTTACCGTAGAAAGTAAAAAAGCAGGGTCAGATGAAGCTTATCGTTGGGTATCTACTGGAGCAGATGGTTATGAGATAACCTCTTGTGATAAAGAAATGGCAGGTACAACAATTACTTTACACATTAAGGAAAATGAAAACGAAGAAAACTATGATGAATATTTAGAAGAATTTAAAATTCAAGGTTTAGTAAAAAAATATTCTGATTACGTAACATATCCTATAAAGATGGATATGGTAGATGAAGAAACAAAAAAAGTAACAGAAACCGATGCAATAAATAGTATGGTTCCATTATGGAAGAAAAATAAAAAGAAAATAAAAGAGGAAGAATATAATAGTTTTTATCAGGATAAATTCTTTGATTATGCTAAGCCTCTTAAGGTAATTCACACTAACGCAGAAGGATTAGTTAGCTATGATGCATTAATGTTTATTCCTGCAAATCCTCCTTATGATTTTTATACTAAAGAATATAAAAAGGGATTAGAACTATACTCAAATGGAGTTCTAATAATGGAAAAATGCGAAGATTTATTACCAGATTACCTAAACTTCGTAAAAGGTGTTGTAGATTCACCTGATTTATCACTTAATATCTCAAGGGAAATGTTGCAGCAAAACAGACAACTTAAAGTAATTGCAAAAAACATTGAGAAAAAAGTATTAAAAGAACTTCAAAGTATGCTTGAAAATGATAGAGAAAACTATGAAGCTTTCTTTAAAACTTTTGGAGTAAACATAAAATATGGTGTATATGATAATTATGGAGCTAAAAAAGATGAATTAAAAGATTTAATAATATTTTATTCATCTAAGGAAAAGAAGAATGTTACTTTAAAAGAATACGTATCAAGGATGAATGAAAATGAAGATACCATTTATTATGCTTGTGGTGAAACAATAGATAAAATAGATATGATGCCTCAAGTTGAAAGTTTAAAAGATAATGATAAAGAAGTATTATACTTAATTGACTACGTAGATGAATTTGTTCTTAAAATGTTAGATAAATACGAAGATAAAAAGTTCGTTAACGTATCATCTAATGATTTTGATTTATCAAGCAAAGAAGAAAAAGAAGCGTTAAATAAAAAGAATGAAGAAGAAAAAGAGATGTTTGATTTCATGAAAGAATGCTTAGATAACGAGGTATCACAAATAAGATATACCAATAAGTTAAAGAACCATCCAATATGTTTAACTAGTGATGGGGAAGTAACCGTAGAAATGCAAAAGGTAATAAATGCTATGCCAACTGATGAACATATTAACGCTAAGTTAGTTCTTGAAATAAATGAATCACATGATATAGCAGATAAGATAAAAGACTTATATGAAAACGATAAAGAAACGTTAAAGAAGTATACAAAGATTTTATATAACGAAGCAAGATTAATAGAGGGACTTCCTGTTTCCAATCCAACTGAATTAAGTAATTTGGTATGTGAGATGTTATCTAAATGAGAAGACAATTAAGTCTTCTTTTGTTATAATTAGTAACGAGGTGATTCAATTGATAGAAAAATTAAAAGATAAGTATGTATTTTTTGATGTTGATGGTACTTTAAATGAATATAGATATCATAACAAAGTTTATGTTAGCAAAAACCCTAACCTGGGATGCCAAACTCTTGAAGATTTATTATTTGGTAATTTATTTATAAATTCTAGACCACTTAAAACTATGCAAAATATTACTTCAAAGCTTAATGCTGATAAAATATTTATTTTAGGGACAGTAGTATGCAATAATGAAATTAATCAGAAACTAGTTTGGCTTGAAAAAAATTATCCTTGGTTTAAAAAAGAAAATATGGTATTTATTTCCTCTACAATGCTTAAACCAGAAGTGATAGTAGAATATTCTAAAAAATATTATTTTAATTTAAAAGATGCTGTTTTTATTGATGATAGATTAGATGTCTTAAGAAAAGCGGAAGAAATGGGAATAACAGTTTATCATCCTAGTTCATTTATGGAATAAAGGCTTTAATATTTGAAGTCTTTTTTTCATACAATGTTTTAGGTGATACGATATGAAAAAACTTTTTGTAGTGTTATTTTTACTTTTAATTATTCCAATAAAGATAAATGCTTATAGTTTAGGAGAAGCTGCAGTACTCATGGAAGAGGATACAAAAAGGGTTTTAATATCTAAAAATATGACTAAGAAAAAATTAATTGCGTCAACCACCAAGATAATGACTGCCGTAATAGCGATTGAATCTAGAAAGATGAATAAGATGGTAAAAGTTAATGATAAAGTTTTAGAATCATATGGGTCAGCTATTTATTTAAGTATTGGAGAAAAGATGAAATTAGAGGACATGGTATATGGTCTTATGATGCAAAGTGGGAATGACGCAGCATTAATGATTGCAGATTATTTAGGTGGAGAAGAGAAGTTTGTTGATAAGATGAATAAAAAAGCAAAGCAAATTGGAATGAAAAATACTACATTTGCTAATCCACATGGATTAGATGAAAAGACACAGAATTATTCAACCGCGTATGATATGGCTATTTTAATGCGTTATGCAAATAGTTTGCCAGAGTTTAAAAAGATAGTTGGAACTAAAAAACATACGGTTAAAACTGAAGAAAAAACTTATGTTTGGTCAAATAAGAATAAACTTTTATATAGTTATAAATATACTACCGGTGGTAAAACGGGGTATACCGAAAAAGCACATCGAACACTTGTTACCTCCGCTAGTAAAAATGATATGAATTTAATTGTTGTGACTTTAAATGATGGAAATGATTTCCAGAACCATAAGGAATTATATGAGTATGGTTTTAAAAACTATAGTATGTTTAAAGTTTTTGACAAGGATAAAATGAATCTTCCTAACAAAAATATATATGCCTTAGACGATTATTATTATCCTATCACTTCGTCAGAAAAGGAACTTATAAACATTGATTATAAGTTAAAGGATAAAGATAAGTATAAAAATAACGAACAGGTAGGAGAAGCTATTATAAAACTCGGTAACAAGATTATTCATAAAGAAAAACTATATATTACTGTAAAAGAAAAACATGATGATAATAAAAAGGGATGGTTTTCAAAAATAATTGATAAGCTTTTTTAAATTAAGCTATTACGATGTTTTATGTATGATTTAATAAGAAACAAATAATACTGATAAAAAGATAATTAATTTACGTTAATTATTTTTTTTATTTATCTCTTTCCTTGACATTAAACCAGATAAATTTTACAATAGAGTTGTATATTGATTATACATAATAAGGAGGAATTAAAATGGGAAATATATTGATTCCTGTTTTACTTCTAATAGTTGGATTATTTGTTGGCGCGATTATCGCATTTGTCATAATGACAATAAAGAAGAAAAATGAGGAACACAAAGCCTCTAATATAATTGAAAAGGCAAAAAAAGAAGCGGAAAAAGCAAAAAGAGATGCTCTTTTAGAAGCAAAAGAAGAGGCTTATAAATTAAAGTTAGAAACTGATAAAGAAATAAAAGAAAAAAAACAAGAAATGAAAGAAAACGAAGAGCGTTTGTTACAACGTGAAAATAGTATTGATAGACGTGATGGTTTACTTCAAAATCGTGAACAAATGTTAGATGAAAAAGAAAATGGAATTGTAAAAAAGCAAAAAGATATTCAAAAATTAGAAGAAAAGGCAGAAAATATAATTAAAGAACAAATAGAAAAATTAGAGAAAATATCTAGTTTCTCTAAAAAACAAGCAAAAGAAGAAATAATGAAACAGGTAGAAATTTCTATGAGTGCGGAAATTTCCACTTATATTAAGGAAAAAGAAGCAGAGGCTAAATTAGAAGTTGATAAAAAAGCAAAAAATTTACTTGTTGAATCAATGCAAAAATATGCATCAGACGTAACTAATGAACAAACTGTTAGTGTTGTTACGTTACCTAATGATGATATGAAAGGTAGAATTATAGGTAGAGAAGGAAGAAATATAAGAACGATTGAGGCTGTAACTGGTGTAGATCTTATTATCGATGATACTCCTGAAGCTATAGTTTTATCAAGTTTTGATCCTTTAAGAAGAGAAATTGCTAAACAGACTATAGAATCCTTAATAAAAGATGGAAGGATTCATCCTTCTAGAATTGAAGAATTATATGATAAAACTTGTAAAGAATTAAATGTAAAAATAAGGGAATATGGTGAAGAAGCCATGTTTGAACTTGGTATTACTAAGCTTGACCCTGAGTTAGTAACCATCTTAGGAAAGTTAAATTTCAGAACAAGTTATGGTCAAAATGCTTTGCAGCATTCTAAGGAAGTAGCCCATTTAGCTGGTATTATGGCGGCAGAATTGGGTGAAAACGTAGCGTTAGCAAAACGTGCCGGATTGCTTCACGATATTGGAAAGGCAATTGACTTTGAAGTAGAAGGAAGTCATGTCGAAATAGGTGCGGATTTAGCTAAGAAGTATGATGAAGATGATATTGTTTTAAATGCTATAGAGTCACATCACGGTGACAAAAATCCAAATAATATTATATCCGTGTTAGTTGCTATAGCAGATAGTTTATCAGCTGCAAGACCTGGAGCTAGAAATGATTCTTTAGAAAATTACGTAAAAAGACTTGAACAATTAGAATCTATTGCAAAAGATTTTGATGGCGTTGAAAAAGCTTACGCAATGCAAGCCGGTAGGGAATTAAGAGTAATTGTTGAGCCAGAAAAAGTAGATGATGTAGGAAGCTATAAAACAGCTCGTGATATTAAAGATAGAATTGAAAAAGAAATGCAATATCCAGGAACAGTTAAGGTAACGGTAATAAGAGAGACAAGAGCAACAGAAGAAGCTAAGTAAGGCTTCTTTTTTACTAATCTAGATTTTGAGTGAATGCTGTATTATAAAAAAGTATCAGTGGAGGCTGCTTTGAAACTCAGGTTTGTTAATAAACTTCATTTAAACGAAAAATATAATTGATACATGATAGATGAAAAACTATTTTTTTAAAAATCTAATAACTAAGAAGGTATTCAAAAAATACTTGAGCTAAAAAGAGCATTTAAATGCTCTTTTTTTCATATTATTTAACAGGAGGTATATTCATGAAAAACATACTTAATTATTATTACAGCTTGCACCCTAATGAAATTTCTCATAAAGATAATAAATATTTTTTTGATTACCTCGATTGTAAGTATGTTTTTGAGCCATTTGAAAGGCCGATTTCTGATGTGGACTGCTTATATAAAATAAATAGACAAATGATAGAAAAGCAAATTCTTGTTCATGAAATAATAATTAATAATGAAAATAAAATAGTAACGTATGTTAATAATACACCATATGTTTTAATGGAAATATATGTTAATAAAGATGCCAGAATAAATTTATCCGATGTGTGTTATATTAATAATAACTCGGTAGGAATAGAATGTGAAAAAATATTAAACCGATATGATTGGGTATCGTTATGGGAAACAAAAAATGATTACTTTGAAGCTCAAATAAATGAAATTAGTAAAAAATATCCTAATTTATGTAATTATGCAAATTATTATATAGGGTTAGCAGAAAATGCAATATCATATGTAAAAGAAGCAGGAGGGTTGGAAGATACTACGTTAATTAGCGTTTGCCATAAAAGAATAAACGTAAACGATGATTTATTTGAATTATACAATCCATTAAGATATATTTATGATTTTAGAATTAGAGATGTATGTGAATACATAAAATCAGCCTTTTTTAACAATGAGAACGCGTATGAAATAGTTATTGAATATTTTAAAAATAACTATATAAGTTATAAAGAAGCGTTGCTATTTTATGGAAGACTTCTTTATCCTTCTTATTTTTTTGATTTATATGATGATATAGTAAATAAGGATTTAAACGAAGATTTAATTGAAAATATAGCCATTAAATCAGAAGAGTATGAAACCTTTTTAACGAATGTATATTTCTTTTTGACGAAAATATATAACAAATATATTCCATCGGTAGATTGGTTAATAAAAGGAAGCTTTATTTAAGCTTCCTCTACGTTTAACACTTTTATTACTTCTGGAATTTCTGAAACAAGCATTTCTTCAACTGTGTTTTGGATTGTCATGTCTGCGAATGCACACCCTGCGCATGCACCTTTAAGTTTGACATAACAAATACCATCTTTAAACTTTATAAATTCTACGTCACCACCGTCATTATTAAGATATGGTCTTATTTTTTCTAGTATTTCTACAATTTTTCTTTCTGTTTCTTTCATGTTTATCACCAAATAAATTATAACCCATGACTTTATTAAAGTAAAGGCAATTTGTAATAGCAATAGAATATGTGATATAATGTGTTTTGGAAGGTGCTAATTATGAATAAATATAAGGAAGGAGACGTTGTTAAAGCAAGAATAACAGCGATTGAAAAATATGGTGCGTTTGCGTCAATTGACGATGAATATAGTGGCCTTATTCATATTTCTGAAATAACTGATAAGTTCGTTAGAGATATAGCTGATTTCGTTGAAATAGGGGACGTTATTAACGTTAAAATATTATCTGTGCCGAATTTACATAATCAACTAAGATTATCTGCTAAGAACGTTAACTATGAATTACAAAAAAATAAGAGAAAAAAGATAAAAGAGACAGTATTTGGATTTTATTTACTTAAAACAGCATTGCCTAATTGGATCCAAGAGAAAATGGAAGAGATTAACAAAAAATTGTAAAACTTACTTGACAATACTCAAAAATACTGATATATTTATATACGTTCTCACGTATATATTTGGATGCTTAGCTCAGTTGGTTAGAGCACCTGCCTTACAAGCAGGGGGTCATAGGTTCGAGTCCTATAGCGTCCACCATTTATTATTGCCGAAATAGCTCAACTGGTAGAGCAACTGACTTGTAATCAGTAGGTTGCGGGTTCAAGTCCTGCTTTCGGCACCATAAACGGGGAGATAGCGAAGTGGCTAAACGCGGCAGACTGTAAATCTGTTCCTTCGGGTTCGGTGGTTCGAATCCACCTCTCCCCACCACTTTAGATTGCCTCGTCGCCAAGTGGTAAGGCATCAGACTTTGACTCTGACATGCGCAAGTTCGAATCTTGCCGAGGCAACCAAATTTATTTAGTAGTACGTCCTGTTAGCTCAGTAGGTAGAGCATTTGACTTTTAATCAAAGGGTCATGCGTTCGAGTCGCATACAGGACACCATTGCCCGAGTGGCGGAATTGGTAGACGCACAGGACTTAAAATCCTGCGAGATTCATACCTCGTGCCGGTTCAAGTCCGGCCTCGGGCACCACTTAAAAATAACTAACCTTAAAGGTTAGTTTTTTATTTATTTTCTTTAAAATGTATTATACTATAAAACAAAAACGTTTTTGAAGGTGGTACGCATGAAAGTTTTAGAACATTTTAAATGAAAAAGTATTAAATTCTGTAAATGATATGAAATTAATAAATTTGATTTTAGCTGGTCATATACATAATGGTATGTTACCAAATTTTATTAGCAAAATGTTACCAAATAATATTGGTTTAATTGCTCCAAATAAAAGTCTATTTCCAGATAATGCCAGAGGAATTGTTACTAAACAAATAGATGACCATGAAATTGTGATGATAATAAATGGTGGTGTAACAAAAATACAAGAAACAGCTCCAAAAATATTACATTTTGCAGATAATTTATATAACCCTCAAATTGATTATATAAAGATAAAAGAAGCTAAAAAGTAAATTGACTTTGCATAAGGTATTACGTTAATATTTTAAAGCACGATAAAGTATGTGATTTATACATCTTAGCGATGTACTGGTATACAAGGAGCGCCGCCAAAAAGATAGATTTTGGTGCTTTACTTGTGGATGCTTGGTAATATATATTATATAGATGTTGAAATATCAATTGACAAGGATATGAGTGTTTCAAATACTCATGATATAGCATAAAACGTACATGATGATAACGAAAAAGTACTACCATCAACAAAGTATTGTATGGTACATGTTAACCACAATAGCTAAGGAAACTAAAGATAGTTTCTTTTTTTATAAACTTTAATAAAAATAACACAATAATTTAATATTTTAAAGGTACAATTAAAATAGAAAGTGAGGTGTTGCTTATTTAGTTGGTAAAAAATAAGTTTTTAAGATGTTAATAACCAATTTTTAGTAAAGATTACAATAATTTTAAACATTAATATATAATTTTCGAATAGGTGGTGAAAATCATGTGGTTGGTTTAAAGGATGCTAAAGTTTTTTTGTATACCAAGTGACCAACAAATTAGATTACAATAAACAGGCACGAAAATAGGTGCCTGTTTTTATGGTTTTTAAATTATGTGTTGACAAATAAAACATGGAATGCTATAATTTTAGTGCTGTTTAATTGTTATATACATTTTGTTTTTGCATATAATAGTTAATGTATTCGGAGGAATACCCAAGTCTGGTTGAAGGGACCGGTCTTGAAAACCGGGAGGTCGGGCAACCGGCGCGGGGGTTCGAATCCCTCTTCCTCCGCCACTTATATATTTATCGCGGGATGGAGCAGTTCGGTAGCTCGTCGGGCTCATAACCCGAAGGTCGTAGGTTCAAATCCTACTCCCGCAACCATGAATTTAAAACATAAGTTTAACTTATGTTTTTATTTTTGTTTTAAAATTACCATTTTTGGTATATAATATATTGAAAAAAGGAGCAGTAAAATGAAAAAAATTACAATATATGGAAAAAGAGAACAAAAAATAGTTAGATTAGATGTTTTGGTTTATTATAATTATTTATTATCAGTCCTTAAAAATTTAGATGAGTATTATGGTGTGGAAACTGAAATAGAAGAGTTTTATGGCACGATACCTGAAAATTCAAATAATGTTTTTTATGAATGTGAAATAATAGAAATAATACCAACTGGCAATGAAGTGATGACTTATAAATACACAGTTAAAAAAATTAATGCAATGAGGTTATCAAGCATAATTAGAAATATTCTTCTTGAAAAACCATTAAAAGCAAGTTATGCAATTGAAGAATTATTTAATTATAATTGCAGGGATGAGATGGAAAAACAACTTTGGAATGAGGCTAAGACGTGTTTTAATTTTAAGGAAAAAAATAGATTAGTTGATTTAAAAAAACTATTTCTTCAATTTTCACTTGGCATGGAAGATGATGTTAACATTAAATATACTGACGATGAAACGATCACTAAAACAGAAAAATTACCGTATGTTAACGTTTTAACTCGTAAAGGTGAATAACCTTATAATAAAATCACCATCATATTATTGGTGATTTTATTATGGAAAAAAGTTTATGGCAAAAAGATAATAATTTAAAAGAACTAGAACCTATAAATGAAAACATTAAAACAGATGTATTAATTATTGGAGCAGGGATAACAGGAGTTACCACGGCTTATAATTTAATTGATAGTAATTTTAATGTTATTTTGATAGATCGAGGAAAATGCTTTAATGAAGTTACTGCTAAAAGTACGGGTAAGCTTACTTATCTTCAGGACTTAAAATATCAAGACATATGTAATATTTATGACTTTGAAACCGCTAAATTATATTATGAGTCGCAAAAAGAGGCGATAAGGATAGTAAAGAAGATTGTAAAAGAAAACGAAATTGATTGCAGTTTAGAAAAAACAGAGTCTATTACTTTTACAACTGACGAAAAAGAAGTTTATAAGTTTATTAAAGAAGAGGAGTTTTTTAAAAAGGTAGGAGCTAATTATTCAAATGTTTCTGACATTTTTAAAAATAATGGGGTAAACCGGTTAATATCGGTTAAAAATACCTATGTATTTAATCCTGTTAAATATTTAAAGGGGTTAATGAAACGTATAAAAAAATCAAATAACATAAAAGTTTACGAAAATAGCATCGCAACTAAAATAAGAAAAGAAGATGGTTATTATGTTTCGATAGTAAATGGATTTGAAATAAAAACAAGAAAAATTGTCATAGCATGTAACTATCCATTTTTTATAATTCCAGGTTTTACCCCTTTGAAAACATATATGGAAAAATCGTATATTACCGCAACAAAGATAGACAAAAATAAAAAGATAAATGGAATTACAAGTAATTATCCAACAGTATCTTTTAGGTTTTATGAAGAAAAAGATAGTAGATTTTTTATATATTTATCCAATTCTTCAAAGATATGTGATAAATTAAATTATAAAGATAATTATGATGATACCATTAGTGTTTCTGAAAAAATAACTGGTAAATTACCAAATTATAAATGGACCAACATGGATGTTATGACAAATGACTTCTTACCTTTAATTGGACGTATATCAGAGGAAGAAAAAGAGGTTTTTGTGGCAACTGGATATAATACGTGGGGAATGACAAATGGTACAATTGCTGCGAAAATATTAACCGATTTATTAAAACATAAAAAAAATAAGTATGAAAAAATATTTAATCCATCAAGGAGTATGAATTTAAAGAAAATAAAAAATTTTACTGTTAACACATTAAGTTCTAATGCTAAGGCCTACGTATTGAATTTAATTAAAAAAAACCCTTCTTGGTACAAAGATAAAGCATTGGTTACAAGGAAAGATGGTAAAAGGGTAGGTATTTATTATGATGATGCAGGAAAGGAACATATCGTATCTAATATTTGTCCACACTTAAGATGTTTTTTAACATTTAATGAAATAGATAAAACTTGGGATTGTCCGTGTCATGGTTCTAGATTTGATGTTGACGGCAATGCCATTAAAGGCCCTAGCCAGTATAATATAAAAATAGATGAAACTAAGGAGTAAAATTAGTTTCATCTATTGTATCTATTAGGAAATCTTTGTTAGGTACTTTTGTATCCAAAAAGAAGCTATCACATATTTTCTTTGAATCACTATTATTAAAATAACCAAGGTTATTAAGAAAAACATTTTTACGGCATAAATAAAATTCACATTCATTTATTATTGAAAAAGTTAATATATTAAAAATAAAAGTATCAATTTCCTTTTTTATTCCGTATGCTTTAATAAATGCTTGGGATAAATCACATACATCATATATACAAGTTTTATGATTTTTATAGCTTGCGTTATCGAAATCTATAATACAAGGAGAAGCGTTTTCCACCATAATGTTAGAGCCTATTAAATCTGCATGGATTATTCCTTCCTCATGCATTGATAAAATTAAGTTTTTAGTATGTTTTAATATTTTAATTTTTTCATTAATTGGATAATCACTATATGAATCTATATCTTTACCTGTGCAAAAGTCAGTTAAGTATCTATTTGTTTCACCATCTTTTTTTACCCAAAATTCCGGAGTATATAAACTTTCATGTTGAATATCACTTAATTCTTCTATTAAAAGCCTTTTTCCAACTAAATAAAAGGGATCTTTAAATTCTTTACAAGCATATGTTTTACCATTGAAAAGGCATTTTTTAATATTTCCATATGTTCCAGAAGAATAAATATCATTATCAGTAAAATATAAATCTTCAAAATTAATGGTTTTCAAAATATCACCAACTTTTTTAATATGATTTGTATTTTATCATATAATAGAAATATGTAAACACATATTTGAAAAAAGTTGTTGACAAAGTATTTTAATTAATATATAATTTGTTTGTACCTTGAAAGAGGAAACCGACATAATGCTTCAATAGCTCAGTCGGTAGAGCATCCGGCTGTTAACCGGCAGGTCGTAGGTTCGAGTCCTACTTGAAGCGCCATATGAAATTAAAAGTAGCTTTAAGCTACTTTTTTCTTTTTGTAATTTACTAGTTTTAATAACGTTATATGTTGCATAAACTATATTGTTAAAAACGTTATAAAATAAGCATAAATAACAACAAAATGTTGTAAAATAATAAAAATATGATATAATTTAAGTATATTTAAAGACGTTGATGAGGAAAAGTATTTAAATGATTCTTAAAAGAGAGCTGATGGTGGTGGAATATCAGTAAGATAATTTAAAGAAAGAACACCTCGGAGTATCTTACCGAAATTTATAAAGTAGGCTAAGACGGAAGAAAAACCGTTATTATTTCATAAAGTGATTATTCTTTAAGAATAATAAACTGGGTGGTACCACGGATACAAACAGCATTCGTCCCTATGGGGATGATTTGCTGTTTTTTAATTTATAAGGAGGTTTTAGTGATGGATGATAAAAAAAGAAAGTATGCTAGATTTTTATTAACCAGATGTTTATCTATGAATGTTGGGGAACCACTATTACTTATTTATTTAACAGAACAAAAAGAATTTGTTAATATCGTAAAAGAAGAGGCAAAAAAACTTGGAATAACAGGAATATACGACGTAGAATATGATGGTGAAAAGACAAGAGATATATTAATGAATTCTACTTTAGAAGAAATAGAAAAAGAACCTTATTTTGATAGAACTATAATAAAAGAGGTTTATGATAAAGGCGGGTCATTGTTATCCTTAACATCGTATAGCAAATCAACATTAGATAATGTGCCTTTAGAAAAAAAGACGTTAATGAATAAAATTAAAGTTGATACGCAGGAAAATGCAGTAGCAGCAAGAGGTATTTATAAGTATCCATGGTGTATAGCGGCAGTTGCAACAAAAGAGTGGGCTGATAAATTAGACCTTAATTCAGAAGATGAGTTGTGGAATATTATATTTAAGTGTACCTTAATTGATAAAGAAGATCCGATTAAAGCTTGGAATGAGAAAATAAAAACAAACACAGAAAGAAGAAATTTATTAAATGAACTAAAACTTTCTAAATTAAAATATAAAAACGGGTTAGGAACTAATTTAGAAATAGGTCTTCCAAAGGATGTAATATGGTGGGGAGCTGCTAAGAAAAGTTTTGATGGTAAAAAAGATTTAATCGTTAACATGCCAACTGAAGAAGTTTATACAACACCAGATAAAAACAAAGTGAATGGAACAGTTTGTTCTAGCAGACCAATAGTTATTAAAGGCAAAATAATTGATAAGTTTAAACTAACTTTTAAAAATGGTAAAGTAGAAAAAGTTTGGGCTAGTAATAACGAAGATAAATTATTAGAGCTAATGGAAGAATTCGAAGGTATGAACTTTTTGGGAGAGTGCGCATTAGTTGATTATAATTCTCCAATATCAAAAACAAATATTATATTTAACTCTATATTGATTGATGAAAATGCATCATGTCACTTGGCACTAGGTAGAGGATTTCCTAAATGTATACCTAATGGTGATGTTATGAGTGATAGAGAGTTATTGAAAAATGGAATAAACAGAAGTAAAAATCATGTTGATTTCATGGTTGGAACAAGTGATTTAAGCATAATAGGAATAGATATTTACGGTAATGAAGTTCCAATATTTGTAGATGGTAATTTTGCTGAAGATGAAATAGTGAAATTTATAAAAGAAAGAGTGATGGAATGAATATGAAAAACATAATTATAACGGGTGCAAGTGATGGTTTGGGAGAATCAATTGCAAGAGAATTAAAAGATGAGAACTTAATATTAATATCAAGGAATGAAGAAAAATTAAAAACATTAGCTACTGAATTAAATTGTAAGTATTACGTTTGCGATTTAAAGGATTATAATAGAATCGAAAGTATAGTAAAAGAAATTGGCGACGTAGATATATTAATTAATAATGCTGGTATATGGTTAGCAGGAGATTTAGAAGAAAATACTTTTGAACAAATATCTGATTGTATTGATGTCAATACAAAAGCTCCTATTTATATGACTAAGGCAGTATTACATATAATGAGAAATAAAAAGAGCGGATTGATTATAAATGTATGTTCACAATCAAGCTTTGATAATGATGATTTTAGTGCAGTATACAATGCTTCTAAGTGGGCTATGAGAGGCTTTAATCGTTCGATACAAAGAGTACTTAGTAAAGAAAATATAAAAGTTACTGGTTTTTATCCAGGATTTATGCAAACGGATTTATTTAAGAAAGCTGGAAATGATTATGATACATCAACTGGATTAGAAACAGAAAAAGTAGCTAAAGCAGTAAAATTCATAACAGAATGCGATGATGATGTAATAATTCCAGAGTTTGGAATTAAAGACGTAGAAAATTATTAATTTGAAAGGAAAATAAAGATGAATATTAAATTAATAGAAAAAGAAAAAACAGAGATAAAAGATTTTGGAAATGGACTAACACTTAGTATCTTATTAGATAAAATGACAGGTGCTAAAAACTTAGATTTAGGAACTGTTACAATTCCAGCTAAGAATTCTACTGCTATGCATAAAAGAGACTTTGAAGAAGTCATTTATATGCTAAGGGGAGAAGGAAAGTTAAAACTAGAAGATGGAACAGAATATATTTTGAAAAAAGGAGACTGTGTATTAATTCCAGAAGGAATAATGCATGCCCATGCAAATGATTCTGATGAAGAATTAGAGCAGTTATATATTTTTGCACCACAAGCTGGAAGTGAGATTCAAAAGTCTTTAAGAGACTTGCCAATAAAAAAGTTAGAAAGTGAAAACTAAAATGTTAGACAAAAAAGATATATTTCCAATAGGAATTGGAACATGGACCATTGATTTTGAAAATTTTTCTAAAGAAATAAAGACTTTAAAATATTCTTTTGAAAAAGGACAAAATTATTTATCTTTATATATGTTATATAATGATGGCAATGTTGTTAGGAAAATGAAAGAGTTTATTGATAAGGTAGGAAGAAACAATTTATTTATTAATGTTAATTTGGAGCCTACAATTAAAGTTAAGGATGATGTTGAAAAGCAACTTAATGAATATTTAAGTATTTTAAATATAGATTATGTTGATAGTATTCAAATCCATGCTCCATTTTTCTCAGACATTCCATTGAAAGATGTATATTCTAAAATAAATGAATTAGTAGAAAATAAGAAAGTAAGATATATAGGTGTAAGTAATGTTAGTATGGAGCAACTAAAGGATATACAGAAAGTTTCAAAAATAGACTTTTTTGAAGGTATATATAATTTAGAATGTAAAATATATGAAGATATAGGTATTATTGATTATTGTAAAAAGAATAATATACAATTTATATGTTATCAACCATTAAGAAGAAATAGAACGGCACTTAGAAATTATAATTGTTTATTAAAATTATCTAAAAAATATGAAAAAACTCAAAATCAGATAATATTAAATTGGATAATTAAAGAAAAACATATTATACCACTTGTAAAAAGTACAAATATAAATAGAATTAAGGAAAATTTGGAATCATTAAATTTTGAAATGGAAAAAGAAGACTATAAAATATTAAATGATTTTAGAAGTAAAGAATTTGATGATATAAAAATAGATTGGAAAGCGACTGGTGGAACTACAATCGACCAATTAGCTAACCAATATGATTAGAAAGGAATGATAAATAATGAGTAAATATAGAACAAATACATGCGGAGAATTAACAATAAAAGATTTAGATAAGGACGTTACTTTATCAGGTTTTGTACAGGGCGTAAGAGACCATGGTGGAGTTATGTTCGTTGACTTAAGAGATCATTATGGAGTAACACAAGTTGTTGTACATGATGATGCTATGCTAAAAGGAGTAAGTAAAGAAACAGTTATTAAAATAACTGGTAAAGTAATTAAAAGAGATGAGGAAACAGTTAATAAAAAACTTACTACAGGAGAAATAGAAGTAGTAGCAGACTCACTAGAATTACTATCTGATACGGCTAAAGTATTACCATTTGAAGTAGATGAATCTAAAAAGGTAGCAGAAGATGTTAGATTAAAATACAGATTCTTAGACTTAAGAAATCCAAAGGTACATGAAAACATAATCTTAAGATCAAAAGCATTTAACTTCTTAAGAAATAAGATGCAAGAATTAGGCTTCTTAGAAGTTACAACACCAATTCTTACATCATCATCACCAGAAGGTGCTAGAGACTTTATAATTCCATCGAGAAAGCATAAAGGAAAGTTTTACGCACTTCCACAAGCACCACAACAATTTAAACAATTGTTAATGGCTTCAGGATTTGATAAATATTTCCAACTTGCGCCATGTTTTAGAGATGAAGATGGAAGAAGAGATAGATTAGTTGGAGAATTCTATCAATTAGATATGGAAATGGCTTTCGCAGACCAAGAAGATATTATGGAAGTAGCTGAAACAGTATTTCCTGCATTCTTTAAAGAGTTTGGTAAAAGAAGTGTAACTGAAGGACACTTTAGAAGAATACCTTATAGGGAATCAATGCTTAAATATGGTACTGATAAACCAGACTTAACAAATCCACTTGAAATAATTGATGTATCAGAAGTATTTAAAGAAACTGAATTTAGACCATTTAGAGATTCAATCGTAAGAGCAATAAAGGTAGAGACAATCGCATCTAAACCAAACAGCTGGTTTAATGAATTAGTTGATTATGCTAAATCAATTGACATGCCTGGTATTGGTTATATAACTGTTCAAGAAGATAAGTCTTTAAAAGGACCAATTGATAAGTTCTTAACAGAAGAAGATAGAAATGCATTATTTGAAAAAGCAGACTTAAAAGTAGGCAGCGTATTATTCTTTATCGCTGATAAAAGAGAAGCAGTTGTATGTAAAAACGCCGGTTTAATAAGAGATGAATTAGGAAGAAAGTTAGATATCATTGATAACTCTAGATTTGAATTTTGTTTCATAACTGATATGCCAATGTATGAAATAAGTGAAACAACTGGTAAATTAGACTTTATGCATAACCCATTTAGTATGCCAAGAGGTGGAGAAAAAGCATTAGAAACCGAAGATCCACTAGAAATATATGCAGACCAATTTGACGTTGTATGTAATGGTGTAGAACTTGTATCAGGAGCTGTTAGAAATAACAGACCAGAAGTATTAGTTAAAGCTTTTGAACTTGCTGGATACACAGAAGAAGATATAAAGAAGAAATTCAGTGCTTTATACACAGCATTCCAATATGGATGTCCACCACACGTAGGAATGGCACTTGGTATTGATAGATCACTTATGATGTTATTAGAAGAAGATAACGTAAGAGAAACAGTTGCATTCCCATTAAACCAAAATGGTGAAGACGTACTTACTGGTACTCCAAATGAAGTTACTGAATTACAACTAAGAGAAACTCATATTAAGTTAAGATAAAGGATAGCTGTATTAAAATAGTAACAAAAGATAAAGCTGTTAACATTACCAATAGTGATACTAGCAAACTATTAGAATACTCAGTTGAATTAAATGATAAAGATATTGACTTTGCTATAAACACTATAAACGGTAGATACCCAGAAACTGGTTATTGTAGTAATACTAAGTGTAAAGAATTAGCTTATATATTAGAAGGTAGTGGCCTTCTTAATAAAAAAGATGAGTATCTTGAATTTAATCAAGGAGACTTACTATTAATTGATAAAGAAGAAGTTTACTACTGGAAAGGTAATTGTAAAATAATTATGATTTGTACACCAGCTTGGTATAAAGAACAATGCAAGTTAATTAGTGAAGAAGATATGAAATAAGGTGATTAAATGCAAGACTTAGAAAAAATGGTAAATGATTATGTAAATAATGAACTTTTAGATTTTAATAATATTAAATTAGGAGAGTTAATAGGAAATAATTATAAGCAAAAGGTTTTAAATAGATTATTTTCTAGAAAATGGTCTCGTAAAGCACAATTTGAAGAAGCTAAAAAGTATACAGAAGAAAAAGTTGATAATATTTTAAATAATAACTTAGCCTTCTTATTCTGTTACTGCTTTGGTGGATATAAGCATTTTTGGAGCCCTACGTATCCTGAACCTGATTGGGCAGAAATATTTACAATAAAGTATTTAATAGAATACGTTTTACCAATAGCCATGACTTATAATAATGGGGTTAACATTGAGTTTGAATCTGAAGAAGTAGCATTAACTTACATGAATAATACACCTCAAGATGGGATGGATAAATATAATAATACATTTAAAAAAATAATTTCATATATTAATGAAAATAATAATTATCCAATTAATTTAAGTCTTGTATTAGCAAGAGACTTTTATGATAAAGAAGAACTATTATCTAAAATGAAAGATTATAAAAAAGAAGTAGAAAAAAGATTTTCGTTACTTGACGAAGAAGAAAAGAAAATTAGATTAAAAAGAGCTGAAACTAATATAATGTGGAATGGCAAAGAAGATTTAACTAATATTAGTGAAGAAGAAAAAAATAAGTTTATTTATAACTCGAGGATTCTGAATGAAGCATTTTTAGATATGGATTATGAATTACGAGGTAAAGAATATTTTGAAAAAGAAAACTTAATACCTTTACTTGGTTCATTTGGATTAGGAGCTGGAGGAGAGGCATGGCTTCACTTAGCATCTAATAAATCTTCGATGGTAGATTTCTGGGCTGGTATGGGAATTTTAGAAATAAGAGAAGATAGAATAATTGAAAAAATTATTTCAAGAAAACAATGCAATCAAATAAAAGATAAATTAGTTAAAGTTAAATTAAATAATAAGCTTACTAATATAAGTAATAATTATTCTTGGATATATGTATATCAAGGTAAATTACCTTTTTAGATATAAAAATAAAATTGAAGGAGATATTTTTATGACAAAAATAAAAATAACATTAGTTAAGAGTGGAGTAAGCGTTGTTGCTGAATTACGTGATGATAAATGTCCAACTGTAATTGATAGCTTACTTAAGGTATTACCATTTGAACAAGATGCATTGCATGCAAAATGGGCCGGAAGCGAAATATGGACAAAACTTTCAAATTTTCCTAAATACGAACATGAAAATGAAACTTGCTTACCATCAATTGGTGAAATAATTATTATGCCTTTAGGAGGAAATGATGTAGGTTTTGACTTATGGTACGATAGAGGATGGTGTTTTGGTCCAACTGGTTTTCAAAACGGTGCTGCAATAGGAATGATAACAGAAGGCTTATCAGAATTTGCTATTGAAGCTGCTAAACTATGTTCTGAAGGATCACAACCAATAAGAGTAGAAAAAATATAGTGATATTGTAAATTATGTTTTTTATAAATAGGAGGACTATATGAAAAATAAAGAACAATTATTAGAAGATGTATTAAAAATGGCAAGTGAAAATACGCCACCAGTAAAGAATCATCTTGATATTTCGTTAGTAAAAGGAAGGATGTTAGCAAAAGAGTATAATGTTGATGAAGATTTTGTAACAATAGGAGTTTGTTTGATGGATATAAAACTAGGAGAAGCTCACAAGTTAAATAAAGCTTCAGAACACGTTAAAATGGCTTCAGATTTTGCTAAAGAATTCCTTGAAGAATATGATTTAACTAAAGAAGAGAAAGATAAGTTAATAAATTGTATAGAAGCCCACCATGGTAAAATACCTTTTACATGTACGGAAGCAGAAGTATGTGCTAATGCTGATTGTTATAGATTTATTCATCCAGTTGGTGTATTTACATATGCTGGTGTTTTAGCTAAAAGAACTAGTGACTTTAAAGAGCAAGTAACACAATTAAAATATAAATTAAACGAAAAATATAATATATTATCTTTACCAAAGGCCAAAGAGGATTTAGAAAAATATTATGAAGAATATTCAAAGCAGTTTGACGAAATTTTAGGATATATTGGTGAATAATAGGAAACTACAGGAGAAAATTATGAATAAAATTATTATGTTGGGTACTGGTGCTGGTGGTACTATGGACTTATATAATACATGCTTTCTTATAAAAAATGATAGTGGTAATTTTTTAGTTGATACCGGTGGTAGTATTGAAATAAGAAAAAGGTTGAATAACCTTAATATATCACTAAGTGATATAAATCATATATTTATTTCTCATGCTCATACTGATCATATTTTAGGTCTTATATGGATGTTTAAAAAAATTGGTGTAATGGCAATGCACGATGAAATAAAAAAAGATATTAATGTATATTGTAATGATGTTGTATACACTGCAATAAATGAGGTATCAAATCAAGTATTACCGAAAAAATTAGTAAATTTAATACATGATAATGTTAATTTTCACATTTTAGAAAACAATGAAGTTGTTGAAATAAATGGAATTAAATATACTTTTTTTGATGTTAGGAATAAATCGGTAAAATTGTATGGGTTTAAGTGTGTAATAAATAATAAAACGTTAACTTTTTTAGGAGATGTTACTTTGAATCCAGAATTAAATAATATTGTAAAAGATTCTGATTATGTTATGCATGAGGCAATGTGCTTAGAATCAGAAGAAAACATATTTCATGCTTATGAAAAACAGCATTCAACAGTAAAACATGCTTGTGATATTATGAATAATTTAAACGTAAAAAATTTAATTCTATTTCATACGCAGGAAAATCATGGTAATGATAGAAAAAAATTATATGAGGCTGAAGGGAAAAAATATTTTAATGGAAACGTAATTGTTCCAGATGACATGGAAGAAATAGAGGTATAGCTATGAACAAAGATATAGTAATAGTTAGTGGTGGAGCTAACGGATTAGGTTTATCATTAACTAAGAAGCTAATTAATCAAGGTTATTATGTATGTGTAATTGATCAAGATAAAGAGGCCTCGAATGAATTAAAAAATACTTATATAGATAAAGTTTATGTTTATAATGGTGATATATCAGATGAAGAATTTATTATTAATACTGTAAATGATATAAATAAAAAAGGGAATATAATTGGCCTTATTAATAATGCCGGAGAACCATCATTTAAATTACCTAAGGACTATGTAAAAAAAGATATAGATACTTGTTTTAAAGGTCTATATGGAATGATTATGCTTACTGGTAATTTACTTAAAATAAAAGAAGAAAATATAAGAATAGCTAATGTAATGAGTTCTGCTGCCTTAAGAGGAAATAAAGGTGAAAGTGTTTATTGTGCAACTAAATGGGGAGAAAAAGGTTATACAGAAAGCTTAAAAGTAGCCTATAAAGGAACCAGCGTAAAAGTAATAGGCGTATATCCAGGTGGAATAAATACTAACTTCTATAAAAATAGTAGGGATTATGTTTCATTAGAAAAGCAACATACGTTTATGAATCCAGATGATGTTGCAGAAGTTATTATTAGTAACGTATTTAATAATATAAATTTAACGGTTAGTGATATAATTATAGAAAGAAATCAAAGTAATTAAAAAGGAGGATAAAGGATGCAAAAAATAACAAGAGAAAACATTCAAGATTATGCATTAAAATTAATGTTTAAGATGAAAGATGAAGAGTTTGATACTTTTGAAAAAGAGTTTGAAACAATAATAAAACAAATGGACTTAATTGGAAAAATAGAAGGAATAGAAAAGGTAGAACCTATGACTTTTCCATTTAGAAATAAGGATGCTAAATTAAGAAAAGATGAAGCCACAAGTACTTTAACTACTGAAGATGCAGTTAAAAACGCACATGAAACAATCTATGATGAAGTTAAAGTTCCAAAAGTAGTTGGAGGTGAAGAATAATGAGTTATTTAGATAAAAGTTTAGAAGAAATACATGCAGCCTTAAAAGAAGGTAAGGTAACTAGTAGAGAATTGACTAAAGAAGCGTTAGAAAGAGCTCACGCTTCGCAAGAAGAGCTAAATAGCTTCGTAACTATCTTAGATGATGCTAAGGAAGAAGAAATAACTGATAACGTATTATCTGGTATTCCATGTGCTATTAAAGATAACTTATCAACTAAGGGAGTTTTAACTACCGCATCATCAAACATTTTAGCTGATTATGTTCCAGTATTTGATGCAACTTGTATTGAAAAGTTAAAAGAATCTGGTGCTGTTATGATGGGTAAAACCGTTATGGATGAACTTGGAATGGGTGGAACAGGAACTACTGGTCATACTGGTGTTGTAAGAAACCCATGGGATATTACAAGACAAACAGCTGGATCTTCTGCTGGATCTGCCGCAGCAGTAGCAAAAGGAATCGTACCTTACGCACTAGGTACTGATACAGGGGACTCTATTCGTAAACCTGCTGGATACTGTGGTGTTGTAGGATATAAACCAACGTACGGTTTAGTATCTAGATGGGGATTATTTGCCTTTGCATCTAGTATGGACCACGTAGGATGTTTTACAAGAAAAGTAAAAGATGTTGCATACGTAATTGATGCAATTAAAGGAATAGATGAAAGAGATATGACATCAATAGATTCATCTAACATTAACTTAGTAGATAGTTATACTACTGACGTTAAAGGAAAGAAATTATTCTACATTAAAGAGTTAAACGATGAGTTAAAAAATACTCCAGAGTTTTATGATAACTTTATGAAAATTATAGAATATGCTAAAGAATGTGGTATGGAAGTTGTAGAAGAAAGTATAGATGAAAATATTTTAAGAAGTTTATATCCTTCTTATATGGCAATTTCTTGTGCTGAAGCAACTAGTAATAACTCGAACCTTACTGGTATTCCTTTTGGAAATAGAAAAGGTGGGTCTACTCCGGCTGAGGTTATGATTAATACTAGAACCGAAGGTTTCTCAGAATTGATTAGAAGAAGATTTGTTTTAGGGTCATTTATTCTTCAAAAAGAAAACCAAGAAAAGCTATTTAAGAACGCCGGGAGAATTAGAAGATTAATCGTTGATAAAATGAATGAGTTATTTGAAAAATACGATGGATGCATTATGCCAAATACTAACACTATCGCTCCACATTTTGGAGAAACTAGTGACGTTATGTCAGATAACTATTTGCTATTTGCAGAAAACATGGTAATTTCTAACTTTGGTGGTTTTCCTTCAATTTCAATTCCATCTGGAATGGTAGAAGGTATGCCAGTTGCAATTAACATATCCGGTCCAATAAAAACCGATAGCACAGTTATTAACATGGCTGCAGCATTAGAAGAAAAAATTGGTTTTGTACCACTTAACGTAAGGGAGGAAAAGTAATATGTATAAAGTAACAATTGGACTAGAAGTTCACTGTGAATTAGAATCAAACTCAAAAGTATTTTCTCCTGCTATAAATGGATATACAGAAGCGCCAAACTCACACGTAGCATACCAAGATTTAGGTTTTCCAGGTATCTTACCAGTAGCAAATGAAGAAGCTGTTAAAAGAGCTTTAAAGGTATCTATGGCAATGAATTGTACAACTCCTGATGAAATAATCTTTGATAGAAAAAACTATTACTATCCAGATTTACCAAAGGGATACCAAATAACACAAATGACTAAACCAGTTGGTATAAATGGTTATGTAGATATTGATGTGGATGGTGAGATTAAAAGAGTAGATATTCATGATACTCACTTAGAAGAAGATACAGCGTCCCTTGATCACTATGATACATATTCTTTAATAGATTATAACAGAGCATGTGTTCCACTTTTAGAAACAGTAACAGAGCCTTGTTTACATTCTAAAGAAGAAGCTTTAACTTTCTTAGAGACATATCGTTCATTAATCGTTTACTGTGGTGTATCAGAAGCTAGAAGTGATAGAGGTCAAATGAGATGTGACGTTAACGTATCAATTTCAGACTCTGAGAAGTTAGGTACTAAAGTTGAAATGAAAAACATTAACTCATTTTATAACGTTGGTCGTGCAATTGATTATGAAATTGAAAGACAAACTGAAATTCTTCAAAATGGTGGTAAAGTAGAACAAGAAACAAGACGTTTTGATGATGAAACTGGAGAGACTTTCAAGATGAGAGATAAAGCTGATGCAGTTGATTATAAATACTTTATCGAACCAAACATTGCACCAACTGATGTAACTGACGAAATGTTAGAAGAAATTAGAAAAACAATTCCTATGCTTCAATTAGATAGAGTAAGAAAGTACATGGATGAATATGAACTTTCTAAGTATGATGCAGAAGTATTAGTTAAAGTTAAAGAAAACTCAGACTTCTTTAACGAATGTGTTGAGTTAGGTGCTGATCCTAAAAAAGCTTGTAACTGGGTTACTGGTATGCTTATGGGATACTTAAACACTAATGAAATGAAAATAGAAGATGTACCTGTTAAGCCAGCTATGATAAAAGCGTTAATTGATTTAGTTGATAGCAAAACAATATCCTCAAAACAAGCTAAAGAAGTATTTGAAGATATGATAGAATCAGGTAAAGAACCTAACGTTATCGTTAAGGAAAAAGGTATGATGCAAATAACTGATGACGCTGCTATTCATGATGTTGTTATGGAAGTATTAAAAGAAAATGATGAACAAGCAAGAGAATATAATCCTGAAAAAACAAGAATGATAGATTTCTTTGTTGGACAGGTTATGAAAAAGACTCGTGGTAAAGCAAATCCAGCTAAAACGATGGAAATGCTAAGAGAAGAACTTGCTAATTATAATAAATAGCAGATTTTGAAATTTTAGATTATAAATTATTGACAGTAATATAAAAAATTGATATATTACATATTGAGTAGTGCCAGGGAAACTTTAGAAGCCCCTGGTCATTTTTTATCTATTGGGGGATTTAATGAAAGAATATAAGAGTAATGAACAATTAATTGAATATTTGGTATCTAAAAATGTAATTGTTAAAGATAAACAAGATGCAATTAACAAAATTGAAAAATATACTTATTATTCCATAGTAAATAGCTATAAATATAATTTTAAAGATAGAAATGGTAATTATCTACCTAATGTTACTTTTGATGAAATATATGCTTTATATGATTTTGATAAAAATTTAAAATATATAATTTTAAAATATGCTTTAGAAATAGAAACAATAATTAAGTCTTTAATGGCTAACCAAATTTCTAAAGTATATGGTTTACAAGATTATTTAAATATAAATAATTTGGATAGTAAGGTTAATATAAAAATAAAAGAAAATTTAATTAATAGAATCAATGATGAAATAGATCATAATTATAAAGTTCATTCAGCAATAACGCACTATAAAGATAAATATGGATATGTACCACCATTTGTATTAATGAAAATTTTAACTTTTGGTGTTGCAAGTAGTTATTATGGATTATTAAAACAAAATGATAGACAAATGATTGCTAAATATTTTAAAATATCTGATAAATTACTGAAACAGATATTAAAAAATTTAACAAGTATTCGCAATATAGCAGCTCATTCAGATAGGCTTTTCTGTTTTAGGGATAAATATACACTAGGTTTTAAAGTGATTGATAAAAATTATTTAGTAAGTGGTAATTCAACAAATCTATATATGATATTAAGAACACTAAAATTAATTTTAAATTATGAGATGTATAATGAATTAATTAATTCTATAAATAATGAAATAAAAAAGCTGAGTAGTAAATTAGAATCTATAAATATAAATGATATATTAAGAATAATGGGTTATCCTAATGTATAAAATAACAAATTAAAAGTATAATATAAATGAGTGGTGCTTAGAAAACTTTAGAAGCTCTAGGTCATTCAAAACCTAATTTTACTTTATGTAAATTAGGTTTTTTCATTTAATAAATATTTATAACAAAACAATAATCTTTATCAAATAAGTGATACTATGTATGAAATAGAAGAAAAAAAGAAAATTTAATATGTTAAATAATGGAGAAACAAATTATGTTAGATGCCGAGATATTTGTTGTCAAATGAAACAAAAAACACAATTTATGAATTTAATATAAAACTAATAAGGATGGAGATATTAAAAATGAGTAAGTTAGAATTACATAATGATATGGTATTTCATAGTATTAAACATATTGATGAGTATGGTAATGAGTATTGGTTAGCAAGAGAGTTAATGCCTATATTACAATATTCAAATTGGCAAAATTTTGAAAAAATAATTAATAAGTCAATTACAGCCTGTGAAAATAGTGATTTTAATGCTACCTACCATTTTATTGATGCTAGTAAAATGGTAGCAATTGGTTCGCGAGCATATAGAAAACAGAAAGATTATAAGCTATCTAGATATGCTTGCTACTTAATTGCTCAAAATGGGGATAGTAGAAAGTCGGTTATTGCTCTTGCTCAAACATATTTTGCTATTCAAACAAGAAGAAAAAAATAAACTTATTAAAAAATAGAAAATCATTGAATAATTTAAACCATATAAGCTTATGCTAAATAATCAACTTTTTGTGCGAAAGTATCATTTGGTAGCTGAAAGAGGTTTAGTAAAAAATTAATGAGGCCGTAAAGAATAATTCAGAAAAATTTCCTAAAAGATTTAGTCGGTTATTAGATAATTACGATTTAGAAATTTTGAAGTCGAAAATCTCGACCTCAAGTTCTCACGGAGAAAGAAGGTATTCAATTAGGGTATTTACTGAGCAATGTGTTGCTATGATTGTAATAAATAATGAAAATTAGACAGACTTTTCTTTTTTACATTTTCAATGTTTTCTTTAAACTCCTGATTTCCATTTAAAACTAATGTATATTATTGATAGAAAAACAGATATATTCGCTTACGGGTGGAGCGAATAATAAATGATTACTACCAACAAATGTATAAGAAAACCATGTTTCGACATAGTTTTCTTTTTTGTATTGACATTTCTTATATAAACACTTATAATTAAATAACAACTGTTATTTAATATTTGGAAAGGATGATTTTATGGCAAGAAGGACTGTTTTTGATGAAAAAGTAATTTTAGAAAAATCAGCAGACTTTATAAAAAATAAAGGTATTCAATTACTTAATGCTAGGGAACTATGCAAATACATTGGATGTTCAACACAACCATTATTTAAAAATTTTGGAAGTATGGATGGGCTAAAAGGAAAATTAAAAAAATATCTTCATGACTACTATGATGCGTTTATTTATAAGTTTGTGGATAAAAAAGACTATTTATTTACTATTAGTTATGCGTATGCATTATTTGCATATAAAGAGCCAAATATATTTAAAGCATTATTTATGACCGATTTAGCAGGAAGTAGAACAATAGATGAGGTTTTAAATTCAAGTTGGAATATTGAAACTATACATTCTATACCAGTGCAGTATAACATTACTAAAAAACAAGCTGAAAATCTTTATAGAGATGTAAGATTTTATACCCATGGCCTATCATGTCAAATAGCTTGTAATAGTATTTTAGTAAATGAAGAAGAAATAAAAAAGTTAATTAAGGATTTAATAGAAAAATTAAAGAAGGTGATTTAGATGAAAGAAACTATTACTAATTTAAAGAAAGTAATGGAATTTGGTAAGAAATATAAAAAAGCTTTTTATGCGCAATTTTTTTGTTGTGTTGTTTTTGTAGCAGTTAATATTATTCTTCCAATATTAGGTTCTAAACAATTACTTTATTTAACTGATAACATATATAAAGAGTTATTTTATACATCGTTATTAATACTTGCTATAGCGATTTTTAATGCGTTTGTAAGAGTCTTTTTAAGAAGAAATACCCAAATATTTTTTAGAGGTGTAGCTCGTGATATACAAGTTAAATTAGGTAATGAAATACTTAAAATAGAGGTAAGTGATATTGACAAAAATACAACCGGTAAATTTGTGCAAAGAATAGGTAGCGATACAAATGAACTTTCTCATATATTTACCATGGGAATGGGACATATAACGGGACTTATTTCTAATATTGGTATATTTATTGCAGTATTCATCATTAATAAAATAGCATTTTTATATTATTTATTAGTAACTCTTATACTAACAATTATTTATCTTATAAAGGTTAGAAAATTTAATCAAAAAGATAAAGAATTTAGAATGCAAAATGATAAAACCACGGGACTTTCAACCGAATTAATTAGAGGAGTTAGAGACATAAAAATGCTTAATGCAAGAAAATCGTTTATGGATGAAATAGAAAGAAACATTAATTTATTATCATTAAAAATGTTTGATATGAGAAATACAGAAAATGATTTTGATTGTCTAATAAATATTGTTCAAATAGTTGCGGAGTTTGGACTTGTCATATTATTAATCTTATTAATAAAATCTAATTTATTAGCCATCTCATCCGCTATTATAGTATTTTCGTACAGAACAAGATTACTTACTAACTTAATGGAAAAAGTAGGAGATTTATTATCCGAATTAAAATCATTTAACTTGTCTAGTAACAGAGTATTTTCCATACTTGAAAACAAGGAATTTAAAAAAGAATCTTTTGGTAAGAAACATATAAAAAATATAAAGGGCAATTTTGAATTCAGTAATGTTGATTTTTCGTATGATAATGGAAAAAAAGTATTAGATGGTATGTCATTTAAAATAAAAGAAAACGAAACGGTTGCTTTTGTTGGAAAATCAGGAGCTGGTAAAACTACAATATTTTCTTTGCTATGCAAGTTATATAATATAGAAAAAGGTAAAATCAAAATAGATGGCATAGATATTAATGAATTAGATGAAGAATCAATTAGGGGAAATATTACCATAATTAGTCAAAGTCCATATATTTTTAATATGAGTATTAAAGATAATTTAAGATTGGTAAAAGAAAACGTAACAGACGAAGAAATTAAAGAAGCTTGCCGTCTTGCTTGTCTTGATGATTATATAGAAACACTTCCTGATAAGTATGATACTATAGTTGGAGAAAGTGGAGTTATATTATCAGGTGGTCAAAGACAGAGACTCGCTATTGCTAGGGCTTTTATTCAAAATACTAAGATAATACTATTTGATGAGGCAACTAGTGCTTTGGATAATGAAACTCAAAGTAAAATACAAAAAGCAATTGATAATTTAAAAAATGATTATACTATTTTAATTATTGCTCATAGATTATCTACTATTAAGGGATGTGATAAAATCTATTTGATTGAAGATGGAAAAGTAAATGGAATTGGAACACATGAAGAATTATTAAAAAATAATAAACCGTATAAAAGATTATATGAATCAGAAATAACTGATGAAGATAAAAAAATTTAATTAGATAAAGAAATTTAAAAGAAGTCTTAAAAAACTTCTTTTTTTACATTTTCCACATTTTCTTTAAAATCTTGACGGAGGATGATATTATCAACATATAAATTTATAAGTATTATAGTAAAATTTTAATAACATATAAATTAATAAAGGAAGTGTTTTAAAATGAATGAGAATGTTACAAGACCTACGGTTATGGAAGTAAATATTAATAACTTTAAGCATAACATAAATGAAATCAAAAAAATGGTAGGTAAAGATACTAATATTATGCCTGTTATTAAAGCTAATGGTTACGGAACATATATAAATAAAAGATTGGGCGTATTAAATGAGTTTGATATAGTAGGACTTGCAACGGTAGATGAAGGAGTAAACGTAAGACGTTTTGGTTATAAAAAGGATATTTTTATATTAAATCAGCCTTATATAGGTGAACTTTCTAAAATTATAGATAATGATTTAGTAATTGGATTATCTTCTACTGATTTTTTAGAAGAAGTTTTAAAACAAGATAAATGTATTAGAGTTCACATAGAAATTGATACTGGTATGGGAAGAACAGGTGTTTTACCTAGTAATATAAATGCCTTTGTTAATAGACTTAAAAGTGCTAATAACATTAAAGTAGAAGGTGTATATACCCATTTATCATCTGCGGATACGGATCAAGAATACACTAAAAAACAATTGGATACTTTTAAGGAAGCAGTTAGAATTATAAGAAGCGAAATGGGTGATATTAAATACGTTCATGCATCAGCTTCTAACGGGATAATAAATTTTCAGAGTGAAATATTTAACTTAGTAAGACCAGGTATAATAATGTATGGTTATGAATCGTTTAAAGGGACTTATGATAAAATACCTTTAAAGCCAGTAGCCAAACTAAAATCTAAGATAACGTTTCTAAAAGAAGTAAATGAAGGAACAAGTATCAGTTATTCTAGACGTTTTATAACTAAAAGGAAAAGCGTTATTGCAACCATTCCTATTGGTTATGCAGATGGTTTAAGAAGAATGCTATCTAACAGAGGATATGTTGTAATAAACGGAAAAAAAGCACCTATAATAGGTAGTGTTTGCATGGATGGAATTATGGCTGATGTAACAGATATTAAAGAAGTAAACGTAAGCGATGATGTATTCATATGGGATAATGATATAATAAAATTAGATGAAATAGCAGATTTATGTGGTACAATAAATTATGAAATAATGAGTACTATATCATATAGGGTACCAAGAGTGTTTGTGGAGGAAGAAAATGAAAGTATGTAAAAAAGAAAATTCTGTTTTGTATAAGAATAGTAATGAGTGCCATAATATGGAATATCCACTAGGCGATCCTGATATAAACGTATCGGTTGCAACGGTAAACGGTAAGTATCCAGAAACTGGATACTGTGTTAACGAAAGAGTTAAGGAACTTTTGTATATTATGGAAGGAACTGGAAAGTTAATTAAAAAAGATGAAATAATAGAGTTTAAAGCGGGCGATGTTATTTTGGTAGAAAAAGGTGAAGCATACAGATGGGATGCCAACTGCAAGGTTTTAATTTCATGTACACCTGCATGGTATGAAGAACAACACAAGTTAATAGATGAAGAAAACTAAAAACAGTTTTCTTTTTATAATGTCCTAGTAATTGATTTATTTTTAAATATATTATAAAATAGGAATGATTACTATTTATGATAGGAGGATATATATGTTAGATGGTAAAGTGGCAATTGTAACTGGAGGAACCCGTGGTATTGGATTTGCAACGGTTAAGAAATTTTTAGATAATAATGCAAAAGTTGTTTTATTTGGTTCAAGAAAAGAATCAGTAGATAAGGCAATTGATGAGTTAAAAGAAATAAATGAAAACTATGAAGTAATGGGATTATATCCTAATATAAGTGATGCAAAAGAGGTAGAAGAAGCTTTTAACGAAGTTAAAAACAAATATGGAAAAGTAGATATACTTGTCAATAACGCTGGTATTTCTGCAATGGAAAGTATTTATGATTATCCGGAGGAAAACTTTAAAAAGATAATGGATTTAAACGTCAATGCGGTGTTTAATTGTTCTAAGACAGTTGCACCAATTATGAAAGAAAATGGTGGTGGAGTAATTCTTAATACATCATCAATGGTAAGCTTATATGGACAGCCATCAGGATGTGGATATCCAGCTAGTAAGTTTGCGGTAAATGGTCTTACTAAATCATTAGCAAGAGAACTTGGAAAAGATAACATAAGGGTTAACGCAGTAGCACCTGGAGTTACTATGACTGATATGATGAAAAAAGTTCCAGAAGAAAAGATTAAGGGGGTAATCGCTACTATCCCACTTGGAAGGATAGGTGAGCCTGAAGATATTGCAAACGCATTTTTATTTCTAGCAAGTGATATGGCAAGTTACGTAACAGGCGAGATTTTATCAGTTGACGGAGCAGCAAGGAGCTAATTATGGATAAGAAAGTTTTAAGAAATTTATCATACGGAGTATACGTTGTAACAAGCATTATTGGTGATAAAAAAGTAGGTTGTATTGCAAATAGCGCGATGCAAGTAACATCTAATAATCCTACTATAGCAGTTAGTATAAACCACGATAATTATACTAATAAAGTAATTAAGGAAACTAAAAAATTTGGATTATCGATTTTAAAAGAAAATTCTGATTCTAAAATAATAGGAGAGTTTGGATTCAAATCAAGTAAGGACACTGATAAATTTGAAAACGTTGGTTATGAAGAAATAGATGGTATTCCAGTAATATCTGACTCATGTGGAAAAATGATTTGTAAAGTAATAGATATGATGGAAACCGAAACTCATACTGTGTTTTTAGGTAAAATTATAGAGGCGAATGACTACACAAATGATAATCCTATGACTTATAAGTATTATCACGAAAAATTAAAAGGAACATCACCTAAGAATGCTCCTACCTATGAAGAAGAAAAAGAAGTAAAACAAGAATATGGTACAAAAACTAAAAAATGGAAATGTAAGATATGTGGTTATGTTTATGAAGGAGAAAGTGTTCCTGAGGATTTTATCTGTCCAATATGCGGTCAGCCACATACCGAGTTTTATTTGGTAGAAGACTAGCTAAAGCTAGTTTTTTTCTTATTAAAATGTTATAGTTAATACAAGAGGTGAAAAACTATAATGAAAGTAGAAAATATCAATATCAGAAAAGCTAATTTAGAAGATGTAAAAAGTAATTTATTAGATATATATATTGATGGTTACAAATATCATTATGAAAGTAGACCTGATATTTTTTCGAATAAGAATGAAGAAGACTTAAAAAATGATTTAATAGATACAATAAAAAAATCTAATTTATTAATTTTAGAAAGTAGTAATGAAATATTAGGGTATGTAGTATACCAGATAAAAGAAAAACACAATAAAATAATGTGGGTTGATCAACTGGTAATAGATAAAAATAATAGACATTCTGGTAATGGAAAAAAACTTATGAATAAAATAAAAGAAATAGCAAAAGAAGAATCATGTCAAAGAGTTGAACTTAGTTGTTGGAGCTTTAATAAAAATGCTTTAGATATGTATAATCATATTGGTTTTAAAAATCAAAGAATTATTCTTGAAAATGATATATAATGTAAATTAAAAGAAGGTGATTTTGATATGTACGATGTAATTATAGTAGGAGCAGGAGCATCAGGATGTTTTCTAGCACTTACTTTAAAGTATAAAAATCCAAATTTAAGAGTTTTGTTATTAGAGAAAAATGATAAGTTAGGTAAGAAGATTTTAATAACGGGAAATGGTAGATGTAACATTGGTAATAAGAACATTAAAATAGATGATTATAGTAGTAATTCCTCACTTGATAACTTAAAAGCTTTAATAGAAAGTGGAAGTGATAATTATACTTCTTTATTAAAAGCGTTTGGCGTTTTGATAACAAATGAGGAAGATAGACTTTATCCGTACTCTAATCAAGCTTTAACTGTCTGTAAATCATTTGAAAGAGCGCTTTTAAATTGTGGCATGGAAGTTATGTATAATTATGATGTAAATGCTATAAAAAAAGAAAATGATACGTTTATAATAAATGATGAGAAAAAATCTAAAATGGTTGTTATTGCAACGGGTGGTAAGACTTATCCTAAGACTGGGTCTACTGGTAAGGGTTATGAACTACTAAAATCATTTGGACATAGTATAACTAAGTTATATCCTTCTTTAACTAGTCTTAAAACAAATTATAAATACATTAAAGATTTAGCAGGAGTAAGGGTAAATGCAAAGGTATCACTATATGACAATGATGATTTGATAACGGAAGAAAATGGACAATTACAATTTACCAAAGATTCATTATCTGGAATATGCGTATTTAATTTATCTAGGTATGCTTGTAAAATGCCCCACCATAAAAACTTATTTATAAAAGTAGACTATGCTTCAGATAAAAAGACTGATGAATTATATAATTACATAAAATCATTTTCTAATTACACCATAGAAGAAGCAATATCTTGCATGCTTAATAATAAATTAGCAAAAGTAATTTCTAAGAATTTAAAACTAGAGGGTAAAAAGGTTACCAATTTAACAGATAATGATTTAACTAAAGTAGTAAATATAATAAAAAACATGACTTTTGAAATTACTAGTACAGGTGATTTTGATGTATCACAAGTAACTAGCGGAGGAGCATCATTAGAAGAATTTACTGATAATTTAGAGTCAAAAAAATGCAAAGGATTATATGCAGTTGGAGAAGTTTTGGACGTTGATGGTAAATGCGGTGGATATAATTTATCATGGGCATTTAATAGCACTTTATTAGTAGCTAACGATATATTAAAAATGTTTAGTTAATCTAAGCATTTTTTTGTTAAAAGATATTATTTGTATGTTAGAATATATACTAAATTATATATAAAAGTTGGTGATTTTTATGAGTAAAACAAAACTCTTTATTTCGGCAGCCTTTGATTTGAAACATGGTGAATTTAGTGAGGAAGAGGCTATATATAAATTAAGAAATGATGTTAGAAGTAAAATACTTGGCGATGTTAAATATTTTTTAAGAAAGCCAAAGAAAAATAGATGTCTTTCTTATAATACCGAAATTACATACGTAGGAGGTTATTACTATTATGATGATTATAATTGTAATACCTTAGAATCTTGTGCTGCTTTAATTGATATACAATTAGGCGAGTTAGATGAAGCAGATTTAGTAGTTGTTATTATTGATAGATATTCTGCTATTTCGACAATGTCAGAACTTTTATATGCAGCATATAAAAATAAGGAAATAGCTATTTTTGCAGATCCTAATATATGTACGTTAGATATCAATTCCAAGTATTGGTATGCCATAGAAATGGCCAAAACATTAGATGATAATATAACGTTTGTAAACTATGATGATATAGAAGATGTAAAAACTTATTTAAAAGAATATAAAAAGTCTATTATTAAACCTGCTAAAAAAGTTACTTATACAAGAGAAAAAAACAGCGAGAAAAATATTTTTATATCATGTCATTATGATTTTGATCATAAATATGTTAATAAAGAAAACATAAGTGTTTTAGCACAAAATGATATTAGAAGTAAGTTAGTTGGTGATGCTAGAAGTGCTACCTTTGAAAATGATATGACCTATATAAAGAAAAATAAGAATTTAAAATACGTTGGCGGATTTTATTATTACTACTTAGTTGGCGATAGGAAAAATGATAACCTAAAAGAATACCAGATGAAATCAAATGCAATGATATCTAAACTTAAGGATTCTGATATAGTTTGTGCCATATTAAATAATTATGAAAGTTATGGAGTTGTATCAGAATTCTTGTATGCCAGCTTTCTAAAGAAGAAAGTTAATATTTATTATTATAAACAAATTACGGATTTTATTAAGAGTAAAGAATATTGGTTTCCAATTCTTATGGCTTGTAAAGCAAACGAAAATACAAATTATATAGAGGTAAAAAAGGAAAAAGATATTATAAAAGATATAGAAAGTATTAATAACGAAGACTTTATTTAAAATTTTAATACCTATATACAGATGTTTTTTTCTTTCTTGTTTAATATTCTAAATGATAGTATAATAAGATTATATAGAATAGGAGAAGTAACATGAGTAAAGAAAAGAAAAGAAAAAAAATAAAACTTAGCAAAAAAGCAAAAATTATAATGGTAGTAGTACTTTTACTGATAATTGGTATACTTTCATTTATCTTATTAAGTGATAAACAAGAAGTAGAAAAAAAAGTTCCTAAAAAGAAAAAAATAACAAAGGAAGAAGAAAAGATAAACATAGTTGATTTGAGTTCAACTTCAAGACCTATTGCGGTTATGATAAATAATAATAAGGCCGTTTGGGGATATCAAGCAGGCTTGCAAGATGCTTATATCACATATGAAATGATAGTAGAAGGTGGAATAACTAGAATGATGGCTGTATTTAAAGATAAGGATACTGCAAGAGTAGCATCAGTCAGATCATCAAGACATTATTATTTGGATTATGTTTTAGAAAACGATGCGATATATGCTCATATTGGATGGAGTCCAAGGGCTCAAAGTGACATTTCATCACTTGGTATAAATAACATAAACGCTGATAACTCAAGTGCGTTTACTTGGGATAATAACCTAAGAAAAATAGCAAGAGAACACAGAGCATATACAACGATGGAAAAAGTAAAGGCAGCCGCAGAGAAAAAAGGATATAGAATGACTTCTGATAAAGACTTGTTATTGACTTATCAAGCAAAATCACTTGATTTAGCAAGTTACGAAGGAGCAATACCTGCTAACACAGTTAGAATTCCATATTCTAAAACTCATTTAACAAGCTATGGGTATGATGCTGAAAATAAGGTATATAAAAGATACCAAAATAATACAGAACATAAAGATTATGTTACAGGTATGCAGTATACTGCTAAAAACATAATTACTTATAAAGTTTATAATTACACCTTAAATGATGGCTATGCTGGTGGTAGACAAGATTTAAAAAACATTGGTAGTGGAGAAGGATATTATATATCAGAAGGTTATGCTATTCCTATTACCTGGGAAAAGTCTTCTAGATCAGCTCAAACTGTTTATAAAGTAAAAGCAACAGGAAAAGAATTAGTTGTAAATGATGGTAATACATTTATTCAAATTCAACCAGAAATTCAAACATTAACAATAGAATAGTAGATTTAAAAAGGCATATAATTATTTAGGTGATTATATGTCTTTTATTTATTTGTTTTTAGTTGGAATACTTGCCGGTTCTGCCATGATAACTCCCGGGGTATCTGGAGCAGTTGTTACGGTTATATTGGGTGTTTATGATAAGATGATTAATGCACTTACTAATCTTTTTAAAGACTTTAAGAAAAACTTTACTTTTTTAGCTATTTTAGGAACAGGAATTTTAATAGGCGCAGTATGGTTTAGTAACGTTATTATGTTTTTATATGAAAGGCATGAAGTAGCAACTAAATTTGCTTTTATTGGGCTTATATTAGGTGGTGTACCATTTCTTTTCAAAGAGGTTAAAACAAAGAATAAAAAAATAAACTATGTTGCGATGATAATTACGTTTGTCTTATCACTTAGTTTATGGATTTTTTCTAAAACAGTTTTTGAGTTAGATTTAGATGCTGATACATCCTCAGGTATTTTAAGTTTTATTAATCTTTTTTTGGCAGGTGTTATATACTCGGTAGGAAAAGTAATACCAGGTATTAGTGGGTCATTTTTACTTATTATAATTGGAATGTATGAGTATGTTTTATCGGTTATGGCACATCCAATAACAGTAGGGTTAATGGAGTTAAATAAACTTATTCCTTTCATAATAGGATTAGTTACTGGAATAATAGTCCTTTTAAAACTTATAAATTATTTGCTTGAAAAACATTATGGACTAACGTATAGCATTATAATCGGGTTTGTATTAGGTTCTATTCCCGCTTTGATTCCAGAAGTTTATGTTTCGTCAAATCTTTTTATTGGAATAGTAATAATGTTTATAGGTTTTATTTTGTCATATAAATTAACAAAATAAGATTAAAATATAAAAAAAGTTGAAAAGGGTACTTGACAATAATAGGTTATTTTTAGTATACTTAAAGAGCTTTGGAAGAAGTTTTGTACGGTTCCGTGGTGTAGGGGTTAACACGTCTGCCTGTCACGCAGAAGATCGCGGGTTCAAATCTCGTCGGAACCGCCATTTTTTTAATTTGGCTCTGTAGCTCAGTCGGTAGAGCACAGGACTGAAAATCCTGGTGTCGGCAGTTCGATCCTGCCCGGAGCCACCACTTATGTGTGTAACTAACTATTTCTAGTTAGTTTTTTTTATTTATATTTATGGCTCCGGGGTAGGATCTAAAAAAGGATTAAGCCTTTAAATTGCTTAATCCTTTTTCTTTTTTATATTAGATTTTACTGTTTTATTAGTAACTATTTTATTTTTAGAATTCTTTTTTAGTTCTTCGCGGATTTCTTTTAATACGCTTAATTCTGTTTCGGTAATTTTTTCTTCTTTTTGTTCTTCTTCCTTTTTAGTTAAATTAGAAAGTTTATTAATAATTTTCACAAACATAAATACGCAGAAGGCTATTATTAGAAAATCTATTACGTTTTGGATGAACATACCGTATGCTATTTTAGCATTACCCACTTTTAATACGAGGTTACTAAAATCAACACCTCCAATAATTACCCCTATAATTGGCATTAAAATATCATTAACAAGCGATGAGACTATCTTACCAAAAGCACCACCAATTATCACACCAACAGCTAAATCAACTACGTTTCCACGTGATATAAACTTCTTAAACTCCTTTAACATTACTTTACCTCCTAACTATAATTATAACATATTTTTAACTTAATTAATAATTCTATATGATATAATTATTATGTAATAATCAAGGAGGTTTTATGAAAAACAAAAGAGGAACAATAATAATAGTGGAGGGTCCGCAAGGTGTTGGAAAAAGTACCATGGCAAATTTTTTGAGAGATAATTTGCCAACCACTAATCTGTACAGATTATCTGGAATAAAAGACAAGACTCAAACGGGTAGAGAGAAAAACAAGATAATGTATTTGGGTTTAATAAATTACATGGAATCATTAGAAGATACCAATCTAAATTTAATATTTGATAGAACTTTTTTCACAGAACAAGTGTATTGTATGCTTGATTATAAAGAATACAAATTTGATGAAGAATACGAAAGGTTAGTAAAAAAGTTATCTTATTTAGAATATGATATATATTTTGTTGTTTTATACTTAAAGGATGTGAATATTTATGAACAGAGATTAAAAAGGGTTCATCATAACTATCAGTCGTTTAGTGTTAAAAATAGTATAGATCAACAAAATGCATATTTATCATTAGCGGATGGTATTAAAAATAAAAACATTAATGTTATTAAAATAGCGATGGACGATTTTAAAGATGGATATAATAAATTAATTAATAACATACCAATATTAAAAGAAAATGGTATTAAATATACATTATAAAATATAAAAATCGCCTTTAATGATTCACGTTCGTTATTAAAATTCATAAAATAGTATTGAAAAATATAAATATAAGTGTTATAATTAGTGGCGTCGCGAGGGGAATTTAAAAGTGTATCTGACTGACCCCTGGTGAGGAAAATGATGACATGCGCTCGTAGCTCAGCTGGATAGAGCACTTGGCTACGAACCAAGGGGTCAGGGGTTCGAATCCCTTCGAGCGCGCCACTAATTAATGTATTTGTTGGTATTGACTTTATTTAAATCATTATGATATAATCATTTTGCAATTCGGAAAGTAGCACAATTTGGTAGTGCACGCGGTTTGGGACCGTGAGGTTGCAGGTTCAAATCCTGTCTTTCCGACCATTAGAAAGTAACTATTCATTAATTTGAATAGTTTTTTTGTGGGAAAATTTGCAACCTCACATTATTATAAAAAGAACATTTAGTTAAATGTACTTTTTATCTTTTATATTATACTCATCGTATAGTTTTAATAAATCGCATTCCTTTATATCAAACCTTATACCATGGTCATGCTCTAAACCGGCCTTAAAACCACTTTTGTATACCCCTAAACATATATATACTCTAATAAATCCTTTTTCTATTAATTCAAAAAACGTATCAACTCCTTTAAACTTGTAAAATCTAATATTTGTATACTTAAAATATTTTTTATTATTAATTAATTTGCTATCATATTTTACCAATGCAAGATAATTTAGCTTTCTTTTTACTACGGATATTATATCTTCGAAATCCCAGTATATGCTTTTATTTACCAATACGTCACTTTTATCATAAATGTATAAAAATATTTTATTTTCACTATATTTAATTTCTAATTTAAACGAATATCCATTTTCAGTTGTAGTTTTCATATTTGCGAAGACAGACTTCATTAATATATTTACATCACTATAGTTTTTATCAGGTGTTCCGTAGTTATATCTTAATTCTTTAAGTATTATTCCAAAACAGTTGCTGGGTACTAGGCTAAATAATGTTATGTATCTATAACTATATCCAATATTATTTTTAACTTTTATTTCTATACCGTTATAATCCGCTATTTGAAATTCGTTATTTTCATTTCCAATTAATCTTTCGAAGGTTAGCCCAGAACTACCTTTGCTTCTACTTACTTGACTTTTTATATAGCCTTGCTCATTTATTTTATCAAATTTTTCTTTTAGTTCTTTTATAGTTTCTTCGATTACATTTTCTATCATTTTTTCTCCTTTTTTGATTTGTTATGATACTTGTTGCCATTATCGAATATTATCACAAATAGTAATATAAAATAAAAAAGCAAAAAAATTAATTACAATCATGATATAATAGATTAAGAGGTGTAATTATGAAACTAGTATCTTGGAATGTAGCAGGTTTTAGGGCATGCCTAAAAAAAGGTTTTGAAGATTTTTTCTATACCTGTGATGCTGATGCATATTGCCTTCAAGAGGTAAAAGCTGAACTTAATCAAATTGACTTTAAACCGAAAGACTATTATTGTTATATTAATCCAGCAGAAAAAAAAGGATACGCTGGCACCCTTATTTATACGCTTTATAAACCAATTAATGTTACTTATGGTTTGGGAATAGAGAAACATGATCATGAGGGTAGGGTTATAACTTTAGAATTCGAAGATTACTTTTTAGTTAACCAATATGTTCCTAATGTTAAAAGAGATTTATCAAGACTTGATTATAGAATGACTTGGGAAGATGATTTGAAAAAGTTTCTTAAAAAATTAGAAGAAAAAAAACCAGTTGTTGTTTGTGGTGATTTTAATGTGGCCCATACCGAAATAGATATTAAAAATGCTAAGGCAAACATTGGCAATGCTGGTTTTACATATGAAGAAAGGCAAAAGTTTTCTAACTTATTGGAAAGTGGGTTTATAGACACTTATAGATATTTTAATCCCAATAAATCTGATGCATTTTCTTGGTGGAGTTACATAGGAAATTGCAGAGAAAGAAATATAGGGTGGAGAATTGATTATTTTATAGTATCAAAACATATTATTGACAAGGTTTCTAATGCGGTGATATACTCTGACGTAATGGGGAGCGATCATTGTCCAGTAGGAATTAATTTAAAGCTTAAATAAGCTTTTTGCTTACGTAGCTCAGTTGGATAGAGCGTTACCCTCCGAAGGTAAAGGTCATGAGTTCAACTCTCATCGTGAGCGCCATTTATCGGAAAGTAGCTTAATTTGGTAGAGCGCTACGTTCGGGACGTAGAGGTTGCAGGTTCAAATCCTGTCTTTCCGACCATAATTATAAAACATAAAAAGTAAAAACAATGGACATAAGTAATGGCCTTGTTTTTTGTTTAGAATAAAATAATAATGAAGATGCATCTTTATTTAAATTTGGGGGAGTTTGGCTTGAGTGATATTATTGGTTTAATTTCTGATAATCTTATTCAAATTGTAAGTACAGTAATCACCGGTGTTATTGGGTATTTAGGAATAAGGATTAAAAACTTATATCAGGACTTTATTCAGGATAAAGTTAAAAGAGATATAGTTGAAAAAACGGTTAAATATGTTGAACAAGTAGGTAAAGATTTAAGTTGTGCTGAAAAAAAGAACAAGGCTCTAGAAAAGTCGTTGGAATGGATGAAAGAAAAGAAGATAAACGTTAGTGATACGGAATTGGAAATCTTAATTGAAAGTGCGGTTAATTGTTTATAACAAGAAGGGCTAAAAATGCTCTTTTTGTTGTTTATAAAATAATTATTATTCACATAATAAAAGTGAAGGAGGAAGAAATATGCAAAATTATGAAAGTGTTCCAAGTATGATTTCAGGAAAGGATTTAGATTATTTAAGTGATATTTATAATTGGAACTTTAACGCTTGTAAACTATGCAATCATTTTGTAAATGAAGTAGAAGATGAAGAAATAAAGCAATTGTTAATAAAAGTAGAAGAGGTTCATAAAGAACACTGCAGGGCAGTATTAAATATTTTAGGATAAGGAGAATGAAAGTGAATAATAAGATAAGCAACCCAAAAACAGAAGTTCCAGAAACTAAAGAAATGAATGACAAAGATTACATTACAACTGTACTTACTATTGAAAAGGCAATGGTAAAGGATTATGCGGTAGCTTTAACGGAAGCTAGTAATAATGATTTATATGAAGATTATTGTGACATGTTTAATGATGTGAGTGATCTTCAAAGAGAAATATATAATTTAATGTTTAAGAAAGGTTGGTATTGCTTAGAACAATCAGATCAAAATAAAATCACTCAAAAACTAAACATGATAGAGCAAGAATTTCAGCAATTATAATTAACAATAAAAAAAATTAATTTAGGTATTGATTTTTATTAATCTTTTTGATATTATTAATATGCATTAATTAAATGCATATTTTGTGGGGCTTTAGCTCAGCTGGCTAGAGCGCCTCGCTTGCACCGAGGAGGTCAAGGGTTCGAATCCCTTAAGCTCCACCATTTGTAAATAAACCGAGCCTAAAAGCTCGGTTTTAAATTACATAAGAGGT